>CAWDQY010000008.1:0-76764 GCA_963804575.1 uncultured Chloroflexia bacterium
GCCTACGCGAGCGCCCGGAACCGCGGGCAGCCACGGTGCCGAGCAGGGCCGCTTGGCTGCCCCGAGACGTGCCATGAGTGCATGTACAGCAGCTGGCCGATGTGAAACCGTAGGCCCGGCAGTAGCAACCGCCCATCGGGAGGGATCCATGTCCGCCGCGACCCCAGGTCTGGTGTGCGCCCACCACCACCTCTATTCGGCGCTGGCGCGAGGGATGCCGGCACCGCCGCGGACCCCGACCGACTTCGCCGAGATCCTCGAGCTCATCTGGTGGCGCCTCGATGCCGCGCTCGACCTGGAGATGATCCGCTGGTCGGCCATGCTGGGGGCGCTCGAGGCCCTCGAATCGGGCACCACGGCGATCGTCGACCACCATGAGTCGCCCAACGCCATCGAGGGCAGCCTCAGCGTCATCGCCCAGGCCTGTGCGGAGGTCGGCGTGCGCGTGCTGCCGGCGTACGGTGTCACGGACCGCCATGGACCGGAGGGGGCGCGCCGCGGACTGGAAGAGAATCGGCGCTTCATCGAGGAGGGCAACAAGGGCCTCGTGGGCGTCCACGCAGCCTTCACCTGCACGGAAGACTCCCTCCGTGAGGCCGCGGCCATGGCCGAGGAGCTTGGTGTGGGCGTGCACATCCACGTGGCCGAGGGCATCGGGGACGCCTCCGCCCCGCAGCGGCTCGAGGGGCTGACGCGCGACGACTGGCTTCTGGCCCACTGCGTCCACCTGCCCACCGATCACACCCTCCGCGGCACCATCCTCCACAACCCGCGCTCCAACCTGAACAACGCCGTGGGCTATGCCGACCCGGCCCGCTTCAGCAACCCGGTGGCATTAGGCACCGACGGCATCGGGGGCAACGTCCTGGAGGCGTTCCGACTGGCCTACGTGCTGCAGCGCAGCGTGGACGTGACCTGTGGACCGGACGTGGCCTGGTCGTGGCTGGAGACCGGCTGGAACCTGGTGCCAGAGGCCCGCACGGACGAAGTGACGTGGTCATACGAGCCCATGGACCCCTGGCACCTGGCCTTCACGCCCGGCGTGCGGCCGCTGCAGGTCAAGGTCGGCGGAGAGGTGGTGTTCGCCGACGGCCGACCCACCCGCGTCGATGCCGACGAGGTTCGCGCCAGGGCTGCCGAGCAGGCCGCACGCCTGCACGCGCGCCTGTAGCGGCCAAGGGCAGCCCAGGAGGAGCGGTGACATGACCGATCGTTTCCACCCCATCTCGATGGAGCAGCTGACCGACTGGGTCTTCGACGAGCTGGAGCGCAAGGACTCGCTCTTCGGCCTGCCTCGTTCGGCGTTCTTCACGCCCCGCGCATCCGACCGTTTCCGCCTCCAGCTGTACGGCCAGCCAGTGGATACGCCCTTCGGGGTGGCGGCTGGACCGCACACGCAGATGGCACAGAACATCATCGCCTCGTGGCTGGTCGGCGCTCGCTTCATCGAGCTCAAGACGATCCAGACGCTCGACGAGCTCGACGTCAGCAAACCCTGTATCGACGTGCAGGACGAGGGCTACAACGTCGAGTGGAGCCAGGAGCTCAAGGTCTTCCAATCGTTCGACGAGTACCTGCGGGCGTGGGTGCTCATCCACGCGTTGCATCGCAAGCTGGGCTTCCCTGGCGACCGCCCCGGCATGATCTTCAACATGAGCGTGGGCTACAACCTGGCGGGGATCCAGCAAGCCAACGTGCAGTGGTACCTCGACAGCATGGCCGACGCATCGTCCTACCTGCCGGCGTACATCGATGTCGTGGCCCGCCGCTACCCGGAGCTGCGCGAGGTCGAGATCCCGGAATGCATCTCGGACACCATCACCCTCTCGACGATGCACGGCTGCCCGCCTGACGAGATCGAGCGCATCTCGCTGTACCTGCTCGAGGAGCGCAATCTGCACACGTCGGTCAAGTGCAATCCCACGCTGCTGGGCGCAGATCGAGTGCGCACCATCCTCAACGAGGACCTCGCCTTCAGCGACATCCCGGTCCCGGACGCCGCCTTCGGCCACGACCTGACCTACGCCGCAGCCGTGCCCATGTTCCACAACCTGCGACGCGTCGCCGCCGAGCAGGGTCGCGTGTTCGGCCTGAAGCTCTCGAACACGCTTGAAGTCGAGAACTGGCGCACGCGCTTCGGCCGCGACGAGATGATGTACCTGTCCGGTCGGGCGCTCCACCCGGTCACGGTGAACCTCGCCGCCAGGCTCGGCGAGGAGTTCCGGGGCGATTTGCCCATCTCCTTCGCCGGTGGCGCCGACTGCTTCAACGTCAGCGACCTGCTGGCGGGTGGGATGAAGACCGTGACGGTGTGCTCGGACCTGCTCAAGAGCGGTGGCTACCTGCGGATGCTGCAGTACACGCAGAACCTGCAGGCCCGGATGGAGGCGCTGGATGCGGTCGACCTGGATGACTTCGCGGCGCGGACCGCCATCGCCAGCGCCGACTTCGAGCAGCTCGCACCGCTGCTGCAGTGGTCTGCCCTGACCGACAGTGGCCTGGCCCTGGACAGCGAGGACTGCCGCTCGCTCGCAGGGGCCCTCGCGGATACGGCCGGCCCGGCGCTGGGTCGAGTGACCGGCTGGGCGAATGAGCAAGGGCTCGATGCGAGGCAGTCCGCCGAGCTGCGCGAGCTGGTGCTGAAGGCACTCGCCAGGCTGAACCTGCGGCGATACGCTTCGGCCACGCGCCACGACCGGCGCTATCGGAAGGGCTTCGTCCGCACCGACCGCTCGAAGACCACGCGAACGCTCGGGCTCTTCGATTGCATCGAGGCGCCCTGCATCGACGAATGCCCCGTCGATCAGAAGGTCCCGCAGTACATGGATGCGGTCCGGCGGGGCGACTTCGCGGCCGCCGTCAGGCTCACCCGGCAGGACAATCCGCTGCCCTCGATCCTGGGCCAGGTCTGCGACCACCTCTGCGAGGGCACCTGCATCCGGACGCACCTCGATGAGCCGCTGGCCATCCGACAGGTGAAGCGCTTCATCATGGAGCAGGAGCAGCAGCCGATCGCGCTCCAGCGGCGACCGTCGAGCGGGACGAGGACCGCCATCATCGGCGCTGGGCCGGCTGGGCTGTCCGCGGCCCTCGTGCTGGGTCAGGCCGGCTACCCGGTGTCGGTGTTCGAGGCACACCCGTATCCCGGTGGCATGGTGGGGGGAGCGATTCCGGCCTATCGGCTGCCCCAGGCCAAGATCGACCAGGATGTGGCCGTCCTGCAGGCAGCGGGCGTGCAGCTGCACTATCGGCCAGGTCGCCGGTGTGGACTTCACCCTCGAGGACCTGCGCGCCGAGGGTTTCGAGGCGATCTTCGTGGCCGTCGGGGCGCAGCTGGCCAAGCGCCTCGGCCTCCCCGGTGAGGAGGCTGAGGGCGTGATGGACGCACTGCGCTTCCTGCGCAGCGTGCGCGAAGGCCATCCGCTGCCCATCGGGAACCGCGTGGGCGTGATCGGCGCGGGTGACACCGCCATGGATGCCGTCCGTTCGGCGCTGCGCGTGGGAGCCACCGAGGCCTCGCTCATCTATCGGCGCACGGTCGACCAGATGCCGGCCGATCCCGAGGAGATCCATGCCTGCCGCGAGGAAGGCGTGCACATCGTCGAGCTTGCCAAGCCGCACGCCTTGCACGTCGAGCGGGGGCGGCTGGTCGGTCTCGTCTGCACGCGCACCGAGTACCGCGGCGACCGGGATGCATCCGGCCGCAAGATCCCGCATGACGTTGCAGGCTCCCAGTTCGAGATCGCGCTCGATAGCCTCATCCTCGCCATCAGCCAGCATTCGGTGCTCGACTTCTTCGCGCACGAGCAGCCGGCGCTCACCGCTGGTGGCTACATCGACGTCGACCCCTTCACCTTCGAGTCATCCGTCAAGGGCATCTACGCCGGGGGCGACGTTGCCGGCGCCGGCCCCTCGTCGATCGTCAGGGCGGCAGCCGAAGGCAAGGCGGTGGCGGCGGCGATCATGCGCGCGAACGGCGACGCCGGGTTCAGCGCCAACGGCGACGCCGAGCTCAGCGCCGACGGGCAGGAGGCGGACCGATCCGACCAGGAGGCGGGTCGATCGGAGCTCGCGGACCTGCTGGTCAGGCGGGCCCGCCGCGAGTATCGCGTTCCAATCGAGTTCACCCCGCTCGAGGCGCGCGACGGCTTCGAGCAGACGATGCTGGGCTACACCGCTGCGCAGGCCATGGCGGAAGCGGGCCGCTGTCTCGATTGTCACCAGGTCTGCAGCCTGTGCGTCGGGGTCTGCCCCAACCTGGCGCTCCTGACATACCAGTCCGAACCGTTCCGGGCCGCCCTGCCGGAACTGCGGGTGCAGGGCGGGCAGGTCGTGGCGGGCGAGCGCCGAGCCTTTCAAGCCGAGCAGGCGCTGCAGATCGCGGTGCTCACCGACTTCTGCAACGAGTGCGGCAACTGCACCACCGCCTGTCCGACCTCCGGCGAGCCCTACCGTGACAAGCCGCGGCTCTACCTCGATGGCGACGACTTCGAGCAGCAGCCAGACAATGCCTTCCGGCTGCTGCAGGACGGTTCCATCGAGGGTCGCTGGGGGAGCCAGACCCATCGCCTCAGGGTCGCGGATGCCGTCGAGTACAGCGCGCCCGGGTTCAGCGTCCGGCTTGACCCCGAGACGTTGGGGGTGTTGGAGGCGAGCGTGGGCTCGACCTCCCTCGATGGCGATGTCCTGCGGCTCGAGCCGGCGGCTGCCATGTACGTGCTGTTGCGCGGCCTGCGAGGCTCCATGGCGCATCTGCCGCTGGTCGTCGACGAGGCCGCGCCCGGTACGCGCATCGACCACCCCGCGTACGCGGGGTAGGGGACAGCGTGGCCGTGCCTCCATCCGCCGGGCAGATCGGTGTCGCCGGGCAGATCGGTGTCGCCGGGCAGATCGGCCAGGCGCCGTGAGGACGGCTCTCGACTGCATCCCCTGCCTGGTGCGCCAGTCGCTCGATGCCAGCCGGATGGTGACTGATGACCCCGTCGTGCACGAACAGGTGCTGCGAGAGATGCTCGACTGGATCGCCGACGCCGACCTGCACGACTCTCCGCCGATCATGGGGCAGCGGCTGCACCGACGCCTGCGAGAGCTGACCGGCGTATGCGACGCCTATCGCGAGGCCAAGGATCGACACAACGCCCTCGCCGCCTCCCTCCTGCCCGACCTGCGCGCGAGGGTGGAGGCAGCGGCGGACCCGTTCGACCTCGCGGTCCGGCTGGCCATCGCGGGCAACGTCATCGACCTGGGCGTGAGCGGCCGCGTCAGCGAAGGCGAGGTGCGCCGCTCGATCGAACAAGCCCTCAGCGAGCCTGTCGTCGGTCCGCTCGAGGCGCTTCGCGAAGCCGTGGCCGAGGCAAGGGACATCCTCTACCTTGCCGACAACTGCGGTGAGATCGTGCTGGACCGGCTGCTCATCGAGCGACTGCCGGCGGGACGTGTCACGGTGGCCGTGCGGGGCGCCCCCATCCTGAATGACGCGACCATGACTGACGCGCATGCCGTCGGACTCTCCGAGGTCGCCGCGATCGTCGACAACGGGTCGGATGCCCCCGGGACGATCCTGGCCGATTGCAGCGCGGCGTTCCGTCGCCGCTTCGCCAGCGCCGACGTCGTCATCGCCAAGGGACAGGGCAACTTCGAGTCCCTGAGCGAGGCGCCACGGCCTGTCTTCATCCTGTTCAAGGTGAAGTGCGCCGTGGTCGCGGCGCACGTCGGCCAGCCCGAGGGGAGCCATGTCGTGGCTCGCTCGGACCGTATGCGACCGATGGCACTTGTGCCGGCTGCTAGCGAGGAGGCATGCTGAGGTCGTTGGCGGGAGGCTGTGAAGCGCGACTCGCGTACGTTGGCCGCCTGAGTCGCCCGGAGCCACTGGCGAACCCGGCCCGCGCGATCGTTGCCAAGGAGGCACGACATGCGCGCCCTGAGGGTGATCACACCGCTACTCATGGTCTTCTCCCTGCTGGCCGGAACGAACGCGACGGTCCTCGCGTCGCCCGCTGAGCCAGCGGCGCCGATCCGCCCGGTTGCCGGCACGCTGGATGTCCACCAGCTTCCCGGCGGCACCTTCGCTGTGGAGGATCGTGTCTTCCAGTACCGGCAGTACGTGATGGCCGGCCCGGCCACGCACTTCAGCGACCCCATCCTGGGTGGCTACCTCCTGGCCGACTGGAACTGGGATGTCCAGGCCTCGGGTGACCGACCGGTCCCCGCCTGGGGCCAGATCACCATCGCCGGCGAGGATGGCTCCTGGAGCGGGTCCTTCAGCGGTATCCGTGCCAGCGACTTCCAGCCTCTCGACGTGCGCACGAGTGCTCTTCGGCGAGGGGGCGTACGAAGGCCTCTGTGCCGACGCTCGACATCTCGGTGGCGGACCTTGCCTGGGATGGCACCTGGGTCGTCGAGGGCGTCATCCACCCGGTCGACATGGCCGGCTGAGCACGGTTCGCGCTGGTGCGCCCGGCCGCGTTGCCAGGGCGGCGACCCCGCCACTGGCAGCCAGCCCGGGGCGCCGGCCGGCCCCCGTGGGCGGGTCCGCGCTCATCCTGCCTGACCCGCCCAGACGTCTTCCAGCCGGAGCCGCTATGCTGACGGCTCACCTCGACGGGCGCCTCCGGTCCGCGCCCTGGTTCCTCAACGCGACCATCCCCCGAGTCCTCACGCCCTGACCGGCCCTCGCGACGACGCGAGACGGGCCCTGTCAGGAGCTACCTTGACCTTCGCTACTCTTGGGCTGCGCCCCGATTCGCTGCGTGCCGTCGCCGACCAGGGCTACACCGAGCCCACGCCGGTCCAGGCGCAGGCCATCCCCATCATCCTCAGTGGCCGCGACCTGCTGGCCGGCGCCCAGACCGGCACCGGCAAGACGGCCGCGTTCGTGTTGCCCATGCTGGATGGGCTGCGGGCGCGACAGGAATCCGGCCAGCGCAAGGTCCGCGCCCTCGTGGTCGTGCCGACCCGTGAGCTCGCGCTCCAGGTGGAGCAGAGCGTTCGTACCTACGGTGGCCGGCGCCCCGTCCGCTCGGTGGCCATCTACGGCGGTGTGCGCATGGACCGCCAGGTGCGCTCCCTGCGCCAGTGGCCGGAGATCGTGGTGGCCACGCCCGGTCGACTGCTCGATCATGTTCGCCAGGGGACCATCGACCTGAGCACCGTCGAGGTGCTGGTCCTCGACGAAGCCGATCGCATGCTTGACATGGGCTTCATCCACGACATCAAGCGCATCCTCGAGCAGCTGCCGAAGGAGCGCCAGACGCTCCTCTTCAGCGCCACCTTCTCAAGCACCATCCGGCGACTGGCAGACGAGATGCTGCGCGATCCGGCTTCGGTCGATGCGGCGCCGCGCAATGCCCCGCCGGCGCCCATCAGGCAGCTCGTCCACCCCGTCGACAAGGATCGCAAGCGGCAGCTGCTCGCGCACATGGTCCGTGGCGAGGGCGTGGGCCAGGTGCTGGTCTTCACACGCACCAAGCATGGTGCGAACCGCCTCGCGGAGCAGCTCGACCGGGACGGCATCCGCGCCACTGCCATCCACGGCAACAAGAGCCAGTCACAGCGAGTACGCGCCCTGGCGGCCTTCAAGAAGGGTGAGGCCCAGGTCCTCGTGGCGACTGACATCGCCGCCCGTGGGCTCGATATCGAGGCCCTGCCCCATGTCGTCAACTTCGAGCTCCCGACGGTGCCCGAGGACTACATCCACCGCATCGGCCGAACGGGTCGGGCGGGCCAGGAAGGCACGGCCATCTCGCTGGTCTCGGGTGATGAGCGTGAGCTGATGGCCGCCATCGAGAAGCTGCTCAAGCGCTCCATCACCCACGAGGTCGTGGCAGGCTTCGAGCCCAGTGCTGCCTATCGCCCGGAACCGATCGTCACTACGCGCGCACGACAGCAGCAGGGCCACGGCCGCCAGCGATCGCCCATGCGCGGCCAGCACGAGCGCGAGGCCTGGCGTCCCGCCTCACCGGCCCGTCAGCATGGCGGCGCGCATCAGCAGCTGCCAGGGGAGCGCCTGTCCGGTGAGCGCCAGGCTGGTGAGCGCCCGACTGGTGAGCGCCCGACTGGTGAGCGCATCGCGCCGGCCCAGCCGACCCGGCCCAGGACGTGGTCCTCGCCCGATCAGCGGTCCGAGGCACGCATTGGGCGTCCGGCAGCCTCACGCTCGCGCGGCCGTCGCCGTTTCCCTGCCTGAGCGCGCGGATCCCTGAGCCGTCTCGGGCGACCACGCCCTTGCCCTTGCCGCTAGGCTGGGCCATGCCAAGCCACCGCAAACGCACGTGGAGCCGGGAGTCACATGACCATCTACGCCGACTACTCCGACGCTGAGCAGCGTCAGCTGCGCGCCGGCCTGCAGGCCGCCGCCGTGGCCGTCTCAGCTGCCAGTCCCGGGCGCTCGGAGGAGACCGTCAGCGAGGGCTTCGCCGCAGCGCGCGTCATCCTCGAGAGCGGGGCCGACTACGTCGCCAACACGCTGGTGACATCGATGATCAGGGAGGTCGAGCGGCGCCTGAAGACGGAGCAGCCGTTTCCCGACTACCTCGAGGTCGCCCAGGCGGAGGGCGCCCACGATGCGGCGATCGCGGCACTGCGCGCCGTGGCGGCGCTGGTGGACGAGAAGGCCAGCCCGGACGAGGCTGCCGGCTACAAGGACTGGCTCCTGCGCATCGCGAGAGCGACCGCCGAGGCGGGCATGGAGGACCAGGGCTTCCTGGGCCGGGGTGGCGTGCAGGTCAACGCGAGGGAGCAGACCGCGCTGAGGGAGATCGAGGATGGCGCTGGGAGTCGAGGCGCCTCCGCCCGCGATACCCGGCAGTCGTCCATGATCTGCAGCGCACGGGCGCGCAGGTCTGGCCGGCCCGCCTCCAGCGCGTCGAGGGCGTCGTAGTAGTCGTTCCAGGCGGCTCGCTCCCGCTCCAGTTCGCGCGCGGTGATGGCGACATCGCCTTCCGCCGCGAGAGCTGCGGCCACGCGTCGGGCAGCGACGACGCTGTACTCGCGTGCGCCCCTGACATCACCATCGGCATGAAGGTGCAAGGTGCGAAGGGCGACGCGAAGGAACACCACCGTGCGCGGTGTCGCCGAGGCGAAGCAGCCGCTGAAGGGGTCGAGCAGGCGGTGCAGCCTGCTCCGACTTCGGCGGCACTGCCCGCGAGGGCATCCACGTAGGCTGAGAAGACGAGGATGCGCACGTCGTCTCCGATGAGCTTGCCGATCCTCGCCGCGGCCATGGACTGGCCGGCGAAGGCTTCCTTGTCGTGACGCATCAGCAGGCCTGCCGCGTGCGCGTAGGCCAGCCGCGGGCCAGGCCGACCCATCACCGAGAGCAGGTACGCCTGGTCCTCGGCCCGTCCCACCCAGCTGGGCGTGAACGGGCGGCAGGCGCGCAGCGCGTCCACGCGGATGCCGGTGGTGCCGCCGGTGACGTGGATGCGCTGCAGCGCGCGGCTCACGCCGTCGCGTTCCGGCCCCTGGTAGCGCTCCATCATCTCCGCTCGCGTGGAGATGGCCTGCGGCAGGGCACTGAAGAAGACGTGCTCATCGAGCATCGGCCGGTCCTCGGGGATGGGCACATCGGGCGTGAAGAGGCCGTGGCCGATGTCGCGCTCGTTGACCAGCGCACCGGCCAGCATGCCCAGCCACAGCTCGTGACCATCGGCGTCGCGCGCACGGGCACCCCACAGCGGCGTGCACAGGTGCCCGAACATCGTCTTGCCGGTCTCCGCCAGCAGCGCCGCCTGCGGGAAGACCTGGTCGAGGTCGATCTTGAAGGTGGCGCGAACGCCAGGGTCGATGGCCACCTGCCACAGTCCCGCGACCGCCTTGAGGAAGCTGTAGTGGCGGCCGTAGTGGCCGTCCACGCCGACGACCCCGTGGAGCCCTGGCGCCGCCGCCTCGCCGGCCGGTCCCAGCGCCGGCAGCAGCACCTCCTCGATCAGTCGGCGGGTGTCCTCCTCGGTGACGATGATGACCTCCAGGTGTCGCAGCCGGCCCTCGCGTGCCAGCTCCGCAGCCAGGTAGCGGCGCGCGATGGGTGCCAGGCCATCGTGCGTGACGCTGACCGACAGCAGCAGCGTCGTGCGCCCCGGCGACGGCTCCGCCGCGATGGCGGCGTCGAGGCCGCGCAGGCCGTAGAGCAGCTCGTTGGCAGCGGGATCCACGCCGATCTGGATGGGGTGGTCGAACCAGTAGCGCTGCGGCTCGTCGGCCGCGGCCGCGATGGCGTCGCGCAGGTCAGCCGGGTAGGGCAGGGCGGCGATGTCGGTCGAGGCATCCGGCGTCGTGAGCATCACGTTCGAGGTGAAGAGGACCTCGCGCGCTGGGTCATCGATGGGATCGTCCACGAGCCGGTCGACCTCGACGGTGCGCTCGCGACGGAGCTCTTCGATGCGTGCTGACTCGTGGCCGCGAAGGCCAACGGCCTGCGGGCAGAAGGCGCGCCAGGCAGCCTCGGCGACCTCGTCGATGGAGCGGGCGGAGACGAGCTCCGCCGCCGCGGCGTCCCAGCGGGCAGCGACCTGCGGGTCGTTGGCGAAGGCGGACTGGAGCTCGCCCTCGATCCGCTCGAGGCCGTCGAGGTAGAACGTCGCCAGCTCCGTGTCCTACGCCGGGTGGGCGAGCGAGCGCGGCCATGGCACGCTCGTGATGCGGGTGCGCCGGGCCGCTCGCAGCCACGAGAAAGGCTGCGGCGAGGCGCGCCGACGCGTCGACGTCCTCGTCCAGCCAGTGTCCGGTATCGAGGATGGGCAGGCCCGAGACGGCGGCGTCAGGGTCCAGCAGGCGGCCCAGCAAGGCGGTCAGTCGCGCGTCCATGGTGGACTCCTCGGAGGACGAAGCGGTGATGATGTGGCGGTCGGGCGCCGCTTTCAGGATGCCACGGATGGTCGCCGCATCGGGGAGGCTGAGCGACCGTCGGCACCGCGACGGGGGTACGATGAGTGCGTGAACCTCCTGCAGCGCGCGCTCGGTGGGATGGCAGCGGCCGGATTGCTGCTCGGCGCGGTCGTCGCCACGGTGGGCGCGTCCTCGGACGAGGCGCACCCCGTCGTGGGTCGCTTCGCCATCGTCTCCGACGCTGGTGGCGCCGTGTGGGCCTTCCAGCCCAGCGGCGCCCTGGTCGTGATCGGGCCTGGCGAGATCATCGCCGAGGGCAGCTGGTCGGCGGCGAGCGAGCCGCGGGATTTCGATGCCAGCGTCGAGGTGACGGTCAGCGGCCAGCACCTCGAGGTGCTCGGGCAGGTGCGCGATGACGGCGAAGCCGTGGCCATCCACGTGACCGCCAGCGAGCCGTCGCGTCCCGATGACTGGCCGCCCTGGCCCACGGAGTCGCGTCTGCTCGGAGAGCGGCTTGGCATGACGACTGAGCCGGAGCCCTCGCCGACGCTGCTGCCCAGCGACTGTGTTCGCCCCGAGTGGTTCGAGCACGCCGTCGATTGGGACCGCTGCGACGACGTCCTACCGACCGCGCCGCCGGGTTAGGCAGCGGTCCGCCCGACCTGAACGCACGGGACCAACGGCCCGCGGGGTTCGCAAGCGGGCCTGATACCCTCGAGGTCGACGACCGAGCGAGTACGGCCTGGAGACACCCGCGATGCCGGGGTCGACGGGGAGGGGTCGAGCCTCGCCGTCCAAACCTATCCAGGAGACCCAGGCCCCATGTCCTACCCACGCTGGCAGATCCCGCTCCGAGCGGCCGCGGCCGCAGCCCTCAGCCTTGTCGTCATCGTCGTGCCGGTGGTGGCACAGTCGGCATCGCCGGTGGTGCAGCCGGTCGAAGGCTCGGTGACGCTCTACACGTCCGTCACCGAGGACACCGTCGACGCCGTCCTGGCGAGCCTGGCCGAGGTCCATCCTGACCTGCAGGTGGAGGTCTTCCGCGCACCGACCGGCGAGCTGGACGCGCGCATCGCCAGCGAACGTCGCATCGGGGGTCTCGCCGCCGACGTGCTGTGGATGACGGATCCGCTCTCGATCGGGCAGTACCAGGCCGACGGCCTGCTGGCGCCGCTCGAGGACGAGGTCATCGAAGCCGTGCCGGCCGACTTCCGTGCCGAGACCTTCGTGGGCACGCGGCTGCTCAACCTGGTCCTCGTCGCCGGGTCGGAGGTCGATCCCCAGCCGACCTCGTGGGCCGACCTGGCCGACCCGACCTACGCGGGACGAGTCGCCATCCCCGATCCGGCGTTCGCCGGCTCGGCCTTCGCCGCGCTGGGCTACCTCGGCACGGCCGAAGGTTACGGCATGGACTTCTACGCCCGCCTCAAGGACAACGGCGTCGTCGTCGTGCCCTCGCCGGTGGACGTGCTGACGGGCGTCGCCGAGGGCAACTATGACGTCGGCATCACCCTCGACAAGCTGGCACGCGACGTCATCGCCGACGGCTCGCCGGTCGAGCTGGTCTGGCCGGAAGAGGGCGCGATCGCGGTCTACAGCCCGTCCGCCGTCGTGGCCGAGAGCGATGACCTCGCGGCGGCGCAGGCGCTGCAGGCATTCCTCGTCTCACCTGAAGGCCAGGCCGCCATCGCCAGCACGGGCTGGCAGCCCGTGCGCGCCGACGTCCCGTGGCCGCTTGACGGCGCCGTGGTGTCGCCAGACTGGCCGGCGCTGTACGACAGCGCAGCGCAACTGCTGGAGGAGTACGGCACCATCTTCGGTGACTGACGTCGACCCGATCTCGGAGCGTGCCTGGCCTGCCGATGGAGGTGGGCCGGCAGCGCGCGGCCGACTGGGGCCGGCTCGCCGCTGGGGTCCTGTGGCGGCCCTGCTGCTCGCCGCCGTGCTGT
Organism: uncultured Chloroflexia bacterium; assembly: GCA_963804575.1. Taxonomy (GTDB): domain Bacteria; phylum Chloroflexota; class Limnocylindria; order Limnocylindrales; family CSP1-4; genus JAFMJV01. The sequence continues at coordinate 12,774 of CAWDQY010000008.1, forward strand.
TGGTGGCGCTGCCGCTGCTGGCGCTGCTGCGGGCAGCCCTCGAAGAAGGCGTGGCGCCGCTCGTCGACGCCGTGACCACGGCCGGGCCGGCCGTCGCCGCGTCGGTCTGGACGAGCCTGGCGGCGACCATCCTGGCGCTGCTGATCGGGGTGGCCATGGCGGTCGTCACCGAGCGTACCGACGTCCCCGGCCGGCGTGGCTTGCGCCTCGCCATGCTGCTGGCGCTCATCGTGCCCGGCTACGTGGCCGCCCTCGGCTGGCTGAGTGCCTATGGACCCGGGGGCCTGCTCGACGACACGCTGGGACTGGCAGCACCGGCACTCGTCGGTCCGTTGGGTGTCGTGATGGTGCTGGCCGTGGAGGCTGCGCCGATCGTCTACCTCATCGTGGTGTCGGGCCTCGCCACCCGGGCCGAGCCCGACCTCGAGCGCGCCGCCCGGGCGTCGGGCGCGGGCCCGCTGGAGACCTTCCGCTCCATCACCCTGCCGCTGCTCGGACCGGTCATCGCCGGGGCCGCGGCCGTCGCGTTCGTGCTCAGCGTCACGTCGTTCGGCGTGCCGGCTGTGCTGGGCATCCCGGCCGGCTTCACCACCATCACCACGCGCATCTACCGCGACCTCGCGTTCTCGTCGGACGCCGAGTCGTTCTCGCGCGGCGTCGGGCTGGCCATCGTGCTGGCCGTCGGCACAGCCGTCGTCATCGCCATCGCGGACTGGCTGCTCGATCGTCGCCGCGCAGACCGCTCGGGCGCCTTTGCCGGACCGCTCGGCCATCTCGGTGGAGCGGCACCAGGGCCGCACGAGGTCGGCGCTCGCCGACGCCTCCGGCCGTGGGTCGTGGCGGCCGGTGTGTTGGCCTGGCTCAGCGTGGTGCTCATGCTGGTGCTGCCGTTCGTGGGCCTGGTGGTCACGGCCCTGGCACGCGGCCCCGGCCTGGCGCCGGTCCCGGCGAACTGGACCCTCGACAACCTCAACGAGGTGCTCGATGCGCGCACCTTCGCGGCTCTGGGCAACAGCATCGTCCTTGCCGCCGCGGCCGCCGTGGGCGTCATCATCCTCTCCGGGCTGGCGCTGCTGGCACGACGCGGTCGCGGCGCCGGGCTCACTGGCGGGCTGCTGGGCATGACCTTCGCCCTGCCGGGCTCGACCCTGGCCGTGGCGGTCCTGCTGGCGTACGGGGTCGCGTTGCGCGACACGCTGGCCATCATCCTTATCGCCTACCTGGCGAAGTTCTGGGCCCTCGGCTATCGGCCGGTGGCAGCCGGACTTGACGGCATCCCGGCGGACTCCTATCGCGCCGCCCGTGTCTCCGGGGCCAGTGCCTGGACCACGACGCGCACGGTGGTGCTGCCGCTGCTGCAGCCGATGATCATCGCTGGCGGTCTGATCGTCTTCATGTTCGGCATCCACGAGGTCACCATGTCCAGCCTGCTCTACGGCCCTGGTTCGGCCACACTGGCGGTCGTGGTCCTGAACCTGCAGCAGTACGGTGACAACGGCCTCTCTGCGGCACTGGCGGTGGTCCTCACCGTCATCGTGGCCCTGAGTGGCCTGCCGCTCCTGCGGCGGAGCGGCGTGTTGGCACGCGTGGGATGGCGGCGATGACCGGTCAGCCTGCGCGCCCGCGGGCCCCGGGCGGCGACAGCATGCCCCCGGCCGGCGACAGCACGCCGCCCGGGCGCCTCGCAGCCTGCACTCGTTGCCCGCGGGGTCGTCGTCCGCTACGGCGCCACCGCCGCCGTGAGTGGGCTCGACCTCGAGGTGGCTCACGGCGAGACGGTGGCACTGCTGGGGCCGTCCGGTTCGGGCAAGACCACCCTGCTCTACGCCATCGCCGGCTTCATGCCCCTGTCCGCGGGCGAGATCACGCTGGAGGGCCGGCTGGTGGGCTCGCCACAGGTCAACACCGCGCCCGAGCATCGCCCCGTGGCGATGGTGTTCCAGCATTACGGCTTGTGGCCACACATGAATGCGCTCGACACCGTGGCCTACCCGTTGCGGCGGGCCGGGGCGGGTAGGACGGCCGCGCGGGCGCAGGCAGGCGTGTTGCTGGAGCAGATGCACATCTCGCACCTCGCTGCGCGGCGCCCGGCCGAGCTGTCCGGCGGTGAGCAGCAGCGCGTGGGACTCGCCCGGGCGCTGGCGCGCCGCCCGGCGCTCTACCTGCTGGATGAGCCGACGGCACACCTCGACACCGTCCTGAAGGGTGAGCTGCAGGCGGAGCTGGCAACGCGGATGCACGCTGACGGTGCCGCGGCGATCCATGCCACGCACGATGTCGAGGAGGCCCTGGCCGTGGCGGACCGGGTCGTGCTCCTGCGCGCGGGTACCGTCGTCCAGGTCGGCCGCCCGCGAGATGTCTACGCCCGGCCGGTCGACGAGTGGGCCGCCCGGCTGACCGGCCCTGCCTCCTTCGTCGAGGGTGTCATCGATGCCAGCGGTGCCGACGGAGCGGGCCGCTACCTGGTCCGACCCGACTGGCTGCGATTCGAAGGGTCACTGGCGGCGAGCGTGGACGACGTGCGCTACCGCGGCACCCACACCGACTACCGGCTCGCGACCCGGTTCGGCGCACTGCTGCTGCGCGAGCCGGGACCGGCACGCTTCAGCGCCGGCGATCCGACCAGCTGCCGCATCGAGCGCGCGTGGCGCATGCCGGTGGCTCGTTGATGGGCGACGGCGCCTATCCTGTAGGACGATGGCGATGACACGCGAGCAACCCGGCATCTCTGCCGCCGAACAGGCCTACCTGCTGGCCATCCGGCAGTCGCGGGGCGGTCCCAGCCTGAGCGCTGCCGACCTGGCGCGGCGCATGGGGGTCTCGCCGCAGGCGACCAGCGAGATGCTGCGCCGATTGTCGACGGCCGGACTCGTCAGCACCGGTGAGTCGCGCCACGTGGAGCTGAGCCCAAAGGGCAGTGCCGAGGCGGATGCCATCTACCGCCGCCACGCGCTGGCCGAGTGGCTGCTCTCGTCCGTGCTGGGCATCCCCTGGGCGGAGACCGACCCCGAAGCCGTACGCCTGCAGGCACACATCTCGCCGCGAGTGGAGGCTGCCCTCGACGAGCTGCTGGGTCATCCCGAGATCTGCCCGCACGGCAATCCCATCGACGAGGCCACGGCGTTGCGACGCCCACCCGGTGAGCTGCTGAGCGAGGTGAGCTCAGGCGCACGCGTGACCATCTATCGCATCACCGAAGCGGCCGAGGACGACACCGGGTTGGTCTCGTACCTCGAGGCACGGGGACTGCGACCCGGGGTGCAGGTCACCATCCTGGCGCGCTCGGATTCGACCGACTCGCTGACGTTGGAAGGTCCCCTTGGGCGCGCCACGCTGGGCCTGCGGCCGGCCAGCCTCATCCGCGTCCTCGTGGGTGACCCCGACCCCACGCTGTTCCACCACGTGCCCAGCCGCGCGGGCTGAGCATCCCCCATCCAGAGGAGTCGGCCGCATGCTGGTCGTGATGTCGGTCGCTGCGACCGAGCAAGAGGTCCAGGAGGTCCGTCGGCACATCGAGGCTGACGGACTCACGCCACACGAGAGCCGCGGTGAGCAGCGAGTCGTCATCGGCGTGGTGGGCGATGTCGGTCTGCGCAAGGAACAGGTGATGAACCACCTGGCCGGGTTGCCCGGGGTCGAGTCGGTCACCCCCGTCAGCAAGCCCTTCAAGCTGACCTCTCGCGAGTTCCATCCCGGGGACACCGTCATCCGGGCCGGAAGCGCCACCATCGGCGGTGGAACGCTGACGGTGATGGCGGGTCCGTGCGCCATCGAGAGCCGGGACCAGCTGCTGCGAACAGCGGATGCGGTGGCGGCCGGCGGGGCCACCGTCCTGCGTGGCGGCGCCTTCAAGCCGCGCACCAGCCCCTACAGCTTCCAGGGCCTGGGCATGGATGGTGTGCGCTTCCTGGTCGAGGCCGGCGAGCGGACGGGGCTGCCCATCGTCACCGAGGTGATGGAGCCCAGCCAGGTGGAGCCGGTGGCGGCGTACGCCGACATCCTCCAGATCGGCGCGCGCAACATGCAGAACTTCCCGCTGCTGATGGCGGCCGGACGCGTGCAGCGACCGGTCATGCTCAAGCGCGGCATCGCGGCCACCATCGAGGAGTGGCTGATGGCCGCCGAGTACATCGTGAGCTCGGGCAATCCGCAGGTCATCCTCTGCGAGCGTGGCATCCGCACCTTCGAGCGGTACACCCGCAACACGCTCGATCTCACGGCGGTGCCGCTGCTCCACCGGCTCACGCATCTGCCCGTCATCGTGGACCCGTCGCACGCCACCGGCAAACGCTGGCTGGTGCGGCCCATGGCCGTGGCTGCCGTGGCCGGCGGGGCGGACGGCATCATGGTCGAGGTGCACCCCAAGCCCGACGACGCCCTCTCCGACGGCGAGCAGTCACTCACGTTGGAGCAGTTCGCGGAGATGGCGCCGGTGCTGCGGACGGTGCACGGCCAGGTCGCCGGACTCTACGCCGCCGAGGTGTAGCAGGCAGGCAGGCTCGCGGCTGGACGTCACGCTGCGCCGGACGTCGCGCTGCGGCGGAGCCTGGCCGCGTCGGCTCAGTGGCCGCGCTCGCCCCGCACGTACGAAAGGCCCAGGCCGGCCGGGGCGCCGATGCGCTTGCGGTTGGCTTCGCGGGCAGCGATGACCAGGACCAGGATGACCATGGCGTAGGGCAGCATCTCGAGGAAGAACGTCGAGGGCGGGTAGCCGAAGAAGGGGTTGGGCAGCCCGAGCAGCGCGTCCTTGCCCTGCAGGTCGATCGAGAGCCGGAAGATGAAGGCCACCATGTAGGCACCGAACATCGTTCGCCCCGGCTTCCACTGCCCGAAGATGACGAGGGCCACGGCGATCCAGCCCTGCGCGATGACGGTCCTGTCGGCGTGCCAACCGGGCACCAGCGCCATGGTGATGGTGGCGCCGGCCAGGCCCGCGAGCGCGCCGCCGAGCATGGTGTAGAGATAGCGTTGGCGGTACACGTTGACACCGAGCGCGTCCGCGGCACTGGGCTGCTCACCCACGGCGCGAAGGTGCAGCCCTGGTCGCGTGCGGAAGATCCACACCGAGGTCAGTGGCACCAGCAGGTAGCCGAGGTAGACCAGGATGGAGTGGCTGCGGAAGAAGATGCCGCCGATGAAGGGGATGTCGGCCAGCAGCGGGACGCTCACCACCGGCAGCAGGGCCGGGCTGCCGGTCGCGAGTCCCTCGCCCAGCACGAGGGCCACGCCGGTGCCGAGGAAGGTCAGCGCCAGGCCGGAGACGATCTGGTTGGCCTGCAGGTGGATGGTCACGATGCCGTGCAGGCTGGCCAGCAGGGCGCCCGCCGCCATCGCCGCGAGCACGCCCAGCCAGGGGTCGATCTCGGAGCCGACCTTGAAGCCCACCATGGCGCCCACGAACATCATGCCTTGCACGCCCAGGTTGATGATGCCGGCACGCTCGGCGAAGAGCTCACCGATGGCGGCGAACAGCAGCACGGTGCCGGAGGCGATGCCGGCGGCGAGGGCCAGCTCCAGGTTCACCGTCGCACCAGCCGCACGCGGTAGCGCAGCAGCACGTCGCTGGCGATGACGCAGAAGAGGATGATGCCCTGGATCATGGCCGGGATACCCGCCGGCTGGATCTCGCGGCCGGCCAGGATGAGCGCACCGAAGGCGATGGCCGCGACGACCACGCCGAGCGGGTTGAAGCGCGCCAGGAAGGCCACGATGATGCCGGTGAAGCCGTAACCGGGCGAGATGTTGTCCTGCAGCCGGTGGACCACGCCGCTGATCTCGCTGGCACCGGCGAGGCCGGCGAGCGCGCCCGAGATGAGCATCACCAGGATGATGGTGCGTCCGATGTCGATGCCGGCGTAGCGTGCGGCGCGCGGGTTGTCACCGATGAGCCGGATCTCGTAGCCCTTGCGGGTGCGATTGATGAGGTACCACACCAGACCGGCGGCCACCACCGCCAGGAGGAACCCAAGGTGCACGGTGAGACCGGCGAAATCGGCCAGGACATCGCTGTGATCGGTCAGTCGAGGGAGCCAGGCTTCGCGCGGGAACCGCGGTGACATCTGGAAGCCCCCGTCGCTCCAGGGCCCGAAGACCCAGAACTGGACCCACTTGACGGCGATGTAGACCATCATCAGGGTGGTGATGATCTCGTTGACGTTGAGGCGCGCCTTGAGCCAACCGGCGATGCCTGCCCACAGGCCACCGGCCGCGATGCCCGCCAGCATCATCAGCGGCAGATAGACGAAGCTGGGAGTGCCCTCGGGCAGCACGCCCACCAGCACCACCGCTGACGCACCCCAGGCACCCATCATCAGCTGGCCCTCGGCGCCGATGTTCCACAGCCGCATGCGGAACGCGACGGAGCAGGCGAGGCCGGTGAAGATCAGCGGCGTGGCCTTGACCAGCGTGTCCGAGAGGACGCCGACCGAGCCCAGCGACGAACGCACGATGTGGGCGTAGGCGTTGATGGGATCGCCGCCGATGAGCCAGATCAGCGCGGCGGAGATGAGCAGGGCCACGGCCACGGCGCCGATGGTGGTCACGACGCCCAGGCCCCGCCGCGTCTCCAGCCGGCGCTCGGCATGGAGTCGCGAACGGCCACAGGTGCCGGCGTGGTGTCGTCGGGACGTTCACCCGCTGCCAGCCTCCGCGGCCGCGCTGGCGGCACTCGAGCCGGTCATCATCAAGCCCAGCTGCGAGACTTCGGGCGTCGGCGGCCGCGATGGGCTCGCTGATGCGCCCCTCGTAGATGACCGCCACGCGATCGACCAGCATCAGGATCTCGTCGAGGTCCTCGCTGATGAGCAGCACCGCGGTGCCGGCCGCACGCTGCTTCAGCAGCAACTGGTGGACCGTCTCGATGGCGCCGACGTCGAGGCCGCGTGTCGGTTGCACCGCCACCATCAGGCCGGGCTCGGAGCTGATCTCGCGCGCGAGGATGAGCCGCTGCAGGTTGCCACCGGAGAGCAGCCGAGCTTCCGTGTCGACCGATGGCGCGGCCACCTCGTAGGCATCCTTGAGACGCTGCGCCTGGGCGCGGGCGTTGACCGTGTTGATGGTCCAGCCGCTGGCGATGGGCGCGACACGGTACGACTTCATGATGAGGTTGTCGGTCAGCGAGAGGTTGGGCGCGCTGCCGATGCCGGTGCGATCCTCCGGCACGTGCGCGACACCGGCATCGATGGCCTCGCTGACCGGACGATTGGCCAGCTCCCGGCCGTTGACGGTGATGCTGCCGCTGCAGGCACGCAGCCCGGTGATCACCTCGGCCAGCTCCGATTGTCCGTTCCCGGCCACCCCGGCCAGCCCCAGGATCTCGCCCGAGTGGATGGCCAGGTCCACGCCGTGCAGGGCGGTGAGGCCACGGTCGCTGATGGCGCTGACATCGGAGAGGCGCAGCACCAGCGGACCCGACTTCGTACTCGATCTTCTCCAGCACCTCGAGCACCTCTCGACCCACCATCAGCTGCGCCAGGTCACGCTTGGTCTTGCCGGCGGCAGGCACCGCCGCGGCGGTGACGATGCCGCGACGCATCACGGTCACGCGGTCGGCGATGCGCAGCACCTCGTCGAGCTTGTGGCTGATGAAGACGATGGAGGCCCCGGCCGCGGTCATCGAGCGCAGCGTGGCGAAGAGCTCGTCGATCTCCTGCGGCGCCAGGACGGCCGTGGGCTCGTCCATGATCAGGATGGTGGCACCGCGGTAGAGCATCTTGAGGATCTCGACGCGCTGCTGCTCACCGACGGACAGCTGCCACACCTTGGCGGCCGGGTCCACGGCCAGGCCGGTCTCCTCTGCCAGCGCGCCCACCTTGGCCTGGTAGCGCGCCATGTCCAGCCAGAAGCGCGGCTCGTCCAGGCCGAGCAGGATGTTCTCGGTCACGCTCAGCGAGTCGACCAGGGTGAAGTGCTGGTGGACCATGCCGAGACCGACCTTGATGGCGTCACGAGGGGAGTGGAACTCGACCACCTCGCCGCGGACACGAGTGCGTTCCCGCGTCGGCCTGGTAGAGACCCGCGAGGATGTTCATCAGCGTCGACTTGCCGGCGCCGTTCTCACCCAGCAGGGCGTGCACCTCGCCGACGCGCAAGTCGAAGTCGACCTGGTCGTTGGCGACCACGCCGGGGAAGCGTTTGACGATGCCCTGCATCTGGACAGCAGGCGCCTGCTCGTTCATAGGCAAGAAAGGAACCTCGGAGGCCGGCCTGGCCTCCGAGGTTCCGAGCTGTCTCGCTGTGCTACGGAAGGGCGGCCTCGATACCTTCGGCCCACCAGTACATGCAGGTGGAGCAGTTGGTGCCGTCCTCGTTGGGGAACTGGTCGAGATCGGCCTGCTCGAGGGTCTCACCCTCGGCCAGGATCTCGTTGCCCTGGTTGTCCATGATGGGACCGGCGAAGACATCGAAGCGAGTGAACTCGCCCGCCAGCATGGCAGCCAGCGTGTCCTTCACCAGCTGGACATCCTCCTCGGGCAGATCGGCGATGCCGGGCTGCGGAGTCTCGCCCTCCATGAAGCCGAAGAGGCCCATGGCGCCGGCGTCGGCGTCGAAGTACTCGTAGCCGGCGGTGTACTCACCGGCCTGGACCTGCTCGGCGATGCGCAGGTACTCGGGACCCCAGATCCAGTAGGGAGCCGTCAAGCAGGCGTCACTCGCACAGGAGCCGGGGTGATCGTAGGTCACGCCCCACTTGCCCTTCTCCTCCGCGACCTGCGCCACGGCCGGGGTGTCGGCACCGGTGAACACGACCTGGGCACCGGCATCGAAGAGCGACGCCGCCCCCTCGCGCTCGAGGGTCGGATCGTGCCAGGTGTTGATGAAGCGAACGTCCATGGTGCACTCGGGGCAGGTCTCCTTGACCCCGAGCATGATGGCATTGCCCAGGCGCAGCTCCTCCGGGATGGGGAAGGTGGCCATGTAGCCGATCTTGGGGTTGCCGTCGAGCTTGGCGCGTGACCCGGCGAGCATGCCCGCGAGGTACTTGAAGTTCTCCATGGCGCCGAAGAAGTTGCCGAAGTTCTCACCGTTCGACTTGTAGCCGGTCAGGTGAAGGAAGGTGCTGTCGGGGAAGTCCTCGGCCACCAGCTCCATCGGGTCCATGTAGCCGAAGGAGGTGCCGATGATGAAGTCGAAGCCCTTGCGCGCAAGGCTGCGGAAGACCTGCTCGGAGTCGGCTCCCTCTGGCACGTTCTCCATGTAGGCCACGTGAACGCCGTCCATGTTCTCGCAGACGTACTGGAGGCCCTCGAAGTGGGCCTGGCTCCAGCCGCCATCGTTGTGAGGTCCGATGAGGACCATGGCGACGTTGAACTTGCCCTCGACGGCCTCGGGCAGCTGCACGCCACCGGCGATGGCGGAACAGTCGGTGCTCTCATCCTGCGCTGCTACGAGTGGGGCTCCGCTCACCCCGATCGCACTCGCCAGCAACGTGCCCGCAAGGGCGACGCGTGCGAGCTTTGCCCACGGCTGCCTGCTCATCCGATAGGTTCCTCCTGCTGCATCCGCCGGGGAACCAACCTCCCGCCCCCGGTCAGCCCGACGATACGCCAATCACGCCCCCGAGTCAGGGCCGGTTGGGCAACACTCCGGGACCCGTATGGCACCCGTTTGGCAGCAGTGCCAGCCAGGACCTGGCTCGCCCCTGCCGTGTGGCGCACCATCGATGGGCGTCGAACGCGCGCTGGACCTGCGGGGCATACTCGGGTCGACCTGCAGCTCCCGAGGAGGAACCCGTGGCAAGTGAACTCGCCGGTCGGCCCGCTGAGCCCTCGTCGCTCGTCGACCTGGACGCTCTGTCCGATGCCTACTACTCCTGCGTGCCCGATCCCGAGGAGCCATCCCAGCGCGTCACCTTCGGCACCTCCGGGCACCGCGGATCGTCCTTGACGTCGTCCTTCAACGAGGCGCACATCGTCGCCACCAGCGCTGCCATCTGCAGGTACCGCCGAGAGCAGGGATACACCGGACCGCTCTTCATGGGTCGTGACACGCACGCGCTGAGCGAGCCCGCCTTCGGGACCGCGCTGGAGGTGCTGGTCGCCGACGGCGTCGACGTCCGCATCGACCAGGACGATGGCTTCACCCCGACACCGGCCGTCTCCCATGCCATCCTGCGCTGGAACCGCGAGCATCCCGGAGCGGTCGCCGACGGCATCGTGGTCACGCCCTCGCACAACCCGCCCGCGGACGGCGGCTTCAAGTACAACCCACCCAGCGGTGGACCTGCCGATGCAGCGATCACGGGCGCCATCCAGGATGCCGCCAACGAGCTGCTGCGTGCGGGCCTGGCCGGCGTGAAGCGGACGCCGCTCGAGCGCGCGCGCTCGGCAGCCGGCGCGGTACCCCTTCCTCGACGCCTACGTGGACGACCTCGCCGCCGTCATCGACCTCGAGGCCATCGCGGCGTCCGGAGTCCGGCTGGGAGTCGATCCGCTGGGAGGCGCGGCGGTGGCCTACTGGCCTGCCATCGCCGAGCGGTACGGCCTCGCTATCACCATCACCAACCGCACGGTGGACCCTCGCTTCGGCTTCATGACCTACGACTGGGACGGCCAGATCCGCATGGACCCCTCGTCGCAGCACGCCATGGCGCGCCTGATCGGGCTGCGTTCCCAGTTCGACCTGGCACTGGGCAACGACGCTGATGCCGACCGCTTCGGCGTGGTGACGCCCGCTGTCGGCCTGCTCAATCCCAATCACTACCTCGCCGCCGCTGCGGCATACCTCTTCGGCGGCGCGCGCGACTGGGCCGCGCGGGCGGCCATCGGCAAGACGCTCGTCTCGTCGAGCATGCAGGACCGCATCGCGGCGTCGCTGGGCCGGCGGCTCTACGAGGTTCCGGTCGGGTTCAAGTGGTTCGTGGACGGGCTACTCGATGGCTCGGTCGCATTCGGCGGCGAGGAGAGCGCCGGCATGTCCTTCCTGCGCCGCGATGGACAGCCGTGGTCGACCGACAAGGACGGCATCATCGCCTGCCTGCTGGCGGCCGAGATGACGGCCAGGACCGGTCGCGATCCCGGCGAGTCCTACGCGACGTTGACGGAGCGCTTCGGCGCGCCGCTGTACCGGCGCATCGATGCCCCTGCGACACGTCCGACAGAAGGCGGTCCTGGGCTCGATGACGCCGGCTTCCGTGACGGCCACGACGCTGGCGGGCGAGCCCATCACGGCCAAGCTCACCGCGGCGCCGGGCAACGGCGCACCCATCGGCGGGCTCAAGGTCGTGACCGAGCGGGGCTGGTTCGCGGCACGGCCGTCGGGCACGGAGAACGTCACCAAGCTGTACGCGGAGTCCTTCGTCGACGAGCCACACCTGGAACGCATCATCGACGAAGCGAGGGCCATCCTCGCGGCTGCCAGTCAGTCCTGACAGCCCCTCCGAACGACTAGGCGAAGAACTCCGCGATGCGCGCGGTGTCATCCGAGAAGGCCCAGCGCTCCGTGATCTTGCCGTCCCGGAGGTGGAAGATCTCGGCCGTGTCGTAGTCGAGCGTCTGGTCTCCCCGGGTGGCGTGCGCCTTGACGAGCGCGATGACGTGATCATCGCTGGCGGTCACGTCGTGCAGCTTGGCGGTGATGGTGTAGTCGCGGCTCTCGCTGCCGAAGCCCTGGGCCAAGGCAGCCTTGCCTCGGACTGGCTCGGGCGTGCCGATCATGTGCCAGACGACATCTTCGTCGATGGCATCGCCGAAGGACTCGTAGTCCTGGCGATCGAGGGCCTCCATGGCCTTGCGGACCATCTCGGCATCGGGGTGAGCGGCCATCAGGCGGACCTCCCTGGGACGACCAGCTTGGGCCCCCCAATCGTCGCTGCCAGCATAGCCGTCCAGGCAAGACTGCCGGCTAGCACGTCGCGCCGGTCGCGCCATGTGCTCATGGCTCCGAGGCGATAGCATCGCTGCGTGGCCTGGCCCCGAAACGCAAAGATCGCCTTCATCGGCTCGCATGGCATCCGCAAGACGACCGCCGCGCTGGCGTTCGCCAGCGTCATCCAGAGAGCGGGCCGCTCGGTCGAGTTCGCGCGCGAGGTCGTGCGGGACAACCCGCTCGGCATCAACGAGGGTGCCACGTCGGAGGCGCAGCTGTGGGTGCTGACCTCGCAGATTCGCCGTGAGCTGGAGCTGTCGCGCAAGGCCGAATGCCTGGTCACCGACCGCGGCGTGATGGACAACTTCGCCTACTACCTGCGGGCCAGCGGCGGTGAGGATGGCTTCGACGTGGAGCCGCTGGTGCGGCAATGGTCGCGGACCTACGACCTGGTGGTGCGCCTGACGCCGGACGTCGAGATCCGCGCCGATGGCGTGCGCTCGACCAACGACCGCTTCCGCGACGAGATCGAGGCCATCCTCGATGCGCGCCTGCCTCGCCTGGTGCCGCGCGACCGTCTCGTCATCCAGCCCGCCTCCGGCATCACCGAGAGCCACGACTGGTGGCCGCTGGCCCTGCAGCTGGCGAGGAGACTGGGCGAGCCGCTGCTGGCCGATGGTGTCAGTGAGCCGGCCCGACCCGTCCCGCGCGCGGCAGCTCGCGACCGACGCCGAAAGGACGCGGCACAGGACCAGCTGGCGCTCGATCTGGGCCGCTGACGGCGGCGCCGCGGTCATGCCAGGGCGGTCGCTCGGCTGACGCCCTCCGCGGGTCGCCGGCCGTATCCGTCCGGGCCGGGTAGAGTCAGGGGCGATGACCGACCGTTCCCCAGGCTGGGGCGCTGAGCCCGCCCCCTCCTCGTTCCCCGACCCGGCGCGGCCCGGCCCACTCGACCGCGACGTCGCCGTGGGCCTGCTGAAGCGAGGGCAGGTGCTGGCCGATCAAGGTGACTGGGACCTGGCCGCGGGAACGTTCGTCCGCGTCATCGGCAGTGGCGATCCGGTCCTCCACACGGCGGCCCTGCTGGGCCTGGCCGAGTGTCGCTACCGGCTGGATGACGAGCCCGCGGCGCTGCAGGCCTGGATCAGCGCCACCCAGGCACCGGAGAACGAGCTCACCTGGCGCGCCTGGAAGGCGCTGGCGGCGGCGAGAGTGCGCAGCGACGACGTCCGCGGAGCGGCACGCGCCTACCGTGAAGCGGGGCGTCGGGCGCCGGCATCGGAACAGGCGGAGATCCAGTCGCGCATCGGCTGGCTGAGCAAGGAGCTGGGGGACGACCGCGGAGCCGAACGCGCCTTCAGCCGTACGCGCGCCAGCGGCATGCCGCAGCCGGTCGTGACATACGGCATCCTGGCGGTCACCAGCGTGATCAGCCTGCTGGTGCTGTACGGCGGGAATCCCGGCCTCGAAAACATGCTCCTGCTGGACAAGGGCGCGATGTATGTCGACGGCGAGTACTGGCGCCTGCTCAGCGTGGCCCTGGTCCACGGCTCCATCATCCACCTGGGCTTCAACATGTACGCGCTGTGGATCATCGGCCCCATCGTGGAGGCGCTCTACGGCCCAGGTCGGTTCCTGGGCATCTACCTGGTCTGCGCCGCGGCGGGCTCCGCGGCCAGCTACGCCACCTCCGCCAATCCTGCGGTGGGCGCCAGCGGCGCGGTCTTCGGCCTGTTCGGGGCGTTGCTGGTGGCCGACCGCGTGCACAAGCCGGCGCTGACGCGGAACGCCCGTAACCTGACGGTGCAGATCGGCATGCTCATCGGCATCAACCTCGTCATCGGCTTCAGCATCCCGGGCATCGACAACGCCGCCCACATCGGTGGCCTGCTGGCTGGTGCCGCCCTGGGGTTCCTGCTGGTGCCCGCCGGCGTGACCCTGGGCTCGTTCTGGTCACGGCCCACGAGCGATCCGGCAGCGCCCACCGGGCCACCTCCGGACCCGACCGCGCGGAGCCGGCCGCTACGCTGGCTCGGTGTGGCCGCCCTCATCGGAAGCATCGTGGTCGTGGTCGCCATCAGCCCCATCACCTATGAGCCGCCCCTGTGGTGGCAGCTCAGCCGCCAGCCAGCGACACCCGCGGAACTGGTCGCTGATGCGGTAGGCGTCCCGCCGCGCTCGTCGGGCCTCGGCGTCGTTCACGGGGGCGGCGCCTCCACGCAGCTGCAGCGGCAGGTCGACGGCGATGGCGCGCCGCGGTTGCGCAGCGGGGCCTTCGTCCCGCAGGCGGAGTGCCCACCAGATGGCGACGCTGGCGGGCAGCTGGAGGCGACCGTCCAGGGGCCCTCGCGCGATGCCGTCGGCCCGACGGAACGCATAGCAGCCTGACCCGACCGTGGTGACCTCGCCGTTTCCCGCCGGCTGATAGCGGTGCAGGTCCAGCGACCACAAGCCCTCGCTGCCCACGACAGCGACGGAGGGCTCGTCAAGCGCGGCGCGCACCGGGCAGATGATGTCGCCGAGCGGGAGCTGCCGCGGATCGAGCACGATGATGATGCTGCCGGTGGCTCGCCGCAGCGCTGCCGAGACGGCATCACCGGGGCTGAACGGCGCGGCCGTCCGGATGACCTCGTCACAGGCACCCTCGACGGCCAACCCGCGCTCCGCGACGACCAGCACCTGGGTGCCAGCAGGGCCGTGCTCTGCCAATGCCGCCAGCGTCGCCTCCGCTTGCTCGCCCCCGTCCCCCAGCACGACCACGATGGAGGCCTCGCCGCTATCAGGTTCGTGCAGCAGCGAGGGCACGGACTCCACCGACCCATGGAACGTCTGGCCCTGCTCGACGAGGTCCGGCGGCCGGATCGGCGCCAGCTCGAAGGCTGTGCCCGAGTCCGTCACCTGCCAGCCGGCCGCCTCGAGGCGCGACTTGAGCCCATCAGCCGTGACCCAGTCATGCTCGGCGCGGGCCGCGGCACGCTGCTGGGCGAGCGCGATGACGTGGGCTGGTGCTGCTGATGGATCCACGCTCGCAGCATATCGCGTCGGACGCCGCACCCCCCGGCGCGCCGAGCGAGCAGGGCATCACCGCGGTGACGGTCGCCACGTTCGTGCTGCGTTTCGCTACCGGTCTGACCGGCGCCCTGCTCATCTTCTTCCTGGCCGACTTCGAGGACTACGGAGGCCCGGCCGTCGGCCCCGTCGTCATCGGCCTCTTCACGGCCCTGTTTTACGCCGCGGAGCTGGTGCTGTCGCCGCCGTTCGGGCTGCTCTCGGACCGCATCGGCTACCACCGGGTCATGCAGTCGGGACCGCTCTTCGGCTTCATCGCCGTGCTCCTGACCGCGTTCACCGCCGAGCTGCAGCTGCCCGGCGCCATCGTCATCGCCGTCCCCGTCCTGGTGGGGAGCCTGCCGCTGCTCGGATTCACGCGCCTGCTCGAAGGCGCATCCACGGCCGCCAGTGTCCCATCCGTGCTGGGCTTCATCGCCGTCGCGACAAGCGGCGACGAGCGCCTCCGGGGTCGAGCATCAGCGCGCTTCGAGGCTGCCACGATCGCGGGACTGGGACTGGGCTTTGCCGCCGCCGGGCCGGTGTGGACGCTGCTCGGCCCCAACGGCTTCCTGGCCAATGCGCTGGTGTACGTGGGCGCCCTGGTCCTCTTTCGCTACATGGTCCCCACGGGCGAGGCCCCACGGCTCGGCAGCACCCACGGTCCCGGGGGCTGGACGCGCTACCGGCGGCTGCTCAAACGCTCACGGGTGTGGCTGCTGGCGCCGACATGGATCGCGCTCAATGCCGGCCTGGGGCTCTACACCTCGCAGACGCTGTTCCAGCTGGTACGCGTGCCCGATCCCCGCTTCGCCGGACAGTCGCTGGTGGGTGGACTGGATCCGTTGCTGGTGACGGTTGCGTTCCTGCTTGGCGCCGTGGTCTTCCTGCTGGGGGTGCTCTACTGGGGTGGCCGCTTCGCGACGCTGCGGCGCACCACGATCATCTTCTACGGCATCGTCGGCGGCGCCGTCTTCGTCGTCTCGGCGCTGCTGCTCAACCACAGCGGGGAGGCTTCGCTGGCGCTGAGGGTGCCGGCTGCCGCCGGCCTGGCATTCGGCCTGTTCCTGATCGCTGGTGCCACGCCCGCGGCGCTGGGACTGCTGGCCGACATGTCAGAGTCGTTTCCCGAGGATCGCGGCGCCATCATGGGTCTCTACAGCGTTTTCCTGGCCCTGGGCCAGATCATCGGCGCGCTCATCGGTGCCGCCGCAGCCGAGCTGTGGGCCTTCGATGGCATCCTCGTGGCGACCCTGGCACTGCAGGCCATCGCGCTGATGCCGCTGTCGCGCCTGCGCCGCTTCGAGTTCCAGTTCCAGTCCGCGCCCGACAGCCCGCCTGACCCGCAGGCCGTGATGGTGGACCTCTCGGTCACGGGCGCCTATCGAGCCGAGCCTGCCGATGACGGCGGGGGAGGGTAGCCGCACCGCGGCAGAGCTGGCAGCACCACCTAGGTGAACTACACCTAGGGCGTGGCGGCCTGGACGGCTTCGGGGATGAACCAGATGAGGGGTGCCTGGCCCTGCAGGAGCCGCAGCTCGCCTTCCTGGACGATGTAGCTGTCTGCCGCCTGCAACAGCGCCAGGTAGAGGTTCTGTTGCTGACAGACTGGGCTGCTGGCCTTGGCCCCGTTGCAGGCCCGCCCCTCGACCGTCACGTCCTCGATGACGATGCGTGCGGCGGCTGGCGTCCGATACCCGGCGACGTAGAGATTGGCACCGGCGCCGGTGGTGGCGCCGGTGTCGCCGGAGACCGTCTCCACGATCTCCTCGAAGGTGGCCGTGATCGTGGTCTCAGGGAGCGGTTCGCGCCTGGCCGGCTTGGCGCGCTTGGGCGTGCGGTTGAGGTCCGTCACGACCCAGGTCGTGCCGACCAGCTCGGCCTGTGGGAGCAGCCGCATGAGCGTGAGGCCGTTCACATCCTTCAGCTCCAGCTCGGAGCCCCGAAGGGCCTGCGACGAAGTCTCCTGCAGGGCGTGCATGAAGGCGTCCTCGACCTCCTGCAGATCGCCCTTCTTGCAGGGCTTGCCCGCCAGGACGAGGTTGGCAGTGCTCAGCGCCAGACCCGAGCTCAGGCTGTCGCCCTCGAACGGTCGACAGATGGTGCGGCCCTCCGCGGATGGCCCCTGGAACTTGACGGCCGAGGTGCTGAGTCGCTCCTCGTCGTAGAGCGTCTCGCCGAGGTCGTCGAAGATGGCGACGGGCGTCCAGGTACGGGCAGCGAGGTCGATCGCGGGGATGAGCGCCAATCGGGTGGTGCCGGCCTCGTCCCGCAGCGCCATGCCAGCAGGCAGCACCGTGAAGTCGGTGATGGCATCGAAGGCCGCGACCATCGCCTCGGCCTGCTGGCGTGCGCTCTCGGTGCAACCCTCGAGCCGGTAGGCCACATCGCCGATGCGAATGGTCCCGTCGTTCACCTGGTAGGAACCGAGGAAGGAACCGCAGCCCGTGTCTCCGACGAGGCGGCCACCGCGCAGGAACTCGATCCATGGATCGAGGCCCGCGATGACCGGCTCGATGGCGCCATCGGCCGCGCCGATACGGGCCAGCTCCCAGCGGGCCACCGTCGGATCGTCGTCGATGACGGCGCGCGTGAACGTCATCAGCGGCTCGTCGATGTTGTTGCGCAGGGTCATGATGGAGCCCGATTCGCTGAGCCCCACCGAGGTGGCGTCGGCGAGGTTCTGGTAGAAGGCGTCGTCGAACGCCTCACTGGCGGGGTCACAGTCGAAGCGCTCGACGCTCGGCGCGTCGATGAAGAGGTTCTGCCCCGAGCGTGAGTAGATCGACTCGTACGTGCTGCAGGCGGCATCGCCGAAGGCGCTGCCGGCGAAAAGCTGCAGGGTGGCACCGACACCGGCCGGCGCCGGCTGGGTGGTCCCGTCGGGGTCGCGATAGGTGAGCAGCTGCCAGCGCTGCTGCACGGCCTGGTCGGAGATGGCGCCATCCTGGGCGCCGACACCCGACGGCACTGCCACGCTCAACGAGACGAGCAGGGCCAGCATGGACCCCACCACGCGGGTCAGCCGATGATCAAGCCTGGACATGTCGCGACGACTCATACGACCTCTGGTGCTGTGGCCTCGATGTCAGTGAGGCGAGCCTCGTGCAGCGCGCCGACGCCTCGTCCTCGAGTTGGTTCGCTGCCGACCCGACGACGGATTCGGCGTGCCTCGTTTACCGGTAGCGTCCCATAGATGCCGCTTTGGAGAGCAGCGTGCGATGCACCAGCGCGCTCCCGTCGTGAGCCAGCGGACACGGGATCGTCGGTCGCTGCGGTGGTGCGTGGCAGGCTCCTCATCTGCTGGTCGGCCGAACTCGCTGCTGGGGCGAGCCGCGTGCTTCTTGCCGAGGTTTGCTACAGTGAGGCGGTCGTGGGCCGCTAGCTCAACGGTAGAGCAAGTGACTCTTAATCACTAGGTTGAAGGTTCGAATCCTTCGCGGCTCACCAATCCTCGACGAAACCAAGGACCCCTCCGATCGGTTCGGAGGGGTTCAGTCTTGTGCGGACAGCAGGCCGCCCGCACCCCCGCAAAGGTACTAGTCTGGCGTAGTGTCGCCCCCATCCGGACAGACAAACAGCCCGCCGGGTCCGCTCTCCGGCCTGCTAAGGGAGTAGCAGACCGGTTACCAGAGCGGAGTCCCTGGCGGGCTGTAGTAGAGGCGATCCGGAACGGCGGAGGAGGTGGAGGAAACCGCCCCCGATCGCACTCGTATGTGGTTGGGCCGCTAGCTGGCGGCAGGTAGCTCCATGATCATGCGGCGACTGTGGCCGAAGGCGGCCACACGAGCGAGGAAGCCGCGAACGCCGGCCTTCGGCTCGCCGAGACTGGAGCACTCCAGCCAGATGGCGTCGCCGTCGGCGATCGCGAGCATGTGCCGCCCGCAGAGACAGTAGGGGGCGGTCCGCTCCGCCCGTTCGATGATGTCGACGGCTCGCTGATTGTCTCGCTCGTTCAGGATAGGCGCCGGCTGCGCCGCCACCCCGGGGACGTGGGTGTGGGTCATTGCAACCTCCAGGGTTGACTCGGTTCGTTTCACGTTGCGGACCGATCCGCGTCTCCGTGTTTCGATCCGGACCGTATCGTACAATAGCGGGCGGCAAATTGCAATACGGTCCGTTTCGATACATATGGTTACGAAACGGTTGCAGACGAGACGCAGCGTCTCGTATAATCCGGTCGATGAGCATCGAGCTACACGTCGCGACCGTGGTCCAGGGCACAGAAGACGTCGAGGAGCACGACCCCCTCGACGAGATCATCGCGCGTGAGACCCGTCCGTCGCCCCTGGCGGCCAGGCAGGGGCGACCGCGGAGTGACCGGGCCCACCGCGACATCACCCGGGCGTTCCGGGAGCTGCTCATCGCCGATGGCTTCGACAAGGTGCGCATGGAGCATGTGGCTGCGCGCGCGCAGGTCGGCAAGGCCACCATCTACCGCCACTGGCCCTCCAAGCAGGCGCTGGCACAGGAGGTGTTGCTCGAGCTGGCGACGCCACACCTGGTGGTCCCTGACGTGGGCGACACGCGCACGGAGCTGCTGGCGACGGTGTTGGCGCCGATGCGGGCGCTGACCGAGACGGACTTCGGACCGGTCATCCGCGAGCTGCTCTCGGAGATCGCCCGCAACCCCGAGCTTGGCGACCCCTTCCGCGCGTCGGTCGTCCAGGCGCGGCGCGACGAGGTCGCCCGGGTCATCGCCCGGGGCGTACGGCGCGGCGACCTGCGCCCGGACGTGCAGCCTGACGTGGCCACGGAGATGCTGATCGGCCCGGTCTACTGGCGCCTCATGTTCGGCGGTCCGCTCGACGCCGACTTCGCCGAGCGCATCGTGGACGAGGTGCTGCAGGGCTGGTCGATGCGCGGCTGGGGTGAGGTCGCCACCAACTGGCTATAGCCATCGGCTCGGCGCCTGGCGGACGCGGCAGCCTGGCGGCCGGGTTCCTGCGGCGATGCGGGTTATGCTGCACTGACGCGAGTGAAAAGGCCCATCGCCTGGTCGTTGGTGGCCGCGTTGTCAGTGGCAGCGTGCACCGGCTCCGGGTCCCCAACGCCGTCCCCGCAGGCATCGTCGCCGGTCGCCTCGAGCGTCCCGGTCGAGGCCGATGCCGCCGCGGCCGACGCTGCCACGTCTGACGAGCCGGTGCGGCTGGTCACCCTGGGTGACGGCTATACGAACGGCACTGGGACCAGCTCCCCGCGCAGCGATAGCTGGCCCTCGCAGCTGGCGGAGGCGATGGAGCGCGGTGGCATCCAGGTGCTCTGGCTGAACCTGGCCGAGCAGAGCCACACCAGCGATCTCGTCGTCGAAGAGCAGCTGGCCCAGGTGGCCCCGCTGGAGCCGGACGTGGTGACCCTGCAGGTCGGTGTCAACGACATCATCTCGCGCGACACCACCTACTACCGCCAGAACGTCGAGGCCATCTTCGACGAGCTGCTGACCATCCTGCCTCCCGAACGGGTCTTCGCCATCACCACCCCCGATCACACGCTCACCGACTATGGGCTGTCGTTCGGCCCCAGTGAGGAGGGCCATGCGGCCGTGGAAGAGCTGAATGCCACGCTCGTGGAGATCGCCTCGAGGCGTGACATCGGCGTCATCGACATCTCGTCGGTGAACGATCTGGCTGCCAACGACCCGAGCCTGGTCGTTGGCGACGGGCCCTACGGCACGCCCAAGCAGTACGCCGGCTGGGTGGAGATCATCGGCCCGCGTATCCGCGCAGTCCTCTCGAGCAGCCAGCCGTAGTACGCTTGCCGACTCTTGCAGCTCCGGTCCGGTGAGGCCGGCTGTGCGGTCCCGTGAGGCCAGCAAGGAGGAACCCTGACGATGCCCCCCGTGGCACCCGCCGTGGTGCCGTCGCTGCCGCTTCCGGCCGACGCAGTGGTCGATCCTCGCATCGGCAGCAGCGGCCCCTGCCTGCTGGCGCTCGAGGACGGCTCGGTCTTCGCCGGCGTGGCCTTCGGCGCGCCCGTCCGTGGTGGCGGCGACCTGGTCGTCAACACCTCGCAGACGGGCTACCAGGAAGTCTGCACTGACCCCAGCTATGCGGGCCAGGTCGTGGTGATGACCTTTCCGCTCATCGGCAACCATGGTCGCTTCGCCGACGACGATCAATCCGAGCGTCCCTGGCTCAACGGCCTGGTGGTGGGGCACGCGACCGCCGGAGTGCTCGGTCGCGCCCGCCAGATCGTGCACCTGCTGCGTTCCCAGCGCGTGCCTGCCATCGCCGGCCTGGACACGCGTACCCTGGCCCGCCACCTGCGCGAGAGCGGCTCACTGCGCGGCATCATCAGTGCGCCCGGGGAGACCGATGCCGTCGCCGCGGTCGCGGCGGCACGGGCGGTACCCGTGTGGGCTGAGCAGGACTTCGTCTCGCAGGTCTCGGCCAACCGGGCCTACGAGGTCGGCGACCGGGGCCCCGTGGTCGTGGTGGTCGACCTTGGTCTCAAGACGAACATCGTCCGTGCGCTGCATCGTCGCGGCGCCCGCGTGCGCGTGCTGCCCCATACCGCGACGGCAGCCCAGGTGCTGGCCGCCGATGTCGCAGGGGTCGTCATCTCGCCGGGCCCGGGCGATCCGGGCATGCTCGATGCACAGGTGGCGCTGGCCAGCGACGTCATCGCCGACGGCCGGCCCTTGCTGGGCATCTGCCTGGGACATCAGCTCGTGGCACGGGCCGCCGGTGCCCGCACGCAGCGGCTGCGCTTCGGGCACCACGCCGCCAATCACCCGGTCCGGGACGAGGTCTCGGGGCGTGTCACGGTGACCGCCCAGAACCACGAGGTCGAGGTGATCGGCGCATCGCTGCCGGAGGTATCGGGCTTCTTCGTCAGCCAGCGCAACCTCAACGATGGCAGCGTGGAGGGCCTGCGGCATCGTCAGCTGCCCATCGAGACCGTGCAGTACCACCCCGAGGGATCACCCGGCCCGCTCGACGCGGCCGAGGTCTTCGACCGGTTCCTTGGCCACGTCCGCGCCTACGGCCCAGCCACCAAGCCATGAGCGAGCGACCGCGGTCCATCCTCATCATCGGCTCGGGCCCGGTGGTCATCGGCCAGGCAGCCGAGTTCGACTACGCCGGTACGCAGGCCTGCCGAGCCCTGCGAGAGGAAGGCATCCGGACCATCCTGCTCAACAACAACCCCGCCACCATCATGACCGACCCCGGGGTGGCAGACACGGTCTACCTCGAGCCGCTGACGGTGGCGTCCGTCGAGCGCATCCTGGAGGTCGAGCGACCCGATGGCATCCTGGCTGGCCTGGGTGGCCAGACCGGCCTCAACCTGGCCATGGAGGTCGCCAGGGCCGGCGTCCTGGAGCGCACCGGCACGCGCCTGTTGGGCACGCCCATCGAGGCCATCGAGATGGCCGAGGACCGCGAGCGCTTCCGTGACCTGCTGGACTCCATCGGCCAGCCCTACGCACCTTCGGTCATCGTCGAGGGTGCCACCGATGCCGAGCGCCGTGCCGCGACCGAGCGCGCCTTCGAGGGCATCGGCCTGCCCGCCATCGTGCGGCCGGCGTTCACCCTCGGCGGGACCGGCGGCGGCATCGTGGACAGCCGCGAGGCCTTCGACGAACGGGTGCGCGCGGGCTTGCGCCTGAGCCCCATCGGCCAGGTGATGGTCGAGCGCTACCTGACCGGCTGGCAGGAGATCGAGTACGAGGTCATGCGGGACGCGGCCGACACCTGCATCGCGGTCTGCTCGATGGAGAACGTCGACCCGCTGGGCGTGCACACCGGCGACTCGATCGTGGTCGCGCCCGTGCAGACGCTCCCCGATCCGGTGCACCAGCGACTGCGCACGGCAGCGCTCGACATCATCCGGGCGCTCGGCGTGGAAGGTGGCTGCAACGTCCAGTTCGCGCTCTCGCCCGACGCCAGCGAGTACGCCGTCATCGAGGTCAACCCGCGGGTCAGCCGCTCATCGGCGCTGGCCTCGAAGGCGACCGGCTACCCCATCGCCCGCGTTGCCGCGCAGATCGCGATCGGTCGGCGCCTCGACGAGATCCCCAACGCCATCACCGGCAGCACCGTGGCTGCGTTCGAGCCCGCGCTCGACTACGTGGTGGTCAAGCTGCCGCGCTTCCCCTTCGACAAGTTCCCGCGCGCCGACCGGGCGCTGGGCTCGCAGATGAAGGCGACGGGGGAGGTGATGGCGATCGACCGCACCTTCGGCTCGGCGCTCAACAAGGCCTTGCGCGGCCTCGAGCAGGCGGGTGCGGGCTTCCTCGCCGAAGATCCGGCCTGGCTACCCACGCTGGAGGTGCTGGCGGGGTGGGCGGCCGGGATCCGAGGTGGCGAGCACGCCCCCATCCCGCTGCCGCGGCGCGATCACCCAGAAGCCTTCGCCGATGTCCTCATGAGCCCGGACGGCCTGGTGGTGACGGGCGGCGCGGACGCCCTGCCGGCGTCGCGGGCGACGTTGCTGGCGCGCTTCCTCAAGCCCTCGGACTCGCGACTGTGGCGCGTGCTGGCCCTGCTCCGACGCGGCGTGTCGGCGCTGGACGTCCAACGGGTGACCGGCATCGCGCCGTGGTTCCTCTCCGAGATGGAACGCCTGGCCGATGTCGAGCGGCGCCTGCGCGAGGAGGGTGCGGCCCTGAGCGACGGCCTGCTCGTCTCGGCCAAGCGGGCCTCGTTCAGCGACCGCGACATCGGCTCGCTCACCGGCCTGGGTGCGGCCGCGGTGACTCGTCGCCGTCACGACTCGGGGCTGCGGCCGGGCTTCGCGATGGTCGACACCTGCGCCGCCGAATTCGCCGCCGAGACGCCCTACTTCTACGCCACCTACGCGGCCAGCGGCTCGCCGCCAGAGGCACCGCCGGTGGAGCGGCCGGCCGCCCTCGTCATCGGCTCGGGGCCGGTGCGCATCGGCCAGGGCATCGAGTTCGACTACTGTGCCGTTCAGGCGGCGCAGGCGCTGCGCGAGGACGGCAGCGCGGCGGTGATGATCAACTCCAACCCCGAGACGGTCTCGACCGACTTCGACGCCTCGTCGCGGCTCTACTTCGAGCCACTGGACGCGGAGAGCGTGCTCGAGGTCATCGACGCCGAGACGCCCGCCGGCGCCGGACCCTTGCCGGCGCTCATCCAGTTCGGCGGTCAGACACCACTCAACCTGGCGCTGACGCTGGAAGCGGCGGGGGTGCCGCTGCCCGGCATCGACGTCGAGGCCATCGATCGTACCGAGGAACGCACCCGCTTCGCCGACATGATCGAGGCCCTGGGCATCCCCCAGCCGCGGGGCGGCATCGCCACCTCGCTCGAGGAAGCCCTGGCAGTGGCCGACGAGATCGGCTATCCGGTGCTGCTGCGACCGTCCTTCGTCATCGGCGGCCTGGCCATCGACTTCTGCTACGGGCCCGACGACCTGGCACGCCAGCTGGCCGCGGCCACCATCGTCACCGACGAGCGGCCGGTGCGGATCGATGCCTACCTCGAAGGGTTGGAGGTGGATATCGATGCCGTCACCGACGGCACCGACGTCCTCATCCCCGGCCTGATGGAGCATGTCGAGCGCGCTGGCGTCCACTCGGGTGACAGCACCGCCTTCTTCCCGCCACAGCAGCTGAGCGCGAGTGACCAGGCGCTCATCGTCGACGGCCATGCGTCGGGTCTGCCTGGAGATCGGCGTGCGCGGGCTGGTCAACGCCCAGTTCATCGTGCGTGATGACGGCGTCTACATCCTGGAGGTGAACCCGCGCGCCAGTCGCACGGTGCCGTTCCTGTCCAAGGTGACCGGTGTCCCCATGGTCGCGTTGGCCACGCGGGTCGCCGGCGGCGCCTCGCTGCGCTCCCTGGGGTGGCGGGATGGGCTGCTGCCGGAGCCGCCGTTCGTGGCGGTGAAGGCGCCCGTCTTCTCGACCGCCAAGCTGCGCGGGGTCGATCCCAGCCTGGGGCCGGGCATGCAGTCGACCGGCGAGGTCATCGGTTTGCACCAGGACGCACGCGTGGCGCTGGCCAAGTCGCTGCTGTCGGCTGCCTTGCGACCACCCTTGCCGGGACCCGAGGGCGCCTCCGCCCTCGTCTCGGTGGCGCCACGCGACGAGGGTCGCGTCGGCGAGCTGGCGGGGGCGTTGGCAGCGGCGGGCTATCGCTTCGTGGCCACGCCGGGGACGGCCGCCGCCTTGCGACGGCACGGCTACGAGGCCAGCGAGGTCGCGCTCGTGGGTGATGACGAGAGCGATCTGCCCGGCGTCCTGGAGGCCATCGCCAGTGGCGACGTGTCCATCATCATCAACACGCCGATGCCGCGTTCGGGTGCCGTCCTCGATGCTGCCGCCATCCGGCACGCCGCCATCGCCGAGGGCGTGCTGTGCATGACCACGATGGATAGCGCCATCGCCGCCGCGCATTCGCTGGAACCCGCGGCACAGGCACGCATCGGCGACATCCGCTCGCTCGATAGCCTGGCTGGAGTCCGCCTCGCGGGGATGAGCCCGACCGACCTCGCTAAGGTGGTGTCGCGACCGTCTCGGGGTCGCTCAAGCTGAGTGGGAGGTAGGGCGTGTTCAACGAGTTTCTGGGGTGGCTGGAGGAGCTGCAGGCGGTCGGCCTGGTGGCGCTGGCCGTCATCGTCGGCCTGGTCGCACATTGGGTCCTGCTGTGGGTGGCGCTGCACCTGTCGGGCCGCACACGGTCTCACCTGGATACATCGCTCATCGAGCACCTGCGGAACCCGCTCCGTTTGCTGATGGTGCTTGGAGCTGTCCTGCTGGTGACCCTGTTGATGGATCCGGAGGCCGCCGCCCTGGTGCGCGACGTGGTCGTCTTCCTGGGCATCATCGGTCTCGGCTGGCTGCTCGTCGGCCTCAGCCTGGTGGGACGTGACGCCGTGACCGACCGCTACCCCGAAGGCGTCGCCGACCTCGAGGCGCGCCAGGTCCGGACGCAGCTGGCGGTCCTGCAGCGGCTGGGTTCGATCATCATCTGGCTCATCGCGCTGGCCATCGCCCTGCTCACCATCCCGGGGGTGCAGGCGCTCGCCGCCAGCCTGCTCGCCGGCGCCGGCGTCGTGGGCATCGTGCTGGGCGTGGCCGCCGGCCCGCTCATCGGCAACCTCATCGCGGGCATCCAGATCGCCCTGACCCAACCCATCAAGATCGGCGACGTGGTGGTCATCGAAGGGGAGTGGGGACACGTGGGCGAGATCACCGCGGCCTACGTGGTGGTCTACATCTGGGACCGGCGTCGACTCATCGTGCCACTCAGCCAGATCGTGAACAAGCCCGTCGAGAACTGGTCTCGCCACACGACCGACCTGCTGGGGACGGTCAAGATCCACTGCGACTATCGCGCCCCCATCGATGAGATCCGCGCCGAGTACAAGCGCATCCTCGACGACTCGGGCCTGTGGGACGGCGAGGCCTGGAGCATGCTCGTGACCGACGCCAACGACCGCACCATCGTCGTACGCGCGCTCTACAGCGCTCCCGACGCCAGCACCGAGTGGAGCCTGCGCTGCCTGGTGCGCGAGAAGCTCGTCACGTTCCTGCAGGCACACCATCCCGAGGCGCTGCCCACCGCGCGAGAGATGCACCAGCTACCCGCCTAGGGTCATCTCGCCGGCGCTTCCCGGCTAGGATTGCAGCATGCCCAACGATCATCTGCCGATGCCGTCGTGACCGACGCATCCCACGTCCGTTTCAGCCAGCACACGCTGGCCAATGGCCTGCGCCTCGTCATCGCGCCCGACCGCGTCGCCCCAGTGGTGGCCATCAACCTCTGGTACGACGTCGGCTCCAAGCACGAGCAGCCCGGCAAGACCGGCTTCGCCCACCTCTTCGAGCACTTCATGTTCCAGGGCAGTCGCCACGTGGCCAAGGCCGAGCACCTGTCCATCGTGCAGGGAGCCGGCGGCCTGCTCAACGCGACCACCTACTTCGACCGCACCAACTACTTCGAGACGTTGCCGTCGCACGAGGTGGAGCTGGGCTTGTGGCTGGAAGCCGATCGGATGGCCACGCTGCTGGATGCGATGTCCCAGGAGAACCTCGACAACCAGCGCGACGTGGTCAAGAACGAGAAGCGCCAGTCGTACGACAACCGGCCCTATGGCTCGTTCTACGAGAAGCTGATGGCCGCGGTGTTCCCGCCCGGCCATCCCTATCACCACACGCCCATCGGCTCGATGGAGGACCTCGATGCCGCGACCCTCGAGGACGTGGCGACGTTCTTCCGCACCTACTACGTGCCCAACAACGCCGTGCTCAGCGTGGCCGGTGACGTCGACGAGGCTCCCGTGATCGACGCTGTCGAGCGCTACTTCGGGCCCATCGAACCCAACGACCGGCTGCCGGTCTTCCGCCAGCCGCCGGCCGCCGGCATGCTGGGCTCGCGTGAGATCGTGCCCGACGACGTGCCCCTCGAGCGCGTGCACGTGGGCTATCGCTGTCCGGCCTTCGGCACGCGCGAGTTCGATGCGCTCGAGGTCGCCACGCAGATCCTGGCCGGGGGACGCGGCAGCCGCCTGCACCGGCGCCTCGTGCGCGAGGAGCAGGTCGCCCAGGACGTGGCCCTGTTCGCCCTGCCGCTGGTGGCGGGCTCCTCCATCGCCGCCGGCTGGGTCACGGCGCGGCCCGAATCGGACGCGGCCACCGTCGAGGCCATGCTCGACGAGGAGCTCCTGCGCATGACCCGGGAGCCGGTGACCGATGACGAGCTGGCCCGGGCGCATGCGCTCATCGAGTCCGCCGAGCTGGCAGCGCTTTCGCACATGGACGAGGTCGCCGACCGGCTCTCGATGTATACGACCTACTTCGGTCGACCCGAGCGCATCAACGAGCAGCTGGGCCGGTACCTCGCCGTCGACGTCGAGGCGGTGCGCGATGTGTGCACGGCGGTCTTCGGGATGGCCGAGCGCGCCACCATCACCTACGTCCCGCGCATGGCCGAGGAGGCAGCAGCATGAACGACCCCCTGGCCGTCCTCGACCGAAGACCGTCGCCCGGGAGGCCGCGAGCCTACGACTTTCCCGCCTTCGAACGGACCACGCTGGACAATGGCCTGACGCTCGTCCGCGCGCACGTGCCGGGCCGACCGTTGCTGCAGGCGCAGCTGCTGGTCCGCGGCGACGCCGGTGGTGGCGTCACCTCGGAGGCGCCCGAGCACGCCGGTGCCACCGCGCTCACGGCGCGCGCCCTTTCCGAGGGCACCACCGTGCGCGACGCCGTGGAGTTCGTCGAGGCCTGCGAGCGACTCGGTGCGGAGATGGGTGCCGTCGCCGGCTGGGACAGCCTGGCGGTGCACGTCGAGGTACCGCGGGGCCATCTCGCAGCGGCCATGACGCTGTTCGCCGAGATGTCGCTCCAGCCCAGCTTTCCCGCTCGCGAGGTCGAGCGACTCCGCGACGAGCGCCTCAACGACCTCCAGCAGGTCATGGCCGACTCGCGCCGCCGTGCCGAGAAGGCGTTCCCCGAGGCCATCTACGCCTCCACGGCGGCGTACGCTCGACCGGCCGGGGGCGTCGAGCAGACCGTGGCGACCATCGACCGCGAGGTGGTGGCGGCGCGCCACGCACAGCTGCTGCGGCCGGACGCCTGCACCCTCATCGTGTGCGGGGACCTCGACGGTGTGCCGCTCGATGACATCGTGGCCGCGTCCTTCGGCGGCTGGACCTCCGACGCCGCGGAGGCGCCGATCGAGCGAGCTGGCACCCGACCGCAGCGGCGCCGGCCGGCGCGTGCTGCTGGTCGATCGACCAGGCGCGCCACAGTCGGAGATCAGGATCGGCCATGTCGGCACCCCCCGCCGCATCGACGACTTCCATGCCCTCACGGTCACCAACGCCCTCTTCGGCGGGCTCTTCAACTCGCGCTTGAACCTGCTCCTGCGCGAGCAGCGCGGCTACACTTACGGCGTGACCTCGGGCTTCGAGATGCGCCGAGCCGCGGGCCCGTTCGTGGTGCGTTGCGCGGTCGAATCGGATGTCACTGCCGAGGCGATCGCGGACGTCATGGCCGAGCTGGGCCGGCTCCACGAGTCGCCCGTCGCGCCAGACGAGCTGGACGCCGCCCGCGACTACCTCGTGGGTGTCTTCCCGCTTCGCTTCGAGACCTCCGCGCAGGTCGCCGGTGCGCTCGCCGGGCTGGTCATCCACGAGCTGCCGGACGACGAGCTGGATCGCTACCGGCCGACGATCGCGGCGGTCTCGGGCGACGACGTACGGGCGGCGGCCGAGCGACACATCCATCCCGATGAGGCCTCGATCGTGGTCGTGGGCGACGTGTCCCGCTTCGAGAGCGCGCTGCGCGCAGCAGCCTACGGCGACATCGAGATCGTCATCGACGACGGTTTCGGCGTCCCACGCGACACGTAGCCGGTGTCGGCACCGGCGCCTTGGCGGCCGCCCCGATGATCGTGGTGCTGGGGCGCCCGCACGTCTATCGACCAGAGCCTGACGGCGAGCTGGCGGCTGGAGGACTGGCCGTCGAACTGGCCCTGGCGGCGGCGGAAGCCGGCGCCGTGGTCGAGCTGGTGGGCAGCATCGGTGATGACCCCGAAGGCGACCGTGTCGTGGTCGCGCTGGGCCGGGCCGGCGTGGGCCATGCTGCGCTCCTGCGCGACCCTGCCGGTCGCACCCCGATGGTGGGACAGGCCAGTGGCCTGCGTCCGCTGCCGCGTCTCGATGCCGCCGATGTGGAGCTGGGCTTGCGCTATCTGCCCGAGTGCCGCGTCCTCGTCGTGTGCGCCGAGCTCGAAGGCGACGCGCTGGGCCAGGCCCTCGAGGCCGCCGAGTACCATGCCGCTGCCGCGGTGCTCCTTGCGCCCGCCGGCGCGGTGCAGCCGGAGAGCCTGGGGGCGCGCGTGACGCTGCTGGAGCGGCCCACCGTGGAGGACGCGGAAGCCGTTCCCGACGCTGCCGTGGCGGCGGCCCTGGACGCGGCCTTCGCGGCTCTCGTCGCCCGCTACGCGGTGCTGCTCGATGCTGGCGAGACGGAGGCGCGTGCCTTCGCGGCTGCCTTGGGGGCGAGTGCCTGGGAACCCTCGCTTGAGTGATGTCGGCGGCGAGACCCCTGTGCTCGTCTGGAGCGAGGCGTTGCGTGACTACGACTTCGGCCCTGGCCACCCGCTCACGCCCAGGCGGTTCGGGCCGGGTGTCGACCTGCTGAAAGCGGTCGGCGCCGCACGCATCCTGGAGCCTGCGGTCGCCACGGACGAGCAGATCGCGCGGCTGCATGCGACCCACTTCATCGAGCAGGTCCATTCCTTCTCCGACCACCCGTGGCAACCGGCGGCGATGGGGGTCGGGAGTGGCGACGTGCCGGCCTTCCACGGCATGCATGAAGCGTCTGCGCTGGTGGTGGGTGGGTCGCTCGGCGCCGTCGAGGGCATCCTCGCCGGGGAGGCCCAGCATGCCTTCTCGCCCGCTGGTGGCCTGCACCACGCGATGCGCACCCGTGCGGCGGGCTTCTGCGTCTACAACGACGTGGCCCTGGCCGTGGCCCGCGCCCGCGACGCCGGGCACCGCGTGCTCTACGTCGATCTCGACGTCCACCATGGCGATGGCACCCAGGCGTTCTTCTGGAACGACCCCCAGGTGCTGACCTACTCCATCCACGAGTCCGGGCACTCGCTCTTCCCGGGCACCGGCATGATCGAGGAGACCGGCGGACCCGACGCGCCTGGGCTAGCCGTCAACACTCCGCTCGACGAGGGTTCGGGCGATGAGAGCTGGTGGTCGGTGCTCGAGGTCGTGCTGCCCGCGCTGGCATCTTCCTTCCGGCCCACGTTCATCGTGTCGCAGCACGGCTGTGACAGCCACGCCCTCGACCCGCTGGCTCACCTTCGTCTCACCACGGCGTCGGTGCACCGCGCCGCGCGGCTCGTCGATCGCCTCGCCCACGAGCATGCCGACGGGCGCTGGCTGGCGACCGGAGGCGGCGGCTACGACGCCTATCGCGTGGTGCCCCGGGCATGGGCGCTGGTGTGGCTGGCACAGGCGCACCAGGAGCCACCGGAAGAGACACCAGCGTCCTGGCGCGAGCGCTGGACGGCCGAAGGCGAGGCGTTCGGCCAGGCGCCGCTGCCATCCCCGCTGATCGACCCAGCTGGCACCGTGGCGGCGGAGTCGGACGAGTACGTCGAGCGCAACCTGCAGCGTGCTCAGGCGGCCCTGCAGCGGTCGCTGGAGCTGCAGGGCGCCCGCTGATCAGCCGGAGAGGCGATCGCCCAGCGCCGCGGCGAGCAGCTCGAGCTGACGCAAGTCCGAGCTCACGGGGTCGAGGATGAGCTCGTCCGCCCCAGCCTCCTCGAAGGCGGCCACCGCCCAACGGATGCCGTCGGCATCAGCCGGGATCACTTGTGACATGCCAGCTCCCATCTCCCCGTAGTAGTCGGAAAGATACGCCCTGGCCGTGTCGCGGCCGCCGTCGCCGAGCGTGAAATAGCTCAGTGCCCAGAGCTTCGGCTGGCCATCGCGGCCGGCGCGGTCCCAGGCATCACGGGCCGACTGGAAGAAGCCCTTGACATCGTCAGGCGAGGCACCCCCGGCGGTCCAGCCGATGCCGTGCCTGGCGGCGCGCTCGTAGGCTTGTGGCGCGTTGCCCCCGAAGGCCAGTGGCACGGCTTCGCCGTTGGTCGGCGTGGGCGTCAGCTTCTTGGTGGCACCCTCCACGAGCTCGCCCCTCCACGCCCGCAGCATGAACTCGACCTGCTCGTCGAGACGCCTGCCGCGACCCTTGTAGGACTTGCCAGCGACGATGAAGTCCTCGTCGCGCCAACCCGGTGCCAGCCCCAGGACGAAGCGACCCTCGGACAGCTGGTCGAGCCCCGCGGCCAGCTTCGCCAGCATGGCATCGTCATAGACAGGCCCGATGGCAACGTTCGCGAAGAGGTCGATGCGATGGGTCACGGCCGCCGCCGCCGTCAGTGCCTGCAGCTCCTCGAAGGTAGGAAAGACGAGGCGGCCGATGGTGGCAAGGGTGGAGAAGCCCATGCGCTCGGCCTCGCGGGCCCACTCCAGGAGCCGCGGCCCGGGCGTGCCGGGGATGGTGTTGGGTAGTCCGACGCCGATGCGCATGTGGAGCTCCTTCCGGGGCGACCTCGGCCGCCGCCGCTGCTGTGCCTTGGTGCTTGCGTGCGCAACTATAGCTGATGTCGCCCAATGCCACGAAGGCCGCAAGGCCGCGAGCCTGGAAAGCTCCGCGCGGTCCGTCGTGGCCTGCCCGTACGGCGCCGAGGTCAGTCGGTTTCGGGCACGCGCATGGTGTCCGGCGCGCCCGTCGTGTCGACCGTGACGAAGCGCGCGTCATCGAAGGAGGTCGAACCACCGAGGCCGACCAGGGTGAGCTGCTGCGCGGCCCCAGCCGGCATGCTCGGGTTGCCCACGGCGTTGGTATCGATGTCCAGCGAGTGGCCCTCGTGGAACAGCGTCGGCCCGTGCCACTGGGGAGTGTGGCCGAAGACGACGCGTGCGATGCCGTCCGCTCGGTACCGCTCGAAGTCGTCCGAGTCCCACGGCGTGTCAAAGAACCCGGACCGCACCCACAGGTGCTCCTCGGTAGTGATGCCGAGGTCGTGCGGGCCGAATCCCGGTGCCAGACCCCCGTGGACGAAGAGCACGTCCCGCCAGCGCACCGCCTGGGGCAGAGCATCGAGCCACTCGAAGAGACCGGGCGCACAGGCCTCGATGAGAGCCGTCATCCGTTCCGCCTGCGCCACGCCCGCGCCGTCGCAGCCGTAGGCTGCAACGGTGGCGCGGCCACCGTACTCGAGCCAGGTCTCCAGCCACTGGTGCTCGCCGCGCCGCACCATCAGTGGCATGACCTCGTGGTTGCCGCGCGCCAGCACCACCGCGCCCCCGGCGGCGGCGGCCTCCTCCTGCAGGCGACGCAACATGGCGACCGTGCCGCGGACGTCGCCACCGCGATCGATGTAGTCGCCGCATCCCACCAGGGCCGTGCGCGCTGGTGCCATCCAGCGTCGCCTGGCATCGACGAGGCCGGCCTGCTGCAGCGCCTCGACGAGGGCTGAGGTGACGCCGTGCACGTCGCTGAAGGCCCACACATCCCATTCGTCGGGGATGTGTGGGAGTCGAGCCTCGGGCATACGTCCAGTATCGCAAGTCCGCTGTACGCACGGCTGCCTCGCAGGCGCCGGCCACTCCGCCACGGCGGCCGGCGCCCACGACGGACACCTCCGTCGCGCTAGGCTGGGGCAGACAGCCTCGCGCGTGGCACAGGCGGGGACGGCGCAGCCAGGAGGATCGATTCGCATGGCCGAGACGGGTATGAAGCGTGACCGCGTACCGCTCTGGCTGGCCGTCGCCGTCACCGTCGTGGTGAGCCTGCCGTTCGGCCTCTGGCTCGGTGACTACAACCTGCCGCTATGGGTGAGCTTCATCGTGTGGGCCGAGTACTTCGTGCTCGGCGGCACCCCCGCCGCGCTCCGCATCATCGTCCCGGCGTACCTTGTGGGCGTCCTGGGTGCCATGTTCGTCACCACCTTCACGACCCTGCTGGAGGGCGTGCTCGATGGCGCGGGCGTGGTCGCCGAGGACGATGTCGCGACGTTCGTGGGCATGTTCGCGGGCTTCTGCGTCTTCCTGTATGCCGTCCGCTGGGTACCGCTGCCCCTCTTCGGCACGGCCTCGCTGCCATTCTTCAACGGCGTTTCGATGATGCTGGGGGTGCTGTTCACGTCGGCCTTCATCACGGCAGCACCGGAGGGGATCGATCCCATCCTCGAGCCGGCCGTCGCCGCCATCGGCGCGGGCCTGGCGGGCCTGCTGGGAGGCTTCCTGGGCTGGTTCAACGTGACCATCCTCTTCCGGGTGCCCGCTGCCACGCCGCTGCCCGCAGCGGACTGAGGATCTGCCAGCGTCGACAGCGGCGGAGTTCGCTCGTGTCGGAGGCGAGATGCCTCGCCCCGAGACAGGCCGAGAGGCCCTCCCGCATCTCTGCGGAAGGGCCTCTCGGGTTGGCAGGTCAGATCAGGGAGCTGCCTGTTACCACTCGCAGCTGTTGGGCGGATCCGCCGGGTCGCACGTCGCCTCGGTCTTGATCTCGTCGACCAGGGCCAGGGCCGTGTCGGGATCGAGGAGGACCGCCTCACCGACGGTGCCATCCTCGTTGAACGGCGTGTAGGAGGAGTTGACGGCGTTCACGCCGCCCGACGTGTAGGTGCCGGGACCGGTGATGCCTTCGTAGTCGACGTCCTGGCCATCGCGGATGAGGGCCAGGCAGTCGGCGTAGGTGTAGCAGACCTCGCCGCCATCTCCGACCTCGAACATGGCCGGGGCCCAGTCGCTGGCGTTGTAGGAGCCAGCGGCCTCGACGGCGAGCGCCGTCTGGACCATCAGATCGTAGGTCGAGAAGTGGTACTGGTCCTCGGGACCACCGAACGCCTCGACGTCGGCCGTCTCGTTCCACAGCTGGGAGTAGAAGTCCCAGGCCGGGGTCGTCGTGTTGGGTGAGAACGCCGCGAAACCGATGCCTTGCTGGCTGGCGATGGGCTCGGTGCCCAGCGTGTCGATGAACTCCTTGAGGACCCAGCCGGTCTCGCCGATCCAGTTGAGCGAGAGGCCGGCCTCGGCCGCCTGCTTGATCAACGTGGCCGACTCGGTCGACCCGGCCTGCACGATGACCGCGTCCGGCGCGAGGTCTGCGATGCGCTGTGCCTCCGCCCGGTACGACGGCTGCTCCGCGGGCACGTCGATGCGGGCGAGGACCTCGATGCCCAACGCCTCAGCACCCTTTTGCGCCGCGTCGGCGGCGAGCTGGAAGCCCTCCACCTGCGTGGCGAAGATGACCACGTTCTCGGCTCCGATGGAATCGGCATAGAGGCTGCCCGAGGTGCCCAGCGCCTCGTCCAGGCCCTGTGCCCGGAAGATCGGCTCGGCACCCTTGCCACCCAGGTTGCCCGGGATGGCGCCGCCATGGACCGACGGTCCGAGCGGGGAGTCGTTCTCCTGCCACCACTCCATCATGAAGTCGCGGTAGGTGCGGTAGCCGTGAGCGATGCTCACGACGATCTCAGCCCCGTGCTTCTCCAGGCAGGTCCGAGCGGCTTGCGCCTCGCCGGCCGTTCCGAGGTCCTCGGCGACGAACTGCCATGTGCGCCCCAGCGGCGGATCGGCGTTGATGATGTTTTCGATGGGCCAGGCGACGTCGTTGGTGAGCGACGGACCGTACGGCGCGAACTCGCCGGTGTAGTAGGCCAGCTCGCAGACGACCACGGGGTCATCGGACTGGGCAGCGACGCTGCCGCCGAATGCGCTGACCAGGAGCGCCGTCGCGCCGATGGCCACGGCGGTGACGCGGCCAAGCTGGGTGTTCCCGATCATCATGTACCTTCCTCCTGGTGCTACGTGGACCGAAGTGATCGGGTGGTCAGATGCGGTAGCCCTCCTTTAGCTGTCGCGTGGTCACCTCGGCGGCATCCACCACCGCGTCTGCCTCGCCGAGACTCAGCACCATGACCCTGTCGGCAACCTCGAGGGCCTTGGTGGCATTCTGCTCGGCGAGCACGATCGCGACGCCACGAGTCTCGTGCATCTGCCTGATCTTGCTCATGAACAGGTCGACGTACAAGGGCGAGAGCCCGGCCGTCGGCTCGTCCAGGAGGAGCACCTTGGGGTCCTGCATGAGGGCGCGTCCGCAGGCCACCATGCGCGACTCGCCGCCGCTGAGCGTCCCCGCCGGCTGGGGTTGCATGGCCCGCAGATCGGGGAAGAGGTCGAAGACCTCCTCCATCCGCTCCTCCTGCGGACGCGTCCCCATCATGCCACCGACGCGCAGGTTCTCGAGCACGGTGAGGTTGGGGAAGACGCCCTGCTCCTGGGGCACGTAAGCGATGCCGCGCGCGGCCGTCTCGTAGGGGGGCATGTGCGAGACATCCTCGCCGCCGAAGCGGATGCTCCCCGAGATCAGCGGAAGCAGCCGTGCCAGCGTCGCCAGGAGTGTCGTCTTGCCGGCACCATTGGCGCCGAGCACGGCGAAGACCTCGTTGCGCACCACGAAGTCGAGGCCCTTCAGGACCGTGACCCCGTCGTAGCCGCTGCGCAGCCCGGTGACCTCGATGACGCTGGCCCCGGCCGGGTCAGACATGTCCCTCTCCCAGGTACTTCTCGACCACGGTGTGGTGCTCACGGATGGATTGCGGGGTCGCCGCTCAGCACGACGCTGCCCTCGGCCATGAAGTGGACCTCGTCGCACAGGTTCCAGATGAGGTTGAGGTCATGCTCGACGATGACCACCGAGGTGCCCTCGGCGGCCAGCTGTCGGACCACCTGCATGACCTTCTCGGTGATGTCGTCCGGCAAGCCCGCCGTCGGCTCGTCGAGCAACAGGAAGCGAGGGCTTGAGCAGGAGGCCGCGGATGATGTCGAGCAGCTTCTTCTCGCCAGCCGACAGCGCGAACGTGGTCGGATCGTCGAAGCCGAAGTAGGTCGAGGTAATGCCGCATCTCCTCCTCGTGGCGGCGGAAGACGGCGCCCTCGCTGAAGACGCGCTGTGGCTGCTCGAAGCGCGCTTCCGCCACCGACGAACAGCACCGAATCCCAGATGGTCAGCTTGTCGAAGTCCATGATGACCTGGTTGGACTTCACGACGCCGTGACGCGCCATGCGATGCGGGCGGCATCGACGAGAGCACGGATCTCGCGACCGTCGGGCTGGCCGCAGGCGTGACCGTGCCGTTGTCGAGCGGTATGCGAGTGCATGACCATGCGCATGAGGGTCGTCTTGCCCGCGCCGTTGGGGCCGATGAGACCCTCGATCGGCTGCTCTCCCAGCACCAGCTCGTCGATGTCGACGACGACGCGGCCGGAGAAGCACTTGACCACGCTGCGGACGTGGATCCGCGGCCGCGCCACGGCGCGGTCGACGCTCGACGTCAGCGACCATGGATCTTCTCCATCAGCTGGTCACGCCGCATGTCGCCGAGGATCGCCGAGCGGTCGGAACAGCAGCACCACGATGAGGGTCGCTCCGAAGACGACCTCGCGCAGCACCGGGATCGCCTGCGTGTACCACTCGCTGTGGAAGCGGCAGGTAGGAGCGGACGACGATGTCGAAGAGGCCCACGGTGAGGAACACACCGACGACGGCCCCCCAGACGCGCGCGGTACCGCCCAGGACGAGGCCGACCATCACGGCCAGGGTGATGTCGACGCCGAGGTTCTGCCGACATGGAGGGAAGCGGCTCCATCACCCGTACATCGCGCCCGAGCAGTCCCATCCCCGCCCGAGGTGACGGCGAAGAGCAGGAGCTTGGTGCGGTAGGTCGACTTTCCCAGGCTGCGCGCGAGGGCTTCGTTGCCACCGGTGGCGATGAGCAGGCGTCCGTACGGCGAGCCGGTGGACCTGCCGGGCGTAGAGCAGGATGAGCGCCACGACCACCGGCAGCGATCACCAGCCAGGGAACTCGTTCTGCTTGACGGTGCCGATGTCGAAGGGGAAGCGCGAGTCCGCCCAGGCCGCGCGCCCCGCCGGTCGAGATCGGTCTCGGTCGTGGCCAGGATCTGGAGCACGTGGTGGCGAAGCCCAGCGTCACCAGCAGGACCCCGTCGGTGTCGAGGTCGGAGATGAGCCAGCCGACCACCAGGCCCGCGAGACCGGCGATGGCGGTGCCGGCGGCAGCACAGACGAGGAACTGCCAGGGGTCGCCGAAGGGCCAGTCGACCTGCGCACGTAGAGCACGCCGAAGGCGTAGTATGCCGAGGCCGAAGAAGCCCACGATGCCGAAGTTGGCGATGCGGGTCAGCCCCAGCTGCAGGTGCAGCAGCAGCGCCAGTCCGATGACGATGACGACCCGAAGAGGCCCGATGACGAGGAAGGAGTCGAAGCCAGTCGAGTGACATCGGGTTACACCTTCGCCATTTCGGTGAGCCGCCGCCCGCGCCACTTCAGCAGGATATGAAGACGACGATGAGGACCAGCTGCGCGTACAGGATCTGGTCGAACGAGAGCGTCATGGCGGTGAGCGCGATGACGGCGGCGACCCCCACGAGGATGACGCCGGCCGAGCCCCCAACGGACGCCCACGAGCACGACCAGCAGGATGAACAGGAACTGGCGCCAGCCCAGCAACGGCTGAGACCGACGAGCCGACCCCTAGAAGGCGCCGGCCAGGCCACCGGCGACGCCGGCGATGAACCAGATCATGACCGTCACCACGAGAGGCCGGATGCCGCTCACCTTCGCCAGCTGCTCGTCACCGGCGAGCGCCCGGATCTGGAGACCGTAGCTCCGTGCGCTGGATGAAGAGGTAGAGCAGCAGCGACGAGGAGCGCGACGGTCGCGAGAGCCACGAGCCGGAAGGACGTCACCCCTACGCCGAACACCAGGACGGTGTCGGGCGGCGGCACGTCGAAGAAGGGTCGGGTAGCCGAAGATGAACTGGAGCCCGTGGCGCAGGAAGATCGACAGGCCGAAGGAGATGATGATCGTCTCGAGGATGCCGACGTTGCGGCTGCTTGGCGGGCCGGAAGATGAGCACGTAGGTCGCCACGCTCAGGAGCCCCGCAGAGGATCGCGGTCGGGACGAGGACGATGTAGAAGTCGAGACCGAACGACGTGCTCAGCCAGATCGCGAAGTAGGCCCCGAGCGTGAGCGTCTCCGCGTAGGCGACGTTGATGAGGCCGGTCAGCCGGTAGATGAGGGCGAAGCCCGATGGCCGCCAGGACCAGCGGCGCCTGCTCGACGAGGCCGATGACGATCGACTCGGCGATGAAGTCCATCAGCCGCCGACCCAGTCGAAGGCTGCGCTCGGGCTCGGCCGGCTGCTCATGCAGGCAGGCGTCGCGACCCGGACGCTCGTTCCTCGCAGGGCACGATCTTGCTCATGCTGTCAGGCCCCTCACTCGCAGGAGGTCACCGGGTCAGGGCTGGCAAGCAGCTTGCGGACCCGCTGCGCCACACGCTCGGCGGACAGACAATACATGTCCAGCAGCTCCTCGTCGGTGGCGGACTCGGTGTAGTGGTCCTGGATGCCGATGCGGTCGACGCGGGTCGGGCGGTGCTCGCTGAGCGTCTCCGCCACGGCCCCGCCGAGGCCACCGATGACGGTGTGTTCCTCGATGCTGACGACCCGCCCGGTGCGCTCCGCAGCGGCCACGATGCCGGCCACGTCGAGCGGCTTGATGGTGGGCACGTGCACGACGTGGGCCTCGATGCCGTCGGCTGCCAGGATGTCGGCGGCATCCATCACGCGTGGCGTCTGCGTACCGGTGCTGATGAGGGTGATGTCGCCGCCATCGCGTACGACCTTGACCTTGCCGAACTGGAACTTGTGACCTGGCTCGAAGAGCGTCTGGGTGACGTCGCGCACGAGACGGATGAAGACCGGCCCGTCGTACTCGACGGCCCAGGCCAGCACGGCCTTGGTCTCGACCTCGTCGGCAGGGGAGATGACCACCATGCCGGGCATGGCTCGCGCGATGGAGATGTCGTCCACGATCTGGTGCGTCTTGCCGGCCTTGCCGGTGAAGAGCCCGGTGTAGCCGGCGGTGATCTTCACGTTCGCACCCGTCTGCGCGATGAGCACGCGGATCTGGTCCAGCGGGCGGTGCAGGGCGAAGGCCACGAAGGTGCTGATGAACGGCACCAGGCCCACCATGGCCATGCCGGCAGCGACGCCCAGCATGTTCTGCTCGGCGATGCCCATCTGGAAGAAGCGCTCGGGGTAGGCGTCCTCGAAGAGCTTGGCCTGTGTCGAGCTGCCGAGGTCGCCGTCCAGCACGACGATGCGGGGGTCGGTCGCCGCCAGCTGCGTGACGGTCTCACCGAAGACCAGGCGAAGTGGTTTGCCCATCGGCAGCGTCATGCGGCACCCCCGTCGCTCTCGCCCAGCTCGGCCATGGCGATGGCGAACTCCTCCTCGGTGGGCACACCCATGTGCCACTGGTAGTTGCCGGCCATGTAGCTCACGCCGTAGCCCTTGAGGGTGTTGGCGATGACGGCCGTGGGCCGACCGCTGGGCTGCGCAGCTTCCTCGAGCACGCGCACGACCTCGCGGCATGTCGTTGCCGGCCATCTCCATGACGCGCCAGCCAAACGCCGTGAAGCGCGCCACCAGGTCGCCCGGATCCTCGGGTGGCAGGCGATGACCGGCTGAGTCGCCGCGCCAGCCGAACTGCTGGAACTTGTTGTGGTCGACGATGGCGATGAGGTTGTCGAGGCCATAGCGCGGTGCCACGTGGGCGGCCTCCCAGACCTGCCCTTCCTGGCACTCGCCATCACCCAGCAGCACCCAGGTGCGGAAGCCCTGGCCCAGGTATCTGCCTCCGAGCGCCATGCCCAGCCCAGCCGAGAGGCCCATCCCCAGCGAGCCGGTGGAGATGTCGATGCCGGGCAACTTGTTCATGTCGGGATGACCCTGCAGCCGCGAACCCTTCCGGTTGAAGGTGGACATCTCCGACAGGTCGAAGTAGCCAGCCAGGGCCATGGCACCGTACTGCCCCAGGGACGAGTGCCCCTTGCTGAGGATGAAGCGGTCGCGCTCCGGCCAGTCGGGCTCATCAGGGCGGATGCGCAGGATGCGTCCGTAGAGGGCGGCGAGGATGTCCGCGGACGAGAGCGGCCCACCGACGTGGCCCACCTTGCACTCGCTCACGGTGCGGATGACCGCCACGCGGATGCGCCGGGCCATGTCCTCGAGGCGGGCGATCTCCTCGGCCGGCACGCTCCCCGCTGCCGTTTCGATGGTCATCAGGGCTTGCCTTTCTCGTACGAGCCGGGCACCACCGGTGGGCTGAAGAAGCAGGCGATCTCGAGCGGCTCGGGCCCATCGGACTCGGTGGCATGGTGGGTGCCGGGGCTGACCCACACGACGGCGCCGGGTTCCAGCTCGCCGATGCCATCGGGGGTGATGATCCGTCCCCGGCCGGACACGCAGTAGATGGTCTCCTCCTGCGTGTCGTGGACGTGGCCCTCGGGCTTGCTGCCGGCGGGGAAGACCGAGACGCCGAAGGAGACGCGTTCGGTGGCGATGTTCTGTGGGCCCAGGTAGGTATGCCAGTCACGGCCGGGCAGCGGATAGACCTCCGCCTCGGCACGTGATACCCGCTTCATCATCAGAGCACCTCATTGCATCCCTGTGGCGCCTGCCCCCGAGCATCAGGACTCGGCGAACTATCACAATCGATTATCGAGGATACGCTTTCCGGCCTAGCCAATGTCAAGTGGCACCGCAACGGGGGCCATCGGGACCGAGTCTTCGAGCACCCCTGCGACCCAGCCAGGCCGGCTGCCGACACGCTCGATGCGCGATTCGGGCCGTCCGGACCCATCCGACGGTGACCACGGACACGCGCCCCGTCGGTTGACTCGCGTAGGCTGGGGGACGTATCGTCATCGGTAATCGATTATCGAAGACCACGGGGCGACGATGGAGCGATCCGTGCAAGGCGCGCTGGTGGAGGGGTTGCCGCTGACTCACTGTCGTATCGCGGCTCCAGCCGGAAGGCGGAGGCCACACGCATCTCCCGATGGCTCGGAGGGAGCCGAAGTCACGGCGCGGTCGTGGAGGACGGCCGGCAAGCACGTACAGGAGGACGACTGATGGGGCTCATGGACGATCAGGTCTTGGGTCAGTTCCTGGGGGATGAGACGTTCCCCATCGAGTGGACGTCGGAGACCGAGCAGCGGCTCTTCTGGGTCTACGATGATCTGCACTGCCCGAAGCCGCTCAGCCCGATGTACGAGGACATCGGTGGTTGGTGGCTCTCCTGCGACCACATGTTCCGCCGCTTCGGGACACCGTTCGCGACCGACTGGATCTACAAGAACATCAACGGCTACCTGTACACGACCGCCATCCCGGCCGAGGCCGGCATCTCCGTCGACACGCAGGAATACAACTACCGCACCAACCCCATCGTGCCCGAGGCCGGGGACGCCGACTACGCTGGCAAGATCGGCGCCTACCTGGGCGTCGTCCTGCCGGTCTACGGCCACAACTTCGTGACCTGGTGGCGCGAGCGCTTCGTGCCCGAGATGCAGCGCAACTTCGACTACATCGAGGGCATGCTCGAGCGAAGAAGGATGAGCTCAGCCTGGCGGACCTGGCGGTGCTGCTCGAAGACGCCATCGACATGCACGACCGCCACTGGAAGATCCACTGGATGCTGAACTTCGCGCAGCTGTCCGCGACGCTCAACCTGCGCGCCGTCATGGAGAAGACGCACGGCAAGGTCGACGAGGTCCTGCTGGGCCGGCTGCAGAACTCCGGCAACGACAGGAACTGGGACAAGATCCGGGCGCTGTGGGAGATGAAGGAGGAGATCAAGGGCGACAGCGAGCTGCAGCAGCTCTTCGCGGCCAAGACGGCCGCCGAGATCGTGCCGGCACTGAAGGCGAGCGAGCGCGGCCGACGCTTCATCGATGAGCGGATCGCGCCCTACCAGATGGAGTTCGGTTGGCATGCCGTCTGGAGCCACGAGTTCATCTTCCCCTCCTTCCGCGAGGACATGAACCCGGTCGTCCAGCTGGTGCGGGACCAGTACGCCTCCGACTACGACTATCCGACCAAGATCGCCGAGCTGCGGGCGGACATCGCCGCCGCTGCCGAGGAGATCCTGCAGGGTCTCGAGGGCGAGGCGCTGGAGGAGATGCGCGCCGCCAACGAGATCAACCTCAAGATGGCGCCGCTGACCCCGGACCACCACTTCTACATCGACCAGGGCGCCAACGCCCACGTCCGCCTGGTGCTCATCGCCATCGGCGAGAAGCTGGTGGCGCAGGGCGTCCTCGATCGACCCGACGACGTCATCATGTTCCGCTACAACCAGCTGCGAGCCTTCATCGGCGATCCGGCCAGCATGGCCGGTCGCGCCATCGTGGCCGCCGCTCGCGAGAAGTGGGCGGCCGCCGAGAAGGTGCAGCCCAAGGACTGGGTGGGCACCGCCACCGAGTCGCAGCTGGCCTTCCCCTATCTCAACCTGTGGGGCTTCCCGGAGAAGTTCCACCGCTCCAAGGAGAAGGTCCAGGGACAGGTGAAGGGCATCGCCGGTTCCCCCGGGGTGGTGGAGGGCATCGCCCGCGTGGTGTCATCCGAAGCCGAGTTCGATAGCCTGCAGCAGGGCGAGATCCTCGTCTGCCAGATGACCAACCCGGCCTGGCAGGTGCTCTACGGCAAGATCATCGCCGTGGTCACCGATGCAGGCGGAACCGTCTCGCACCCCGCGGTGCTGGCACGCGAGTACGGCATCCCGGCGGTGGTCGGGACCTCCACCGGGACCTTCGACATCAAGTCGGGCGACCGACTCCGCGTCGACGGGACCGCCGGCGTGGTCGAGATCCTCGGGAGCTAGCTGGTTCCCCCATGACGGACGACGCCGGCATCACGCGCAGCGTCCTGAGCGAGCAGGTCAAGGGTCGCCTCCTGCAGGCGATCCTTGACGGCCGCTACCCGCCGGGCGCGCGCATCGTGGAAACGCGCGTGGCGCGGGAGTTCGGCACCAGCCAGGCGCCCGTGCGCGAGGCACTCCGCGACCTGGAAGCGCTGGGCGT
Source organism: uncultured Chloroflexia bacterium (assembly GCA_963804575.1). GTDB lineage: Bacteria > Chloroflexota > Limnocylindria > Limnocylindrales > CSP1-4 > JAFMJV01. The sequence continues at coordinate 56,086 of CAWDQY010000008.1, forward strand.
CGTCGAGACGGCGGCCTTCAAGGGCGCCCGCGTGCGGGAGCCCAGCACCGAGGAGTTGCTCGAGGCCTTCGAGGTGCGGGCCATCCTGGAAGGGCACGGCGCCGTGCTGGCCATGGAGAACCTCGGCGAGCCAGAGCTGCGGCGACTCGACGAGCTCATCGAGCAGATGCGCCAGGCGGCCGGCTCCGGTGACGCCTATCGCGAGGCCGCCATCGACACCGAGTTCCACCGCCTCATCATGCATCACGCCGGCAACGCCACCCTCGAGCGGGTCTGGCGCACGCTGGAGCCGTTCCTGCGCACCTACATCACCATCGTCTCGCCGGAGGTGGACCGGCGAGCCGTGGCTGACCGGCATGTCCCCATCGTCGATGCCCTGCGCCGCCAGAACAGCGCGCTCATCGAGGACGCCATGCGCGCGCACTTCGAGGCCGCCGCCTCGGCTCTCGCCGAGGCCTGGCCCAGCCACGGCAACGGGGTTGCCGACAGCACCGACCGGTCGCGGTCCGGGCAGCTGCCGGCCGTACCCAGCTAGCCATCGCAGCAGCGAAAGGAACCCATGAGCCCAGAGCTAGTTCTCAGCCAGGAGATGTCGGCAGGTCCGGCGCGCCTGCGCGTGGACGTCCTCGGCGGCCCCGCCCGCGAGGGCATCGTCGACGACATGGACTTCCTCAACTACCGGCTGGCCGCGGTCAGCATGGAGCCCGCCGTCACGCTGCCCGAGCCGGACGTCATCTGGGATGTCGACGCCGTCGACGGACATCGGCTACGACGGCCACGCCATGCGCCTGAGCGGTGACTGGTCCGTGGGTGCCATCCAGAAGGTCCTGGTGACCATGCTCGCCCTGCGTATGGAGGCACAGGGGCTGCATCCGTCGCACTCGTCAGCCGTGCGCTACCGCGACCGCTCCATCCTCTTTCTCGGCGGTGAGTCGAACCACGGCAAGTCGATGGGCCAGATCGAGGCCTGCCGCCGTGGCGGCCAGCTGATCAGCACCGAGACCACCGTCATCGACGAGCACATCAACGCGGCGATGGGCTCGAAGTCGGTGTTCCTGCGTGAGAAGCGGGCCAAGGGCACCGAGCGCGCTGACAAGGCCGCGCCGGCGCAGGGCGTCAGCAAGTTCTGGGGGGATATGCCGACCTGGGACGAGTACCCCGAGGTACGCCCGATCGATGTGGTGGTGCTGCCGGCCATCGACGGCAACTTCGATCCCAACACCAAGCAGCTGGGTGAGTTCGAGTCGCAGTTCCAGGCCTTCCATTCGCTGCAGAACTACTTCCTGACCAACGAGCTGCTGGCCCCCGGCTTCCCCATGCCGCTGGTCGACACCGAGCAGCTGCGGCGCGCCCGCGCCTCGTTCGTGCGGAGCTTCGGCGACCGTCCCTTCTACTTCGTCCGTGCAGCCACCCCGCAGGTGCTGATGGACGAGGTCGACAAGGTCCTGTAGGCCTGCAGGACAGCGCCATGCGCAGGTTCAGCTACGAGCGTCCAGGTACCCTGGCGGAGGCGACCCGGCTGCTGGCCGAGGTGGGCGACGAAGCCCGCGTACTCGCCGGCGGCACCGATCTCGTGGTGGGCCTGCGCGACGGATCCACCCGGCCCTCGCTGGTCGTGGACCTGAAGTGGGTGGAGGAGTTCGGAGGTGACAGCATCCGCTGTGCAGACGGTGTCATCACCTTCGGCGCGCTCGCCACGATGGCGCAGATCGAGCGTCATCAGCAGGTGCTGGCAGAGCTGCCGGCCCTCGCCGAAGCGGCCCGCGTGGTGGGCTCGGTGCAGATCCGCAACCGCGCCACCCTGGCCGGCAACATCTGCAACGGCTCGCCAGCTGCGGACACGGCGCCGCCACAGCTGGTCTACGGTGCCCGCGTGGTGGTGAGCGGCCCGGAGGGCGAGCGGCGCGTGGCCATCGACGACTTCATCCTGGGGCCGCGCAAGGTGGACCTGGCGCGTGGCGAGCTGGTCAGCGCCATCGAGATCCCCCTCCCGCCAGACGGGCTTCGGCGCGGCCTACACGCGGCTGGTGCGCCGCCGCGGCACCGACCTGGCCTCGGTCACCATGTGCGCCTCCGTCGACAGCGGCGGCGTCTGCCAGTTGGCCTTCGGAAGCGTGGGACCGCGCGCCTTCCTGGTGCATGACGACAGTGGGCTGCTGGCCGAGCCCGACGGAGACACCCATCAGCGCGCCGCCGTCCTCGATGAGCTGCTGTCGCAGGCGACGCCATCGCCGCGCTCGATCCGTGCCAGCCCTGACTACCGCCTCGCCATGCTGCGGGTGCTGGCCATGCGCGCCGTGGCGACATCACTTGAACGACGCTCCGGGAGTGCCGCCTGATGGCCGACCGCATGACCATCAACCTGACGGTGAACGGCCGTCCGCGTGAGCTGGAGGTGGCCGTGCATCACACCCTGCTGGAGGTGCTGCGCGACGACGTCGGACTCACCGGAACCAAGGAATGCTGCGTGGTGGGGGAGTGCGGTGCCTGCACCGTGCTCGTCGACGGGCACTCGGTCAACTCCTGCCTGATGCTGGCCGTGGAAGCCGACGGCGCCCGGGTCACCACGGTCGAAGGGCTCGCCACCGATGGCGAGCTGGACTCGCTGCAGACCGCCTTCCTCGACCAGGGCGCCGCGCAGTGCGGCTTCTGCATCCCGGGACAGCTGATGTCCGCGACGGCGTTGCTGGACGAGATCGAGGAGCCCAGCGACGAGCAGATCCAGGAGGCCCTGGCGGGCAATCTCTGCCGTTGCGCCGGCTATGAGCAGATCTTCGCCGCCGTTCGCCAGGCCGCGCGGAGCCGCTCGACATGAGCGAGCTGAAGATCGGACTCTCACCCCATCGCGTCGGCGGGGTCGAGCGCGTGACGGGCGCACAGGAGTACCTCGCCGACATCGTCTTTGCCGACGCGCTCTACGCCAAGCTCGTGACCATTCCCTGCGGGCGCGGCCGCATCATCAACGTGGACAAGCGCGCCGCCCTGGCGCTGCCAGGCGTCCGCCTCGTCATGACCGCCGCCGACCTGCCGCAGCCGGTGGCTCGCTATGGGCCGCAGTTCCAGGACCGCCCCGTCCTGGCCGTTGGTGAGACCAAGTTCCACGGCGAGCCCGTGGCGGCCGTGGCGGCCGACACGAAGGACGCTGCCGAGGAGGCGGCGCGATCGGTCGAGGTGGAGTACGAGGAGCTGCCCGGGGTCTACAGCGTGGAGCAGGCGCTCGCTCCCGGGGCCCCGCTGGTGCGCGAGCCCGAGCTGCGCCCCGGTGACGAGCTGGCCAACAGCAACGTGCTGACGCTGCGCCAGTTACGGGTGGGGCGATGTCGAGGCCGCGGAAGCCGAGGCGGACCTGCTGATCGAGGAGTCCTACTCCTTCCCCATGATCACGCACTTCGCCATCGAGCCCCACGCCTTCGCAGCGGCGCCGGATGACGATGGCATCGCCATCTGGTCCACCATCCAGCACCCCTACCTGCTGCAGCGGCTGATGGCCAAGCTCCTGGGCATGCCGCTGTCGAAGGTGCGCGTGTACGCGCCCGATCCGGGCGGCGGCTTCGGTGGCAAGCAGAACATCAAGTACGAGCCCCTGGTGGCGCTGATGGCGCTGCAGGCCGGCCGGCCCGTCCGCCTGGTGCTGACGCTCGATGAGTCCTTCCAGGCAAGCCGACGCGTCTCCGCCGAGATCAGCGTGAGGAGTGGCTTCGACCGCCAGGGCCACGTGCTCTTCCAGGACATCCACAGCGACTACATGCTGGGCGCATACGCGGACATCGCCGAGCGCGTGGTGGCCAAGAGCCAGTACACCGCGGCCGGGCCGTACAAGGTCCCCAACGTCCGCATCGTGGCGCGTTCGATCCTGTCCAATACCACGCCCGCCTGCGCCTTCCGCGGCTTCGGCACGCCGCAGATCAACTGGGCCGTGGAGGGCAACATGGATGCCGGCGCGCGCGCGCTGGGCATCGATCGGGCCGAGATCCGGTTGCGCAACCTCGCCACTCGTGGCGAGGAGGTGGTGCCCGGCGACACACCCGCCGACGGCCTCTGGCCGCAGACCGTCAGGGCCGCCATGGACGCGATCGGCTGGGATACGCCGGTGCCGGAAGGTCGTGGCCGTGGCATCGCCGTCGGCATCAAGTCCAGCGCCACCACCGGCCTGTCCTACGCGACGGTCCGGCTGCTGGTGGACGGCAGCGTGCTCGTCCTCGCCGGCACCAGTGACATGGGCCAGGGGGCCCGCACCATCTTCGCCCAGATCGCTGCCACGGAGATGGGGCACGCCGGTGGCACAGGTCAGCGTGATCATGGGCGATACCGCCGTCGTGCCCTACGACCAGCAGACCTCTGCCAGCCGCTCGACCGTCTTCATGGGCAACGCCATCATGCGTGCCTGCCGCGACATCCAGGCGCAGGTGCGAGCCATGGCGGCTCGCCTCGAAAGCGTTCCCGAGAGCCAGGTCGTGGTCGACCGCGGCAGCGTGAGCCTGCCCGACCGCGACGTGCCCCATCGTCGACATCGTCGCTGCCGGGCTGGGCAAGCTCGGCGGAGAGCTCATCGGCAACGGCGTCTACCGCAAGGAGGTGGAGCCGGACCATCCGCTTGGCGGCAGCCCGGCCTTCTACGAGTTCAACTGCACCGCCGTGGAGCTGTCGGTCGACGAGGAGACCGGCCACATCACCATCCACCGCCACGTGATCGCGGGCGACACCGGCAGATCGCTCAACCCGGCGCAGGTGGCCGGGCAGGACGAGGGCGCCGCCATCATGGGCCTGGGCCACACCCTGATGGAGCACATGCTCCTCGACGAGGGCGGGCGCATCCGCAACCTGGGTGCCATCGACTACCGCATCCCGACCTCCATGGACCTGCCACTGCAGATGCACAGCGTCGCCATCGAGAACGAGGATGGGCCGGGACCCTACGGTTCCAAGGGCGTCAGCGAGGGCGGCCTGCTGTCGGTCCAGTCGGCGGTCGGTTCCGCCGTCGCGGATGCCACCGGCGTGGTCATCCGCCAGCTGCCGCTGACGCCGGAGCGCGTGTGGCGGTCCATCCGCGACGCCCGCCAGGCGCGATCCAGCTAGACCATCAAGGACGAGGAGGACACCATGCCGAGGCCCGGAGAGGTCGGCCCCATCGGGAACATGCCAGCCGAGCAGGTCGTCAAGGCCGCCTCGATGATCAGGCAGGGACGCATGATCTCGCTGGCCGCCACGCGCTTCGACGGCATGCCCTTGTTCCCCGGCCATCCGCCCTTCCAGGTGCTCAACGCCGTCAGTCCGCGCGGCATCCGGGCCGGGGGACGGCAGCCATGGGGCCCCATCAACGACGTCAACCTGGGCTACATGGCCGAGTACCTCATGTGCACCTCCCATTCGGGCGCCCACATCGACGGGCTGGCACACATGACCATCGGCGACGACATGCACTGGTACGGCGGTGGCAACGCGGATGAGCACCTCACCGACCATGGGCCCAGCTTCGGCGATGCTTCGGCGCTGCCTCCGTTCTTCACGCGCGGGGTCTTCCTCGACGTACCGACCTACCGGGGCGTCCCGCACCTCAAGGCCGGTGAGCCCGTCGACGCCGCCGAGCTGGAGGACATCGCCAAGGACGAGGGGTGGAGGTGCGCGAGTGGGACGTGGTGCGTCATCCGCACCGGCTACATGAGCCTGTGGCCCGACTTCGACGCCATGATGGCCAACAAGACCGCTGGTCCCGACATCTCGGCGGCTGATTGGCTGCTCAGGAAGGGCGTGGTGGCGACCGGCACCGACACCGAGACCTACGAGGTCCAGCCGGCGCCAGACCCCGGCCCGGAGGGCAACCCGCAGCCGGTGCACAAGCACCTGCTCATCGACCACGGCGTCTACCTGATGGAGAGCCTCGACCTGGAGGAGCTGGCTCGTGAGCGGGTGTACGAGTTCGCCTTCATCGCCCTGCCGCTGAAGATCCGCGGCGCCACCGCCTCGATGGTCGATCCTGTCGCCGCCATCTAGACCCACCCAGCCCGTCGCCACCCCCGAAAGGAGCCACCCCGTGACCGAGACCATGCAGGCGCTCGTCGTCCTCGAGCCCGAGAGGTTCGAGATCCAGGAGGTCCCGGTCCCCGAACCCGGTCCCATGGAGGTGCTCTGCCGAGTCAGGGCCGTGTCCATCTGCGGCACCGACTCGCACCTCATCGCCGGCGACTACCCCGGCTTCTGGCCACCGGCCTTCCCCATCATCCCCGGCCACGAGTGGGCCGGTGAGATCGTCAAGCTCGGCGCCGGTGCCGACAAGGCCGGCTGGTCGGTGGGGGACCGCGTGGCCGGCACCAGCCATGACGCCTGTGGCGTCTGCCAGCAGTGCGTGGAGGGCCGCTACAACCTCTGCGAGAACTACGGCGTCATGGACCTGCACCGCCAGTACGGGCACAACTACCAGGGTGCCGATGCCGAATACGTCGTCCACGGCGTCAAGTGCATCTTCCCCCTGCCCGACGCGGTCAGCTTCGAGGCCGGCGCCGTCATCGACCCGGCATCCATCGCGCTGCACGTCGCCAACCGCGCGCGGATCCAGCCCGGCGACAACGTCGGCATCATGGGTGGCGGCGCCATCGGCCTGCTTGGCGGTGAGGCGGCCAAGATCCGCGGAGCCGGGCGCGTCATCGTGGTGGAGCCACTGCCGGCTCGCCGCAAGAAGGCCCTGGAGATGGGCTTCGAGGTCATCGACTCTGGCTCCGGTGACGCGGGCGAGACGCTGCGCAAGATGACCGGCGGCCTTGGCGTCGACAAGGTCATCGAGGCGGCTGGCGTGCCGATCACGCTGAAGTGGGCCCTGGCGGCACTGCGCAAGGGTGGCCGCATCGCCGCCGTCGGCATCCCCACCAAGGGTGTCGAGATCAACGTGCGGGACCTCGTGCTCTACGAGCTCGAGCTGGCCGGCTCGCGCGCCTCGGCCGGCGAGATGCGCCGGGTGATGCCGCACGTGGCCGATGGCCGCATGCGCCTCCACGAGGTGATGACGCACGAGTTCCCGCTCAGCGCCTTCGGCGAGGCGATGGCGACGTTCCGCGACCCCCAGAGCGGCGCCATCAAGATCATCATCAAGCCCTAGCCCCGGGCCTGGCTGCCCCACCCCCGAAAGGAGCCACCCCGTGACCGAGACCATGCAGGCGCTCGTCGTCCTCGAGCCCGAGAGGTTCGAGATCCAGGAGGTCCCGGTCCCCGAACCCGGTCCCATGGAGGTGCTCTGCCGGGTCCGGGCCGTGTCCATCTGCGGCACCGACTCGCACCTCATCGCCGGCGACTACCCCGGCTTCTGGCCACCCGCCTTCCCCATCATCCCCGGCCACGAGTGGGCCGGTGAGATCGTCAAGCTCGGCGCCGGTGCCGACAAGGCCGGCTGGTCGGTGGGGGACCGCGTGGCCGGCACCAGCCATGACGCCTGTGGCGTCTGCCAGCAGTGCGTGGAGGGCCGCTACAACCTCTGCGAGAACTACGGCGTCATGGACCTGCACCGCCAGTACGGGCACAACTACCAGGGTGCCGATGCCGAATACGTCGTCCACGGCGTCAAGTGCATCTTCCCCCTGCCCGACGCGGTCAGCTTCGAGGCCGGCGCCGTCATCGACCCGGCATCGCTGGCCCTCCATTGCGCGCGGCGTGGCAGGGTCAGGCCCGGCGACACGGTGGTGATCATGGGCGCCGGCCCGGTGGGGCTGCTGGGCGCCGACGCCGCGCTGGCCATGGGAGCCGGCAGGGTCATCGTGGTGGGGCGCGGGCTGCGCCTGGCCAAGGCCCTGGAGATGGGCTTCGAGGGCGTGGACAGCAACGTCGACGACACGGTCGACAGCGTCCGCAGCATGACCGGCGGGCTCGGGGCCGACGTGGTGCTGGAAGCCGCCGGCACGCCCACGACGCTGCGCTGGGCGCTCGCCATGTTGCGCAAGGGTGGCCGCATCGCCGCTGTCGGCATCCCCAGCGAGGGTGTCGAGGTCGACCTGCGGGACCTCGTGCTCTACGAGCTCGAGCTGGCCGGCTCGCGCGCCTCGGCCGGCGAGATGCGCCGGGTGATGCCACTCATCGCCGACGGCCGCATGCGCCTGGACATGATCATGACGCACCAGTTCGCGCTGGCCGAGTTCGGCTCGGCACTGGCCACCTTCAGGGACCGTTCCAGCGGCGCCATCAAGATCACCCTCAAGCCATAGTGGGGAGTACCAGCCAGCCATGACCTGGTCGTTCGCCTTCGATCGTTCACCCCAGCTGCCTGCCGACGAGCTTCTCCTGCTCCTCGGCGGCAAGGGCGCGAACCTCGCGGTCATGGCCACCGAGCTCGAGCTGCCGGTGCCGCCCGGCTTCGTCATCAGCACCGACGCCTGCAAGGCCTTCATGCGCGCCGGCTGGCCCGCTGGGCTGGATGACGAGCTGCGGGAAGAGGTCGCCCGCATCGAGCAGCAGGTCGGTCGGCGCTTCGGCGATCCGACCGATCCACTCCTCGTGAGCGTGCGCTCGGGTGCGCCCGTGTCGATGCCCGGGATGCTCGATACCATCCTCAACCTGGGCTTGAACGACGAGACCGCCGCGGGCCTGGCCGAGGTCTCCGGCGATGCCGTCTTCGCCGCTGCCTGTCGCGATCGTCTCGACTCGATGTATCGCGCCATCGTGGGGGCCGCCGAGGTGCCGGCCGACCCGTGGCAGCAGCTGCGGGCGGCCGTCGAGGCGGTGTTCCGTAGCTGGGACAGCGACCGAGCTCGCAGCTATCGCGCCAAGGAGGCCATCCCCGATGACCTGGGCACCGCGGTCGTGGTGCAGGCCATGGTTTTCGGCAATCGCGGGCCGGCTTCGGCCACGGGTGTGCTCTTCACGCGCAACCCGGCGACCGGCGAGAACGTGCTCTACGGGGACGTGCTCTTCGGGGCCCAGGGCGAGGATGTGGTCGCCGGCACCCACGCCACCGAACCGATCTCGGTGCTCGACGAGCGCATGCCCGGTGTGGCCGCGGAGCTGCGCTCGTATGCGCAGCGGCTGGAGCAGCACAACGCCGACATCTGCGACATCGAGTTCACCATCGAGGAAGGTCGCCTGTGGATGCTGCAGAACCGGGTCGGCAAGCGCACCGCGCAGGCGGCCTGCCGGGCGGCCGTGGAGATGGCCCAGGACGAGTCGTTCCCGCTGTCGCGGCAGCAGGCGATCGACCGCGTGCGCCACATCCTCGTCAACCCGCCCCTCGTGCCGACGGAACGCAGCGACGGCGTCGAGGTCGTCGCCTGTGGTCTCGGCGCGTCACCGGGCCTGGCCACTGGTGCCATCGCCACCACGCCTGAAGCCGCCGTGCGCATGGCCGAGGCTGGCGTCGCGGTCCTGCTCGTGCGCGCGGAGACCTCGCCGGATGACGTGCATGGGATGGCCAAGTCGGTCGGCATCCTGACATCCACTGGGGGCCTGGCCTCGCACGCTGCCGTGGTCGCGCGTGGCTGGGACATCCCAGCCGTGGTCGGCGCCGTGGGCGTCGTCGTCGGTGCGGGTGCGGTGGCCATCGGCGAGCAGCTCTACCGGGAGGGCGACGTGCTCAGCATCGACGGCAGCACCGGCGAGGTCTTCGGCGGTGCGGTCGAGTCGACCTCGACGGTGTGCCCGGAGGCAGCCGTCCTGCTGGCCTGGGCAGACGAGCTGGGCATCGAGGTCGGCCCGCAGGCAGCCGAGGGAGCGACGCTCGGCGCGACGAGCAGCGACGGAGAAGGAGCCAGGGCGACGACCGACGATGTCGTGCGCACGCTGGCCATCAAGGGCTACGTCGTGCCCGACATGCTGGCGATCGCTCTCGGCGTCTCGGCCGACGAAGCAGAAGCGCAGCTCGAGCGGCTGGTGGCCGACGGCATCGCGACCGAGTCCGGGGGCATGTGGCGACTCACCGATGACGGCAAGGCGGTGGGCGTGGAGATGATCGCCAGCGACCGCCAGTCGTGGGGCCCCGCTGCCGCCGCTGCTGCGCTCGATGCGTTCCTCGTCCTGGACGGTCGCATGAAGACCATCGTCACCGCCTGGCAGATGCGCGAGGTCGACGGCCAGCAGGTGCTGAACGACCACAGCGATGCCGACTACGACGCCGGGGTGCTGGCCCAGCTGGCCCAGTTGCACGTCGACGCCACGGCCTGGATCAGGCCGCTGCTCGACGGCCTGCCACGCCTGGCCTCCTACGCCAGGCGCCTTGAGGCGGCAGCGGCGGCAGCTGCCGGCGGGGACCGGCTCTACATCGCCTCGCCCCGTGTCGACAGCTACCACGGCGTCTGGTTCGAGCTGCACGAGGACCTCATCCGACTCGCCGGCAAGTCGCGCGAGGAGGAGGTCGCGGCAGGGCGCGCCTGAGCGTCGGCCGCGATCGAGCGTTAGGCCGCGTTTCAGCCCGAGTGAGACGCAGTAGGCTGTAGGCATGCCCGACCGCGCCGACCCGACGACATCGACCCAGGCCGCCGTCGACGTCCCCGTGCTGGGGCCGGCGCGCTACGAATCACCCCTCCGGGCCAAGGGTCGACGCTTCCCCGACCCTTCGTTGCGCGTGCGCTACCAGGCGCGCGAGGGTTCCGATGACCTCACCGGAGGGGACCTTTCGTTCGAGAAGGCCGGACCCCGCGAGAAGCTCTTCTTCGACCCGTCGCGCACGACGGCGGCCTTCGTCACCTGTGGCGGCCTGGCGCCGGGTCTCAACAACACCATCCGCTCGGGCTTCTATGAGCTCCTCCACAACTACGGGGTGACGCGGGTGCTGGGCATCCGCAATGGCTACCGCGGGCTCGACCCGGCAGAGGCCCTCGAGCCGATGGTGCTGACGCCGGACTTCGTGGACGACATCAACGACATGGGCGGCACCGTCCTGGGCACCTCGCGCGGCAGCCGGCAGCCGTCCGCGATCGCCGACTATCTCGAGTCGCACGACATCGACATCCTCTTCTGCATCGGTGGCGACGGCACCCAGCGCGGTGCCCACGCCATCGCCCGGGAGATTCGCACCCGCGGCGACATGCGCTCGATCGTGGGCATCCCCAAGACCATCGACAACGACGTGCCCTACGTCTACATGAGCTTCGGATACGCCACCGCGCTGGACGAGGCGGCGCGCGTGCTCCGCAGCGCCCATGTCGAAGCCAAGTGCAGCCCCGGCGGCATCGGGCTGGTCAAGCTGATGGGCCGCGACGCCGGGTTCATCGCCGCCGGCGCCGCCATCGTCAGCCAGGAGGCCAACTTCGTGCTGGTCCCGGAGGTGCCCTTCCCGCTGGAGGGGCAGGGCGGGTTCCTGGACGCGCTCGAACGACGGATGCTGGCGCGAGGCCACGCGGTCGTCGTGGTGGCCGAGGGCGCGGGGCAGCACCTCTTCGAAGCCGGCGACGCCGTCAAGGACGACTCCGGCAACGTCCGCTACCGGGATATCGGCGTCCTCCTGCTCGACCGCATCCGGCAGCACTTCCAGCAGCGTGAGATCGAGGTCAACGTCAAGTACTTCGATCCCAGCTACGCCATCCGCAGCGTGCCGCCCGCCGCCGCCGACCGCTTCCTGACCGACCGCCTGGCGCGCAATGCGGTGCATGCCGCGATGGCCGGCAAGACCGATGTGATGATCGGCTCGTGGAACCAGGCCACCATCCTGGTGCCCATCGAGACGGCCGTGGCGGAGGTCAAGCGGATGTCACCGGACGGCGACATCTGGGGCTCCGTCCTCGCCACCACCGGCCAGCCCGACTGGAGACCGACGAGGGGAGGCTGATGCTCCCCGCGCCCGACACAGGGAGGCGCCCCGCCGGTTGCCCGGCGGGGCGTTTGCGCTGGGGCCGAAGCGTACGCGCCACCGGCGCGTGTGGGTGATCAGTCCTTGCGGTCGACCATCTGGTCCCAGAGGGCACCGGCATTATGGCTCATGATGTAGTCCATCATGTACTCCTGACCGACGTCGACCGGGAAGCGTTCCTTGAAGTTGACGCGCGCCTGTGTCTCCTCGCGCGAGAGACCCTGGGCCACGGCGGCAGCAACGCCCGCCTTCCACTCCAGCAGCATGGCCCGCTGGTCATCCAGGGCCGACCGATCGGCCAGCGGCCCGTGGCCCGGGACCAGGTGATCGAAATCGAGCGCGCGGATGGTCTCGAGGGCGGCCAGCCAGCCGTCCACATCGGACGTCATCAGCCAGGTCTGGCACTGGTTGAAGATGGTGTCACCGGTGAAGACGACACCCTCCTCGGGCACGTGCACCGCGATCTGGCCGGGCGTGTGGCCAGCCACGTGGATGAGCTTGAAGGTCGTGTCGCCGACGAACAGCGTCAGGTCGCCGGTGAAGACGATGGCGCCGCGGTTGGGGTCGCGGTAGTACTCCTCGCGCTCGGGGAAGATGGCCGCCCCATCGGGATCGTCGGTGGGGATGGCCTCCGCGGCATAGGCGAACGGATCGAGGATGGGCGCCACCACCATGAAGTTGTCGGCCACGCCCTTGTGGTGCACCACCGGGACGGGCTTGAAGTAGTAGTTGCCGAAGATGTGGTCGACGTGGTGCTCGGTGTTGATGACGAAGCGGATCGGCCCGTGGGTCTCGGCTTCCTGGCGCATCGCCACGGCCTTGGTGGGGAGCTGTGGCGTGTCGATGACCACGACGCCATCGGAGGTGACCACGTAGCTCGGATTGCAGCCACGGATCCTGGTGTTGGCGAAGACGTTGGCAGTGACCTGCTCCATGGCTGGGTCCACGGTGGTTGGCTCCTCCCCGATCGGTATGTGCGGGATACGGTCGCGCTGGTGTTACTACTGCGTGGCGGTCAGGCCCCCGTCGATGCCGAGGATCTGCCCGGTGATGAAGGATGACGCATCCGAACACAGGAAGATGGCTGCCCCGACCAGGTCGCTGGTGCCGCCGACGCGGCCGAGCGGGATGCGCGCCACGACGTTCTTCTTGAACTCCGGATCGTCGAGCAGCATCGCCACCTGGGGGGTGTCCACGAAGGTGGGCAGGATGGCGTTGACATTGATGCCGTGCTTGGCCCACTCGGTGGCCCACTGACGGGTCAGCGATGAGATGGCGCCCTTGGCTGCCACGTAGGCCGAGTAGCCCGCGTTGATGCCGAGCAGCGCCCGGACAGAGCTGATGTTGAGGACCTTGCCCCCGTTGCCCGCGGCGATCATGGCCTTGACCGCAGCCTGCGTGGGCACCAGCGTGCAGCGCACATTGATGTCGTAGATCCAGTCCCATGCATCGTCCGGGTAGTCCTGGGCGTCGTAGAGGACCTTGCCTGCACCTCCGCCGATGGCATTGACCATGATGTCGAGCTTGCCGAAGCGTTCCAGCACCTTGCTGACCACGTCATCGGCCGCAGCACGGTCGGTCATGTCGCCGGCGACGGCCAGGCACTCGCCCCCGGCAGCGCTGATCCTGGCGGCCGTGGCATCCACCGCGTCCTGGGCGATGTCGGTCACCGCGATCCTGGCGCCGGCCTCGGCCATCGCCACGGCCATGGCGCCACCGATCGCCCCACCTCCGCCGGCGATGAGCGCGACTCGGCCATCGAGCTTGAACCTGTCCAGCTGACCCATGAGGGCTCCTCCTGCGGCGTGCCTGCGTCTCCGGCGAGCGATCGGGCTTGCGCTCGCTCAATCATCGATTATCGAGGATACGCCGGTTCGGCGGTGCGGGTCAACGTCCGCCGCGGCGGCGACAGGGCAGGGTCAGTCAAGCATCCCCTGCTCGATGATGAACGCGCAGATCGTCTCGACGCCGGCACCGCTCTTGAGGTTGGTGAACACGTACGGGCGGTCCTGGCGGACCGAGATGGCGTCGCGTTCGACGTTCATCAGACGAGACCTCGACGGCCGCGGCCAGGTCGGTCTTGTTGATGACCAACAGGTCGCACTGGGCGATCCCGGGGTGGCCGCGTCGTGACGCCTTCTCACCGGCGGCGATGTCGATGACGTAGATGGCGAGGTCGGCCAGGTGGGGAGAGAACGTCCCGTCGACGGTGTCGTCGCCGCTCTCCACCAGGACCAGCTGCAGTCCGGCGTGGCGCGTACATAGCTCGTCGACAGCGGCGAGGTTCAGGCAGGTGTCGTCGCCGATGGTCGTGTGTGGGCAGCTGCCGGCACCCAGTCCGATGATGCGATCGTCGGGCAGCGCACCCATGCGAGCCAGGTGGCGGGCATCCTCGTGACCGTTGACGTCGTTGGTCACCACGGCGACCTCGTAGCGGCCGCGCAGGCGTTCGCAGATGGCAGCGACCAGCGTGGTCTTGCCCGATCCGACCGGTCCGCCGATGCCCACGCGCAGGGCGGGTCGCCGCGAGGTCACCCGCGGCTATGGAGCATGGTCGTGGTCGGGGGCGTGGTCCATGGTCCCACGCTCGGGCTCGAAGGGGGCCTCCTCCACGATGACGACGCCGCCCAGGTCACGCACCAGGTCGTCGAGGGCACGGTCGTGGCGGTAGCGCAGGAAGCCGGCTCCGATCTGGGTTCGGACGTGACGGTCGCCCAGGTGATAGGCGACCCGCGCCAGCAGGAGCGGGTCCGACGAACGGATGGTGGAGACATCTTCAGCCGCAGCCTCGATGGCGACGACCTGGCCATCGGTGGTGCGCAGCAGGCTGCCCTCGACGAGGACCGTTCCCCGCGGCAGGAAGACACCGACGGCCGCGCCGGCCGCCGTCGTGGCTCTGAGTCGGCTCTTGCGGCGGAGCTCCCAGGGAAGTGCGAGGCGATCGGTCGGTTCCCCGGTCGTGACCAGCTCATGGACCTCGAGCATGCCTGCGTTCTCCCGTTGCCCGGTCGCCCGGTCGTGGCGCCCACAGCCGCCGGCCGACCTCATCACCATGGTGCTGTCGTCCACCAACGGTCAGGACGCTAACGGACGCCCCGGTACGAATGACGAGGTCAGGCGGTGACGTCTGCGTTGCCCTTCGGATGCGGCCCCGCGACGGGTGGCTGTGACGGCTGGGACGTGCGCGGGAGAGCGGCTACCAGCCGGCTCCGGGGATGGCGTAGCCGTTGGGATAGGCCGGGCTCAGCTGCCACTCGGCGATGCGTTCGGCCATCTTGAGGAAGTCGATGCCGTCCTTGGCTGAGCGGTCGGAGCTGGGCACCATGGGCGCACTCTCGATGGTGCAGTAGCCCGCGTAGCGCGTTCGGATGAGGGCACGCATGACGGCCTGCCAGTCGGTCTTGCCGTAGCCCGGCGTGAGGGAGTTGGAGTCGCGGAAGTGACCGTGCCAGAGGTACGGCTGTGCATCCATCACCGCCTCATACGGGCCCAGCTCCTCCAGGTTGACGTGGAAGAAGTCGAGCTGGATGCCGATGTTGTCCCGCCCGGTGAGCTCGATGATCCGCTTGTGGTTGGCAGCGGTGTTGACGAACTTGCCCATCTCGAGGTGGTTGGTGGCCTCGAACACGAGCCTGATGCCGCGCGACTCGGCGTGCTCGCCCATGCGGCGCAGCGCATCGACCGCGACCGCGGTGGCATCATCGACGTTGTCCGCCGTGATGGGCGCGTGGATGGCGGTGGCGATGGTGACCGACATCGCACCCAGCTCGGCCGCGAAGTCGATGGTGGCCTTCGTCTCCGCGACGGCAAAGTCGGCCGTCCTGGGTTCGGTCAGCGTCTTGTACTCCGGCGAGTAGGGATCCCACATCTCCCCCCAGCACTCGTTGACGTTGGATACCTCGAGGCCGAAATCGGCTTTCAGCTGCTTGTGGCTGGCCAGGTAGTCCTCCATCGACACGCCCTTGCCGTAGCGGCCCTTGGGCGGGCAGATCTCGATGGCGTCGTAGCCGCAGCGCTGCAGGCGCTGGTAGGTGATCTGGGGCTGCTGGTAGGCCTCCTCCTGGCCGAAGGTGAGCTGGAAGTAGCTGTACTTGAATGGTGCGCGTGCGGACTCCATGGGGATGGTCCCTCCTTGCCTCCGAGGATAGTCGGCCCGGCTGGAGGTCGGCCCATCAACGGCGATAGAACAGATGGTCGAATCGGGTCTCGCGATGGTACGATTCCGCTTCCGTGTCACGCTCGCACCGGACCCGCTCGCCCGACCCGCTCGCAGGCTTCGAGCCGCCCACGCGCGACTGGTTCAGCGTCGCCTTCGAACGGCCGACGGATGCGCAGTCGCTCGGCTGGAGCGCCATCGCGGCGGGGGAGCACACCCTCATCTGCGCGCCCACCGGCAGCGGCAAGACCCTCGCTGCGTTCCTCTGGTGCCTCGACCGGCTCCTGAACGAGGAGCCACCCGTCGATCCGCAGCGACGCCTGCGGGTCCTCTACGTCTCCCCCCTGAAGGCGCTGGTTCATGACGTCGACCGCAACCTGCGCGCCCCCCTGGCCGGCATCGCGCACGCCGCCGAGCGGCTTGGTCGACCGGTGCGCGAGGTACGGGTCGGCATGCGCACCGGGGATACACCCGCAAAGGAGCGCCGTGCCTTCGGCAAGCATCCGCCGGACATCCTGGTCACCACGCCCGAGTCGCTCTATCTCATCCTCACCTCGGTGGCGCGCGAGGCGCTGCATGATGTGCGCTGGGTCATCCTCGACGAGATCCATGCGCTCGCGGGCACCAAGCGTGGCGCCCACCTGGCGCTGTCGCTGGAGCGGCTGGAGACGCTGACCGTCCGACCACCGCAGCGCATCGGGCTGTCAGCTACCCAGCGGCCGCTGTCGGCCGTGGCCGGCTATCTCGGTGGCCGTGCGCCAGGCCACCCCGGCACCGCCCCGGCACCGCCCCGGCCCGTGACGATCGTGGATGTCGGCGTGCGCAAGGAGCTCGAGCTCAGCGTGGTCGTGCCGGTCGAGGACATGGGCCGCCTGGGGGAGGTCATCCCGCTCGAGGAGTCGCCCGGCGGTCCGATGGCCAGCCCGGACGCCCGCACCAGCATCTGGCCGTCGATCTATCCGCGCTTGTTGGAGCTCATCCGGGCCCATCACAGCACCATCGTGTTCACCAACAGCCGCCGCCTCGCCGAGCGCGTCGCGCTCAACCTCAACGAGCTGGCGGGGGAGGACCTGGCACGTGCCCACCACGGCTCCATCGCCCGCGAGCAGCGCCTGATCATCGAGGAGCGGCTCAAGCAGGGCCAGCTCCCGGCCATCGTGGCCACGTCGTCGCTGGAGCTCGGCATCGACATGGGTGCGGTCGACCTGGTCATCCAGGTGGAGTCGCCGCTCTCGGTGGCGCGCGGACTGCAGCGGGTCGGCCGCGCTGGACACCAGGTGGGCGAGCCATCCCGGGGTGTCATCTTCCCCAAGTACCGCGGGGACCTGCTGGAAGTGGCCGTGGTCACGCGGCTGATGAGAGACGGCCAGATCGAGCCCACGGTGGTGCCGCGCAACCCGCTCGATGTGCTCGCCCAGCAGCTGGTGGCGATGACCCTCGACCGGAGCTGGCCGCTCGACGAGCTCTACGCGGTGGTGCGCCGCGCGGAGAACTTCGCCGATCTCTCCAGTGACGCCTTCGAGGCGACGTTGGGCATGCTGGCCGGCCAGTACCCGGCCGACGAGTTCGCCGAGCTGAAGCCACGCATCGTCTGGGACCGTGTCGCCGGCACGGTCCGTGCCAGGCACGATGCGCGCACCGTCGCGGTCACGTCGGGCGGGACGATCCCCGACCGCGGACTCTTCCCGGTCTTCCTCGCCGACGACGCTGCCGCGGCGGAGGCCGGGGGCACTCGGGCGCGGTCGGCTCGGGGCGGCGGCCGGCGGGTCGGCGAGCTGGACGAGGAGATGGTCTACGAGGCCCGGGCAGGCGAGGTCATCCTGCTTGGTGCCAGCGCCTGGCGCATCGACGCCATCGAGCATGATCGCGTGCTGGTGACGCCAGCCCCAGGTGAGCCGGGCAAGGTGCCCTTCTGGAAGGGCGATGGGGTCGGCCGGCCGGTGGCGCTGGGGCGCGCCATGGGCGAGTTCACGCGCGAGATCTCGGAGCTGGCAGCGTCTGGACGGGTGGGGCGGGCACAGGCGCTGGAGCGACTGCACGAACGCCACGACCTCGATGAGATGGCCGCTCGCAACGTGCTGTCGTACCTCGAGGAGGAGCGCGAGGTGACGGGCGCGCTGCCGACCGACACGACCATCGTGCTGCAGCGGTTCCGCGACGAGCTGGGCGATTGGCGGGTCTGCCTGCTGACCCCGTTCGGCGCGCGCGTCCACGCACCCTGGGCGCTGGCCATCGAGGCTCGCCTGCGCGAAGCCCTCGGCGTGGAGGTGCAGCCGATCTGGTCCGATGACGGCATCGTCGTGCGCCTGCCCGCGACCGATGGCACCTACGAGCCGGGAGGCAGCGGGGCCTCGCTCTCGGAGGCGGCCGAGTCGGCCGTGCTCATCGCCGCCGACGAGATCGAGGACCTGGTGACCGAGACGGTGGGCGGCTCGGCGCTCTTCTCGAGCCGCTTCCGGGAGAACGCCGCGCGAGCGTTGCTGCTGCCACGGCGCCGACCGGGTCAGCGCACGCCACTGTGGCAGATGCGCCAGCGGGCATCGCAGCTGTTGTCGGTGGCCAGTCGCTACGGCTCCTTCCCCATCATCCTGGAGACCTATCGGGAGGTCCTCAGCGACGTCTTCGACCTGGCGGCGCTGCGCGACATCCTCGCTGCCATCGAGCGACGCGAGATCCGGGTCGTGAGCGTGGAGACATCACGCGCCTCTCCCTTCGCCTCGTCACTGCTGTTCGACTACATCGCCACCTACATGTACGAGGGCGACGCGCCCTTGCTGGATCGGCGCGCGCAGGCACTGACCCTGGATCGCGATCTGCTGCGGGAGCTGCTGGGAGCCGAGCAGCTGCGTGAGCTGCTCGACGCCGATGCGCTCGCCGATATCGAGCTGGAGCTGCAGGCACTGACCGACGAGCGAGCCGCTCGGACACCCGACCAGCTGCATGACCTGTTGCGTCGCCTGGGCGACCTGGGTCCGGACGAGGTCGCGGCCCGGGTGCAGGGCCCCGATGGGCCGGCTCGGGCCGAGACGGCTCACGCCTGGCTCGCCGCGCTGCTCGATGAGCGCCGCGCGGTCCAGGTGCGCATCGCTGGGGAGCAGCGCTGGATCGCGGCCGAGGACGTTGGGCGGTACCGCGACGCAGCGGGCGTGTCAGCGCCGGTCGGGATGGCCGAGCAGTTCCTGGCCGTCAGCCCCGACGCGCTGGGCTCGCTGCTGGCACGCTGGGCCCGTTGCCATGGCCCGTTCCACACGGAGGACCCAGCGACACGCTGGCACATCCCGCGCATGGCGGTGGAGGCGGCGCTGGAGCGGCTCATGGCCGAGGGCATCCTGCTGCGGGGCGAGTTCCGGCCCGGCGGCGTGGAACGGGAGTGGTGTGACCCGGAGGTGTTGCGGCTCATCCGGCGCCGCTCGCTGGCGCGCCTGCGGCGAGAGATCGAGCCGGTGGAGCCGGCTGCGCTGGCGCGCTTCCTGCCGGCATGGCACGGCATCGATGGCTGGCCTGGCTGGCCTGGACCGCCTGGCTGAGGTCATCAGCCAGCTGGAGGGCCTGGAGATGCCCGCCAGTGTGCTCGAGCGCGATGTGCTGCCGGCCAGGGTCCGCGGCTACAGCCCGGCCATGCTCGACGAGCTGGGCGCGGCCGGCGAGGTCGTCTGGGCCGGCGCGGGACGGCTGGGTCGCGACGACGGGCGCATCGCTCTCTACCGACCCGATCGACTGCACCTGCTGTTGCCGACGCGTGTTGCCGAGGAGACGGCGGACGCGTCCACCAGCACCTGGCTGCACGGCGCCTTGCGTGACCAGCTGGCCAGCCGAGGGGCATCGTTCCACCGGGAGCTGCTGGCCGCAGCACTGCTGGCGGCGGCATCCGGCGGATCGCCCCGGCCCAGTGAGCGGGAGGTGCTGGATGCCCTGTGGGACCTGGTCTGGGCAGGCGAGGTCACCAACGACACCTTCGCGCCGCTGCGGGCTCTGCGCTGGCCCCGAGGTGGCCGCGGCCGACACGCGTCGGCACCCCGAGCACGTGTCGGGACGCGGCTGGGACCGCCCGAAGCCGCCGGTCGCTGGTCGCTCGTGGCCGAGGTGCTGCGGACCTCGGCGTCCCTGCGCGACGGCCGGGAGACCAGCGCGACCGAGCAGCGGGCTGCCCTCGCGGCGACGCTGCTGGAGCGCCACGGCGTGGTGGTCCGCGATGCCGTGGCGGCCGAGGGCGTTCGCGGAGGCTTCGGCGCGGTGTACCCGGTGTACCGGGAGATGGAGGAGCGCGGCCGCGTACGACGGGGCTACTTCGTGGAGGGCATGGGCGGCGCCCAGTTCGCGCTGACGGGCGCCATCGACCGGCTGCGGTCGATGCGGCGTGAGGCCGGCGCTACGAGCAGTCGCCACCCGCGCACCGTGCTGTTGGCAGCCGCCGACCCGGCGAACCCCTACGGGGCGGCCCTGGCCTGGCCGCGCGATGAGGCTCGCCACCAGCGCTCACCGAGCCGCGCGGCCGGCGCCTATGTCGTCGTACATGACGGTGAGCTGGTGCTTCATCTCGAGCGGGGCGGTCGCTCGCTGCTGACATTCGCCCCCTTCGACGACCGCACCGTGGCCGCGGCCGCCGTCGATGCGCTGCGCGGCCTGCTCACCGATGGGCGCCTCAAGCGCCTGCAGATCGAACGGCTCGATGGCGAGCTGGTCGGCGCATCGACGCGCCGAGAGCAGCTCACCGAGCTGGGCTTTCGACCGGGCTACCGCGGCTACGTCATCGGAGCGGCGACGC
>CAWDQY010000009.1:0-194384 GCA_963804575.1 uncultured Chloroflexia bacterium
CATGCCAGCCGAATTCATCTACACCGCCTACAGGCTCGCGCGGCACTATCCGCCCGACCGGACCGTGCTCGAGGACATCTCGCTGTCCTTCTATCCCGGCGCCAAGATCGGGGTCATCGGGCCCAACGGTGCTGGCAAGTCGAGCCTGCTCAAGATCATGGCCGGGCTCGACGACGGCTACAACGGCGAGGCTCGGCTGACCCCGGGCTTCACCGTCGGGTACCTCGACCAGGAGCCCCAGCTCGACCCCACCAAGGACGTCAAGGGCAACGTGCTCGACGGCGTCCACGAGGTCCAGGCGCTCATCGACGAGTACAACGCGGTCATGGCCCGCTGGGCGGACCCCGATGCCGACTACGACGCCATCGGTGCCGAGCAAGCAGTCCTCGAGGACCACATCAACGCCGCCGACGCGTGGAACCTTGAGCGCAACGTCGATATCGCGATGGACGCACTGCGGTGCCCGCCCGACGATGCCGACGTCAGGACGCTATCCGGCGGCGAGAAGCGTCGCGTGGCGCTCGCACGGTTGCTCATGCGCCACCCGGACCTGCTGCTGCTCGACGAGCCGACGAACCACCTCGATGCCGAGTCGGTCGAGTGGCTGGAGCGCTTCCTGTCGGAGTACGCCGGTACCGTCATCGCCATCACTCACGACCGGTACTTCCTCGACAACGTCGCCAAGTGGATCCTCGAGCTCGACCGTGGCCGCGGCATCCCCTTCAGCGGCAATTACTCGAGCTGGCTCGAGCAGAAGCTGGCGCGACTGGCGAGCGAGCAGAAGCAGGTCGATGCGCGCCAGCGGACGCTCGCACGCGAGCTCGAGTGGGTGCGTATGGGCGCCAAGGCGCGCCAGGCCAAGGGCAAGGCCCGACTGTCGGCCTACGAGCGACTCCTGGCCGAGGCCAACGACGTCAAGGCCAGTGCCCGCGAGCTCGAGATCGCCATCCCCCCGGGACCACGGCTCGGCGACAAGGTCATCGAGGTCGCCGGCCTGCGCAAGGGCTACGGCGAGAAGCTGCTCATCGAGGACCTGACGTTCTCCCTGCCGCGGGCCGGCATCGTCGGCATCATCGGGCCCAACGGCGCCGGCAAGACGACGTTGTTTCGCATGCTCGTCGGGCAGGAGGCACCCGACGCCGGGTCGATCACCATCGGTGACACCGTCGCGCTCGCCTATGTCGACCAGGAGCGCGACGACCTGGCTGCCGACAAGACGGTGTTCGAGGAGATCACCCAGGGTGCCGAGTTCATCAAGACCGGCGCACGCGAGGTCCCAGCCCGGGCCTACGTCTCATCCTTCAACTTCCGCGGCACCGACCAGCAGAAGCTCGTCGGCCAACTGTCGGGTGGCGAGCGCAACCGGGTGCACCTCGCCAAGCTGCTGCAGACGGGTGGCAACGTGCTGCTGCTCGACGAACCGACCAACGACCTCGACGTGGACACGCTGCGAGCGCTCGAGGCCGGACTGGAGTCGTTCCCGGGCTGCGTCGTGGTCATCTCGCACGATCGCTGGTTCCTGGACCGCATCGCGACCCACATCCTTGCCTTCGAGGGCGACTCCCAGGTGCGCTACTTCGAGGGCAACGTGAGCGACTACGAGGCGTTCCGGCACAAGGAGCTGGGGACAGCGGCCGAGCAGCCGCACCGGATCCGCTACAAGAAGCTCGCCAGGTCGTGAAGCTCGCCAGGTCGTAGGGGAGGGCGGGCCCAGGTGCCGCCACATCCGCGTCAGACAGGGGAAACCGATGCATCTCGAAGACTATCCGCGCGTACCACTGCTGTTCGGGCCGTCACCCATCCACCGCTTGAAGCGACTGTCGGAGGCGTTGGGTGGCGGTGTCGAGATCTGGGCCAAGCGCGAAGACTGCAACTCCGGCATCGCGTTCGGCGGCAACAAGGTCCGCAAGCTCGAGTACCTCGCGGCTGACGCGATCGCGCAGGGCTGCGACACGCTGGTTTCGATCGGCGGGGTGCAGTCGAACCACACCCGACAGGTCACTGGCGTGGCCAACCACCTGGGGCTGAAGGCCGTGACGGTGCAGGAGCACTGGGTCGAGGAGGATGACCCGCAGTACGGACGCGTCGGCAACATCCAGCTGACCCGGATCATGGGCGGTGACATCCGCCTTGACGACTCGGGCTTCGACATCGGTATCCGGGACTCATGGAAGGCGGCCATCGAATCGGTGGTGGCGGCTGGCGGCAGGCCGTATCCCATCCCGGCTGGAGCCTCCGACCATCCGCTCGGCGGCATGGGCTTCGCCAACTGGGCGCGCGAGGTGGCGGCCCAGGAGATGGAGCTGGAGGTCTTCTTCGACACCATCGTCGTCTGTACCGTGACCGGATCGACACACGCCGGGATGATCGCCGGGTTCGCACTCGAGGACCGGCCCGACCGCCGGGTGGTGGGCATCGACGCTTCGGCCACCATCGAGCAGACCATCGACCAGGTCACCCGCATCGCCTCCGACACGGCCGACCGGATCGGCCTTGGCCGGGCCCTGCGCGACGATGAGATCACGCTGCTCCCCGGGTACGCAGGGCCGAGCTACGGCATCCCCGACGACGCCACCATCGAGGCCATCCAGCTCGCTGCGCGGACCGAGGGCATGCTCACCGACCCGGTCTACGAGGGCAAGTCGCTCGCGGGACTCATCGGCATGGTTCGCAACGGCGAGATCCCGCCTGGATCACGCGTGCTCTACGCTCATCTCGGCGGCCAGCCCGCGCTCTCGGCATACGCCAACGTCCCCGGATTGGGATAGCTCGGGCGCCGTCGTCGATGCGGCCGCGAAGGATGGGCCTGGTGTCGCGAGCGGCGGCGCGAGCCGGACGAGCGCGAGCCGGACGAACGTGAGCCGGACGAGGCGTGAGGCTGCCGTTGGCGACCTGCCCGCTGCCTACGCCACGGGGATGAACACCTCGGTCCTCCACGCCTGCGGATCGGGCTCGCTGCTGGGATCGGTCAGGTAGACCTCCCACATCGGGCCAGCCACGGAGCGACCCTGCCCCTTGATCCACTCCATCATCGCGCTGTAGGTTCGCTCGAGCGTGTCGTAGGGACCGATGTGCATCCCCACGGCAGCCTCGACTCCACCGAGCTCGCCGGGCCGCACCTCATCGCTGCCGGCGAAGGGAGTCGCCACCACGACCCCGGCCTCGTACTCGAAGGGCTCCTCCATGTTGAAGTACCGCGCGAAGGGCGGCCCGGCTGGGGCCACGCCCGTTGCGCCCAGGGCATGGAAGGTCTTCTCGAACGCCTTGCCCATCGACTCACTGATGCCATCGAGGGGTGACGTCACCGCCACCACTGCGGTGTCCTGGCGCGGGATGGAACGGATCTCGTAGGAAGGCACCCACTGACTCCTTTCTGAGCTCGGTGGGGGGAGCCCTCGATGTGGCGCTTCGATTATCGCTGACCCGGCAAGCAGCGCGAACGTGTCACGTGGCGATGCGGCCCGTGGGACGTCGGCTGGCAAGCAGCGCGAACGTGTCAGCAGCCCGACGCGGCCCGTGGCGACGCGGCCCGGCAGGCCTTTCCGCCCCCTGGTGCATGCAGCGATCCAACTCGACGGGTTGACGAGCGAACCTGCCGATACGGAACGCCGGCCGTTCCAGGCTGCCACGGCGGAACACCCGACGTGCCAAAGCTGCCGATCAGGGTGCCGAGCTGGTCGAGTTGGCACGACCGGTGTTCCAAGGCCCAGCGGGCGCCCGAACGCCGTCGAAGGCCCGCCCGAGCGCCAGCGTGGACGCCTGAACGACGGCCGGACCCGAGCGCAGGCCAACCAGGACGCGAGCGGTCCGCCGGATCGGTGTCCCGAGCCGCAGCCGCAGCCACAGCCGTGCCTGGCCTAACCCTCGTCTGCTTCGGCCTTGTGCTCGTCGATGACCTTCTGGGCCACGTGCGAGGGCACCTCCTCGTAGTGCGCCAGCTTGGCCTTGAAGGTCCCCCGGCCACCGCTGATGGAGCGCAGCTCGGTGGCGTAGGTGAACAGCTCCGCCTGCGGCACGTGTGCCGAGAGGATCTGCTGGCCATCGGCCGTGTCCATGCCCAGCAGGCGACCACGACGGGTGTTGAGGTCGCGGTTGACCTCGCCCATGTAGCGCTCCGGCACGCGCACCTCGACCTCCATGATGGGCTCGAGCAGGACGGGGTTGGACTCGGCGATGCCCTTGCGGGTGGCCATGGACCCCGCCAGCCGGAAGGAGAGCTCATCGGAGTCGACGGTGTGGAAGGAGCCGTCGTACAGCACGGCCTTGAAGTCGATGACCGGGTAGCCCGCCGTGGGGCCCTTCTCGGCCACGGCACGGACACCCTTCTCCACGCCGGGGAAGAACTGCTTGGGAACCACGCCCCCGACGACCTTGGTCTCGAACTCGACGCCGCCGCCCGGGTTGGGGCTGATCTCGAGCCAGACGTGGCCGAACTGGCCGCGGCCGCCGGTCTGCTTCTTGTGGCGGCCCTCGACCTTGGTCGTGCTCCGGATGGTCTCGCGATAGGGCACGCGCGGTGCGGAGGTCACGATGGAGGTGCCGAACTTGCGCGCCAGGCGCTCGCCGGCGACCTGGATCTGGTTCTCACCCTGGCCCCACATGATCTGCTCGCCGGTCTCGGCATTGCGCTCGACCCTGATGGTGGGGTCCTCCTCGCGCAGCCGGGCCAGCGCGCCCGAGAGCTTGTCCAGGTCAGCCTTGCTGGCCGGCTCCACCGCCACCGGCAGGGTGGGCTCGGGGAACTCGATGGGTGCCATCGTGAGCGGCGTCTCGCGTGAGCTCAAGGTGTCGCCGGTGACCGTGTGGGCCAGCTTGGCCACGGCGCCGATCTCACCGGCACGGATCTCGTCGACCGGCTCCTGCTCGCTGCCCTTGATGTAGAAGACCTGGGCGACACGCTCGTCCTCGCCGCGCTCGGCGTTCCAGACGTGGTCGTGCGACTTCATCGAGCCGGACCAGACCCGGAAGTAGGTGAGACGTCCCACGAAGGGGTCGGCGGTGGTCTTGAAGACCTGCGCCAGGAGCGGGCCGGCCGGGTCGGCCGTGACGTCGATCTCGTCGCCGTGGTTGTCGGTGGCCTTGACCGGCGGCTCCTCGAGCGGGGTCGGCAGGTAGCGGATGATGGCGTCGAGCATGGCGCTGATGCCGATGTCGCGGTTGGCCGAGGTCACCATCACCGGTGCCAGCACGGAGTCCTTGACCCCCATGTGCAGGCAGCGCTCCAGCTCCTCGTCGCTCACGCTCTCGCCCTCGAGGAACTTCATCAGCACCTCGTCGTCAGCATCCGCAGCGGCCTCCAGCAGTTGCTCGCGGCGCGCGGCGACCTCGTCGACCATCTCGTCCGGGACGGGCACCTCTTCCCGCTTGCCGTCCTTGTAGACGTAGGCCTTCCCGTGGACCAGGTCGACGTACCCGCGGAAGTCATCGGCCTTGCCGATGGCGATCTGGAGCGGTGCGATCTTGGTGCCGAACTCCTCGCGCAGGGCATCCAGGGCCGCCGTGGGGTCAGCGTTCTCGCGCTCGCAGCGCGTGATGACGAAGATGGCCGGGGTGTGCGTCGAGCGCGAGAGCCGTACGGCCGTCTCCGTGCCGGCCTCCACGCCACCGGAGGCATCGATGGTGATGAGCGCACCATCGGCCGCGGCGAAACCACTGATGACCTCGCCCACGAAGTCGGCGTAGCCGGGGGTGTCGATGAGCGTGACGTGGCTGCCATCACGGTCGAAGGTGTTGGCCGCGAGCGAGAGCGAGAGGTGTCGCTTCTGCTCTTCGGGCTCGAAGTCGAGCGAGGCCGTGCCGTCGTCGACGCGACCCATGCGACCGATGACGCCGGCCTTGTGCAGCAGGTGCTCGGCGATGGTCGTCTTGCCGGACCCTGCGTGTCCGGCTAGTACCACGTTGCGGAGTCGTGAGATATCGACGTGGGGCACGCGCAGACCTCCAAGCAAGGATTAGGGGTCGGCGGAGGCATCTGGGCTGGCCTCGTCCCTGGGCCGACCGAGTCGGTTTCGATGCCCCAATCATATAGAATCCATTGCTATGTCCGGACATTCCAAGTGGTCGACCATCAAGCGCCAGAAAGGCGCCAATGACGCCAGGCGTGGGGCCTTGTTCACCAAGCTGGGCAAGGAGATCAGCATCGCGGCGCGCGCCGGGGGCGGGGACCTGGAAGCCAACTACCGGCTTCGTCTCGCTGTCGACAAGGCCCGCGAGGCCAACATGCCCCTCGACAACATCAAGCGAGCCATCGACCGAGCCGTCGGCGGCGACAAGGCCGACGAGTTCGAGGAGATCGTCTACGAGGGCTACGGGCCAGGTGGCGTGGCGCTGCTGGTGGAGACCGCCACCGACAACCGGAACCGCACCGCGGCCGACGTGCGCTCCATGTTCGCCAAGGCGGGTGGCCAGCTGGCGGGCCAGGGTTCGGTGGCCTGGCAGTTCGAGGTGCGTGGCCTGATCAGCGTCGAGCGCAACGGCATCGACCCGGACGACGTGGCGCTGCTGGCCATCGACGCCGGTGCCGTCGATGTCGACACCGAAGCCGACCCCATCGAGATCGCCACCGAGCCCGCCGACCTCATGGGCATCCAGGCGGCGCTCGAACAAGCCGGCGTCAAGGTCGGCTCGGCGGAGCTGACGATGGTGGCCAAGACACCCATCGAGATCGATGTCGAGAAGGCTCGCGCGAACCTCCGGCTCATGGAGGCGCTCGAGGACAGCGACGACGTCCAGCGCGTGACGGCCAACTTCGACCTGCCCGACGAGATCCTGGCCGAGGCCGCCGAGCAGTGATCGTGCTGGGGATCGACCCCGGCACCGCTCGTCTCGGATACGGCGTCGTCGCTCGCGAGGGCAGCGCCCTCAGCATGGTCGGTTATGGCTGCCTCGAGACCACCAACGACCGGCCGCTCGAACAGCGCCTGCTCATCATCCACGCCGGGCTGACCGAGCTCGTCCTCGAGCATCGGCCCGAGGCCGTCGGCGTGGAGCGGCTCTTCTTCAACAAGAACGTGCAGACAGCCTTCGCCGTCGGACAGGCCCGCGGCGTGGTGCTGCTCGTGGCGGCCCAGTTCGGGCTGCCGGTCCTCGAGTACGGACCCCACGAGGTCAAGCTGGCGGTGACCGGCTACGGCCGGGCCCCCAAGGAGCAGGTCCAGCGCATGGTGCAGCTGGTGCTGTCGATGGCCGAGCTGCCCCGACCCGATGACGCGGCCGACGCGCTGGCGGTCGCCGTGTGCACGGCCCACGCCATCACACCGGCACAGCTGGCCGGGGCATGATCGCCTCGCTCGAGGGTGTCGTGGTGGCCGTCTCAGGCACCGACCTCGTGCTCGAGGTCGGCGGCATCGGCTACCGCGTCTTCGCCGGGCCCCCCACGCTCGCCGGCCTGACCCCTGGGACGCGCCGCAAGCTGCACACCCATCACCTGGTGCGCGAAGACGTGCAGGCGCTCTACGGCTTCGGCAGCACGGAGGAGCTGGCCTTCTTCGAGCTCATCACCACCGTCAGCGGTGTCGGCCCCAAGGTCGGCCTCGCCATCGTCTCCTCTCGCCCGGTGGCCGACCTGCAGCTGGCCATCCTGCAGGGCGATGACGCGGTGCTGACGGCCGTGCCCGGCGTGGGCAAGCGGCTGGCCGGTCGCATCGTGCTCGAGCTCAAGGAGAAGGTCGAGGCCGCCGGTGGCAGTGCCGTCAGCGACGGGGGAGGTGAGGCCGAGGTGGTGGCCGCGCTCGAGGCCCTGGGCTACAGCTCGCGCGAAGGACGTGAGGCAGCGCGCACCGCGGTCGCCGCCCTCGAGCCGGGGGCGTCCCTGGAAGACCGTGTCAAGGAGGCCTTGCAGGCGCTCCGCCAGTGATGCCACGGTCCAGGGAGGGTAGAACGTCCGTTCCATTCAACGCCCGGTCCTGCTAGACTGACAGGCCATGGATGACGACGCCCGCCTGGTCTCGCCGGAGGTAGAGACGATCGACGAGAACACCGTCGAGACGTCGCTGCGACCGCGTCAGCTTGACGAGTACATCGGCCAGACCCTGGTCAAGGACAACCTCTCGATCCTGCTGGCGGCCGCCAACCAGCGCGAGGAGGCCGCGGACCACGTCCTGCTCTACGGGCCGCCCGGTCTCGGCAAGACCACTCTCGCCAACATCGTGGCACGGGAGCTGGGGGTCAGTATCCACACCACCAGTGGTCCGGCCATCGAGCGGCCCGGTGACCTCGCCGCCATCCTGACCAACATCGACGAGCGCGACGTCCTCTTCATCGACGAGATCCACCGCCTCAACCACGCCGTGGAGGAGATCCTGTATCCGGCCATGGAGGACTTCGCCATCGACGTGATGATCGGCCGGGGGCCGAGCGCGCGAAGCCTGCGTCTGTCGCTGAAGCCGTTCACCGTGGTCGGCGCCACCACGCGGGCCGGACGCATCGGGGCGCCGCTGCGCGACCGCTTCGGGGCGGTCTACCGCCTCGACTACTACGCCCCCTGCGGAGCTGGCCGAGATCGTGCGCCGCTCGGCGAGCATCCTGGGGGTCGAGATCGACGAGGCGGCGGTGCAGATGCTGGCCACGCGCGGCCGCGGCACACCTCGCGTCATCAACCGCCTCCTGCGACGCACGCGCGACTTTGCCCAGGTCAAGGGCGACGGCCGCATCACGCGGGCCCAGGCCGTGGCGGCCATGGAGGCGCTCGACATCGATGACATCGGGCTCGACACCACCGATCGCCGCCTGCTCGCGGCCATCGTGCAGAAGTTCGGCTCGGGTCCGGTGGGCGGCGCCGCCATCGCTGCCGTCATCGGCGAGTCGGTCGAGACGGTGGAGGACGTGTACGAGCCCTACCTGCTGCAGCTCGGTTTCCTCGACCGCACGCCACAGGGGCGCGTCGCCACCGAGCTGGCGCGCGAACACCTGCGCGAGCTCGGCTACGAGGTGCCGCCACCACGCCGCCCCGAGCGCGATGATCCCGGGCTCTGGGATGGCGTCACCAGCGAGGGACGCGGCGAGCTGGACGGCGGCACGTGACGTACGCCGGCCCGACCCCGCCGGCGGCGATGGCCGCGACGGGGGCATACGCGCTGCGCACGCGCGGGCTCTTCAAGCGATACGGCGCGCGACCCGCGCTGCAGGGACTGGACCTGGCCGTGCCCCGCGGCGTGGTCTACGGGTTCCTCGGGCCGAACGGCGCCGGCAAGACCACGCTCATGCGGTTGCTCGTCGGCCTCCTGCGGCCGGACGCCGGCGAGATCGAGCTCCTCGGCCAGCCCTACACCTGGCGACGGCGGCAACGCCTCTTCGAGGTGGGTGCCCTGGTCGAGTCGCCCACCTTCTACGGCTACCTCTCGGGGCGGGACAACCTGCGCGCCCTGGCAGCTTCAGGAGCGCGGGTTCCCAGTGCTCGGGTCGACGAGGTCCTCAGCCTCGTCGGCCTCGCCGAGCGCGGCCGCGACAAGGCCGGACGCTACTCGCTGGGCATGAAGCAGCGACTGGGCATCGCTGCGGCGCTGCTCTCCGACCCGCAGCTGCTGTTGCTGGATGAGCCCGCCAACGGCCTCGACCCGGGCGGCATCGTGGCCATGCGACAGACGTTGCGCGCGCTCACGTCCGCGGGCAAGACCGTGTTCATCTCCAGCCACATCCTGCCGGAGGTCCAGCAGCTGGCCGACGTGGTCGGCATCGTCAACGCCGGGCGACTCGTACGCGAGGGCAAGTTGGCCGACCTGCTCAGTGAAGGCGGCCACGTCCGGGCTCGCGTCGGCGAGGCCGAGCTACCGACAGCGATGACGGCGCTGACGGTGCTGGGCGCACCCACCAGCGCACAACCCGGGGACGCCCCCGGACAGGCCTGGATCGATATCCGCACGTCCCCCGAGCGCGCCGCCGAGGTCAACCGCGTCCTCGCCGCCGCCGGGGTCTATGCCAGCGCCATCACCTCCGGCAGCGATCTCGAGTCGGTCTTCCTGTCGCTCACGGCGGCAGCCCCGCACGGAGATACTGCAGCGCTCGGCTGGGGAGAGCGCGCCTAGATGGCGCTCCTGTCCATCTCGCTGCTCAAGCTCGTGCGGCGCCCGGCTTCGTGGGTCCTGCTGGCGATCCTCGTGGGGCTCATCGTCATGGTGTTCCTCGGGCTGGCGGCTTCGGCCGGCCAGATCGAGCAGATCGGCGAGGAGCTGCAGATCCGCGTGCTGCTGGGGTTCCCGACCGCCTACACCACCGTCATCGGCTTCATCCTCGGCTTCGGTGGTCTCCTGGCCGTGGTCTACGCTGCCGCCATCATCGGTGCCGACTGGGCCTGGGGCACCATCCGCGGCATCGTGGCGCGGGGTGAGAGCCGCGTCCGCTACACGCTCATCACCTTCCTCGCCATCGTCATCATGCTCGGCATCGGCATCCTGCTGGCATTCGCCGTCGGCGCAGTGGCGGCCGTGCTGGCGGCCGAGGCCGCCGGTCTCGGCAGCGAGGGGGCCACGGACCCCGACACGCTCGCCGGCATCCCGGAGCTCCTGGGCCGGACCTGGCTGGGCGTCAGCCAGCAGGCCGCCGTCGGTTTCGCCATCGCCATGCTCTTCCGCAGCCAGCTGGCCGGCATCGGCGCGGGCCTGGCGTTCTACTTCATCGAGCAGTTCCTCGTGCTCGTGCCCCTGGCCGGGGATGTGCTGCCCTACTTTCCCTTCAACGTCGCCAGTGCGGTGGTGGCGACGCCCGACGAGCTCGGCGACAGCTTCGCCGGCCTCGTCCCGCTCGACAGCGGCACGGCGCTGCTGTGGTCGGTGGGCTACCTCGTCCTCGCCCTCACCATCGCCACGCTGAGCGCCTGGCGGGCGCAGATCACGCAGTGAGCGCGGCGGCAGGGCGGCGCTCGTCGCCCATCAGCTTCGAGGTGCTGGCGACGGCCGCAGGGGAGGGCACGCGTGCCCGGGCCGGCCGCCTGCAGACGCCGCACGGCAGCGTGGAGACACCCGTCTTCATGCCGGTCGGCACCAACGCCACGGTGAAGGCGCTCGACCCCGATGACCTGCGCGAGGTCGGCGCCAGCATCATCCTCTCGAACACCTACCACCTCTCCCTCCGGCCCGGTCACGAACGGATCGAGCGGCTCGGCGGCCTGCACCACTTCATGGGCTGGGATCGACCCATCCTCACCGACTCGGGCGGCTTCCAGGTGGTCAGCCTTGGCGACCTGCGCCGCATCGATGAAGACGGCGTGACCTTCCGCTCCCACCTCGACGGCACCCTGCTCGACTACACCCCCGAGTACGCCATCGCCATCCAGGAGGCGCTGGGCTCCGACATCGCCGTCTGCCTGGACCAGCCGGTGCCGCCGCAGCGCCTCGTCCCGCTCCGAGGTGGCGGAGGCGACGGGCCGGACCCACCGCTGGGCGGAGCGCTGCCTCGAAGCCCACCGGCGCCCGGACCAGGCGCTCTTCGGCATCATCCAGGGCGGCCTGGAGGCAGACCTGCGCGCCGAGTCCAGCGCCGCCATCGCCGGGTTGCCGTTCGATGGCCTCTGCATCGGCGGACTGGCCGGTGATGAGACCGCCGAGCAGCGTCGAGAGGTGCTGGACGTGGTGCTGCCGCTGCTGGCCGACGACCCCCGGCCGCGCTACCTGATGGGCCTGGGCTCGCCCATGGACCTGCTCGACGCGGTCGATGCAGGCGTCGACATGTTCGACTCGGTGCTGCCCGCGCGCGTCGCGCGGAACGGGACGCTGTGGGTGCCGGACGGCAAGCTGAACCTGCGCAATGCCCGCTTCCTCGACGATCCGCGGCCGGTCCAGGAGGACTGTCCCTGCCGTCTCTGCCGCTCGTTCTCGCGGGCGTACCTGGCGCACCTGTTCCGCGCCGGCGAGCTGCTGGCATTTCGCCTCGCAACTTGTCACAACCTGACCTTCACCCTAGACTTCATGGCGAGCATCCGGTCCGCCATCCGGACCGGCACGTTCCCTGAATCGATGCGGATGCTTCGTGCCAGCCGAGCTGGCACGAACGGCGCTGAGAGTACCGATGAAGGGAAGGTGAAGTCAGCGTGAAATCCCGCCGCTCACACTGGGCGGCACCAGCAGGAGGCGTGAGGATCGATGGCAGGCAAGGTCCCCTCTCGCCGCGAAACCAAGAAACCCAAGAAGTCGAAGAAGGCGAAGGTCACGCTCGAGCCGTTCAGCCAGCCACCGATGCCGTCCGTCGAGGTCATCAAGCCGAAGCGGAGGCCGAAGGAGGAGGAAGAGGAGCAGCCCGAGTAGGGACCGCCTCGCCAGACCGGCTCTCGGGTGACAGCCTTGGAGGTGCACACCAATGACCGTCACCAGCGCCGGTCGGTCGACCGGGAATGAGGACATCAGCAGCAACGGGGTCACGGACGTCCGGCTGAAGGAACGCAGGCAGGCGGTGGACGCCGCCATCATGTCCATCGAGAAGCAGTTCGGGCAGGGCTCGATCATGCGCCTCGGATCGGACGCACGGCAGCAGATCGACGTCATCCCCACCGGGTCGATCGCGCTCGACCTGGCCCTCGGTGTCGGCGGCGTTCCGCGCGGCCGCGTCACCGAGATCTTCGGCCCGGAGTCGTCGGGCAAGACCACCGTCTGCCAGCACATCCTCGCCGAGGCCCAGAAGCTGGGCGGCGTGGTGGCGTTCATCGACGTGGAGCACGCCCTTGACCCCACGTACGCGCGAGCCTGCGGCGTCGACGTGGACAACCTGCTGGTGAGCCAGCCTGACACCGGCGAACAGGCCCTGGAGATCACCGAGACGCTCATCCGCTCCGGCGGCATCGATTGCGTGGTCGTGGACTCCGTGGCTGCGCTCGTGCCGCGAGCCGAGATCGAGGGCGAGATGGGCGACTCGTTCGTGGGTATCCAGGCGCGGCTCATGAGCCAGGCGCTGCGGAAGCTCACCGGCATCGTCAGCCGCTCCAACACCTCGCTCGTGTTCACCAACCAGCTGCGCGAGAAGATCGGCGTCATGTTCGGCAGTCCCGAGACCACCCCCGGCGGCCGCGCGCTGAAGTTCTATTCCAGCGTGCGTCTCGACATCCGCCGCATCGAGACCATCAAGCAGGGCACCGAGGCCATCGGCATCCGGGCCCGCGTGAAGGTGGTCAAGAACAAGGTGGCGGCGCCATTCCGCCAGGCCGAGTTCGACGTCATGTATGGCACGGGCATCTCGCGTGAGGGTGGGCTGCTTGATGTGGGTGTCGCGTCCGACGTGGTCACCAAGTCCGGCGCCTGGTTCAACCACGGCGAGACCCGCCTGGGTCAGGGTCGTGAACAGTCCAAGGAGTTCCTGCGCGCCAATCCCGACATCGCGCAGCGGCTGGAGCACGAGATCCGCGCCAAGGTGGCGAGCATCAACGTGCCCGTGGAGGGCCTCAAAGAGGCCGAGTAGGTGAGCCGTCGAGCGACGACGGCGCAGCGGCGCGAGGCCGCCGAGGCACGCCGCGCTCACCGCGCCAGCATCACCGAGCCTGACCTCGTCATGGAGGCGGCGGCGGGGTTCCTGGCGGTACGCCCGCGCTCGGTCGAGGAGACGCGTCGGCGCCTGGCCCACCTCGGCTATCCAGCCGCGCTCTGCGACCAGGTCATCGAGCGACTCCTGGAGATGGGCTACCTGGACGACGCCGCCTTCGCACGGGCCTGGGTGGACAGCCGCGATCGCGCTCGCCCTCGCGGCAGCTCGGCCCTGCGCAGCGAGCTGCGACGAAAGGGCGTGCCCGACTCGACCATCCGCGAGATCCTGGACGAACGCGCCGCGACGGGCGCCGCTCCGATGGTCGGGGTGACGGCGACGATGCCGCCTGCGGACGGCGGGCGGCGAGGCGGACCGCGAGGCGGCCCGTCGCCTGCTCGAGCGACGGGCTTCGGCACTGTCGCGGGAGACCGACCTCCGGCGACGCCGACAGAAGGCCTACGCCCTGCTGGCCCGCAGCGGCTTCAGTCCCGACATCTGCCAGGAGCTGGCCTCGAGCGTGGCGGCCGACCTTCCGGGCGACGGCATCGAAGGCGTTTGACGCTCTTCGCGCTGCACCGCTAGGCTTCTGCAACCGACCTTCGGATTCGAGCGGCGCCAAGGGAGTCACGGCTGCTCGGCCACCGCGGGTGTGGCGTACCCAGGACACACTGAGACACCTCCAGCCCGCAGGCTGGACGGGAGGGAAACGTGAACGAACCCGTCGTCATGGCGGCCATCTTGCTGTTGGTGGCTGCCGGCGGGCTCCTTGTCGGATTCTTCATGCGCGGCGTGGTCGCCAACCAGGCGATCAGGGCAGCTGCTGAGAAGTCCGAGCGCATCGTCGCCGAGGCGCGAGCCCAGCAGAAGGAGCTCATCCTCCAGGCCAAGGACGAGCAGGTCCGCATCCAGCGCGAGGTCGACGAGGAAGGACGCGCCAAGCGCGTCGACCTGCAGAACCTCGAGCGCCGCTTGCTGCAACGAGACGAGCAGCTCGATCATCGCACCGACATGCTCGAGGAACGCGACCGCAAGCTGCTGGTCCGTGAGCAGGAGCTCGACAAGCAACGAGCCGAGCTGGCCACCATCCGGAACGAGCAGATCGCCGCCCTGGAACGCGTCAGCAGCCTCACGGCCGAGGAGGCCAAGGCCGGTCTCGTCGAGCAGGTGCGCGAGGAAGCCGAGAAGGATGCCGTCCGACTCGTCCGTGCCATCGAACGGTCTGCCCGCGAGGGCGCCGAAGACAAGGCTCGCGATGTGGTCATCACCGCCATCCAGCGCGTGATGGTCGACCACACCGCCGAGGGCACGGTCACGGTCGTGCCCATCCCGTCCGACGAGATGAAGGGACGCATCATCGGCCGCGAGGGCCGCAACATCCGAGCCCTCGAACAGGCCACCGGCGTCGATCTCATCATCGACGACACGCCTGATGCCGTCATGCTCAGCGGCTTCGACCCGGTCCGCCGCGAGGTCGCCCGGCTGGCCTTGACCAAGCTGGTGCAGGATGGCCGCATCCACCCGGGCCGCATCGAGGACGTCGTCGCCAAGGCGCAGGCCGAGGTCGACCTGGTCATCCGCGAGGCAGGCGAGGCGGCGGCCTACGACGCCGGCGTGCCCGGTCTGCCACAGGAGATCCTGACGCTGCTGGGTCGACTCAAGTACCGCACCTCGTTCGGCCAGAGCGTGCTGAACCATGTCAAGGAGACGTCCCACCTGGCGGGCGTCATCGCTGCCGAGCTGGGTGCCGACATCCAGGCCGCCAAGCTCGGAGGACTGCTCCACGACATGGGCAAGGCCATCGACCACGAGGTCGAAGGGCCGCACGCCGCCATCGGTGCCGAGATCGCTGCCAGGCACGGTCTCTCGCCCAAGGCTGTGAACGCCATCGCCGCGCACCACCTCGAGGTGGACTACACCTGCCAGGAGGCGCCCATCGTCCAGATCGCTGACGCCATCAGCGCGTCTCGACCCGGTGCGCGGGGCGAATCGACGGACACCTACGTGAAGCGGCTGGCCGAGCTGCAGGCCATCGCCGACGGCTTCCCCGGCGTGGAGAAGTCCTTCGCCGTGCAGGCCGGGCGCGAGGTCCGCATCCTCGTGCGGCCCGAGGAGATCGATGACCTGGCCTCCACCCGGCTGGCACGCGACATCGTGCGCCAGATCGAGGAGACGCTGACCTACCCGGGCCAGATCAAGGTCACGGTCATCCGTGAGACCCGCGCGGTGGAGTACGCCAAGTGACCCTGTCGCAGCGGTGCGACAGGTGGGCCGGCGCCCGCGCCACGCGATGACGCGGCGGGACAAGGCCCGCACGCTGGCGGCCGACCAGCTGCCCGAGCTGCCCTTGCTACCTGCCGCGGGCACCCTGCGCGTGCTGATGGTCGGCGACGTCATCGGCAAACCCGGGCGCGTGGCCATGGAGCGTGAGCTCCATGGCATGCGCGAGGAGCGCGGGGTGGACCTGGTCACGGCCAACGGGGAGAACCTCGCCGGCGGCATGGGCCTGACGATGTCGACGGCCGGCGCGCTCTTCGATGCCGGCGTGGACGTCATCACCAGCGGGAATCACATCTGGGACAAGCGCGAGCTCATCCCGGAGCTCGACGGCGAGCCGCGCATCCTGCGCCCCCTGAACTACGGCACCCACGGCGTGCCCGGGCACGGCTGGGGCATCTTCCATGCCGCCAACGGTACCGAGGTGGCTGTCGTCAACGCCCAGGGTCGCAGCACGATGATCCCCATCGACAACCCCTTCACCGAGATGGACCGGCTGCTCGAGGAGGGCGCCGACGAGCTGCCGTCCGTGCGCCTCGTGGACTTCCACTGTGAGCTCACCAGCGAGAAGACCGCCTTCGGTCTGTACCTCGATGGCCGCGTCAGTGCCGTGGTGGGGACCCATACGCACGTGCCCACCGCCGATGAGCGCGTGCTGGCCCGGGGCACGGCCTACGTGAGCGACCTCGGCATGACCGGTCCGCTCGACAGCATCATCGGCTTCGAGCCTGCCACCGTGCTCCCGCGCTTCATCAACGGGCTGCCCACGCGTTTCGCGGTCGGCAGCGGACCCGTCGTCTTCAACGCCGTGCTCATCGACATCGATCCTGCCGGCGGCCGGGCACAGAGCATCGAGCGCATCTCCCGCGTCATCGAGATGTGACCACGCAACTCCCCAACACCGTCGATCTGCACACCCACACCGCACGCTCCGACGGGGTCCTTGAGCCTCTCGAGCTGTACGTGCAGATGCGGACCTGGGGCTCGACGCTGGTGGCGATCACCGATCACGACACCCTGGCCGGTGCCCGTGAGCTGCTGGCTGCCGGCCTGGGGGCGGGGCTGGGGGCCGCAGCTGGTGATGGGCCGCGCATCATCGTGGGCGTCGAGATCAACACCGCCATCGACGGCGAGGTCGAGGCCATCGGCGGCAGCGAGGCGCGGCTGGGGGAGCTGCACATGCTCGGCCTGGGCGTGGACCCGGATGATCCCGTGTTCGAGGCCGTGCTGCGGGAGCAGCGTGGTGGCCGCGCACGCCGCCTGGAGCTGACGTTGGAGCGCCTGCGAGACATGGGCATGGACGTCAGGGCGCAGCTGCCTCGAGTCGAGGGCGGTATCGATGCGCTGGGGCGTCCGCACGTGGCTCGCGCACTCGTCGGTGCCGGCTTCGCCGCGTCCGTGGCGGACGCGTTCGAACGCTACCTGGTGCCCGGCATGCCCGCCTACATCCGCCGCCAGGGCATCGGTCCGCGGGCAGCCATCGAGGCCATCAGCGCTGCCGGTGGCATCGCCTCGCTGGCGCATTCGCCGTGGGCGCCCGACGAGCCGGCCGTCATCGAGCAGTTGATGCGCTGGGGGCTGCGAGCGCCTCGAGGTGCACTACCACCATTGGGATGACGAGCGCATCGAGCGCATGGGCGCCTTCGCCGATGCGCACGGCCTGCTGCGAACCGGCGGATCCGACTACCACGGCGACATCGGCACCTATGCCGAGGCACAGGCGAGCGTGCACGTCCCCGCCTGGGTCGGCGAGCGGTTGCTGGAGGCCATCCGCCCGAGGTAGGCGTCGAACGAGGTCGGCAGCGACAGGTGGATTGCCGGATCCCCCGTGTGCGATGAACCGCTCGCTACGGCGACGGCCAGCGCTGCTCTGGGGGCCACGGGCCACCGTCGAGGAGCAGCCGATCTCCCACAGGCTCGTCCAGCTCCACCACGAACGCGGTCCAGGGATTGCCGGGGCAGGTGGCGCCTCCCTCCACCGGTCGCACGGGGATCGTGATGGTGATGGCGTCCTCTCCGTACTCGACGATCGGATCGGCGATGCGACCGTCAGCCGGTTGCCCGCTTGCACACGCCCGCTCCATGACTTCGATCGGGAACATCGACGAGCCACGCGCTGGATGTGAGTCAGCGTCGATCCGCCACTCGGAACTACCCAGTCCGTGTGTGATGAGAGGACGAGGCCGGCAGTCACCGGTGTAGCCGCCGAAGCCCCATGCGTCCCCTTCTCGCTCCACGTACATCGCCGAGTATCGCTCTGTCTTACCCGCGCGCCGTACCAGGAACAAGGCAAGGTCCTCGTCCTCGTAGGCCAACAGCCACGGCAACTGGTTTGCTCGATCTTCCCGTGGTTCGAACTCGAACTCCGGCCTCATCGTCTCCAGCGCACTCCGAAGGCCGTCGAACACGGCGCCCTCGACCTTCTCCATGCCGCTCGGTCCGGTGAGAACCGAGCGAGGGAACCCGGGCGAGGCGCCACCGCAGGACCAGAGGACGTCCGAGCCGCCGCCAGCCGCCGGGACGAGCGAGGGGCGAGGCGACCAGCGCGCCGGCGCCGGCGTCGGCGTCGGCGTCGGCGAGACCGTAGGCGTGCCGGGAAGGATCCCGGGAACGTCGAAGGCTCGGGCCTCTTCGACCGTCAGGCGCTCGAGTGCGGAGACGTTCCGCCGATCACGATTGCGGCCGACGTAGGCGACCGCGTCGATGCTGCCGGCACGGTCGAGCGCGGTTCCGTCGTACGCGATGAGCAGTCGATCGCCGGCTTGGGCGTGTGGTCCGCTCGGTGATGGGCAGCCATCGCTGGTGGGGCCCGGTCGCAGTCGCCGGAGATCGACCGTGCCTGGTGCGGCACCCCGCATGACTCTGATGGAGCGCGCCTTCTCCGCGATGCCATCGACCGCGCGCGTGACCTTCACCAGGTAGATCGACCGAGCGGTCGGCGCCACTTCGGCGAACGATGGCCACGCTCGGGTGTCTCGGCACTCGCCCTCGGAGGCCGGCACCGATACCGCCGCGGTCATCGTCGTCCCGACGGCGAGCACGATCGCAAGGGCCAGGCGCTTCATGGCAACGGACCCTACCACCATGGAGGGCGCGTGCCTGCCGAGAACCGGGACCGGCGACAGTGCCGACGTCCCTGCGCCCCGTAGCCGAATGGTGAGAGCGCGCTACCATGCGGAGCGCATGAGGCTCGCCATCTTCGGCGCCCGAGGCGTGCCTGCACGCTGGGGTGGCTGGGACACCATCGTGACCGAGCTGGGGCCGCGTCTCGTGGAGGCCGGCCACCAGGTGACTCTCTTCGCCATGCCCCGCTACACCGGGCCGGAGGTCGGCCGCGAGTTCGAGGGCATGCGCGTCGTGCGCCTGCCCACGCTCTACGGCAAGTTCACCGAGTCCGTGCTGCACGAGCTGCTCAGCAGCCTGTACGCGCTCGTCCAGCCATCCCAGGATGTCTACTACGTGCTCGGCTGCCGAGCCAGCTGGGTCTACCTGCCGCACCGGCTCCTCGGGCGTCGCGTCGTCTTCAACACCGACGGGCTCGATTGGCGGCGACGCAAGTGGGGCCGCGTCGCCAGGACCTACCTGCGGGCCAACTACTGGCTGGCACGCAAGCTGGCCAGTCACCTGGTCTCTGACTCCAAGGAGCTACAGCGGCTCTATCGCGAGGAGTACGGGGTCGAGAGCGCCTTCCTGACCAACGGCGGGCACGTTCGCGAGGTTCGCGACGAGGCCCGACACCGCGATGTCCTCGCCGAGCATGGCGTGGAGCCGGGTGGCTACTACCTGCAGGTCTGCCGCATCGAGCCGGAGAACAACCCCGACATCGTGGTGCGCGAGTTCGCCGCCTCGGGCGCGAGCGCTCCGCTGCTGGTCGTGGGCGGCGCCAACTACCACAGCCGCTATCTCGAGGAGCTGCAGGCGACGTCCGATCCACGCATCCACTTCCTGGGGCCGATCTACGAGCCCGAGCACATCGAGGCGCTCTTCCTCGGGGCCAAGGCCTATATCCACGGCCACGAGGTCGGCGGCACCAATCCCTCGCTGGTGACGGCGATGGGCTGCGGCCGGCTGGTGCTGGCCCATGACGTACCGTTCAACCGCGAGGTCCTCGCCGACAACGGACTGCCCTGGACCAAGGAACCTGGCTCCCTTGCGTGCCTGCATCGAGGAGGTCGAGGCCGATGCGGGCATGCTCCAGGCCCGCGCCGCGGTCGCCTGCCGCGAGCGCATCGCCCGGTACTACGCGTGGGACAAGTGCAGCCACGACCACGACCGGTTCTTCCGCTGGGTCGCGGGCGAGGTGGAGGACTATGCCGACTCATTCTGACCGCCCGATGCTGCCGATGCTGGAGGCGCCCCTGCCCAGCGCGCACACGCCGCGGGCAGCTGCCCGCCCCGATGCCGCCGTCGAGGAGTTCGGCACCGAGGCGACCGTGCTGCCCAGCTTCCATGTCTGGACGCTGGGCTGCCAGATGAACATGTCCGACTCGGAGGAGATGGCGGGAGCGTTGCTGGCCTCCGGCTGTGCCGAGTCCGCCAGCCTCGAGGAAGCGGATCTCATCGTCATCAACACCTGCTCCATCCGCGAGGCCGCCGAGCAGAAGGTCATCGGCCGCATGGGCGTGCTGGGCAGGCTGAAGGAAGCCAACCCGGGCGTTGCGCGTGGTGCTGACGGGATGCTCGGTCCGCGCCGACAACGAAGGCGTGCTCAAGCGGCGCTACCCCGCCGTGGACGTGTTCCTTCGCCCCGACCAGGAACCCGAGCTGACCGCCCGGCTGGGCCTCACCAGCCTGACCACGCCCGAGCAGCTGGGTGCGACCGGTTTCGAGCGCATC
The DNA here is from genome assembly GCA_963804575.1 of uncultured Chloroflexia bacterium. Lineage (GTDB taxonomy): Bacteria > Chloroflexota > Limnocylindria > Limnocylindrales > CSP1-4 > JAFMJV01. The sequence goes on from CAWDQY010000009.1 coordinate 20,554, forward strand.
GGCCGTTCCATCGCTGCCACGGCCGACCGCCTGCCCGGCACCCGCGCCGGCGCGGTGGAGGAGGGGCGCGTCGCGCGCGTCCGGGGGGTGAAGGCCTGGGTGCCCATCGTGTACGGCTGCGACAAGACCTGCACCTACTGCATCGTGCCCTTCGCTCGTGGACCAGAGCGGAGCCGTCCCTACGACGACATCCTGGCCGAGGTGACCCAGCTGGCCGACGCCGGGTACCGGGAGATCACGCTGCTGGGACAGAACGTCAACTCCTGGGGCCACGACCTCGCTCCCGACGCCCGCTTCGCCGATGTCGAAGGGCAGCGGGAGCTTGGCCGCCGGCAGGCGCGCGACGGCCGGCCCGACATCGCCTCGCTCCTGCACGCCATCGACGGCATCGGCGAGGGAAGGGACCGAGCGGGCATCGGGCGCGTCCGCTTCGTGACCTCGCATCCCTGGGACCTCACTGACCGGCTCATCCGCGCCATGGCCGACTGCCCCTCGGTCTGCGAGCACCTGCACCTGCCGGTGCAGTCGGGCGACGACGAGGTGCTGCGGCGGATGGGCCGCCAGTACAGCGTGGAGGCATATCTCGACCTGGTGCAGCGCCTGCGAGCCGCCGTTCCCGCCATCAGCTTGACGACCGACATCATCACCGGCTTCTGCGGCGAGACCGAGTCGCAATTCGAAGCCACGCTCGACCTGCTTCGCCGGGTGCGCTTCGACCAGGTCTTCGCGGCCGCCTACTCACCGCGGCCCGGGACGCCGGCCATGCGCCTCGCCGACGACGTGCCGGCGGCCGAGAAGAAGCGCCGGCTCAACGAGCTGCTGGCGGTGCAGGAAGCCATCGGCATGGAGCTGAACCAGGCCTGGCTCGGGCGGCGCACGTCCGTGCTGGTGGACGAAGCGCGGCAGCCGCGCCAGCACGATCACGACGTGGCAACCGCTGCCGACGGTGCGCCGCGCCTGGTGGGACGCAACCGCGAGCACAAGCTGGTGCATTTCGACGGCCCCGAAGCACTCGTCGGTGAGCTGGTCGAGGTGGTCATCGAGCGTGCCGGGCCCTATGCGCTGGCGGGCCGCCTGATGGGGGAGTCCGGTCACGCCTGAGCTGCCACCGCTCATCGTCATCGCGGGCGCCACCGCCACCGGCAAGACCGCCCTCGCGGTCAGCCTGGTCCAGCAGCTGCCCCGAGCCGAGATCGTCTCCGCCGATTCGCGACAGGTCTACCGGGGCATGGACATCGGGACTGCCAAGCCGAGCCCGGCGGAGCGGTCGGCCGCACCGCACCACTGCCTCGACCTGGCCGATCCCGATGAGCGCTTCAGCGCTGCCGACTACCAGCGCGCCGCCCTCGTCGCTCTCGGCGGCATCGCCGAACGCGGTGGCATCGCGCTCCTGGTCGGCGGCACCGGGCTCTACCTGCGGGCGATCGCGCGCGGCTTCACGCTCGAGACTGGCAGCAGCGATCCTGCGCTCCGCGCCGGGCTCGAGGCACGCCTTGCCACCGGCGGCCTGGCCCCATTGGCCGCAGGAGCTGCTCGAGCGTGACCCGGCCATCGCCCGGGCGGTCGATCTCGAGAACCCGCGGCGTGTCGTCCGTGCCCTCGAGCGCGCCATCCTCACCGGCTCAGGCATGCCGCCCGCTCCGGTGGGCTATCCCGCGCCGGTCGCCTGGCTGGGGCTGCGACAGGAGTCCGCGGCCCACCGGCGCGCCATCGAGGCGCGCATCGAAGCGCACTTCGCTGGCGGGCTCCTCGACGAGGCCGAGCGCCTGCGCTCGCACTACCCGCGAGGACCTGCCGGCCTTCAGCGCCATGGGCTACCGCGAGGCCTTCGACGTACTGGCGGATCGCATCGACCTCGCGGCGGCCAAGGCACGCGACGCCCAGCGCACGTGGGCTGTATGCGCGCCGTCAGCGCACCTGGTTCCGCTCCGAGCCGGACATCGCGTGGCTGCCCGCGGGGGAGGGGTCAGCGGGCCCGGCCCTGCGCATCCTGACGCCATTCCTGGGCCGGATCGGCCGCGCCGACTATGCTGGGCAGCCATGAGCCGAAATGAACCCATCGACCTGAGGCCCGAGGTCGAACGTGCCTTCCTGATCGCCGTCGATAGTGGCGACGGCGATGGCTGGACAGCCGAGGACTCGCTGGTGGAGCTGGCCAGCCTCGCCGACACGGCCGGAGCCGAGGTGGTTGGAGCCGAGTGGCAGCATCGCCGTCACGTCGACCCCAACTGGTACCTCGGCAAGGGCAAGGCGCAGGAGCTGGCCGAGGCCAAGCGCGAGACCGGCTTCAGCCTGCTCGTCGCCGACGATGAGCTGAGCCCCAAGCAGCAGCGGGCTCTCGAGGAGCTCCTCTCGGTCAAGGTGCTCGATCGCAGCGGTCTCGATCCTCGACATCTTCGCCCAGCACGCTCGCACCCACGAGGGTCGCCTGCAGGTCGAGCTGGCACAGCTGGAGTACCAGCTGCCACGCCTGACGCGCATGTGGACCCACCTGTCGCGCACCGGCGGTGGCATCGGCACCCGCGGCCCCGGCGAGACGCAGCTCGAGACCGACCGCCGCGTCATCCGTGGCCGCATCAAGAAGCTGCGCGAGCGAGTCGAAGGCGTGCGCCAGCAGCGTGAGACAACCGGTCGCTCACGCGATCGGCGCCTCGTCCCCAGCGTCGCCATCGTGGGTTACACCAACGCCGGGAAGTCATCGCTGCTCAATGCGTTGAGCGGACGGGAGGCGGCCATCGCGGAGGACCGCCTCTTCGCCACCCTCGACCCGACTAGCCGCCAGGTCAAGCTCGGCGACGGTCAATCGGTGGTGTTGACCGACACGGTGGGGTTCATCCACAAGCTTCCGCACCAGCTCGTCGATGCCTTTCGTGCCACCCTCGAGGAGGTCACTCGCGCCGACCTGCTGCTGGAGGTCGTCGACGGTGCCGACGCCCACGCACACGAGCACCGCGAGACCGTCCAGTCCGTGCTCGAGGAACTGGGAGCCGGAGACAAGCCTCGTGTCCTCGCGCTCAACAAGGCCGACCTCTACGACGCCGCGGGCGCAGACCCGGGCATCCCCGCACCGGTGCTGGGGGAGGTCGTGCCGGTGTCGGCCGTCACGGGCTACGGCCTCGACACCTTGCGCCTTGCGCTCTCGAGCGCCATCGCCAGCCTCTGGGAGGACGTCGACGTCACGCTGCCGTACGCGGAGGGCGAGCTGCTCGCGCGCGTCCGCGAGCGTGGCACCGTCGAGGTCGACTACCGCGAAGCCGACGTCCATGTCAGCGGCCGCGTGGTGCCATCGCTGGCGGGGGAGCTCCGCGCGGCGTCAGCACGCTGGGCGAGGACGCAGCCCGAGGTGCCGGCGTGAGCGGACCGGTCAGCGTCGTCTGCCGGCTGACGCCCGATGGCTTCAACTGCGACGTGCGGGTCGGCACCGACCCCGAGGCCACGCGCCACGAGGTATCGGTGACGCAGGAAGACCTCGCGCGCCTGGCCCCCGGCCACTATGACCCCGAGGAGCTGGTAGCCGCCTCGTTCGCCTTCCTGCTCGAACGCGAGCCGCGCGAGTCCATCCTGCGTCGCTTCGAGCTTCCCGTGATCGAGCGCTACTTTCCCGGCTACGAGGGGCAGATCCGCCGGCAGATGGCGCGCTGACGCGGACGGCCCGGCCGCCAGACGGCCAGCCGGGACCTCGGGTGCTATGGTGTACCGCAGGGCACCCGCGCCGGGACAAGGGCGCCTCGCCGTCACCGCACCTCCAGGGAGTCGACGATGGAGCTCATCTTCGCGTATATCGACCCGGGCTCTGGGAGCCTCATCGTGCAGGCGTTGATCGCCGGGCTCGTGGCGATCCCCGTGTTCTTCCGCCACCAGATCGCGCGCGTGCTGCGCACGTTGCGCGGACAGGATGAACCGGGTCGCGAGACCGCCAACGGGCCGGATGACAGCAGCACGGGCGGCTGAGACCGCGCCCGCCCAGACACACGCCCAGCGCGACGCAGGCTCGTACCGCGACCCGGCGGGGTTCGTCTTCCGCCGGGATGGGGTGGTCTACCGCCAGGTCGAGCGCTCCTTCGCCGAGGAGTGGGAGCACTACCTGGACTCCGGGCTGTATGAACGCCTGACGCAAGCCGGTGTGGTCATCGGCCACGAGGACGTGGATACCGCGCTGGCCGCGCAGCAGCCGGCCTATCGAGTCATCCGGCCCATGCAGCTCGAGGTCATCTCCTACCCCTACGAGTGGTCCTTCAGCCAGTTGCAGGACGCGGCACTGCTGACCCTGCGCGCGCAGACGCTGGCCCATGCGGCGGGCATGACGCTGCGTGACGCCTCGGCCTACAACATCCAGTTCCATCGTGGCCGTCCGCTGCTCATCGACTCGCTATCGTTCGAGCGCGCCGAAGTGGAACGTCCCTGGGCCGCCTACCGCCAGTTCTGCGAGCACTTCCTGGCGCCGCTGGCGCTGATGGCCCACGTCGACATCCGCCTCGGCCGGCTCCTGCGGGACCACCTGGAGGGCATCCCGCTCGACCTTGCGGCACGCCTGCTGCCTGCTCGCACCCGGCTGTCATTCGGGCTGGGTCCACATATCCACCTGCACGCGCGAGCCCAGCGTCAGCACGCCAACGACAACGCCAGGCCCAGCGACCTCAAGCGTGCATCGATGTCACCCAAGCGCCTGGCCACGCTCATCGAGAGTCTTCACGACACGATCTCCGGGCTCTCGTGGGAGCCACAGGGCACGGCCTGGGCCGACTACGCCGACAACACCAGCTACGACGACGTGGCCACGGCCGCCAAGGCCACGGCCGTGCGCGAGATGCTGACCGCCATCGGTGGGTCGCGTGCCTGGGACCTCGGCGCCAACACCGGTCGCTACAGCCGCATCGCCGCCGATGCGGGCTACCGGGTCGTGGCGCTCGATGTGGATCCGGCGGCGGTCGAGCGCGCCTACCGCGCCGTCCGCGCCGAGGGACGCGAGGACATCCTGCCGCTGCTGGCTGATATCACCGACCCCAGCCCAGCACTGGGGTGGGGGAGTGCCGAGCGCGCCGGCCTGCTCGAGCGTGTCGCGGGTGACGTCATCCTCGCCCTCGCGCTGGTACACCACCTGGCCATCGGTGCCAACGTGCCACTGCCCATGATCGCGGCGCTGTTCGCACGCCTGGCGCCCCACGCCATCGTCGAGTTCGTGCCCAAGCAGGACGCCATGGTCCAGCGGCTGCTGGCATCACGGCCTGACATCTTCCCGGACTACGACATCGAAGGCTTCCGCACGGCCTTTGGCGCGCACTACACCATCGTCAGCGAGACATCCATCGAGGGATCGGATCGCACGCTCTTCCACCTGCGGCGGCGCGACTGAGCCTACCTGCCCGTGGATGGCTCGTTCCGCACGGCGTCAGGCGGCGGCGGCATGCTCGCATGGTCGCGCTCGGGGTCGATGGCATCAAGGCGCCCGGTGACCTCGATGAGGTCGTAGGGGGTCTCGGCGAGCGATGCCCACGATCGGTCCGGTTCCCGCCGGACGGTCACGCCGAAGTAGCGCTCGAGTACCTCGGGGTAGGTGTTGACCAGGCTCATCCCCGCCGGCAGCTCCTCGACGCCCTCGGGGCCTGGCAGGTACATCGCGTTCAGCACGCCGAAGTGCCCGACGACATCCTCGTCCGACGTAGTCGACCAGTCGAACGCACCGCCCTCCGCGTAGAAGTCGTTTGGCACCGGTCCCTCGTCGGCCTGCAGGATGAGGATGGGGCGCTGCGCCTCGGGCCGCTCGAGCAGTGCCTGCACGAGCGCCTTGATGCGGGTGTTGGTGTACATCAGTTGCGAGACCAGCGTGGCGTCCTCCGGCGCGAACGATCCGTCCTCGCTGAACACATAGGGTGGGTGCGGGACGAGGATGTGGGCGAAGACGTACCGCGGCGCGCCTGCGCTCTCGGTCGCCAGCACGTCGAGACGGTCGAGTTGGAGCGTGGCAGCGTCGGCGTGGCGCTGCTTGGCACTGGGGAAGGGGTCGAAGACCACCGGCAACGCGCTGTTGTCGATGAGCGTGGTCGAGAGGTCATTCGAGATGCCAGGCCCGAAAGAGCGGTCAGCGATGGCAGACGAGGCCGTCGGCGGATACCACGAGCCCAGATGGATGTACTCGTAGCCGCGGTCCTGGAGCCAGGCAGCGACGGGGCTGCGGCGCACACGATCGAGGATCGGCCCGTAGTAGCCGACGTCCGGGCCCATCTGGGCGGCGACCTCATCCAGCAGAGACATGCCCAGCGTCGACGCCAGCGACACCGCCGAGCCACTGTAGTTCGCGCGTGCATCCTCGACGACCTGGAAGCCCGCCTGCTCGAGCCACCGCGTGAACCCGCTGTTGTCAACACCGAACCTGATGCGCATCGCCTCGTCGGAGCCATACCGATCGAAGACGAGGTGATAGATGTCACGCGGCGCTGTCGCTGGAGACGTGGCGACCGCACGGCGCGCCGGTAACGCCGTGTCCGACACCGACGCACTGCGTGAGAGCGCCACGCCAACACCGACCACGATCGGTACCAGGACTATCCCCACCAGCAGCGCCGACAACACGTTCAGCGCCAGCGTCAGCGAGCCGACACTGGCACGTCGCCGCTCCATCGCCACCACCCCGAGGCACACGAGCACGAGGAGCACCAGCGCGAGGATACGATCGTCTCCCGTCCACACGGCCGCGACGGCATCACGGATGAAGGCGAAGGCGAGCAACGGCACGATCACCATGGTCACGACCACTCCGGCTCGTGGAGGATCTCGCAGCGCGACGGCCAGCACCAGTGTGCCGAGGGCAGCGCTGCCGGTGACGACGAGCAGCGGCAGCGGGACGTCGGAGGGCGGCACCTCGGCAAGGTTGTTGGAGTACACCAGGAGCACGACGTACGCGGCGAAGAGCATCGGGTGCAAGGGCAACCGCGACAGCCATGCCTCTGCCTGCTGCACCCGCTCTCTGCGCCGTCCGGCGGCGGCGCCGAGCGAGACATCGGAGCCTGCGGTCATGTGTTCATCCCTGCCGACATTCGCGACAACACCTCGAGCATACCCCGGCGAGTGATCTGAGCAAGACCGCGAGGTGGACCTGTGCGGCACCTCGGATGGCGGAACCGCGGCCATCCGGTCGGCGCCCTGAGAGGGATCAACTTCCGCAGGAGAACGTCCAGTCATGTCCACACGGTTCGCCCTGATCCTCGCTACCGTCGTCCTCAGCCTCGTCGCTGCAGCAGCCCCCGTCGTCGCGAACGAGCCGAGCATCGATCCCGACCAGGCCGTCAGCGTCGAGAACGTCGACTCGGGCATCGATGAGACCGGGTCCACCATGATCGGACCCGACCCCACCGTAACGAACGCACGTCCACACGCCTGGGATCACATCGTGGTTGGCGCGGACGGCCTCACGCTTTCGGTGTACTTCTGGATGGGTATCGAGGACTGCAACGGGCTCCATAGCGTCACCGTCACCCCAACCGCCACGGGCATCGACCTGCAGCTCCAGACCGGGATCCCGGTCGGCGCCGAGGACATCGCCTGCATCGAGATCGCCCAGCTCTACGTCACCACCGTCACGCTCCCCGAGCCCCTGATCACCAACGCGGCGTGATCTCACGGCGGCCCTGCCTCTCCCCGGCCACGTCCACATCAGTTCCGATAAGGTAAGTTATGTAACATTGTGCGCAGGGAAGTCTGTGGGAGTGTTGGCGGCCGCTGGCGGTCCCGAGTCGGACGACTGATTCAGGACTGACGCCATCCACGTTCCGGGAACGCTGGCTGTCGTTAGTCTGGCGTTCCCAGCGGACCGACAGGAGGGACACTGATGGCCGACACGCTTGACATCCGCCCGGTCGGAGATCTTCCAGACGCGATCGGCAAGACCGCCGCCCGCGGACTCTCGGTCACCGGCATCACCAGCCTCCAGCGAGTAGCCGACCACTCACGGAAGGAGCTGCTGGCCATCCACGGTGTCGGCCCCAAGGCGATCGACATCCTTGCTGCAGCGCTGGCTGCCAGGGGCCTCGACTTCAGGAAGCCCTGACGGCATCCGCGGATCGGGAGTCCGAGCGACGGATGCGAACCACGGTACTCACCGCCACGGTCAGCGCACCCAGGAGAGCGCCAGTGCGAGCGAGCCGGGGCCGCTGTGAGGACGCCGCGGTCGTCGCCAGGCCCCAGCCCGCCGAGGCAGCGAGCGGGAGGAACCCATGCCGGCTTCGCAAGATGGTGAGCGCCGCCGCCCCCGACAGGCCGAGCGCTGCGCCCCGTCCCCTACCCGGGTGGGCAGCCTCGTCGACCCGTTCGTGCGGCACTTGCGTGATTGCGCAAATACTGGAATGATGGGTCGACACAAGCCGCACCACTGCCCAAGAGGTTCCTGTCATGTTTCGTCGCTCAACGCTGCTCGCCGTCGTCGCGCTGCTGGCCGTGTTCACCATCAGCGCCTGCGATTCGGGCGAGGCACCAGATGCCCCGGGTGCGTACACCGTCTCCGCTGCTGACGCGGTACCGATGATCGAGTCCGGTGAGCGGACGGTGATCGACGTTCGGAGACCTGACGAGTTCGAGCAGGCGCACGTGGTCGGAGCTGTCAACATCAACGTCGAGGCTCCGGACTTCGCCGATCGCATCGCCGAACTCGACACTGAGAAGCCTTACCTGGTCTATTGCCGCACGGGCAACCGCAGCGCCGTGGCGGCTGAGCAGATGGCCGAGGCAGGCATCAAGGACATCGCAGATGCCGGCGGCCTCGTCGAACTCGCCCGGGCAGGCGCTCCCGTCGAGTAGCGCGCACAGCGTGCCCCAAGGCTGTCTTTGCACACGGACAGCCAGCAGCCCAGGCGTTCGAGACTCCCGCACGCGCTGCTACCGTTGAAGGGTGGAAGCCCACTCTGGCATCCGCATCCGCCGCATCGGCCTGACCGACGGGCCTACGCTGCGCGACCTGCGACTACGCAGTCTCGCTGACTCCCCGGACGCGTTCGGCCAGCCACTCACGGAGGCTCGGGCGAGGCCGGCGATCGAGTGGTGGCGGAGCGCCCGCCAAGCGTCGCACGGGGAGAACCGGATCTGGCTCATCGCCGAGGAGGCCGGGCTGACGGTGGGCATCGTGCAGGGGCGAAGACGCCGTCCGTCCACCCTGATGCTGTTCAGCATGTGGGTCGATCCCTCCGTGCGGCGCCTGGGCGTCGGGAGGATGCTCATCGGGACACTCGAGGCATGGGCCGCACGCTGGGGAGCGACTGAGACACTCCTGTGGGTGATGGTCGACAATCGCCCCGCGATCGAGTTCTACCTCGACCTCGGGTTCGAGACCGTCGAGCGCGGCCAGGATGCCGACTCGGGCGCGCGATACGGCGCCATCGCCATGCGCCGGGACATCCGTGCCCCTGGCCCCGGATGACGATCGGCCGGTGGTGCGTCGACGCACCAGTGCGGGTGACCGATGGCCCTCGAAGGAGTCTACGAAGCAGTCGGACACCGGGTTGTCGTCAACCGAGCGCCAGGCACGATCGACCGCCACGTGGAGGACTGATGCCTGTCGGGAGGTGATGGCCTCACGCAGGGCAGACCTGAACCCGAGCTCGTCCGTCACGCTGAAGCCCAGTGCGCCATGGGCGCGGGCGACCGCTGCGAAGTCGATGGCTCCGAGCTCGGTCGAGCGGGTCGGTCGTCCCTCGCGCGACTGCTGCACCGCGATGGTGCCGTAGCGCTGATTGTCCAGGACGATCGCGATGGGATGTGCCCCCTCACGCACCGCCGTCTCGAGCTCCGCCATGGTCATGGCGAAGCCGCCGTCTCCACAGATCGCCACGGCGATCCGATCGGGATCGAGCAGAGAGGCCGCGATGGCGGCCGGCAGGCCGAAGCCCATCGCGCCCGATGTCGCCCCGAGGAACGTGCCGGCACGGCGGAAGCGATAGCCACGGGCGACGAAGGCGGCGAGGTTGCCGGCATCGGTGGTGATGGTGGCGTTGTCTGGCAGCGCACCGCGCAAGATGGCGAGCAGGCGGCCCGGGTGTAGCCCGGGGCCTTCCCAGCTCCCCTTCCCCACCGCGCTGGCGGCTCGATAGGCCTCCCGGTCAGCCGCGTTGCGCGCCTCGCGGCGACTGCGCATCTCGTTGTCCAACGCGGCGCCGCGCAGGTCGGACCAAGCCGAATCGAGGAAGCGGGAGGCATCGGCCGTCACGGACAGGGTCGGTGCCGGCAGGCCGGCTGCGGCAAGCCGAGGCTGGACATCGACGTGGATCCAGCGCGTCTGCGGTGCCGGGATGGCGTAGCCATCGGTGGTGATCTCGGACATGCGGGTGCCGATGAACAGGATGACGTCGGCGTCGGCGAGCCGTGGTGCCACCGTCGGAGCGGCGGCGGTACCGGCCATGCCCAGGTAGTTGGGGTGATCGTTGGGGAAGACATCGGGCCGGCGCCAGGCGGCGATGACCGGCACGGCCATCGCCTCCGACAGGGCCACCAGCCGCTTCGTGGCGCGCGCCTGGAGCACGCCTCCACCAGCCACGATGACGCCTCGCTCCGAGGCAGCCAGCATCTGCATGGCGCGGCTGACGGCGGATCGGTCAGCGGCCGGACCTCGTGCGCCGGGGACCCTGGGCAGCGGCTCATCGATCAGCTCGATCTCGCTGCTCTGCACATCGAGCGGGATCGACAGCACGATCGGTCCGGGCCGCCCGGTTTCGAGGCGCTTCTGGGCCTTGGCGAGGATGGCAGCGGCCTGCTCGGGTGTATCGATCTGTGCTGACCAGCTGGCCATCGAACCCACGCCGGTGACGAGATCGGCCTCCTGGAAGGCCTCGCGCCCGATGAACCTGGAGTCGACCTGGCCGGCCAGGGCCACCAGGGGCGCCGAGTCCTGCTGTGCGGTGTGGATGCCGATCGCCGCGTTGGCGCTACCCACGGCGCGCGAGACGGCCACGACCTGTGGTCGACCGGTCGCTTGAGCCAGGGCCTCTGCCATGAACGCTGCGCCGCCCTCGTGGCGCGTGGTGACGACGCGGATGCCCGCTGCCGCGAGTTCATCGAGGAGCGGCAGGATGGACTCCGCTGGGACGGTGAAGCAGTAGCGGGCGCCCGACGCATGGAGCTGGCGGGCGATCTCGGCCGAGACGGTCCGGCGCACGGTCCGTCTTGGTTCCGCGGGCGTGGCCGGGACCGCTGATGAGAGACTCGGTCTGCCCAGGGGCAGGCTCAGGAGCGTCAGCACTTGGCGCCGCCTCGTCCTCGACCGTCGGGCTCGACAAGCTCCCACCGATCGTCTGCCATGACAGGCGCCGCCTCGGAGGACGGTGCCGCCTCGGAGGTCGGCGCGTCTCGAAGGGCTCGGTCGTCTCGGACGCGGATGCGTCGGGCACCTCGGACGCGGATGCGTCTGACAGCTCGGGCAGTGCTCGCGCGTCTGGCTCCTCGGGCGCGTCTGGGCCATCTGGGTCCTGGGGCGCATCTGGCTCCTCGGGCGCGTCTGGCCCCTCGGGTTGCTCTGGCGCAGCGGGCGACTCTGGCGGCTCTGATCGACTCTGGAGTGTCGGGGGCTCGGACTCCCTGGGCGCGCTCGCCAGTCGGATCGCCGGACTCGATCACGGCGTCGATATGGGCCTCGTTTTCGGCGTCGGTCAAGCTACTGCACCAGCGTGAAGATCAGCGACGCGATGATGAGTATCGCGATGAGCGCAAGGATGAGCCGCATGCTCCGGCTCTGTGTGTCGATCATGTCGTCCTATCGGTAGTTCTTGAACTGGAGCGCGACGGGATACTCCTCGCCGTCCTCCTTGAGTCGCGCGATCACGAGCTGCAGCTCGTCCTTGGACTTGCCGCTGACGCGAACCGCGCCGCCCTGGATCTGTCCCTTGACCTTGGGGAACTCGTCCCGCAGCAGCCGGGTGATCTTCTTGGCGATGTCTTCCGGGAGGCCCTGCTGCAGCACGGCGACCTGCTTGTAGGTCATGCCGCCCGCGGAAACGACCTTGCCCCAGTCGAAGATCTTCAGTGACAGGCCCCGGCGAACGGCCTTCGAGCCGATGAGGTCCTGCACGGCTGCAGATCGCATCTCCGAGTCGGTCACCACGGTGATGTCCTTGTCGCTGAGGTCCAGCTGCACCTTGGAGCCCTTGAAGTCGAAGCGCGTGGCGATCTCGCGCCGCACCTGGTCAAGCGCGTTGACCAGCTCCTGTCGATCGAACTCGCTGACGACATCGAATGAGATGTTGCCTGCCATCTGCTACTCCTCTACCCGCATCGGCGCGTCCGACGGCTCGCGGGCACCGTCGCTGCTGACCTCACGCGCCAGCGACCAATCGCGCATCCGCAGGATGCACCCCTCGTCATCGAGCTCCATGGTGCTGAAACCGCGCTCCCGGACACGTACCTTCGTCTCCATGCGCGTGAACGCCGCGTGCCAGCTTGCCAGCACCGTGCGTCCGCTGACCCACACGCGCTCGGCGTCGAAATCGACCTTGGTCTGCTCGGCGGCGACGGCGTTCCAGTGCTCGCGGATGGCGTTGGCACCTTCGAGCGATGGCGCGAAGGGGTCGGGGTCATAGGTGGCTTCGGCAGCGTAGAGCTCGAGCATGGCTTCTGGGTCTCGCTGCTCCCGGGCCTGCCTGAAGCGAGCCGAACAGGTCCTGCCCGTCTCCGGGCGTCAGTGTGATGGGCACTCCGGCATTCTACCCGGGACCACGCTGCTCCAGCAGCGTCAGCAGATGCTCGGCGATGACGTACGAGCGCCCGCCACCCATGGCCAGCACGATGTCGCCGGGCTGGACGTGCTCGGCCAGGTACTCGGCCGTGGCTTCCGGCGAGCCGCTGGCGACGACGTGTCGTCCGCTCATGGCCGTCACCTTGGCGGCCATCTCGGCGGCGCTGGTGACACTGGTGTCGGTATCCCGACCGGCCCAGATGTCGGCGATGACGACCTGGTCGGCGGTGGCAAGGGCGGCCGCCAGCTCGTCGAGCATGGCCGCGGCTCGGTGGTACGTCAGTGGCTCGTGGGCCACCCACAGTCGGCGTCCCGGATGTCGATCGCGCACCGCGGCGATGGTGGCCCGGATGGCCGTGGGGTGGTGGCCATAGTCATCGATGATGAGCACACCCGCCGGCTCGCCCTTGATCTCGAACCGGCGGCCCACGCCACCGAAGGAGGCGAGGCCGGTCGCGATCTCCTCGCCACCGAGGCCGAGCGCGGCCGCGGCGGCTGCGACGCAGGCGGCGTTCGCAGCGTTGTGCCGGCCTGCCAGCCGGAGTGGCGTTTCGAGCACGCCCGGTACGCCCGGCAGGCCCTCGAGCCCGAGGAGCTCGTCATCGAGCCGATAGCGAACCCTGCCACCGCCCGGTGCCGGTGAGACGCTGATGACACGGTCGCCCCAGTCGGCCAGCCGGTCGGCCAGATCGGCACCGCCGAGGTCGCCGGTGTGGATGATGACGCGGCGTTCCCGGGGTGCATCGGCGCGCAGCCACGCCTCGAAGGTGTCGACCACGGCGGCCTGGTCGGCGAAGACGTCAGGGTGGTCCCACTCGGCATTGAGCACGACCGCCAGCGCCGGTCGGTAGGCATCGAAGTTGCCGGCGTACTCGTCGGCCTCGATGACGAAGGCGTCTCCCTGGCCCCAGCGTGCCGTGGCGGGGACGCCGGCCGTCAGCGGCGCAGGCAGCAGAGCCCCCACGAAGGCCGCGGGGTCGCGGCCGGCGGCCACCATGAGGTGCACCAGCCAGCCAGCCGAGGTGGACTTGCCGTGGGTGCCGGCGATCGCCACGAGCCGGCCCCCCTGGTTCACTGCCGCATCGGCCACCACCTGCTGCCACGCTTCGATGGGCACGCCGAGTGCGCGCGCGGCCTGCAGCTCGGGATGGTCTGGCTGGACCGATGTCAGCGCCTTGGTCACCGCGAGGCGCGCCGGCGCGCCCGTGGTGACGTGCGCAGGGTCGTGCTCGCGGGCCAGCGTGATCCCGCGCACCCGCAATGCCTCGGTATAGGGCGAGGGAGCGCCGGGGTCGCAGCCATCCACCACCGCGCCGGCTTCATGCGCCAGCAGCGCTGCGGCCGAGGCACCCGCGCCGGCGGCGCCGACGACGTGGATACGCTCACCGGGGACGATGGCCCGAGCCGCGCGCGCCGCTGCCAGACCGCGTGCGATCTCCGCCGCACCCCTCAAGGCTGCACCTTGGCGGCGTCGAGCTCCACGACCGCGCAGAGCAGCTCCAGCGCAGCGACGGCGCTCCGTTCCTTGTTGCTGGCGCGGTCACCGTCCCAGCTGTAGCGGCGCACCTCGGAACCATGCGGCCCAGTCGCGGCCACGTAGGTCAGGCCCACCGGCTTGGCCTCGCTGCCACCGTCTGGGCCGGCCACGCCCGTCACGGCGACACCATAGTCGCAGCCGACGACGTGGCGTACGCCTTCGGCCATGGCCACGGCCACCTCCGCAGAGACGGCGCCATGTCGAGCGATGCTGTCCGTGGCACGCCGAGGACGCTCACCTTCACCTCGTCGGCATAGCTGACGACGCCTCCACGGTAGTAGCCACTCGAGCCGGCCAGCATGGTGATGGCGTGCCCGACGAGCCCGCCGGTACACGACTCGGCGGTCCCCACGCTGATGCCCTGCGCCACGGCGATCTGCTGCAGGCGAGCGGCCATCTCTTCGAGCGAAGCAGAGGCCGGTGCGCTCAGTCGACCGTCCTGGGCTTCTCGCCCTGCTTGATGCGCCATGTCTTCGCCTCCGGCTTGCTGCCCATGGCACCGAGCGGCTGCCCGTCGACGCTGACGTTGGCAGCGCGCGCGTTGCCGACACGAAGGATGACTTCAGGATCCACCCGCCACGACTTGGTCTGACCGTCCTTGACGAGCACGCCCTCGTCGATGACTTCGCCGTCGGCGCTGAGCAGCTGGACCCGCGTCTGGCCGTCCACGGCCTGCACCTGCACCAGCATCTTGTCGTTGAGCGATTTGACCGGGATCTGCTCGACCGCGGGATAGCCGCCATCGACGGAAGCTGCCACCGACAGGTACCAGCGACCCTTTGGCACCAGGAAGGTGCCGCGGAACACACCGGCCTCGACCGGCAGCGTCGTCGCCGCAGGTGCCTTCTTCTCGCGGGCGAGGTTGCCGCGCCACTGGAAGCTGACCACGACGTCCTCGGCATCGGTCGTGCCGACGACGCGGACCTTGCCGTCCTCGGTCTGCAGGTTCGGCTGCGGCTCGGTCAGCGTCAGCTCCGCCGACGGGATGCCGGTGATGTTGGTGTCCGCCACGCCTTCCGGCAGCACCGGACCGACATCGCCGGGCGCGACCTCGGTACCCAGCACGTCGACACTGGCGATGACCTTCAGCGGGGCCGATTCGCGCGCCGTCTCGGGGTCGGTGCCCAGGATGGTGAAGTGGTTGTCACCCTTGGTCACGGGCAGGCTGAGGACCCATTGACCGCGGCTATCGGCGGTGGTCTGCCGCACCAGCTCATCCGCGCCGCTGGCGGTGATCTCGGTGCCAGCTCCGCCGGCGCCGCTGAGCTGGACGAACTGGGCACCCGGCTGGAGCTGGCGGATGGCCGGCCCGTTGAGCGTGATCTCGGGGTTCTGCGTGAACCGCACCAGCTGCAGGCCCACGTAGCCGACGAAGGCGAAGACGATGGTGGCCAGCACCAGGGCCACGACGAGGCCACTGGTGAGCTTGAAGCCTCGGCTGGGCGCCGTGATGGGTTGCGGCGGTGGCTTGACGCTGGGTGTATCGGCGGAGCGTGGCTGGTCGATCTCCTTGCGCCAGCGAGCCAGCATCTCGTCGGCGTCGAGCCCGAGATAGCTGGAGTAGTTGCGCAGGAAGCCCTTGGCGTAGACCGGAGCCGGCAGGTCGGCGATGTCGCCGCTCTCCAGTGCCACGAGGTGACGCGCCCGGATCTTGGTCTCGCGCTCGGCGCGCGACAGATCGACGCCCTTGCGTTCGCGGGCGGTCTGCAGGATCTCACCGACATGGGGCGCACGCTGGGTCTCGAATGACCAGCTTTGCCCACCAGTCGCTCGAGTCCCGACGCGTGCTTCCTGGCGCGCGGTCATCCGGCGATGGAGCCCTCACTCATTCACGGCTTCCGCCACGACCACGGCAGTCACGGCGTTCGGCCCAGTCTACTCGCTCACCAAGGTTCATGGCCAGTCGCGCTCGCACGTCCGACCCACGGCGTCACGGTGCGTCCACGTCTTCAGTGGACCTGAGCCAGTTCTCCGGGCCGTAGACCGCTCGTGGCACGGCCGGGTTGCGCGGATCCTGCGGTCCCACGATGCCCACCTGCTCGAGCTCGTCGATGATGCGGCTGGCGCGATTGAACCCGACCTTCAGCTTGGTCTGCATCATGGAGGTGCTGGCCTTGCCGGTGAGCAACACCAGCTCCGCGGCGCGCGGGGTCAGATCGTCCTCCGCCATCCTGGCCAGCCAGGCGAACTCCCCGTTCTCGCCGTCTTCGCCGGACCCGGAGCCTGACAGCACCTCGGGATCGTAGGGTGGCTCAGGTTCCTGCTCGCGCCAGTGGTCGGCCACCGCGTGGACCTCCGCATCCGAGACGAAGACGCCCTGGATGCGCACCGGGCGCGGCAGGTCGGCCGGCTGGTAGAGCATGTCGCCGCGACCGATGAGGTCCTCGGCGCCCGGCTGGTCGAGCACCGTGCGGCTGTCGACCATGGAGGCCATGGCGAAGGCGATGCGGCTGGGTACGTTGGCCTTGATGAGGCCGGTGACGACGTTGACGCTGGGCCGCTGCGTCGCCAGCACGAGGTGGATACCGACCGCGCGGGCCTTCTGCGCCAGCTTCACGATGGGCTCCTCGACCTTGCGCCCCTCCTGGATCATGAGGTCGGCAAGCTCGTCGATCATGAGCACGATGTAGGGCATGTGGTCCTCGGGGTCGAGGTCCGGCAGGGCGTTGTAGGCAGCGATGTTGCGCGTCGTCGACTTGGCCAGCTTCTTGTAGCGCTCCTCCATCTCGCCGACCGCCCAGCCCAGCGCGGCGCGCGCCTCGTGCGCCTCCATGATGACGTCGGTGAGCAGGTGCGGGATGCGCCCGTATGGAGCCAGCTCGACGCGCTTCAGGTCCACGAGCACGAAGCGCACCTCGGTGGGCTTGGCGCGCATGAGGATGCTGGTGACGATGGCGTTCACGCAGACGCTCTTGCCCGATCCGGTGGCACCGGCGATGAGCAGGTGGGGCATCCGTCCGAGGTCGACCGCGTAGGGCTTGCCCGAAACGTCACGGCCCAGGGCGAACGTCAGCTCGCTGGTGGCATCGGCCATGTTGGCGTCCTCGAAGACGGCGCGAAAGCCGACCATCTCCGAGGCGTGGTTGGGGATCTCGATACCGACCACGTCACGCCCCGGGATGGGCGCCTCGATGCGGATGCTGCGGGCGGCCAGGGCCATGGCCAGGTCGTCGGCGAGGCCCTCGATGCGCGAGATCTTGATGCGTGCATCCGGCCGGACCTCGTACTGCGTCACCACCGGACCGGTGTTGGTGGCCACGACCGTGGCGGGGATCTGGAACGAGCGCAGCTTCTCCTCGATGATGCGGACATTGCGCTGGTGATCGTGCAGGGTCAGGTCAGCCGCTTCGGTGGACGGGTCCAGCAGCGTCACGCTGGGCAGCTGCCAGCGCTTCTGGTGCAGCCGCAGGCGAGTGACCTCGGTCGGGTCGGGGTGCGCGCGGTCCCTGTCGGCGCCACCGCTCGCGGCGGCATCCCCCGGCCCGTACAGCTCGGGCGCGGTCGCGGACCCAGTGGCGGCCACCGAGGCAGCGCCGCTCGCGGCCACGGCCGGCATGGCGGCGACCGCAGGCGCAGCGACGGCCACGGGATCCTTGTCCCGCTTGCCGATCCCGGTCCAGACGGTCTGGCTCATGGGCGCCGGGCTGGGCATCGGCGTGGGCAGCTCCGGTGCCGGCTCGGCGGCCCGGCGACGGGCGCGGTTGCCGCCGCTGATGGGGATGGCCACCGGCTCGTCGGCTCGGCCGCCTCGGCGCGATCGCAGCGCCACGGACAGGCTCGCGACGGCCGCGGCGACCATCGCGGCGGCTGTGCGCCCAGCGTTGATGAAGGGCGTCACGAAGGCCACCAGGGTGATGTCGAAGAGCAGCAGGATGCCCACCAGCACGATGCCCGCGAGCACCACGAAGGCGCCGGCTGGGCTGAGCAGGTCCGACAGCGTCGAGGCCAGGGTATGGCCCAGCGCGCCGCCACCCTGCTCCAGGTCCGCGTCCGTGCCGTCCTTGCCGCTGAAGAGGTGGATCAGCCCCTGGCCGCCGACGAAGACGATGAGCCCGCCCAAGGCGATCGTGACCCAGCTGTAGTCCACGCTGGGCGCTCGCTCCACGAGCACACCCGCCACGATCAGCAGGATGCCCAGCAACCAGGCGCCCTGGCCGAACAGCGGGCGCAGGAAGCCGTCGACGTAGCCGTTGAGCAGGCCGCCACCGGGCAGGAACAGCGCGATGAGCGTGATGGCGCCCGCCGCCAGCAGCACGACCGCCACCACCGAGCGCAACGTCGCCGGCGAGACGAGCGGCGCGCGGCTCTTCCTGGAGGCCGTTCGACTGCGGCTCGAGCTGCGAACGCTCTTCTTGCGCTGGGCCATGCCGGTCTAGACCTCCACGATCACCGGGAAGACGAGCGGGCGACGGCGTGTCTGCTCGTAGAGGTAGTTGGAGAGCCCCTCCTTGATCTGGGCCTTCAGCAGTCCCACCTCGGCGAGGTGCTGCCCCGGTCGCTCGATGGAGGCAGCGATGCGCACGGCGGCGCCGGCCAGCAGCTTGTCGTCGGCCTCGGACACGAAGCCACGGGTGACGACCTCGGGCGCACCGACCAGGGCCCCGTTCTGCTTGTCGACCGTGACCACCACCAGGAACATGCCATCCCGGGCGAGGGCGCGGCGGTCACGCAGCACGATGTCGCCCACCTCCCCCACCGACACGCCGTCGACGTACACGTAGCCGGCCTCGACCTTCTCGCCACGCCGCGCGCTGCCGTCGGCGAGGAACTCGATGGGCTGACCGTTCTCGAGGATGAGGATGTTCTCCGCTTCGAGACCCACGTCCGCAGCCAGCCGACCGTGCTGCACCAGCATGCGGAACTCGCCGTGGATGGGGATGATGTACTTCGGCCTGGTCAGGTTGAGCATCAGCTTCAGCTCTTCCTGGCTGGCGTGGCCCGAGACATGCGCACGCTTGATGGCGTGGTAGTAGACGTTGGCGCCGGCCTTGAAGAGGTTGTCGACGGTGCGCGCCACGTACTCCTCGTTGCCGGGGATGGGGCTGGCGCTGACGATGACGGTGTCGCCGGGCCCGATCTCCACGAAGCGGTGGTCCTGGTTGGCCATGCGCGCGAGGCCGGCCATGGGCTCGCCCTGTGACCCGGTCGTCATGATGGTCAGCTGGTCGTCAGGGATGTTCCTGATCTTGCCCTTGTCGACGAGGCCGGTGCTGGGTGCGCGGAGATAGCCCAGGTCGGCGGCGATGCGCGTGTTCTGCTCCATCGAACGGCCGATGACCGCCACCTTGCGGCCGAACGTCGCTGAGGCATCGAACACCTGCTGGACGCGCGCGATGTTGGAGGCGAAGGTGGCCACGATGACGCGCCCCGTGAGGCCCTCCATGATGTCGTGGAAGGCATCGAGGACGGTGCGCTCGGAGGGTGTCCAGCCGGGCACCTCGGCCCGCGTCGAGTCCGACATCAGGCACAGCACGCCCTCCTCGCCGAAGCGGGCGATGCCCTGGAAGTCCACCGGCTTCCCGTCCACCGGGGTCTGGTCGAACTTGAAGTCGCCGGTGTGGATGATGTCTCCGAACGGCGTCCGGATGCGCAGGCCCATGGCGTCGGGGATGGAGTGGCCGACGCGGAACGCCGTGACGTCGAAGTGACCCAGCTCGACGGTCTCGCCCGGGTCGAGCGCGCGCAGCGGGTTGCTGCGCAGCTTGTGCTCCTTGATCTTGTTGCTCAGCAGGCCGCGAGCGAGGGTCGAGGCGTAGACCGGCACGCCGGGGAACTCCGGCAGCACGTACGGCAGGGCGCCCACGTGGTCCTCGTGGGCGTGGGTGATGACGAAGGCCTTCACCTTCTCGCGCTTCTCGCGCAGGTAGGCGATGTCGGGGATGACGAGGTCGATGCCGTACATCTCCTCTTCGGGGAACATCAGGCCGCAGTCCACGACGATGATCTCGTCGGCGAACTCGAAGACGGTCATGTTCTTGCCGATCTCGCCGATGCCGCCGAGGGGCACCACGCGCAGGATCTCCCTCGAGGAGGTGGGGGCGCGCTTCACGGCCATCTAGAACAGTCCGATCTGGTCGTCGGGGATCGTCATGGGGTCATCCTCTGGCTGGCCGGCCGTCGCGGCGGTCGGGTTGGCTGGTTCGGTGGCTGCCGGCAGCGCGGCGCTAGGCCCGCTGCGGCCGGCACGGGCGCGAATGAGCACTTCCGGCAGGGCGGCTGTGTCGCGTTGCATCGTCTCCTTGAGCGCTCCCTGGCGCAGCGCTGCGGCAGGGTGGTACATGGCATAGCCTACGGCGGCGCGCGCACCCGTGGATGGGTCGATGGCACGTTCGGTGCCGTGGACGCGGCTGATGCGATCGCCGGGCATGAACGCCTGCAGGCTGAACCGGCCCAGCGTGACGACCACGGCCGGGTCGAGCACCTCGAGCTGGCGCTGCAGGTAGGGCGCACAGGCCGCGATCTCATCCGGCTCGGGGTCGCGGTTGTCGGGTGGCCGACACTTCACCACGTTGGTGATGAAGACATCGCCGCGCGGCCAGCCGATCATGCGCAGCAGCTCCTCGAGGAGCGTGCCGGCAGCGCCCACGAACGGGCGGCCCTGGCGGTCCTCGTTCTGGCCCGGTCCCTCGCCCACGAAGACGACCTCGGTGTCAGGGCTCCCCTCCCCCGGCACGGCCTTGGTGCGCGTGCGCGCCAGGCGGCAGCGATCGCAGACGCGAACCTCGGCAGCGATGGCTTCCAGGGCTGCCGCGCGCTGCTCGCTCGTCACGCGGATCGGGCAGCGCGCTCCGACGCCTTGGCGAGCCAGCCATGGCGCACGACCACCTCGGCGATCTCGACCGCGTTGGTGGCAGCGCCCTTGCGCAGGTTGTCGGAGACCACCCAGAAGGCGAGGCCCTTGCCCTCCGGCAGCGAGGCGTCGCCGCGGATGCGCCCCACGAAGACCTCGTCGCGGCCGGCACCCTCGGTCGGCAGCGGGTAGACGGCGTTGGCGGGGTCGTCGCGCACGATGACACCGGGCACCGCGGCGAACAGCTCGCGCGCCTCATCGGGCGTCATCGAGCCGGCCAGCTCCACGTGGACCGCCTCGGAGTGCGAGGTGATGACCGGCACGCGAACGGCGGTGCAGGACACCGGCAGGTCCGGCAGGTGCAGGATCTTGCGCGTCTCGATGATGACCTTCCACTCTTCCTTGGTGTAGCCGTTGTCCAGGAAGACATCGATGTGGGGCAGCACGTTGAAGGCGATCGGGTGCGGATAGACCGAGGCCACCGGCTCTTCGCCTGCCACGTGCGCCCGGACCTGCTTCTCCAGCTCGACCACGGCCTTGTTGCCGCTGCCACTGACCGCCTGGTAGGTGTCGACGATGACACGCCGCATGCCGACGCTGTCGCGCAAGGCCTTGAGCAACGGCATCAGCTGCATGGTGGAGCAGTTGGGGTTGGCGATGATGCCTTCGTGCTCGGCGGCATCCTCGTCGTTGACGCCCGCGACCACCAGCGGCACGCCCGCCTCCATGCGCCATTGCGATGAGTTGTCGACCACGACCGCGCCGCGCGCGACCGCCTCCGGGGCGAGGACCTTGGAGGTACCGCCGCCGGCGGAGAAGATGGCGATGTCGACGCCCTCGAAGGCGTCGGGCGTGGCCGCCTCGACCGGCCACGATCGGCCGCCGAACTCGATGCTGCGGCCGTCGGCGCGCGACGCCAGCGGACGCAGCTCGGCCACGGGGAAGCTGCGCTCGCCGAGGATCCGGATCATGGTTCGCCCCACCAGGCCGGTGGCGCCAACGACGGCGACGGTGAGCGGGTGGCGGGAGGACTCGATGGGCATGCTGCTATTCCTGTGGGACTTCCATCGAGGGCACGTGACGATGATATCGCGTCAATGGCGCTCCCTCGACCATGTGTACGCTACCGTGGAATGGTGATTCGCGAACGCTCCTTGGCCATACCGTGCCGCTGACCTCCCGACATCGCCCCGCGCGAGCGACACCGACGGCGCGACACACTCCCATCCGCGTGGCCATCCTCATCAACAACACCTACGTGGCGGATGCGCGCGCCTGGAAGACGGCCGTCTCCCTGGGCAAGGCCGGGTACCACGTCACCGTCATCGCCCGCTGGGGCGCCGGCCTCGCCACCACCGAGCGGCTCGACCACCACACCGTCACCCGCATCCGCCAGCCCCAGCCCCTCTCGTGGTTGCCCGCGCCGAGCCTGCCGGAGACGGGCGACGACCCCAGCGGTCGCACCGGCGGACTGCGTCGCCGCATCCGCGACAGCGTCGGGCGCGCGGTCCAGGCGTTGCGCTACCTGCGCATGTCGCGGGCCTGGTCGAAGGTCATCGCCGGCCAGGTGGAGGCCGCCGACGTGTGGCAGGCCGAGTCGGTCATCACCCTGTCGCTGGCGGTCGCGCTGCGCAACCGGTTCGGCGGCGTGGTCGTCTACGACGCCAACGACATCGACAGCGAGGCCGGCCGCATGGCGCGCCTGCCGGGGCCGTGGAAGCAGCTGCTGCGGCGGCACGAGCGCCGCCTCGCGCGCGCTGCCGACGCGGTGGTCACGGTCTCCGAGCCCTACGCCCAGATCATCGCCCGCATCCTGGGCCGGCCGGTGGACGCGGTGGTGCGCAATGCGGCGCTGGTCGACGACCTCGATGCCGAGCCCGTGCCGGCCGATGTCGAGCGCAGCGACCAATTCCACCGGCTCTTCGAGCTGCCGCCGGAGCGCCGTATCGTGCTGTACATCGGCCAGGTCATGCGCGGGCGCGGTCTGCGCCAACTCTTCGAGGCGATCTCGCTGGTCGACGACGCCGACCTCGTGGTGGCGGGCTTCGGCCCAGACTACGAACGCTACCGCAGCATCGCCGCCGCCCTCCCCCATCACCATCGCATCCACTTCGCGGGCTCGGTCCCGCCCGCCGAGATCCCCGACTGGACACGTGGCGCGGATGTCTCGGCCATGCCGGTGCAGCCGGACACCCTCAACCACCGCTTCAACACCCCCACCAAGCTGTTCGACGCCATCGGTGTGGGCGTCCCCGTGGTGGCCAGCAAGCTGCCGGGCATCTCGCCCATCGTCAACGAGACCGGCTGCGGGGTGCTCTGTGACCCGGGCGACCCGGCCGACGTGGCACGTGCCATCCGTGACATCATCGACGCCCCCGATGAGCAGCGGCTGGCGTTGCGGATGCGCTGCCTTGCGGCTGCTCGCTCACGATACGCGTGGCAGCACCAGGCGCGGGAGCTGTTGCGCGTCTACGACGAGTTGGGGGTCTAGCCACGTGAAAGTCCTGTTCCTGCCCGACTACTCCGCGGCCAACGCCTACCAACGGGCCCTCTCGAACGATCTGCGGGCGCTGGGCGTGAGCGTGAGCGCCGATCCCACCGGTTCGCGCCGGCTGCTTCCCATCTCCGGGGCGCTGCGCCGGCACGGCCGACCGGACATCATCCATGTCCACTGGACCGAGCCCTACATCGCCGGCGGTAGCAGCCGCGTCAGCCGCGTCAAGGCCAGGCGCACGCTGATCGAGCTGCGCCTGGCCAAGCGTGCCGGCATCGGCCTGGTGTGGACCGCGCATGACCTGTTCCGTCACGACCGTCGGGAGGATCCCAACGAGCTGGCGTTCATGCGGGCGCTCTTCGAGCTGGCCGATGCGGTCATCGTGCACTGCGAGTCAGCGGCCGAGGGACTGCGCCAGACGCTGGCAGTGGGATCGCAGCCGCGAGACAAGATCGCCATCATCCCGCACGGGCACTACCAGGGCGCCTACCCCGATGACATCACGCGCGCCGAGGCCCGCCAGCGGCTGGGGCTGCCGGCGCAGGCGAAGGTCATCTCGTTCGTGGGCTGGGTCCGCTCGTACAAGGGCGTGTGGGAGCTGCTCGAGGCCTTCGGCCACCTCGAGACGCCGGATGCCCGCCTGATCATCGCCGGGCAGACCGTCGACGGCGCCTATGCCGCTCGACTGACGGCGGCGGCCAAGGGCGACGCGCGCATCCAGCTTGCGCTCGGGTTCGTGCCCGACGAGGAGCTGCAGGTGTACCTGCGCGCGGCCGACGTGGTGGCCGCGCCGTTCCGGGAGATCTTCACCTCCGGCTCGGTGCTGCTGGCGATGTCGTTCGAGCGCGCGGTCGTGGCACCGCGGCGTGGCTGCGTGGTCGACGTGCTGGACGAGGCCGGAGGCATCCTCTACGACGCCGACGACCCGCAGGGCCTCGAAGGCGCGCTGCGGGTCGCGATGACGGCGGATCTGGAGGCGATGGGCCGTCACAACGGCGCCAGCCTCAAGCGTTTCGATTGGCACCAGGTCGCCACGGCGACACTGGCGGTCTACGAGGCCGCGCTGCGCGAGCCCGACCTCGTCGACTGAGGGAGCGAGCGGCTAGGCGCGCTCATCCTCGCTGCGAGCCAGGTGCCGCTGCATCGCGGCCTTGCGGCTCAGGTTGACGCGGCCCTGGCGATCGATCTCGATGACCACGACCATGATCTCGTCACCGACCTGGACGACGTCCTCGACGGTGGGCACGTGGTAGTCGGCTAGCTCGCCGATGCGCACGAGGCCCTCCTTGCCGGGCAGGATCTCCACGAACGCGCCGAAGCCCATGATGCGGGTGACCTTGCCCAGGTAGAGCGCGCCGACCTCGACCTCACGCGTGAGCGACTCGATCCACTGGATGGCCTTGGAGGAGTTCTCCGAGCTGATCGCGGCGATCTCGACACGGCCGTCGTCCTCGACGTTGATCTCCGTCCCGGTCTCCTCCTGGATCTTGCGGATGGTGGCACCACCCTTGCCGATGATGTCGCGGATCTTCTCGGGGTTGATCTGGATGGTGATGATGCGCGGGGCGAAGTCGCTGACCTCGCCGCGGGCGTGGGGCATGACCTCGGTCATCTTGCCCAGGATGAACAGGCGAGCCGCATGGGCCTTCTCCAGGCCCTGGCGGATGATGTCCTCGTTGATGCCCTGGACCTTGATGTCCATCTGCAGCGCCGTGACGCCATCCGCGGTGCCGGTGACCTTGAAGTCCATGTCACCGAAGTAGTCCTCCTTGCCGAGGATGTCGGTGAGCACCACGAAGTCGTCGCCGTCGGTGATCGAGCCCCATGGCCGCACCCGCGACCGGGGCCTTGATGGGCACACCCGCGTCCATCAGCGCCAGCGTCGAGCCACAGGTCGAGGCCATCGACGTCGAGCCGTTGGAGGTGACGCACTCGCTGACCAGGCGGATGACGTAGGGGAAGTCCTCCGGGTCGGGCAGCACCGGCACCAGGGCGCGCTCGGCGAGCGCACCATGGCCGATCTCACGCCGGCCGGGGCCGCGCATGAACTTGTTCTCGCCGGTGCTGTACGGCGGCATGTTGTAGTGGTGCAGGAAGCGCTTCGATTCCTCGGGGCTGATGGTGTCGATGCGCTGCACGTCGCTCGATGGGCCGAGCGTGGCCACCGTGAGCGCCTGTGTCTGGCCACGGGTGAACAGGCCCGAGCCATGGGCGCGCGGCAGCAGCCCGACCTCGACCGAGATGGGCCTGATGGTGTCGGCATCGCGACCGTCGATGCGGATGCCCTCCGACAGCACCACGCGGCGCACGGTCTTCTTGTGCAGCAGCGTGGTGAGCGAGCGAGACAGGCCCGAGGCCACCAGCGCCGCCTCGAAGGCGGCGTCGGCGACATCGCTGTCTCCGCCGTCCTTGCGCAGGCGGATCGACTCGGCCACGGCCGAGGTGAAGGCGTCGACGCGGGCCGGCAGGTCCTCGGCCATGCGGCCCAGCAGGGCAGCGGTGGCCTCGGCATCGGCCAGCGCACGATGGCTGGACGAGACCTCGAGCTCGAAGAACGACGACGAGGTCGGCCAGCTTGTGGGCATCGAGGTCGGGATAGCCGGCTCGCGCGAGCACGAGCGTGTCGAGGTACGTCCCCGGCTCGATGCGCGTGCCGTCGGCGAGGGCGGCCTCGATGAACGCGATGTCAAAGCCGACGTTGTGACCGACGAGGATGTCGTCGCCCGCGAAGTCGAGCAGCCGTCGGGCTGCGTCCAGCGGGGCGACGGGGACCCTGGCGACATCGGCGTTGGTGAGGCCATGGACCTGCTTGCCGACGATGCCACGGGTGGGCTTGACCAGCGTCTCGAAGCGGTCGGTCACCTTGCCGCCGACGACGCGGACGGCACCGATCTCGACCAGCTCGCCGGTCTTGGCGTCGCGGCTGGTGGTCTCGGTATCGAAGACCACGAACGAGCCGCCGGCATCGATGACCTCGACGAACTTGACGACCGACTCGACGTCGGGTTCGAGGTAGGGGATGCGCTTGGCCTTGCCCACCTGGGCCCGCAGCTGCTCCTGCAGCTCGATGACCGGCAGCAGGCTCTGGTGACCGAACATGATGGCGTCGGCCATGACCGACTCAGGCAGGATCTTGGCGCCGGCCTCCACCATCATGATGGCGTCCCTGGTGCCGCTGACGATGAGGTCGAGCTCGGACACGTCCATCTGGCCGGCGGTGGGGTTGACCACGAACTGGCCGTCGATGCGACCGATGCGAACGGCGCCGATGGGACCCAGGAAGGGGATCTCGCTGATGGTCAGCGCGGCCGACGCAGCGATGGTGCCGAGGATGTCAGGGTTGTTCTCCTGGTCCGTCGAGAGGACGGTCAGGACGCACTGCACGTCGTCCTTGTAGCCCTTGGGGAAGAGCGGCCGGATGGGGCGGTCGGTCAGCGCGATCCGCGAGGATGGCCGCCTCGGACGGGCCGCGCCTCGCGCTTGATGAAACCGCCGGGGATCTTGCCCGCGGCGTACATCCGCTCCTCGAAATCGATGGTGAGCGGGAAGAAGTCGAGACCGGGGCGAGGATCGGCTCGATTGGCCGTCCCGAGCAGCATGGTGTCGCCGTACTGCACGGTCACGGAGCCACCAGCCAGGAGGGCAAGCTTGCCCGTCTCGATGGTGAGGGTACGACCGCCGAATTGGGTCGTCAGGGTGGTTACCGTCATCTGTCCTCCATGGGACGACCGACGGACCGGGGCGCGCTGGGTGGTACTGCGCAGACCTCGCGTGAGGTCGATCGAGCGCAGGCGATGTGTATCGAGTGCGGGCTCCGCCCGCCGGGGCCATGGCGCCTAGCGGCGCAGGCCCAGCCGTTCGATGACGGACTGATACCGGGCGGCATCCTTGCGCATGAGGTACGCAAGGAGGCGGCGTCGCGTGCCAACGAGCTTGAGCAAGCCGCGGCGCGAGTGATGATCCTTGGGGTAGCGTCGAAGATGCTCGGTCAAGCCCGCGATGCGCTCAGTGAGCAACGCGATCTGGACTTCCGGCGACCCAGTGTCGCCTTCCTTGGTGGCATGATCGGCAACGACGCTTGCCTTCGTTTCCCGCGTTAGCGGCAACTGGTCCTCCAGCCTATCCATATGTCTATCTGTTACCGCGCGGCAGCATAGCACAGAGTCTCTGGCCGGGCCTGTTCGGAGCCACGCAGGAACGCCGTCGAGCCGCCGCATGGACTGTCAGGAGCGCGGGCACTCGTCGGGTGTCTGCGCTGCATTCTGACCGATTACTCTGTCTCGTGCAGGAGGGACTCGAACCATGACCAGCGGCCCGCGCCCGGTCCGCGCCGCACGCGGCGGCGAGCTCAGCTGTCGCGGCTGGCAGCAGGAAGCGGCCCTGCGCATGCTCATGAACAACCTCGACCCCGACGTTGCGGAGCGGCCCGCCGACCTGGTGGTCTACGGCGGGACCGGCAAGGCGGCGCGCTCGTGGGAGGCCTTCGACGCCATCGTGCGCGAGCTGCGCCAGCTGGCGGACGATGAGACGCTGCTGATCGCCTCGGGCAAGCCGGTGGCGGTCTTCCGCACGCACGCATGGGCACCTCGCGTGCTGATCGCCAACAGCAACCTCGTGGGCCGATGGGCGACCTGGGAGGTCTTTCGCGAGCTGGAGCGAGCCGGCCTCATGATGTACGGCCAGATGACGGCGGGCTCCTGGATCTACATCGGCAGCCAGGGCATCCTGCAGGGAACCTACGAGACCTTCGCCGAGCTCGCCCGCCAGCACTTCGGGGGCAGCCTGCGCGGGCGCATCGTGCTCACCGCCGGTCTCGGGCGGCATGGGCGGTGCCCAGCCCCTGGCGGTGAGCATGAACGATGGCGTGGCCCTCTGCATCGAGGTCGATCCGGCGCGCGTCGCCCGGCGCCTCGAGACGCGCTACCTGGACCGGGCCAGCGACGATCTCGACGAGGCCCTGCGCTGGGCACGGGAGGCAGCCGCGAGCGGCACGGCCCTGTCGGTCGGGCTGGTCGGCAACGCTGCCGAGATCGAACCCGAGCTGGTGCGTCGCGGCGAGCGCTTCGATGCCGTGACCGACCAGACCTCGGCACACGATGCCCTCGGCGGCTACGTCCCTGCCGGGCTGTCCCTCGAGGCGGCGGCGGGACTGCGCGCTGCCGACGCCGACGAGTATCTTCGCCGCTCGAGCCAGTCGATGGCCGCGCAGGTGCGAGCGATGCTGGCGTTTCGGTCGAGCGGCGCCATCACCTTCGACTACGGCAACAACATCCGCGCCCAGGCACAGGCTGCGGGCGTCGACAGCGCCTTCGACATCCCGGGCTTCGTACCAGCCTTCATCCGGCCCTTGTTCTGCGAGGGCAAGGGCCCCTTCCGCTGGGTGGCCCTGTCGGGCGACCCAGCCGACATCCACGCCACCGACGAGGTCATCCTCGACCTGTTCCCTCGGGACGAGCCGCTGCACCGCTGGCTCCGCCACGCCCGCGAGCGGGTCGCCTTCCAGGGCCTGCCGGCGCGCATCTGCTGGCTTGGCTACGGGGAGCGACGTCGCGCCGGCCTGGCCTTCAACGAGCTGGTCCGCAGCGGGGCCGTGGGCGCGCCCATCGTCATCGGCCGCGACCACCTCGATGCAGGCTCGGTCGCCTCTCCCAACCGCGAGACCGAGGCCATGCGCGACGGTTCGGATGCGGTCGCCGACTGGCCCATGCTGAACGCCATGGTCAACACCGCCGCCGGCGCCAGCTGGGTCAGCATCCACCACGGTGGTGGCGTCGGCATCGGCTACAGCCAGCATGCCGGCATGGTGGTGGTGGCCGATGGCACGGAGCTGGCGGAGCAGAAGCTGGAGCGCGTGCTGACGAGCGACCCGGGCATGGGCGTCGTGCGCCACGTCGACGCCGGCTACGAACGCGCCATCGAGGTCGCGCGCGAGCGCGGCCTGCACATCCCCATGCTCGATGGCTGAGGCCAGCTGGATCCCGCTGCCGCCGGGCCGGAGGGACGACCCGCTCGTCATCAACGGCGCCGAGCTGACCATCGCCGATGTCGAGTCGGTGGCGCGCCGCCAGCGACCGGTGCTGCTGGCCGATGACGCTCGCCGGCGCGTCGCGGAGGCCAGGGCCGTCATCGAGCGCCTGGTCGCCTCGGGTGAGGTCGTCTACGGCGTCACCACCGGGTTCGGTTCGCTGGCGACCACCTTCGTGCCGCCAGAGCGCGCCCAGGAGCTGCAGGAGCGGCTGCTGCTGAGCCACGCTGCCGGGGTCGGCGAGCTGCTGCCGACCGAGGTGGTGCGGGCGATGCTGCTGCTGCGAGCCAACACCCTGGCCCTGGGTCACTCGGGCTGCCGGCCCGAGCTCATCGATCGCCTGCTGGAGCTGCTGCGGCTGGGCCTCCACCCGCAGGTGCCGTCGCAGGGCAGTGTGGGCGCGTCGGGGGACCTCGCTCCCCTCGCCCACCTGGCGCTGCCCATCATCGGCCACGGGCAGGTCGAGCTCGAGGGTCGAGTGATGGCGGCCCCGGACGCCCTCGCCGCGGCCGGCCTGGAGCCGCTGGTGCTGCAGCCCAAGGAGGGCCTGGCGCTGCTCAACGGGACGCAGATGATGAGCGCCATCGGGGCGCTGCTGCTGACTGACGCGAACCGGCTGGCCAGGACGGCCAGCGTCGCGGCGGCCATCTCGGTGGAGGCGCTGCGAGGTACCGAGGTGGCCTTCAGCGCCGCCTACCAGTCGACACGCCCGCACCCGGGCCAGGTCCGCACCGCGGCCGAGCTGCGCTGGCTGCTACGCGACTCCTCGCTGCAACGGGCGCACCATGGAGACAAGCACCGCGTCCAGGACCCCTACTCGCTGCGCTGCGTACCGCAGGTCCACGGCGCCGCCCGCGACGCGCTCGACAACCTGCACCGGGTCCTCGACATCGAGCTCAACTCCGCGACCGACAATCCGCTCGTCTTCGCCCAGGGCGGACAAGTGCCCGAGGACGCGCTCGCGACCGGGCGCGGCCTGGTCATCAGCGGCGGCAACTTCCACGGCGAGCCGGTGGCGCTGGCGCTCGACTACGCCAAGCTCGCCATCGCCGAGATCGGCGCCATCAGCGAGCGGCGCGTGGCGCTGCTGCTCGACCCGCGCCTCAACGACGGGCTGCCGGCGTTCCTGGGCTCGTCATCGGGCCTGGACTCTGGCCTGATGATCCTGCAGTACACCGCGGCCGCACTGGCGTCGGAGTCGAAGGTGCTGGCACACCCGGCGTCCGCCGACTCGATCCCGACCTCGGCCAACCAGGAGGATCACGTCTCGATGGGCTCGATCGCGGCGCGCCACGCGCGGCGCGTGCTCGAGCACAGCCAACGCATCGTGGCCATCGAGCTCATCTGCGCGGCCCAGGGACTGGACCTGCGGCTGGACCTGCAGCCAGGCACCTCCCCCGGCGTCGGCGTGGCGGAGGCGCTGGCACGGATCCGTTCGGCCATCGCGCACCTCGATCACGATCGCGAGCCGGGAGCGGACATCGCCGCCGCCACCCGCCTGGTCCAGGATGGTGTGCTGGTGGACCTCGCCGATGCCCCCGCCGGCCTGACCACCTCGTGGCTTGGCCCCGACCCGAGGTGATGCGCCGAGCCATCGTCGGGAACGGCCGCCTCCTGACCATGGCCGGCACACATGCCGCCGCCACGGGACTCATCAGCGGACCCTGGGTGGTGACGTTCGAGGGAGACCGGATCAGCCAGGTTCGGCCCGGGATGCTGCACCGCGGCGAGGCCGAGGATGTCCACGACGCAGGACAGGCCCTCTGCACTCCCGGCCTGGTCGACCCGCACACCCATCTCATCTACGCCGGCGAGCGGGCCGACGAGGTCGCGGCACGCAGCCGTGGTGAGCGCTATGACGGCGGCGGCATCCTGCGCTCCGTGGCCGCCACCGCCGCCGCCAGCGACGAGCAGCTGCTGGACCTGACTCGGGCAAGGCTGCGTGCGGCCGCGGCCGCGGGCACCACCACCATCGAGGTCAAGTCAGGCTATGGCCTGACGGCCGCGAGCGAGCTGCGACTCCTGCGCCTCATCCGGGAAGCTGCCGACGGCCTGCCGGTGCGCGTGCTGCGCACGTTCCTCGGCGCGCACGCCGTGCCTGCCGACTCGACGCCGGCGCAGCAGACCGAGGCGGTCATCGCGATGCTGCCGGAGGTGGCAGCCGAGGCCGATCACGTCGACGTGTTCTGTGAGCCGCATCTCTTCGACCTGGACCTCACGCGCCGCATCGCCGCAGCTGCCGACCGCGCGGGCCTGCCGCTCAAGCTCCACGCCGACCAGCTCACGCGCTCGGGGGCGGCCTTGCTGGGTGCCGAGCTGGGCGCGCTGTCGGTGGATCACCTCGAGCAGATCGACGAGCAGGACGCCCGCCGACTGGCCACCAGCCAGACGGTCGCGACGATCCTGCCGGGGCCGGCCCTGATGCTGCGAGCAGGCACCCCGCCCGTGCGTGCGCTGCTCGATGCCGGCGCCAGCGTGGCCATCGGCAGCGACGCCAATGCCGGCACCTTCGGCCTGCCCTCCATGGTGCTGGCGATAGGCCTGGCGGTGGCCCTGGGCTTCAGCATCGAGGAGGCCATCAGGAGCGCCACGGTCGGGCGCAGCGCGCGCACTGGGGCAAGCGGCGGTCGTGGGGGCGCTGGTGCCCGGTGCCGCCGCCGACATGGTCGCCTGGGACGCCCAGCACGAAGGCGAATTCGCCTTCCGCCTCGGTGCCGTGCGGCCAGTCGGGCGGTGGTTCGGGGGTGATCGGGGGTGAACGGGGAGTGGCAGCGATCTCGCACCTGCTGCACGCAGGTGACCTCGAGTCGACCCGGCGCAAGGCGCCGGCCCTTGGTCAAGCGCGCTCGGCTGACTGCCGGGCAAGCACGCGGCGAGCTCGCTCCACGTCGTCGCCCATCTGCTCGATGAGCGCATCCACCGATTCATAGCGTCGCTGGCCGCGGATCCAGGAGGAGAACTCGACACGCATGCGTGTGCCGTAGAGGTCCTCGGTGCGGTCGAGCAGGTGCACCTCCATCAGGCGCAGCCGTCCTCCGAAGGTGGGCTGGGTGCCCAGCGAGATGACCGCGTCGGCCCGATCGAGCGGCTCCAGCACACGGGCACCGCCCCACGTGGCACGAGCCGCGTAGATGCCGTCCGGTGGCAGGCACACCGGCTGCGAGAAGTCCAGGTTGGCGGTGGGAAAGCCCAGCTCACGGCCGCGCTGCTCGCCGTGGACGACGGAGCCGACGAGCGCGAAGGGGCGACCCAGCAGCTCCGCCGCGGTCTCGAGCTGCCCTGCCGTCACCAGCTCGCGGGTGCGGGCACTCGAGACGCGCGCGCCGCCCTGGTCGAGCGTGGGTGCTTCCACCAGCTCCCAGCCGCCGGCGGCGCCCATCTCGCGCAGCACCGGCACGGTCCCACCCCGGTCGCGCCCGAACGCCGAGACCCTGGTCATGACCAGCGCCGCGAGGTTGCGGCCGCCGCCGAGCCGCGTCACGAACTCCTCGGCCGTGGTGCGACGGAAGACCTCGTCGAAGCGCTGCAGCACGACGATCCCACCCACCAGCCGGGAGAGCCGCTCCAGGCGCTCGTGCTGGTCCATCAGCAGGTCAGGCGCGCGGCCCGGCCACGACCGCGTCGGGATGCGGGTCGAAGGTCACCACGACGGGCATGGCGGCGAGTCGACGCGCCGTCTGTTCGAGCACTCGGAATACCTGCTGGTGCCCACGGTGGACGCCATCGAAGACACCGACGGTGACCGCGAGTCGCGTGTCGTGCGGCAGCTGATCGATGCCCAGGATGTAGTCCACGACTAGCTCGCGGCTTGCGGGCTGATGAAGACCTTGTCGGGGTAGAGGCGACCCTCGCTGATGTGGCCCATCGCCACGAGCTTGCCGTCCTCGTCGAGGATCCGGACGAGGTCCGCAGGCCCTGGCATGGCCGCGGGGTCGAGGGGGGCGGCGAGCTGGCCGCGCAGGCGGATGATCTGACCGCGTGCGATGGCCTCGCGGTCCTGCGCCGACAGCCGCAGCATGGGCAGGTGATCGAGGCCCGTGTCGGGCGCGAGGAGCAGGTCCTCCACGTGCCCCGCGGCGAACTCGTGACGCACGTGCTCGAGCGAGTGCGCCTGCTCGATGCTGAAGGGTCCGCTGGCGGTACGGGTGAGCGCGCCCAGGTAGGCGCCGCATCCGAGCTGGTTGCCCAGGTCTCGGGCGAGCGAGCGCACGTAGGTGCCGGCGCTGCAGCGTACGTCCAGCTCAGCCAGGGGGCGCTCGGGATCGACCGTATCCCAGCGCACCAGGTCGAGCGCATGGATGGTGACGCTGCGGGGTGCCAGCTCGGGCTTCTCACCGCCGCGGGCCAGCTCGTAGGCGCGCCGGCCGCCGACGTGCACCGCCGAGTGGTCCGGAGGCACCTGCGCGATCTGGCCGCGAAAGGCCACGAGGGCCGCCTCGACGGCCTCGCGGGCAGGCGCTGGACCCTCGCCGGGCGTCATCTCGCCGTCGATATCGTCGGTGCTGGAGTGCGCGCCGAAGACCACCGAGGCTCGATACGCCTTGTCGTCGCCGCGGTGGTAGTCGCCCATGCGCGTGGCTCGTCCGATGAAGACCGGCAGCACGCCCATGGCGAACGGGTCGAGCGTGCCACCGTGGCCGACCCGTCGCACGCCGGTCAGTCGCCGGACGGTGTCGATGATGTCATGCGAGGTGGGGCCCGCGGGCTTGGAGACGACGAGGATGCCGTCGAAGCCGGGCCCGTCGTCGCGTCGCCCTGCCATCAGCGCGCAGGCAGCTCGTCGAGGAGGCGGCGGGCCAAACCCAGCACCAGGGCCTGCGCCTGGGCCAGCGGCTGCTCGACGGTGGCGCCGGCGGCCCGAGCGTGACCGCCTCCGCCGAAGGCGCCGGTCAGCAGGGTGGCATCGACACCGCCGTCGCGCGTGCGCACCGAGATCCGCACCAGCTCGCCGAGGTCCTTGAAGAGGATGGCCACTTCGGCGCTGGCCGACTGTGCCAGCAGGTCGATGAGCCCCTCGGACATCTGCGCGCTGGCCCCGGCGATGCGGTAGTCGTCGTCGTTGACCACCGACCACGCCAGCAGACCGTCGGCCGACGCCTCCAGGCGTGCCAGCACACGACCGAACAGCCGCAGCTGCTCGTTGGGCTTGGTGCGATAGATGCGCCGCGCGATCATGGGCAGTTCGGCTCCCGCCGCCACCAGCTCCGAGGCCACGCGCAGCGTCCGCGGGGTGGTGTTGGAGTGGGCGAAGTTGGCCGTGTCGAAGACCAGCCCGGCGGTCAGGTTCTGAGCGATGTCTCCGCCGACCGCGTCGAAGCCAAGACCGAGCCACGGCAGCAACAGCGTGACCTGCTCGCAGGTGGCGGCCGACTCGGCATCGACCCAGGCGGTCACGCCGAAACCGGGGTTGGAGACGTGGTGGTCGATGTTGACGATGGGGACGTGCTCGAAGAGCTCGGCCTGTCTCGACAAGGATGGACCCGATCCGCTCGAGATCGCCGCAGTCGTGGACGACGATGAGGTCGGGTTCCAGGTCAGGTTCGGGCGCCTGTCCGGAAGCGCTGGACCTGCGGCATGAAATCGTACATGTCGGGTACGGGGTCGGCGCAGACGGCGTTGACGCGGGCGCCGAGGCTCTCCAGCGCCAGGGCGACGCCAAGGGAAGAACCCAGCGCGTCGGCGTCAGGGTTCTCGTGACACACGGTCATGACCCGCTTGGCCCGCAGCAATCGCTCGGTCACCTCGGCGGGGACCGCGGCCAGGTCTGACGGCAGTAAGGAGCGCATCCCGTCAGCGACCACGGCGATGCCTGGCTTTGCGCAAAGACACCCGGTCCACGCGGCGCCGGTACCCGGCCGGAAGCGGGTCGGCGGCAGCCTCGTCAGCGGCAGGCTCATGCAGCGTCGACGGCCGCGGCAGGGCGGGCGTGTCGACGACCGGCTCGTCGATGTGTTCGCGGGTGCCCTCGAGCTCGGCCTCCACCTGCTCCAGCAGCTGCATCACCCGGGTGCCGCGCTGGGCACTCTCGTCCTCGCGCAGGTGCAGCTCCGGGATGCGCCGCAGGCGCAGGCCGCCGAGCTGATGGCGCACGAAGGGCATGGCCCGGCCCAGCGCCTCCATGGTGGCCTTGCGCTGCCCGGCGTCACCGATGATCGAGGCCCACACGGTGGCATGACGCAAGTCCGGCGCGGTCTCCACGCCGATGATGGTCACGAAGCCGATGCGCGGATCGTGAACCTCGCGCTGGATGATGGCGCTGATCTCTTCCTGCAGGAGATGATCGACGCGCCGGCTGCGCTCGCTCACGGGTTACCTCGTGACAGCCCGGGCGATGGTCTCCGTGATGAACGACTCGATGATGTCGAGCTCCTCGAGCTGGTGATAGCCCGCCAGCGCGATGCCGCACTCGTACCCGGCCGCCACCTCGCGAACATCGTCCTTGAAGCGGCGCACCGAGGAAACCTTGTCGGTGGCGATGAGCTGGCCGTTGCGATAGATGCGTGCGCCGCCGCGGACGATGCGCCCGTCGGTGACATAGCTGTCCGGCGATCTGCTGACCCTTGCCGACGTGGAAGACCTGGCGCACCTCGGCACGACCCTGGATCGTCTCCACGATCTCGGGCTCGAGCATGCCGGCCAGGGCGGCCTCCATGTCCTCGGTGAGCTTGTAGATGATGTCGTAGAGGCGGATCTCCACGCCTTCGGTATCGGCCATGGCACTGGCGGTTCCGCCGACGCGCACGTTGAAGCCAACGACCACGGCGTCGGATGCCGCGGCCAGGTTGACGTCGTTGTCGGTGATGTCGCCGGTCCCCTGGAGCAGGAAGTTGAAGCGGAGCTCGTCGGTCTGCAGCTGCTCGAGCGCATGGACGACGGCGCCGAGCGAGCCCTGCACGTCCGACTTGAGGACGATGCGCAGCTCCTTGGTCTGACCGGTCTGCACCTGGCGGTAGAGGTCCTCGAGGGTGGTATGGCCGGAAGCCTCGGGCCGGATGACCGCCAGCAGGCGCTCCTCGACCTCCTCGCGGGCGATCTTCTCGCTGGCGACGACGCGGACGACATCGCCGGCATCGGGTACGGAGGAGAGGCCGAGCAACACCACCGCCGTCGAAGGACCGGCCGACTTGATGCGCTTGCCGCTGCCGTCCTCGAGCGCGCGGGCCTTGCCGGAGGTGGTGCCCACGATGATGGCGTCGCCCTGCTTGAGCGTGCCGGTCTGCACCAGGATGGTGGCGACCGGGCCACGACCGCGATCGAGCTCGGCCTCGACGACCGTGCCGACGGCGGGCCGGTCGGGGTTGGCCTTGGGCTCGACGTTGGCGTCCGACGTCAGCAGGATGGTCTCGAGCAGGTCATCGATGCCGTCGCCGGTCTTGGCGCTGACGGGCACGAGCGGCACGTCACCGCCGTACTCCTCGATGATGACGCCGCGCTCGGAGAGCTCGGTCTTGACCCGTTCGGGCTTGCCATCGGGCAGGTCCATCTTGTTGAGTGCCACGACGATGGGCACGCCAGCCGCCTTGGCGTGGTCGATGGCCTCGATCGTCTGGGGCATCACGCCATCGTCGGCCGCCACCACCAGCACGGCGATGTCGGTCACCTTCGCGCCACGGGCGCGCATGGAGGTGAAGGCCTCATGGCCGGGCGTGTCGAGGAAGACGATGCGCCGGCCGTTGATGGTGGCCTCGCTGGCACCGATGCGCTGGGTGATGCCTCCGCGCTCGCCCTCGGCCACGGACGACTCGCGGATGCGGTCGAGCAGGCTGGTCTTGCCGTGGTCGACGTGGCCCATGACGGTGACGATGGGTGCACGCTCGACGAGCTTCTCCGGCTCGGGCTCGTCGTACAGGTCGACCTTGGTGGCCGGTGCCGGAGACGTCTCCGAGTCGTCATCACGCTTCTCGGCGGGGCGTCCCTCGGCCACCTGGAAGCCGAGCTCCTCGGTCACCAGGGCGGCCGTGTCGCGGTCGATGCTCTGGTTGATGGTGGCGAAGACGCCGCTGCGGATGAGCTCGCGGATGACGTCTGCCGAGTTGATGCCGATGAGCTCGGCCAGTTCCTTGACGGTGACCGAATCGGGGATCTCGACCTCGCCGCGCGTCGCCGGATCGGCGATCTTGACCGCGCTCTCCGGGCCGTCGTTGCGCTTGTGTGGCTTGCGGGGGCCACGCCGTCCGCGGGTCCCGCTGCGGCTACGTGCCATGGGTGCCTCCTGTGAGCGCTGCAGGAGCCCCGTGGGCGGAGGTGACACCGAGATCGGCCACGTCACCGTGCTGCAGTCGTGTGATCAGCTCTGTGGATAGTGATGTGCGCAGGGCCCGCTGCAAGGCGGAACGCTTCAGCGCGATGTCGCGGCAGCTGCCGTCGGCGCAAAGATACGCCCCACGCCCCTCAAGCGTACCCGAGTGGTCCAGTTCGACGCGTCCGTCCGGCCGGCGAACGACGCGCACGAGAGCGGCCTTGTCTTGGCGCGTCCGGCAGGCGACACAGGTTCGCGTGGGAACGTGTCGCGCCTCCGCGACCCTCGCCGCCGCTACTGCTGTACCTCCGTCGGGTCGGCCGCGACCTCGTCGGGCACGGTCGTGGGCTCCTGGACCGCCGCTTCGACGGGCTCGGCGGCGGCGGGCTCGCCAGCGGCGGGCTCGTCGGCAGCCGCAGCCGGCTCGGCGTCGATCGGGTCAGCTCTCGGCGAGCACGTCGGGCGAGACAGCCACCTCCGCGACCGTCCCGGCCTCGGATCGGATGTCGATGCGCCAGCCGGTCAGCTTGGCGGCCAGGCGGGCGTTCTGGCCCTCGCGTCCGATCGCCAACGAGAGCATGCGCTCGGGTACGGTGACCGAGGCGATGCGCTCCTCCTCGTCGATATGGACGGCCACGACCTGGGCAGGGCTCAGTGCGTTGGCCACGAAGACCTCGGGGTCGTCCGACCAGGGGATGACGTCGATCTTCTCGCCGCCCAGCTCGGCCACCACCGCCTGCACCCGCGCGCCGCGCTGGCCGACCGTGGCGCCCACCGGGTCCAGCCCTTCCTGGCGGCTGGCCACGGCCATCTTGCTGCGGCTGCCGGCCTCCCGGGCGATGGCGCGGATCTCGACCGTGCCGGCCTGGATCTCCGGCACCTCCAGCTCGAAGAGCCGGCGCAGGAAGCTCTTGTGGGTACGGCTCACGTAGATGAGTGGGCCACGCGTGGTGCGTCGAACCTCGAGCACGTAGGCCTTGACGTGCTGGCCGATGCGATAGTGCTCGGTGGCCGACTGGTCCGTGGTGCGCAGGATGGCCTCGGCCTTGCCGAGGTCGAGGATGACGCCCGATGGCTCCACGCGACCGACCGAGCCGGTGATGATCTCGCCCTCGCGATGGGCGAACTCGTCGAAGAGGGTCTCGCGCTCGGCCTCCCGCAGCCGCTGGCGCACGACCTGGCCGGCGACCTGCGCGCCGACGCGACCGAAGTGGGTGGGCTCCAGCTGCTCATACTGCACGAGGTCCCCGAGCTTGGCGTTCGCATCGTGCTCCTGGGCCTGGGCGATGGACCACTCGGTGGCCTCGTCCTCGACTTCGGAGACGACCACCCGGGCACGGTAGATGCGCATCTCGCCGGTCTCGGGTTCGAGGCTGACGTAGACATCCTCGTAACCCGGCGCGACGCGTCGGTAGGCGCTCTGGATGGCATCCTCGACGGTGCGCACGAGCTGCTCTCGAGGCACGCCCTTCTCGGCGTTGAGCTGCAGGAGCGCGCCGATGAAGTCCCGGCTCATGCGTCGCCCTCCTTTCGGCCCCCGATTGTCCCGCCGCTCACAACAAAACGTGGGGGTCACCCACGTTCTGAGCGGCCTGATGGAATAGGCGGCCAGTATAGCACCCCGTCATCCAGGCTCAACCAGAGGCGGGCTCGAACGAGTAGCTGTGCTGCTCCAGCTCACGTGCATACGCCTGCGCCACGACCTCGCGGGCGGTGGCGGAGTAGATGCTGCGGTAGTCCCGGTCGCGACGAGAGGTGGTGGGGTTGCGGTGCGGCAGCCGGTGTGGCTCGGACACGCCCACCTTGCGCAGGGCCGCATCGAGACCGGCCTGCATCTGCTCGAAGCGGATGATGTGATCGGCACCCTCGGTCCAGTCGACCGGCACGAAGGGCCGGCGCCCGGCCAGCCGGTAGAGCCGGTTGGGCGCATAGCGCCGCACCACGAAGCGTTCGAAGTCCGCGGTCGAGAAGTCGCGGCTGAGGCCCGGCAGCCGCCGCAGCAGCCGTTGCCACGCCGAGATGGCGCCGGCCTCGCGGTTGCGGGCGTACTCCGTGAGCACCAGGTCGAAGGGATTGCGCACGCCCACCACCACCAGCAGGCCGCGGCGCTCCTCGGGTGTGATGAGCCCGGCGTCGATCAGCTGCGCCAGCGTCTGGTGCTTCTGGCGCAGCACGATGCGGCCGCGGCGGTCTCGCACACGTTCCTCCAGCAGCTTGACGCCGCCGAGTTCCTCGCGCAGGAGGGTGCCCAGCGACGTCGACCCGGTGTGGGGTGCCTGCAGCAGCAGCAGGCCGATGTCGCGGCAGAGGATGGACATGGTGGGTCGGGTCGGTCGGTCCGCGACGGCGGGACCTAGTAGGCGCGAGCGAAGAGCACGCGCCGCTCGCTGGCAGCGCCGTCGACGACGCAGGCCCCGGGCTCGTCGGGTGAATCGAAGGGGATGA
Source organism: uncultured Chloroflexia bacterium (assembly GCA_963804575.1). Lineage (GTDB taxonomy): Bacteria > Chloroflexota > Limnocylindria > Limnocylindrales > CSP1-4 > JAFMJV01. The sequence continues at coordinate 60,793 of CAWDQY010000009.1, forward strand.
CGCGGATGGTGGCGCCGTTCTGCGCCGACACGGCCCGCTCGCACTCGGCGGCCCCGCACCACGGCGCCAGGATGAAGCCGCCGGAGCTGTCCAGGATCTCGCTCATCTCCGCCAGCGAGTCGGCGCGATGGGTGTTCTCGACCTGGAAGTCGCGCGCGCGCTCGAGAAGCTCGAGCTGGTAGGCCTGCAGCCGCTGCGGCAGTTCCTGGGGCAGGCTCGCCAGGGACAGGGCCTCCTTGGCCCGGTCGAGGCGCCGCACCAGCATGGCCTGCTCGGCGGCCACATCGCGCGGTCCGATCTCGAGGCGGAAGGGCACGCCGCGCAGCTCCCAGTGGTTGTACTTGAAGCCGGGTGTCTCCTCGCGCCAGTCGACCTTCAGCCGCAGCGGGCCGGAGACCGTCTGGACGTCGACCAGGGCGGCCTGCAGCCGCTCGATGGCGCCCGCTACCAGGACCCGATCGTCCTCGCTGCGGAAGATGGGCACGACCACCACCTGCGTCGGCGCCACGTTGGGTGGCAGCACCAGTCCGTAATCGTCGCCGTGGGCCATGATGGTGGCGCCCACCATGCGCGTGGAGAAACCCCACGAGGTACCGAAGGGGTGGACGCGCTCGTTGTTGCGGTCGAGGAAGGTGATGTCAGCGGCCCGGGCGAAGTTCTGGCCCAGCATGTGGCTGGTGCCGGCCTGCAGCGCCTTCTTGTCGCGCATCATGGCCTCGATGGCATGGGTGTAGTCGGCACCGGGGAAGGTCTCGGCGGGACTCTTGCGACCCTGGATGACCGGGATGGCGAGCCACTCCTGGGAGACCTTGACGTAGCCGGCCAGGCCCGTGGCGACCTCCTCGGCCGCTTCCTCCTGGGAGGCGTGGAAGGTGTGCGCCTCCTGCCACAGGAACTCGGCCGTGCGCAGGAAGAGGCGCGTGCGCATCTCCCAGCGCACGACGTTGTTCCAGCTGTTCATGAGCAGCGGCAGATCACGGTAGGACTGGATCCAGTCCTTCACCGCCTCCGCGATGATGGCCTCGCTGGTGGGCCGGATGGCCAGCGGCTCATCGAGCTCGTTGCCGCCCGCTCGCGTCACCCACGCCACCTGCGGATCGAAGCCCTCGACGTGATGGGCTTCCCGATCGAGCAGCGACTTGGGCACGAACAGCGGGAAGTAGACGTTGTCGTGGCCGGTCGCCTTGATGTAGCGGTCCAGCTCGTCGCGCATCGATTCCCAGATGGCGAAGCCGTAGGGCCGGATGATCATGCAGCCCCGCACCGGCGAGTAGCTGGCCAGCTGCGCCTTCAGGACGACGTCGTTGTACCAGCCAGGGAAATCCTCCGACTGACGGGTCAGCTCGCTGACGTAACCGGACTTGGACACAGGGCCTCCTGCTCGATGCATGGGTGCGGGCGGAGAAATCGTAGCGCAGCCAGCCGCGCTCCGAGACTAGCTGGCCGGAGTCGTGACGCCTCCGTAGCGCCGCTCGATGTAGCCATCGAGGATGGCGAGGAACTCGTTGACCAGGCCCTCGCCGCGAAGCGTGTCGTGCAGGGCACCGTCGATGAAGACCGGCGCCTTGGGCTCCTCGAAGGTGCCCGGCAGGCTGATGCCGATGTTCGCGTGCTTGGATTCGCCGGGACCGTTGACCACGCAGCCCATGACCGCCACGGACAGCTCCTCGACCCCCGGGTAGCGCTCCGACCAGGCCGGCATGCGCTCGGCGATATGGGCCTCGATCCGCTGCGCCATCTCCTGGAAGTACGTGCTGGTGGTGCGGCCACAGCCGGGACAGGCACTGACCTGGGGCCGGAAGGAGCGCAGGCCCAGCGACTGCAGCACCTGCATCGCCACCCGCACCTCCTCGCTGCGGTCGCCACCGGGCTGCGGGGTCAGCGATACCCGGATGGTGTCGCCGATGCCCTCGTCGAGCAGGATGGCCAGGCCGGCCGCCGAGGCCACCGTACCCTTCATGCCCATGCCGGCCTCGGTGAGACCGAGATGGAGCGGGTAGTCGCAGCGACGCGCCAGCTCGCGGTAGACGTCCACCAGGTCCCGGACGCCACTGACCTTGGCGCTGAGGATGATGCGATCGTGGGCCAGCCCGCTGGCCTCGGCCAGCTCGGCCGAACGCAGGGCCGATTGCAGCATGGCCTCGATCATCACGTCACGCGCCGTGGCAGGCGCCGCCGCGCGCGCGTTGGCGTCCATCAGCTCGGTCAGCAGGTCCTGGTCGAGCGAGCCCCAGTTGACGCCGATGCGGACCGGCCGGTCGTGGTCGACGGCGACGCGAACGATGGTGCTGAAGTTCTCGTCACGGCGCTTGGAGCCGACGTTGCCGGGATTGATGCGGTACTTCGCCAGCGCTCTCGGCCGCCTCGGGGAACTCGACCAGCAGCTGGTGGCCGTTGTAGTGGAAGTCACCGATGAGCGGCACGCCGATGCCGAGGTCGTCGAGCTTGCGGCGGATGACCGGCACGGCCTGCGCGGCGGCATCGTTGTTGACGGTGATGCGAACGAGCTCCGAACCCGCGTGGGCCAGTGCCGCCACCTGCAACGCGGTGGCATCCGCGTCGGCCGTATCGGTATTGGTCATCGACTGGACCACCACGGGCTGGCCCGCTCCGATGGGTACGCCAGCCACGTCCACGCGCACGCTCCGCCGGCGGCCAGGCCGCTCGGCGAAGGTCATGACGGTGATCCGCCCGATGTCCGAGATGGTGACCCAGACAAGGAACGCCATCAGCACCAGCCAGCCGGTGAAGTAGACCAGTCGTTCGGCCTGCGGGCTCACGCGGTTGCCGCTGACGGCCTGGACCACGCCCATGACCATGCGACTGCCGTCGAGCGGGGGGATGGGCAGGAGGTTGATGACAGCCAGGTTCGCCGAGAGCAGGCCGATGAACCAGAGCAGGAACACGGGCGGAAACGCGACTCGGACCTGGCCCACGATGTCGATCATGCCGACGGGTCCGGCGATGTCGTCGAGTGCGTCATCGGGGCCGTCGACGATGGAGACGATCAGGCCACCCACCGCCCGCAGGATGAGCGTGGACGTCTCCACCGTCCGCCGCAGGCCGATGACCACCGACTCCAGCGGCCCGTTCTGCTGCTCGGCGAAGCCGTACTGCCCGGGTCGGAAGCCAAGCGCCCCCTCGCCGGCGGCGATCTCCTCGGCCGAGCGCAGCGTGGCCTCGAGGTCCACGACGGTGCCGTCGGCTCGCTCGATGGTGAGCGTGACCGTCTCGCCCGGTCGGTCGGCCAGGTACTTGATGGGTGCGATGCGTCCATCGGCGGCATCGGCGTTGGCCATGTCGTCGAAGACCGGGAAGGTGCGGCCGTCGATGGCCAGGATGGTGTCCCCGGAGTCGTCGAAGACGTCATACGTCATGACCTCGCCGGTCGGGTCGCCGTTGGCATCGGTGACCTCGATCTCGCGCTGCTCGATGACCTCGCCTCCCACGAGCCCCACCGCCTCGGCCGGTGAGCCCGGGGTGACCTCGGCCAGCTGCACCTTCCACGTCGGCTGGGCGACGAAGGCGATGGTGGCGAAGATGACCCAGGCGAGCACGAAGTTGACGGCCACGCCGGCCGCCAGGATGAGCAGGCGTGTGCGCAGCGGCTGGTTGACGAATGCCCGCGGGTCAAGCGACTCTCGCTCGGGCAGGCCGTCGACATCGGCCGTCGGCGAGGGCTCGTCGTCGACATCGGGCTCGGAACCGTCGGCCGGGCTGACCTCCTCCCCTTCCATGCGCACGAAGCCGCCGATGGGCAGCCAGTTCAGGGTGTAGGTCGTGTCACCGCGCTTGAAGAGGACCTTGGCGCGTGGCGGAAAGCCGATGCCGAACTCGTGAACCTTGACCCCGGCGCGGCGGGCCGTGACGAAGTGCCCCAGCTCGTGCACGAGCACCAGCGCGGTCAGGACCGCCAGCAGCAGGACGATGTTGATGATGCCGTCGATCATGCCGCCGGTTCCCGGGCAGCCCTGGCCCATGCTCGCACCTCGGCGTCGATGGCCTCGAGCTCCTCCAGCTGCGGCGTGTGCCCGACCGCGAAGCGCTCGATGGCCGATCCGACCAGCCAGGCCATGCCGGGATAGCTGAGCTCGTGGCCAAGGAAGCGCTCCACCGCGATGTCATCGGCCGGGATGAGGGCAGCCGTGGCGCCAGGACCGGCGAGGCCGGCCTCGCGCGCGATGCGGAGCGCCGGGAAGCGTGCCTCGTCAGGCACTTCGAAGGTCATGTGTGGATGCTCCGTGAGCTCGAGCCGGGGGGCCGACCCGGCCGTTCGCTGGGGGTAGGTGACGGCGTACTGGATGGGGATGCGCATGTCGGGAAGGCCCAGCTGGGCCTTCATCGAGCCGTCGATGAACTCGACGAACGAGTGCACCAGGCTCTGGGGGTGGACCACCACGTCGACATCCTGGTAGCGCACATCGTATAGCCAGTGCGCCTCGATGACCTCCAGGCCCTTGTTCATGAGCGTGGCCGAGTCGACGGTGATCTTGGCGCCCATGGTCCAGTTGGGGTGCTTGAGCGCATCCTCGGGGCGCGCGCCGGCCATGCGCTCGGCGCTCCACTCGCGAAAGGGGCCGCCCGAGGCGGTCAGGAGGAGGCGGGCCACGTCGTCGAGGTCCTCGCCTGCCAGGCACTGCCAGATGGCCGAGTGCTCCGAGTCGATGGGACGCAACCAGCCCAGCGCCGACGCCAGCGGCGACGCAGGATCGGCGGCGCGCGCCTCGAGCGCCAGCGCCTGCGCCTGCGGCATGACCAGGTGACCCGCCGAGACGAGCGTCTCCTTGTTGGCGGTGGCCACGATCTTGCCCGCTGCCAACGCCGCCAGGACCGGGCGCAGGCTGACCACGCCGCCGCTGGCCACGATGACGAGGTCGACGTCATCACGGGTGGCCATCTGGGTCATCGCGTCCGGGGCGTCGAGCAGGGCGCAGCCATCGGGCAGCCGCAGCCTCGCCGCGGCGGCCGGCTCGGCCAGGGAGACGACGCGCGGTCGCAGCCGTGCCGCCTGCTCCGACAGCGTGTCTGCGTCACGGCCGGCGGCGAGGGCGACCACATCGAAACGGGCATCTCCCACGGACGTGAGCACGTCGATGGCCTGGCGACCGATGGAGCCGGTCGAACCCAGCAGGGCGACCCCGGTGCGCACCACCGGCGACCCCTGGGAGGCGATCATCACGCGCCGACGATCAGCAGGTACGCGTAGACCACCGGTGCCGCGAAGAGGAACGAGTCGACGCGATCGAGGATGCCGCCGTGGCCGGGGATGAGGGTGCCCGAGTCCTTGGCCCCGGCGGTGCGCTTCAGCATCGACTCCGCCACGTCACCAGCCTGGCCCGCGATGGCCACCGCGAGGCCCAGGAGCAGGCCGCCCGGCAGCCACTGGCCGGCGGCCCACGCCAGGACGCCGGCGACGACGATGGCGGCCAGCGTGCCGCCGATCACGCCGCTCCAGGTCTTGTTGGGCGAGATGTGGTTCAGGAAGCGGCCCTTCTTGAAGGTGCGGCCCGCCAGGTAGGCGAAGGTGTCGAACGACCACACCGTCAGCACCAGCACCAGCAGCCACGTCTGGCCGGCGCTGACGTAGCCGCCCAGCACGGCGTCATCGGGCACCTCCGGAGCGGCGACCAGGATGGCCGCGACGAAGCCGAGCAGCGACGCGTACAGGGCACCGAAGCTGCCGCCGATCCAGGCCAGGAAACCGTCGCGCACCTCCGGGCGTCGGAAGGCGTCGATCGCCAGCACCACCAGGACGGCCGCCACGAAGACGGCGATGAAGCCCGCTGCCAGCTCGCTCCAGCCCAGGCCCAGCGCGGCGATGGGCGGAAAGACCACCCCCGGCAGCAGCTGCACCGGGAAGCCCGCCGGCGGCAGCAGGCGAAAGACCTCCACGGCTGCCAGCAGCGCCAGGGCCGCGATACCGAAGGTCAGCCACGGCTGGCCCAACAGGAAGAAGACGACCACCACCGCGGCGATGACGACAGCCGAGATGGCGCGCTCTCGCATGGTTGGGTCCCTAGCGCCCGAAGCGGCGCGCCCGCCTGGCGAATTCGGCGATGGCCGCGTCCAGCTCGGCCGGCCCGAAGTCTGGCCAGAAGCGATCGCAGAAGTAGAGCTCCGCGTAGGCCGCCTGCCACAGCAGGAAGTTGCTGATGCGCTGATCACCCCCGGTCCGGATGAGCAGGTCCGGGTCAGGCAGGTCGGCGGTGTAGAGATATGACCCGAGCGCTTCCTCGTCGAGGTCCAGGAGGCTGTTGCCGTCGTCGACGAAGGCCCGCACGGCGTCCACGATCTCGGTCCGTGACGAGTAGTTGAAGGCCACGTTGAGCACCATGCGTCCACCGCCGGCGGTGGCCAGGATGGCCTGCTCGATGGAGGCCCGCGTCTCCGGCGGCAGCTCATCGAGCCGGCCCGCCAGTCGCACCTGCACGCCCTCTTCGACCAGTCGGGGCGTCTCGTCGCGGATGGTGGCGTCGAGCAGCCCGATGAGCGCCTCGACCTCGTGACTGGAACGCTGCCAGTTCTCGCGGCTGAACGCGTAGATCGTCAGCACCTCGATGCCGCGCGCGGCTGCGTGCTGGACGATGGGGCGGATGGCCTCCACGCCCGCGGCGTGACCCTGCACCTCGGGCACGCCCTCGCGACGGGCCCAGCGACGGTTGCCGTCCATGATGATGGCGACGTGCCGAGGCAGTCGCTCCTCCTGGCCTGGCGGGTCCAGGGGTTCGTCCGTGCGCGTCGTCACCGACGGTGCCGTCACCTAGACCTCCAGGACCTCCGCCTCCTTGGCCGCACCGACGCGATCGACCTCATCGGTCCACTTGTGCGTCAGCTGGTCCACCAGCTCCTGCTGGCGGTGCGCCTCATCAGCACCCAGGTCGCCCGCCTTCTCCTGCCGGCGGACGTCGTCCACGGCCTCGCGGCGATGGTTGCGGATCTCCACCTTGGCCTCTTCCATGCGCTTGTGGACCAGCTTCACCAGCTCCTTGCGGCGCTCCTCGGTCAGCGGCGGGATATTCAGTCGCACGACGGTGCCGTCGGTGTTGGGCGTGATGCCGATGTCGCTCTTCTGGATGGCCTTCTCGATGGCGCCCAGCACGCCCCGATCCCAGGGCTGGATGACGACCGTGGTGGACTCCGGGACACTGATGCTGGCCAGCTGGTTCAGCGGCGTCGTCGTGCCGTAGTAGTCCACCGAGATGCGCTCGACCAGCGAGGTCGAGGCGCGACCCGTACGGATGTGGTTGAAGTCGCGATCCATTGCCTCCACGGCAGCTGACATGCGCGCTTCGACTGACTGGTCCTGAGCGTCGCTCATGCGTTCGTCCCTCCATGGATCAGCGTCCCCACCGGCTCCCCCAGGGCGGCCCGACTGATATTGCCCTCCCGGTTGATGTCGAAGACGAGGATGGGCATCTCATTGTCCATGCACAGGCTCACGGCCGTCGAGTCCAGCGCACCAAGGCGCTTGGAGAGGACCTCGGTGTAGGTCAACTGGTCGTAGCGGACCGCGCCGGGGTCCTTGAGCGGGTCGGCGCTGTAGACGCCGTCGACCTTGGTGGCCTTCAGCAGCATGGCTGCGCCGATCTCGACCGCACGCAAGGCAGCCGCCGTGTCGGTGGTGAAGTAGGGGTTGCCGGTACCGGCCGCGAGGATGACCGCACGGCCCTTCTCCAGGTGCCGCACGGCGCGGCGGCGGATGTATGGCTCGGCCACCTCGTTCATGCCGATGGCGGTCATCACGCGCGTCTCCATGCCGGCCGACTCCATGGCGTCCTGCAGGGCCAGCGCGTTCATGACCGTGGCCAGCATGCCCATGTAGTCGCCGGTGGCACGGTCCATGCCCTTGGCCGACGCAGCCAACCCGCGGAAGATGTTGCCGCCACCGACGACGATGGCGACCTGCACGCCAGCGTCGTGCGCGATGCGCACCTGCTGGGCGATGAACAGGCACTTCTCAGGGTCGACACCGTACTGGCGCGACCCCAGCAGCGCCTCTCCCGAGAGCTTGAGCAGGATGCGGCCGTAGCGGGCGCCCTCGACCGGCGCCGCTGCGGCCTCGACGGCTCGGGGGGAGCCGTCGGTCATAGTGCTTCACCCAGCTCGTAGCGCACGAAGCGGCGGACACGGATGTTCTCACCGATGCGAGCGACGGCCTCGGTGATGAGCTGACCGACGGTGAGATCGGTGTCACGGAAGGGCTGCTCGTACAGCACGACATCCTTGTACCACTTGTTGAGCTGACCTTCCACGATCTTCTCGCGGATCTCCTCGGGCTTCTGCAAGGTCGCCTCGTCGGTCAACAGCTGCGCCTTCCTGGCCTCCAGGTCGGCCGCGGGGATCGACTCGATGGTCACGTACTTCGGCGCGAGGCCAGCCACCTGCATGGCGATGTCCTTGACCAGCTTCTGGAAGTCCTCGTTGCGCGCCACGAAATCGGTCTCGCTGTTGACCTCGATCAGGACGCCCAGCCGGCCGCCGGCGTGGATGTACGAGGCGATCTGGCCCTCGCGAGCCTCGCGGCCAGCCTTGCTGGCGGCCTTGGCCTGGCCCTTCTCCTTGAGCAGCTCGATGGCGGCGGCGATGTCGCCGGCGGTCTCCTCGAGCGCCCTCTTGCAGTCCATGAAGCCCGCACCGGTCCGGTCGCGGAGGTCCTTGACCTGTGCGGACGTGATCGCAGTTGCCATGCTCGTGGCTATCCCTTTCGTCTGGTGGGTTAGGAGGCCGCCTCGTCGGAGGCCTCGTCCTTGGGCTCGGTGTCAGCCTCGGCAGCGGCCTCGGGCGCCGGCTCCGGGAGAGCCACCTCGGGCGCTGGTCGTCGGGAGCTTGGCTCCACCGGCGCAGCTGCCTCGGGCGCTGGCACGTCTGGCGCTGGCTCGTCGGGAGCAGCGGCTGCGACGGCCTTGGGCTTGGCGGCCTTGCGCGCCGGCGCCTTCTTCGGCTTGTCGGCCGTGGGCTCGACGGCCGCCACATCCTCCGCGGTGAACGGCTCGAGCAGCGCGAGCTCGTCCTCCATCGCCTGGCGCGAGAGCCTCGGCGGCCTCCTCGCCCGGCAGCACGGACTCGTCATCGTCGGGCTCGGGCGCGAAGCTGTAGGTGCCGCCCGCCGCGACCGCGGCGACCATCTCGTCGCTGGCGGTCTCGGCATCGCTGGCATCGGTGCCCATGACCGGCTCCTCGGCGGCGCGGGTGGCGCGAGCGCCCATGCCCTCGATGGCCGCATCGGCCACCAGCTTGCAGAGCAGGCGGATGGCGCGGATGGCGTCATCGTTGGCGGGGATGATGAAGTCGATCATGTCGGGATCCACGTTGGTGTCGCCGGTGGCGATGACCGGGATCTCCAGGCGGCGCGCCTCGGTGACCGCGATCTTCTCGCGCTGCGGGTCGACCACGAAGATGGCACCGGGTAGCCGGCGCATCTTGCGCACACCACCGAGCTTGAGCTGCAGGCGCGCCATCTCGTCGGTGAGCTGGGAGGCCTCCTTCTTCGAGAGGCGATCGAAGTCCCCGCTGGCCTGGCGGGCTTCCAGCTGGTCCAGCAGCCCGACACGCTTGCGGATGGTGACGAAGTTGGTGAGCATGCCGCCGAGCCAGCGATGGTTGACGTACGGCATCTCGGCGCGAGCAGCCTCGTCGCGGACGGGCTCCTGGGCCTGCTTCTTGGTGCCCACGAAGAGGACGTAATCGCCGTTCGCGACCGTGTCGGTCACGAAGTCGAGGGCCTCCTCGGCCAGCTTGACCGTCTGGGCGAGGTCGATGATGTGGATGCCGTTGCGCTCCGCGAAGATGTACGGCTTCATCTTGGGATTCCAGCGGCGAGTCTGGTGTCCGAAGTGGACACCGGCCTCAAGCAGCTGGCGCATCGAGATGGACGGCATGGGGCTGAACCTCCTGTACGGTTGTTCCTCCGCGAGCCTCGTCGTCCGCACACCGGCGACCACGATGGGCCGCACGGCACCCTGCGGGGAGCAGCACGCGTGTGTGATACGCAGCAGGCGCTGCGCTCCGGACTCGCACGTAGCGAGCCCGCGGGAGTCTATCACGGAGCTGTGCGGACCTGCCGGTCCCGTCCCCTGCGGCGCCTACGGCGGCGCGAGCCCGCGCAGGTGCGCCTCCACCACCCAGCCCGGGCCTGCTCGTCGCATGGCCAGCAGGTCCACGCGCCAGCGCCTCATCAGGCCCGCACTCCACGGCACGTCCGGGTGCCCGCCCCGCTGCAGGGCGGTCGCGGCACGGTACAGCCGGGCCACCTTGCGCGCGTCCAGCGACTCGAGCGGCGAGCCGAAGCCGCTCCCGGAGCGTGAGCGCACCTCCACCACGACCAGCGTGGGTGGATCGTCCGTATCGCGTGCCACGATGTCGATCTCATCGGCACCGAGCCGGATGTTGCGCGCCAGCGGCATCCAGCCCATGCCCAGGAGGTAGGCGACGGCGGCATCCTCGGCAGCCGCCCCGATGGCCCCGCGGGGACCGGCCGGTGGTCGCGCACCTGTCTCACGGTCATGCACCCAGCCTGGCAGCAGGTCCATGGCCGCCACTTATGTCGCGCTGTCCAGCGCTCCCAGGCTGTGACGCAGAGGCGGCGTGGCATGGTCGCGGAACACAGCGCCCGCCCTCCGCGGTCGACTCGTCGTCATCGACCAGGGCGCCGTCCTCGAGCGCATCATCGACCTCCAGGTCGAAGGCCAGCTGGTCGCCTTCGAGGATGGCCCGGATGCGCCGATAGGTACGTCGGTGGTGAGGGCTGATGCCAAGCCGCAGCAGCCCCGCGACATGGTCGCGCGTGGCATAGCCGGCGTTGTGCTCCCAGCCGTAGCCGGGATAGCGCGACGCCAGGTGCGTCAGCAGCCGGTCGCGCGTGACCTTGGCCACGACCGAGGCGCAGGCGATGGCGTAGGACGAGGCGTCACCCTTGACGATGGGCGTGTAGGGCCCGATGTGCTGCTCCATGCCGTCGATCTTCTGGCCATCGACCAGCACGTGGTCGTACGGCGGCAGGCGACGCAGGGCCCGACGCATGGCCAGGTGGGTCGCGTTGCGCACGTTGAGCAGCTCGATCTCCGCGACCGATGCGGCGCCGATGCCCCAGGCGAGGCTGCGCGGCCTTGATCTGGTCCACGAGCTGTTCACGCTGGCGGGTGCTCAGCGTCTTGGAATCCCGGACGCCCGCGATCTTGCGGGTGTGTGGCCTGATGAGCACGGCTGCCGCGACGACCGGAGCACACAGCGCGCCGGTTCCGACCTCGTCCACCCCGACCACCAGGCGCGCGCCCGCACGCCACAGCGAGTGCTCGACCTTCAGATGCGGTTGACGGGGTGACACGCACCCGATGCTAGCGCCGATGGGCAGGCAGCAGGACGCGAGCAGGCTAGCAGGACGCAGGCGCAGGCGCCGGGTAGCGTCGCGCCCGACCGCGGAACAGGTCTAGGCGCGGCGCTCGCGCAACGTGGCAGCCTTGCCGACTCGCTTGCGCAGGAAGTAGAGCTGCTTGCGGCGAACGACACCGTGGCGCACCACCTGGATCTTGTCGATACGCGGCGAGTTGACCTTGAAGGTGCGCTCCACGCCGACGCCACTGCGCAGGGCACGAACGGTGATGGAGCGGGTGATGCCACCGCCGCGCATGCGCATGACCGTGCCCTCGAAGACCTGGATGCGCTCACGGTTGCCCTCGACGACCTTGACCGAGACGCGCACGGTGTCACCGGGTGCGATCTCTGGCAGGTCTTTGCGGATCTGGTCGGCGACGATCTCGTCGAGAACGGTCACGGGCGTCACTTCCTGGCGGTGGAGCCTCGGCCGCTGGCGGCGGCGGGCATACGTGGGCAGGGGCTACCTGGCTCGGGTCGATGCCGTAGCATAGCAGGCTCGACCGGTCTGCTCAGGCGCCGGGTACAGCCTCGTCGCCGAGCAGGTCGGGCCGGTTGCGGCGCGTCCGGTCCGAGGGCCTGCTCGTGCCGCCACGCGTCCACCGCGCCGTGGTCGCCGCTGACGAGGATCTCGGGCACGGCCTGACCGCGGAACCGCGCTGGCCGCGTCCACTGCGGGTACTCCAGGAGGCCGTGGGAGAACGACTCCTCCTGGGTCGAAGCCTCGTCGATCGCTCCCGGCAGCAGCCGCAGCACCGCGTCGATGACGGCCAGTGCCGCGATCTCGCCACCGGACAGGACGAAGTCGCCGACGGACAGCTCCAGGTCGACGAACGAGCGCACCCGGTCATCGATGCCCTCGTAGCGGGGGCAGACCAGGACCAGGTGCGGACGTTCGGCGAGGTCCTGCGCGCGGGCCTGGCGGAAGGGCTCGCCACCCGGGTCGAGCAGGATACGGAAGGCATCGGAGCCGGCCGGGGCGACGGCATCGAGTGCCTCGACCACCGGCTCTGGCCGCAGGATCATGCCCGCGCCACCGCCGTAGGGGTAGTCGTCCACGGAGCGGTGCCTGCCCAGGCCCCAGCCACGCAGGTCGTGTGCGTGCAGCTCGGCCAGACCGCGTTCCAGCGCACGGCCCGGGATGGATTCGGCCAGGGGGCCGGGAAAGATGGCCGGGAAGAGGGTGATGACGTCGATACGCATCAGAGGTCATCCCCGGGCGACTGGGGGGCGCTGGCGTCCGTTTCGCCCGGCTGCTCGACCTGGCCCGGCTCGCCTGGCTCGTCGGGCCCACCCGGCGCCAGGGTCGCGTCCACCGGGGTGGACCTCGCGCGCTTGCCGCGCCGGCGTGCCAGCTTGCGGTCCTCACGACTGATGCTGTGGCGCCGGCGACGTCGCGGCGGCTTGTCGGGCAGGTCCAGGACGACGGCATCGACCACCATCCGACCGCCGGGCGGGTCAAGCTCGACCACCACGTCCCTCACCGCCGGTACCAGGACTTCGCCCCGGTCGCCGCCGCGCACGACGTAGACCTCCCCTCCTCCGGCACGGAAGACGTCGACCACGCTTCCGAGTGACTCCCCCTCGGTGGTGCTGACCGCCAGGCCCCGTACCTGGTGCCAGTAGTAGCTGCCCTCCGGCAGCCGCGTCCCCGGGATGGCCTCGAGGTAGCGGTCACGCAACGACTCAGCTGATTCGCGTGTGCTGACCTCGGCGAAGCTCACCAGCAGGCCGGGCTTGGCCGGCCCGCTCCAGGTGATGCGCAGCGGCCGCTGCTCACCTTCGACGAACAGCACCGAGCCGACGGCGAACCGCTCGGGGTCGTCGCTCAGGACTTCGACACGGACGGCACCTCCCAGCCCGTGGAGTCCCCGCACGAGCCCGACGGTGACGCGCTCCTCGGCGGGCGTCGTCACCTCTGGCTAGACGATCTCCAGGGAGATGGACTCGCCCTCGCGGGTGGCCAGGACCTTCAGCAGCGTACGCAGCGCCTTGGCGACGGAGCCATTGCGGCCGATGACCTTGCCCATGTCATCCTCGGCCACGTGGAGCTCGATGACCTGGCCTCCATCCTCCTGGTGAACCTCGACGCTGACCGCGTCAGGATCATCCACGAGGGCCTTGGCGACGTACCTGACCAGCTCGACTGCTGCCATCGTTACTTGGCGTCGGGGAGGATGCCGACCCGTCGGAAGAGGCGCTCGACGGTGGCCGATGGCTTGGCGCCCTGCGCCATCCACTTGGTGGCCTTCTCGGCATCGACGTTGATCTCGACGGGTTCGCTGCGCGGGTTGTAGTGGCCCAGCGTCTCGATGGAGCGACCATCTCGGGCGCTGCGGCTGTCAGCGACGACGAAGCGGTAGCTGGGCTGCTTGGTCGCGCCGACTCGGGTGAGGCGGATTCGGACTGCCAACGGTTTCCAAGACCTCCTGTGGGGCGTAGGCGTTGCCACTGACGATACGTCACGTGGGTAGAGGAACGCCGGGCCTCGCGGTGCGACGCCCGGCGAATGGTACCGCGTCGGCGGATTACTGGTTGACGATCATGCTCATGCGGGCACCCATCACATCGTCCTCAGCGGTGCTGACGACGATGATGCGATCGACGCCGGTGGCGTAGGGAGCGATGTCCGCCCACTGCGGCAGCATCATCGAGAGCATCGGGTCGAGTACCTCCAGCAGCGAGCTGACGTTCATGTACATCAGGCCGCTGTTGACGCTGTCGTCGCCGACGGCGTCGAGGTAGCCGGGGCTGGCACCGAGCGAGGCGGCCGCATCGCCGGCCAGGGCCGACTGCACGAAGTCGCCCAGGCCCAGCAGCAGGTAGCCGTCGTCGACGGCCAGGCTGATGCTGTTGCCCAGCGTGATGGGCAGGCCTGAGCCGGCCAGCATCTCGTCGAGGGGAAGGATGATGCTGGTGACTTCCACGTCCCCGACCATCTCGGTCTCGACGCTGATGCCGGTCTCGGCAGGGTCGCCGCCGAAGAGCTGGATGAGGGTGGTGATGCTGCTCACGCGCTCCGCTGCGACGGCCTCGTCGGTGACCTCGCCGGCCATCCCCAGCCACAGGCCATCCGAGCTCAGGCCGGCACCCACGCCGGCATCGACCCACGAAGTCGAGGAACTGCGGCAGCGGCACGCCACCGAGCAGGCTGGTGATGGGGCTGTCCTCGCCGAGGAGCGCCTCGATGTCGGACAGGTCCATGTCGCCCAGTTCGTCGCCCGGTGCCATCTCGGCCTGGGCGGCGATCATCTCCACCACGCCATCGAGGGTCGACTCGATGGCGGCACCGACCTCGCGCGCCTCGACGTACAGCTGCGTGTCAGCGGGGAACAGCGTGGCCAGCTCGGAATCGCCGACCGGGAGCGCGGGCGTCGACTCGCCCGGGGTGACGAAGATCTCGAGGTTGAGACGGTCGGCCTCGGCGGCGAGGTACATGACCATGTCTTCCGGCAGCAGCGCCGCCAGGTCGGCCAGTGGAAGCTCGACATCGGTCTCAGCAGCGGCCATCCCGCCGGCCAGGTCGAGCAGTGGGCCGAAGGACTGGAGGTCCACGTAGGCGGCACCGAGGTGACCGCTCGGGACACGCGCGAAGGACGTCGAGAACTCGGGGTCGTCCGCCAGGCTGTCGGCAACGCCGTCGAGCACATCGACCGCGGCCTTGACCTGGGCGACGTCGTTGCTCAGCAGCATCCAGCCTTCGTGGATGGCAGCACTGGCGGAATCGTCACTGATGATGGCCGTGTCGCCGTACATCTCCTCCGCGGCGTCGCCGGTCATGGATGCCAGCATCTCCGCGGCGAGGGTCGGGTCGGCCACGGCCAGCCCGAAGAGCACGACCGGGTCGTCGCCGCTCATCATGGCAGGCCCAAGATCACCCACGGCCAGGCCCATCTCGCCGGTCAGGACATCGCCGATGAGGTCAGCGTCCGTCGTCTCCAGGCCCATCTCGCCGGCCAGGCCCGAGAGAAGCTCATCCACCTTCAGGTCGAAGCTGCCGGCATCGGCGAAGCCGGGGAAGGCGGTCAGCATCTGCGCCAGGGCCTCGTCCTGACCAGCGGGCATGTCAAGTCGGGCTTCGACGTACACGGCCGTGTCCGCCGGCACGAACACGGGGCCCTGGGATTCGCCTGCTCCGCTCTGGGCGAAGACGACCAGCCCAGAGCCGGAGACGACGAGGGCGGCGGTCGCGACGAGGGCGATGGCCCAGCGCCAGTGACCGCGACGACCGTGCGAGGGGGTCGCTGCAGGGGTAGACATGGATACCTCCGGGGCGTGCTGTGAGGGGTGGTTGGTCGAACTCGACGGATTCATTGTCGCACCGATATCGCTCGATCCTGTCTAGGAAAGCGGTCCCATCGGCAGGCCGGGCATCTTGCCCCCTCTGCCGCGCATCATCTTCATCACCCGCTGCATCTCGCCGAACTGCTTCACCAGGCGGTTCACCTCCGGCAGGCTGGTGCCGGAGCCGCGCGCGATGCGCCGGCGACGTGAGGCATTGAGGACACCGGGGTCGTTGCGCTCCTCCAGCGTCATCGAGCGGATGATGGCCTCCACCCGCGCGAGCTCGCCGCGGTCGATGGCCTGCTGGGCCTGCTTGGCCGCTCCCCCAAGGCCCGGGATCATGTCGATGATCGAACCCAGCGGGCCCATCTTCTTGACCTGCTGCATCTGCTCCAGGAAGTCATCCAGGGTGAAGGCGTTGCGCTTGAGCTTCTCGGCGAGCTTCTCGGCCTGCTTGGCGTCGAAGCTCTCTTGCGCGCGCTCGACCAGGCTGACCACGTCGCCCATGCCCAGGATGCGGCCGGCGAGGCGATCGGGATGGAACACCTCGAGTGCGTCGGTCTTCTCGCCGGTGCCCATGAACTTGACCGCGAGGCCGCTGACGGCGGAGATGGAGAGCGCCGCACCACCACGCGCGTCGCCGTCGATCTTGGTCAGCACGAGTCCGCTGACGGGCGCGTTCTGGTGGAAGGCCTCGGCCACCGCGACCGCCTCCTGGCCGACCATGGCATCGACCACCAGCAGCGTCTCCCTGGGCTGCACCGCAGCATGGACCTCCCGGATCTCGGCCATCAGCGCCTCGTCCAGCTGCAGGCGGCCGGCCGTGTCGAGGATGACCACGTCGCGGCCGTTCTGGCGCGCGTGGGCCACGGCACCGCTGGCGATGTCGACCACGCGCGTGCCGGGCGGGGCGCTGTAGACGGGGATGTCGAGGCTCTTGCCCAGCGTGATGAGCTGGTCCACCGCGGCCGGTCGGTAGGGGTCGGCCGCCACCAGCAGCGGCTGGCGACCCTGCCGGACGATCCAGCGAGCCAGCTTGGCGGCGGAGGTGGTCTTGCCCGAGCCCTGCAGGCCGACCATGGCGATGACGGCCGGCGAACCGTCGTAGCGGAAGGTGCGATCGCCGGCGCCAAGGATGGCGGTCAGCTCCTCGTGCACGATCTTGACCACGATCTGGCCGGCGTTGACGCTCTCGATGACCTCGGCCCCGACCGCCCGCTCCTTGACCCGCTTGACGAAGTCCTTGACGACCTTGTAGTTGACGTCCGCCTCGAGCAGCGCGAGCCGGATCTCGCGCATGGCCACGTTGACGTCGTCCTCGCTGACCCGGCCGTGCCCGGTGAGGCCGGAGAGTGCCAGGCGGAGACGATCGGACAGCGCGTCGAACATGCTGCTCAGTCTAGCGGTCGGCCGCCGTCAGGCCAGCAGTCGCCGGCCCGGCAGACTCCAGGCGGCAGCCCCGGGAGCATTCAGGCGCCGGCCTCTCCGTCGACCGCGAACAGCGCGGCCACGAAGGCGTTGGGGTCGAAGTCGCGCAGGTCGGTCAGCTTCTCGCCCAGCCCGACGAACAGGACCGGCACGTCCATGCCGCGCTCGATGGCGAAGGCGACCCCGCCCTTGGCCGTGGAGTCGAGCTTGGTGAGCGCGATGGCGGTCAGGCCCGAGGATTCGTTGAAGGCCTTCGCCTGCAGCAGCCCGTTCTGTCCCGTGGTCGCGTCCAGCACGAAGAGCACCTCCGGCTGGGCTTCGGGGATGCGCTTGCTGATGGTGCGGCGGATCTTGGCCAGCTCGTCCATCAGGTTGGTCTTGGTGTGCAGCCGGCCGGCCGTGTCGATGATGACGACGTCCATGCCGCGCGCCTTGGCCGCGTCCATGGCATCGAAGACCACGGCCGAGGGATCGGCGCCCGCTGCGTGCGAGATGACCGGCACGTCGATGCGCGTGGCCCAGGTGGTGATCTGTTCGATGGCGGCAGCGCGGAAGGTGTCGGCTGCGGCCAGCAGGACCTTGGCGCCAAGCGACTTGAAGCGGTACGCCAGCTTGGCGATGGTGGTGGTCTTGCCCGTGCCGTTGACGCCGACGACGAGGATGACCGCAGGGATACCCGGGCCGGGGATCCGTGGCCAGGGCACGGCCTTGCGCTGGGCGAAGAGGTTCAGCAGCTCCAGCTGCAGCGCCTTCTGGGGCCCCACGTCGGTACGGGCGCGGGCGCGGTCACACACCTCGATGGCGAGCTCGGCGCCGAGGTCGGCCGAGATGAGCGCCTCCTCGACCTCCTCCCAGGTCTGGTCGTCGGGACTGCCTGCACCGAGCAGGCCCCTGACACGCTCCGCGAAGCCGTGACGCGTCGGCTTCAGGGCGTGCTGCAGCAGGATGCGCTCGGCTGGCGCCGCATCGCGTTCGGATGCGGTCACACGCGGGCCCCTCCGGCCAGGCGGACGTCATCCTCGGGCAGGTCGGCCAGCCTGAGGGAGATGACGCGGCTGACGGCATCGTCGCCGACGGTCACGCCGTAGAGCGCGTCGGCCGCCTCGATGGTGCCGCGATTGTGCGTGATGACCACGAACTGGATCTCCTCTGCGAGCGACCGAAGGGCGGATGAGAACCGGCCGATGTTGGCCTCGTCGAGGGCCGCGTCGACTTCGTCGAGCACGCAGAACGGCACCGGCCGCACCTCGAGCATGGCCATCAGCAGGGATACCGCCGTCAGCGCCCGCTCGCCGCCCGAGAGCATGGCCAGGGGCTGGCGCTTCTTGCCCGGTGGACGGGCCATGATCTCGACGCCGGTGGTGGAGAGGTCCGAGGGATCGGTCAGCGAGAGCTCTGCCTCGCCGCCACCGAAGAGCTGCCGGAAGCGGCGCTCGAAGGCACCCTCGAGCGCCTCGAAGGTCTGGCGGAACTGCTCGGTCATGCGGCTGGCGAGGCGCACCATCAGCTCGCGCGTGTCGCGGATGGCCTTCTCCAGGTCCTCGCGCTGTGCCTCCAGCGAGCCCAGTCGCTGCTGGACCTCGGCCAGCTCCTGCACCGCGAAGGGGTTGCTGGCACCCACCTCGTTGAAGCGGCGGCGGAGTGCTGCGATGCGCGCGCGCGATGGCGGCTCGGGCAGGCCTGCACGATCCGGGTCGTCCTGGCGCCAGGTGTCGAGGGCAGCCTCGAGAGCCGTCTCGAGGAGCTCCGGCAGCTCATCGCTGCTGGGGGTTCGGTCCGGTCCGGGCTGTGCGCTCTGTGCCAGCAGCATGCGCAACCCGTCGTCCCCGATCGAGGCCAGCTCCACCAGCAGGCCCTCGCGGGCGGCATCGACCTGCAGGCGCGCCTCCATCTCGGCGACCTCGCTCTGGCGGCTGCGGCCCTCGGCCACGCGAAGGCGCTCGCGAGCGGCGGCAGCAGCTGACTCGGCGGCCAGGAGCTGGCTGCGCTCGTCGCGGGCCGAGGCGACCGAGGCCTCGAACGACTCGCTCTCGCGCGTCTGCCTGGCCTGCGCGGCGGCGAGCTCGCCGGCCAGCCGCTCACGCTCGGCGATGAGGTCGGCATCACGACCGCTCAGCGCCAGCTCGTCGCCAGCCAGCTCGTCCAGGCGGGCCTCGGCCAGGCCCAGTCCGACCTCGGCTCGGCGGCGGTCTTCCAGGGCGCGATCGCGCGCGGCGCGCGCCTCGCGGGCGACGTTGGCAGCGGTGTCCCGTTCCCGCCGCAGGACGGCCGCGCGCGCGTCGAGCGCCTCGAGCGCGCTGCGCGCCTCCGGACGGGCGCCCTCACCAGCCTGGCTGTCGTCCAGGTCAGCCAGCTCGGCGCTGCGCTGGCGGGCCTCGGCGACGGCGGTGGTCGCCTCACTGCGGGCACGCTCCAGCAGGGCTTCCAGCCAGGCCAGCTCCCTGGCGGCGTTCTCGGCGGCCGAGGCGGCCGAGCGGTCGGCTTCGTCGGCCACGCGTCGCTCGCGCCGGGCGCTGTCGAGCGCCTCGCGCGCAGCACGACCGCTCGACTCGGCCGCAGCGCCGGCGGCCTGGGCCGTGGCGGCCCGGGTGGTGGCGGCCGCCAGCTCGAGCCTGGACCCGCTGCAGGCGCCGATCGACCTCGTCGCGGGTGGCCCGCCGTTCCAGCGTGGAGGCAGCTGGTGCGGGGCGGATGACGCCGACGTCATCGATGACCTGGCCGTCACGCGTCACCAGTCGCCAGCCCGGAGGCAGGAGCTCACGCAGCTCGATGGCAGCGTCGAGTGCCGGCACCCACATGCAGCGCGCCAGCAGGCGTGCCGCATGGGCGTCCGGGTCGAGCCGCAACGCTCCCGCGAGGGCGCCGCCGCCGAGACGGCTGACAGCATCGGCCAGCACTGCCGCGGCACGCTCACTGCTGCGGCTGCGACCGTCACCGCCATCGCGCAGCACCAGCACGGCGGCAGCCTGGGCGAGCGCCGGCACGTCGTCCGCGTCCAGCACGAGGCCCGCGAGGACCTCGCCCAGCGCGGCCTCCACGGCCAGGCGCAGCTCGGGCTCCACCTCGAGGCCATCCGTGAAGCGACGGCCGCCGCGTGCGCGGGCCGATCGCAGCAGCGACTCGTCGAGGCCGGACTCGAGCTGCTGGTCGAGCGCTGCCCGGCGTTCGCTGAGCCCTTCCAGCTCGGCGCGCAGCCGACTGGCGCTCTCGTTGGCAGCGCCGACGGCGGCCTCGGCTTCGCGGCAGCGACACGGGCGGCCGCGGCGTCCCGTTCGGCGGCCTCCTCGGCGGCGTGGGCGCGGGCTCTCGCCCCGGCGGCCGCTTCAGCGCGCGCGGCGGTGGCGGCGGCGGCCTGGGCAGCACTCGCCACCTGCGCTTCCTGCCCCTTCAGGTTGCGCTCCGCCTCGGCTGCCCGGCGGGCGGCGCGCTCGGCGTCACCGGCCAGGCGCTGGCGGGCGGCGCGGGCGCTGGCGGCGCGCTCGGCGTCGGCGCGCCCGCTGCGGCGCAGTTCTTCGGCGTCGTGCAGCGCTTCGGCCAGTCGCTGCTCGGCCTGCTCCAGGGCATCCTCCGCGGCGCGATCGGGCTCCGGCAGCACCGCGGCCATGCGGCGGCGTGCCTCCTCGGCGCGGGCGGAGGCGACCGTCCGTTCCTGTGCCAGGCGCTCGCGCTCCCGCTGCAGCGCCGCCGATTCGCTCGCCGAGCGCGTGCGTGCCAGCTCGATCTGCTGCACCGCCGTGCGCGCGTCGTCGAGACGCTCGCGCAGCTGCTGCTCGGCGTCCGCACGCTCGGACAGTGCCCGCGTCAGCGCCGCGGCACGCTCCTCCGCGTCACGCAGCGCCGCGAGTGCAGCGTCGGAGTCGCGTCGCGAGGCGGCCAGCGACGCGGCATGGCGCTGGGACTCGGACTCGGCGGCGGCGAGACGGGCGCGGGCACCGGCGACCAGGGCCTCGGCCAGCTCGGCACCGGCCGCCATGCGAGCTTCCTGCTGCTCCGCCTGGGCAGCCAGGCGGCGCGCCTGCGGGCGCAGCTCGGCCAGCACATCTCGCACGCGCTCCAGGTTGGACTCGGCCTCGGCAAGCTCGTCCTGCGCCTTCTTGCGCCGGCGCTGGTGCTTGCGGATGCCGGCCGCCTCCTCGAAGAGTGGGCGGCGCTCCTCGGGGCGCAGCGCGAGCGCCTGGTCGACCATGCCCTGGCCGATGAAGAGGAAGGCGTTGTCGGCGAGGTTGGCATCGTCGAGCAGGTCGACGAGGTCGCGCAGCCGGATGCGCTGCCGGTTCAGCAGGTACTCGTTCTCGCCCGATCGGAACAGTCGACGCGACAGCTCCACCTCCCCGTAGTCGACCGGGAGCAGGCGATCCGCGTTGTCGATGACGAGGCTGACGTCGGCCATGCCCACGGCCCGCCGATTGGCGCTGCCGGCGAAGATGAGGTCCTCGGCTCGCCGGCTGCGCAGCGCGCGACCCTGCTCGCCCAGCGCCCAGCGCAAGGCGTCAGCGAGATTGGACTTGCCGCTGCCGTTGGGGCCGACCACGGCGGAGATGCCCGGGCCGAACTCGACCACCGTGCGCTCGGCGAACGACTTGAACCCGACCATGCGCAGCTCACGCAGACGTGCTCGGCTCATGTCGTCAGGTCGACCGCCGTGACCAGCGCGGCGGCGTCCAGCTGTTCCAGGGCGGCCTCGGCGGCCCTGGTCTCGGCCTCGCGGCGGCTATGGCCTTCTCCGACACCCCAGACCTCCCCGTCGATGGCGACCTCCACCACGAAGTGGCGGTCGTGATCGGGTCCCTCGCTGCTGACGATGCGATAGGCCGGAGCTCGGCCGCTGCCGGCGAAGGCACGCTCCTGCAGCCGGCTCTTGGGCGCCTTGAGGGAGTCGAAGGACACGGCCGCGTCCAGCTCTGGTGCAGCCGCGTCGAGGATGAAGCGCCGCGCCGCCGCCAGCCCCTGGTCGAGGTAGATGGCGGCCACGATGGCCTCGAAGAGGCCTGCCAGCACCGATGATCGCTCGCGCTCACCCGAATTCTCGGCACCCTGGCCGAGGACGAGGGCTTCCCCGATGCCGAGCCGCAGGGCGATGCGCGCCAGGCCGGTGGTGGAGACGACGGCGGCTCGTCGGGTGGTGAGGACGCCCTCTGGTTCGTCGCGATGACGCTTGAAGAGCGCCTCGGACATGACCAGGGAGAGCACGGCATCGCCGAGGAACTCGAGTCGCTCGTTGGACTCCGTGTCGCCCTCGGGGTGCTCGTTCACATAGCTGCTGTGGACGAGCGCCTCGTTCAGGAGCGTGGGGTCGTTGAATGCCAGCCCAAGTCGAGCTGCCAGCTCGCCGCTGCTCGTAGGCATCGACCCCGGTCGAGGACTACTGGTTGAGGTGCTCGTCGATGTAGTCGACTGCGTCCTGGACAGAGCGGATTCGCTCCGCGTCCTCGTCCGAGATCTCGGTACCGAACTCCTCCTCGAGGCTCATCACGAGCTCGACGAGGTCAAGGGAGTCGGCGTTCAGGTCATCCACGAACGAAGACTCGGGCTTGACTTCGGCCTCGTCCACACCGAGCTGCTCGACGACGATCTTCTTGAGTCGCTCGTAGGTCGAAGCGGTCACTCTGCTGGTCCCTCCGTATGGGCTGTGGTCACTCTGTCGGTCGCGCTCTCGGGACCGGCGGGGCGTTCGCCCCGTTCGGCTTGCTCGTGTTCAGCCGCCTCTTGTGCGACACGCCCGAGAGCACCATTCATGAGCCGCCGGGTGGGCTCGCCGCTGTAGGTTCGAGCAAGCTCGACCCACTCCGATATCGCGACCCGGGCTGGCGTCGTCGGGCAGTGTAGCAGTTCACCCATGCCGCAACGCAGGAGTGCGCGATCGATCCGCGCCAGCTGGACCACCGGGTAGGTGGGCGAGACGAGCTCGATGCGCGCGTCGATGCTGTCGCGGTGGGCGACCACGGCGTCCACGATCCGGCCCGCATGCCGTCGCGGCGCGTTCGCCGACGTCGCCCTCGGCCAGCCGGCGGGACAACGCCGAGGTGGCGGTGCGCTGGCCGAACTCGGCCTCGAAGACAGCGGCCAGCGCGACCTGGCGCCCTTCGCGCTCGGGCTCGTGCACGCCGCCTCGGCTGCCTGCCCCCTGCTGCGCGGCGTCGTCAGCCATCCTCGGCGCTCGGGTCTGGAGCCGCCGCCGGGTCGGGATGCAGCGCGGCGGCCTTGCGCAGGGCGGTGGACTTGTCCACGCCCTCGGAGGCCAGCGTCGCCGTGATGCGCTCGGGGATGTTGGCACGAGCGGCCGCGGCAGTCACCTCGACGGCGTAGCCGATCATGCGTCGCTTGGCGCTGCCGTGGGTGATGAGCACGGTGCCGTTGACCCCGAGCAGGGGTGAGCCACCCAGCTTCTCGTAGTCGAAGCGAGCGCGGATACGCCCGATGCCGGGGCGCATGAAGAGGTACCCCAGGGGACCCCAGGGCGGGCGCTCGAACTCGTTGCGCAGCATGTCGAACATGACGGTCGAGAGGCCCTCGAAGAACTTCATCACCACGTTGCCCACCGAGGCGTCGCAGACGACCACGTCCGCGGGATGGTGGGGCACGTCACGGCCCTCCACGTTGCCGATGAAGTTGAGGTGGCCGTCCCTCAGCAGCGCCGTGGCATCCTGCACGCGCGTCTCGCCCTTGCCCTCCTCCCCGCCGATGGAGAGCAGCGCCACGGTGGGGTTCCTGACGCCCAGCACGCGCTCGCTGAAGAGCGTGCCCATGTGGGCGTACTGGGCCAGGTTGATGCCGGTGGAGTCGGTGGTGGCGCCGATGTCGAGCAGCGTCAACGGGCCGGTCTCGGTGATCATCTGCACCGCCAGCGCGGGACGGTCGACACCGGGGAGTCGTTTCAGGTTGAGGATGGCGCTGGCCACGCCGGCGCCGGTGTGCCCGGCCGTGACGACGGCATCGGCCTCGCCGTCGCGCACGAGGCGCATGGCCACGTTGATGCTGGCATCGCGCTTGCGGCGCACGGCGACCGCCGGCGCCTCCCCCATCTCCACCAGCTGCGATGCCTGCACGATGCGCACGTGTGCCGGCAGGGGCTCGTCGATGAACGGCGCCATGCGTGCTTCGTCACCGACGAGGATGACCTCCACGTCGGGGTGCGAGCCGCGCCCAGTCGACGGCGCCCCGCACGACCTCCTCGGGCGCGTGGTCGCCACCCATGGCGTCGACGGCGACACGCGGGCGCTCGAGCTGACCGTCCTGGCTGCCCCGATTGAGGGATGCGACATCCATGTCAGGCAGAACGGCCGCTGCGCTGGACGATCAGGGTCAGGCGCCCTGCTCGGACTTCTTGCCGCGGATCTTCACCGCCTCGCGCCCGCCGTACCAGCCGCAGTTGGGGCAGGCGTGATGCGGCCGCTTGGGCTGGTGGCAATGCGAGCACTCCTCCAGGCTCGGCACCGAGATGGCGTGATGCGAGCGTCGCTCACGCTTGCGAGTGCTCGAGACTCGTCGCTTGGGGACTCCCATCGGTTGCTTCTACTCCTTGCTGCTGTCTGCTGCTGGTGGCGCTAGCGGAGCTGGTCGCGGATGCCGGCCAGGTCGGCGAGGCGCGGGTCGATGTCCTCGTCGAGGTGGACGTGCCCCGGGTTGTCGGTGAGGTCGACTCCGCAGACTTCGCAGAGTCCGGGGCAGTCCGGACGGCAGAGCGGAGCGATGGGCTCGGCGAGGGAGATGGCATCACGGATGGCCGGTGCCAGGTCCAGCTCGTGGTGGTCTGACAGGCGCAGCCGGTCTGGCTCCTGCGACACGTCGAGGGGCGCGCCGCTGTCGAGGTCGATGGAGGGCAGCGCCTCCTCTTCGAGGTCGAGGGTCACGTGGGCCTGCGCCGGGCGCAGGCAACGCGAGCACCCCTCGGCCAGCGTCGTCTGCAGCCGGCCTTGGGCGAGGATGCTGCGGCCCGAGTGCGTCAGCCGGATGTCCCCGCTGATGGGGCCGGCCAGCTCGAGCCCTTCGTCGAGCGCCAGCGCCGCCACCTCGACGTGGTGGCGTTCGCTGGTACCCGGTGCCGAGCGCAGCAGGTCAGCGACGTTATAGCTGAGCATGTGTCCGATCATCGGTCGCGGAGTCCGCCGTGCCCTGGCTGGGGTCGCTGCCGTCGGCGGGATAGCGCTCATCCAGTGCGGACAGGCCGCGGCGGATCGACTGCAGCGCCTTGACCACCTCACCTTCGAGCTTGACCAGCACGTTGGCGGCGTAGGCGTCAGCGCCCTGCTGGATCTCGCGGGCCTCGCCCTTCGCCTCCTCGATGATCTCCTCGGAGCGCTCCTCGGCGGCACGCGTGAGCTCGCGCTCCTCGATGAGGAAGGCGGCCTGCTCCTGTGCTCGCGCGATGATGCGTTCGGCCTCGTCCTGGGCACGCTCGACGAGACGCCCCGACTCCTCGTTGATGCGCTTGGCCTGGCGGACCTCTTCGGGCACGGCGACACGCAGCTGCTCGATGAGGTCGGTGGCAGCCACCTTGTCGACCATCACGGCGTTGGTGCCGGGGAATCGGCGACCCTGCTCGATGAGGGCATCGAGTCGCTCGATCAGGAACATGAGGTCTATGGCACGGACTCCTGCTGGGCAGCGAGGGACGACACGGCATTGTAGCCCAACTCCCCTGCCCCACTACTCTAGCGGACCCGTGGACAGTGTCGCATCCGCCGGCTCAGCCGCTCCGGCTGCTGCGCCAGCCGCCGGGCCACGCCGGGGGGAACCATGGCGCTGACGTCACCCCCGAAGGCGGCGATCTCGCGAACCAGGCTCGAGCTCAGGTAGGAGTGCTCGATGCCGGTCATGAAGAAGACGGTGTCGATCGCCGGCGCCAGCTTGCGGTTCAGGTGCGCGATGGCCAGCTCGTTCTCGAAGTCCGAGAGCGCCCGCAGGCCTCGCACGATGGAGCCGGCGCCGCGCTCGCGGGCGAGGTCGACGGTCAGTCCCTGGAAGGTGATGACCTCGGTCTCGGCGGCCGCCGCCGGACCCAGCACCTCGGCCATGGCTTCACGGATCATCTGGGCGCGTTCGTCGGCCTCGAGGCTGGGAGCCTTGCGGGTGTTGATGAGGACGGCCACCACGAGCTGGTCGAACACATCCCGGGCTCGCGCGATGACATCGAGGTGGCCGAAGGTGATGGGGTCGAACGACCCGGGATAGACGGCCAGGCGCATCAGCTTCCTCCAACCATGAGCTCAGGGCTCCGACGATACACGCTCAGGCTGGTCTCGCCGAAGCGACGCACGCGCACGCGCCGCAGCTCACCGCTGCGCTCGGGCAGCGCTTCCTTCCAGAAGTGCTTGGCCACCACGACCGCGGCGGCGTCCAGCCAGCCGCCCTCGGGGTCGCCGAGTCGCTCCAGGGCGGCCAGCAGGTCAGCCGCCTGGGCATACGGCGGATCGAGCACGACACAGCCGAAGGGCGCCTCCGGCGCCTCGCCCGAGCGGGCCAGGAATGCCGCCACGTCACGCCGCACCACGCGTGCCGCACCAGCGAGGCTGGTGCGCGCGAGGTTGCGGCCGATGACGGCGACGGCGCGGCCGTCCTTCTCCACCAGCACCGCCGCGGGCGCCCCGCGGCTGAGGGCCTCGATGCCGGCGGCACCGGAGCCGGCGTACAGGTCGAGCATGGGACGATCCCAGGCATCCTCGCGCTCGGCCTCCAGCATCGAGAAGAGCGCCTGCTTGACCTTGTCACTCAAGGGGCGGGTGCCGGAACCGGGGGCCTCGAGTCGCAGGCCGCCGGCGCGGCCGGTCACGACCCGGCCGGCGTCAGGCACCCACGCCCTCGTCATCGACTCCCTCGCCGGCGGCGATGTCGGCCAGCCAGCCCGAAGCGAGCACGCGGCCGAAGTCGGCGTGTTCAGGCCGCAGCTGACCGTGCGCGTCGAGCATCGCCTCGGCCTTGCGGCGGCAACGCACCGCCAGCTGCTGGTCGCGCTCGTCGGCGAGGCGAGCCAGGCGCATGCGTGGCAGGCCGCTCTGGCTGAGCCCGAGCACATCGCCTTCGCCTCGCAGGCGCCAGTCCTGCTCGGCCAGCACGAAGCCATCGTCCGAGTCATGGATGGCCTTGAGGCGTGCACGTGCCACGCTGTCCTCGCGGATGTCGGCCACGAGGACACAGTACGAGGCCGCGGTGCCGCGGCCAACGCGGCCGCGCAGCTGGTGCAGCTGGGAGAGCCCGAAGCGGTCGGCATCGAGCACGATCATCATCGTCGCCTCCGGCACGTCCACGCCGACCTCGAGGACGGTGGTGCCCACGAGCACGTCCAGCGCGCCATCACGGAAGCGGCTCATCTCGAGGTCGCGCTCGTCCGCGCGCATGCGTCCGTGCACCAGGCCGATGCGGAGCTCGGGCAGCTGGGCCCGCAAGCGCTCGACCACCTCCCCTGCCCCGCGGGCCTCGGCATGGCCGTCGATGGCAGGCAGGGAGGGCAGCCGCTCGATGTCGTCGTCGTCGGAGCCCTGCGGCTCGATGTGCGGCACCACCACGAAGGTGCGGTGCCCCGACGCCGCCTCGATCTCGACCTGGCTCCAGGTGCCGGCGAGGTCGTGGGGAGCCTTGACCCCGGTGAGGATGCGGGGGCGTCCCGCGGGGGCAGAGCGCAGGTCGGAGACATCGAGGTCGGCGTAGAGCACCTGTCCCAGCGTGCGTGGGATGGGAGTGGCCGTCATCAGCAGCACGTGCGGCGCCTCGCCCTTGGCCGCCAGCGCCTCACGCTGGGCCACGCCGAAGCGATGCTGCTCGTCGACCACCACCAGGTCGAGGCGAGCGTACGAGACCGACGCCTGCAGCAGCGCGTGCGTGCCCACCACCACCTGCGCCTGGCCCGCCGCGATGGCTTGCAGGGCCGACCGGCGGCCGGGTCCGCTGAGCGACCCGGTCAGCAGGGTCACCGGCAGGGCCGCGTCGCGCAGCAGGTCGCTGATGGTCTCGGCCAGCTGTCGCGCCAGCAGGTCGGTGGGCGCCAGCAGCGCGCCCTGGCCGCCGGCGCGGGCGGCCAGGCCCAGGGCATACGCTGCCACGGCCGTCTTGCCCGAGCCCACGTCCCCCTGGATGAGGCGCAGCATCGGCACGCTGCTGCCCAGGTCCGCGCGGATGGCCGCCATGGCCTCGACCTGGTCGCTGGTGAGCGCCACCTCGCGCCCGACACGGCGGATGAGGCCTGCGCCGATGGCCTCGCGCAGCGCCGCGTCGTGGGCATCGGGGACCGTGATGACCGAGCGCCGCTCCTCGCGACGCTGGCGACGCCGCTGCACCATGCCCACCTGGAGCGCCAGCAGCTCGTCGTGGGCCAGCCTCCGCACGGCCGCGTCGCGTTGCTCGAAGTCGTCGGGGAAGTGAGCCGCCGTGACGGCCTCGCGGATGGTCGGGCCGGCGTCGCGCAGGTCTGGCGGAAGGTACTCCAGACAGCTCCGGGCCGAAGGTGTCCAGGCCGGCGCGGATGGCGGCGCGCAGCGTCCTGGCGGTCACGCCGGCGGTGAGGCGGTAGATGGGCACGATGCGTCCGGCATGCAGCAGGTCGCCACCGTCGTCACGCTGGAAGTCGGGGTTGTCGATCTGCGGCCGGAAGCGGAAGTGCTTGAGCCTGCCGCTGACGACGAGCCGGTCGCCCTCCTTGAGCTGGCGGTCGATGTAGCGCCGGCCGAACCAGACCACCTCCACGCTATGGAAGCCGTCTCGCAGGACCACGGTCGTGCGCGGGACGTTGCGCCGGAACGTGCGCTCGACGCGGATCGAGTCGACGCTGCCCCGCAGCGTCACCGGCGTGCCCGGCTCGAGGTCGGCCAGCTGCGCGATGGCGGTGAACTCGCGCAGGTCCTCGTAGCGCCTGGGAAAGGTCGTCAGCAGCTGGCCCACGGTGCCGATACCCATGCGGCGGCCATGACGCCGCAGCACGGAGGCACCGGGCAGTCCGGAATCGCCGATGGGCGTTCCCAGCCCGCCGATGACCACACCGGCACGTCGGCTGGCCCGCGCCACTGGCTACTCGACCGCGACGAGGAGGTGGTCGTGCAGCTGGCCGCCCTCGACGATCTCGACCTGCGCCGTCCAGCCGGCGAGCTCGATGCGCTCCGCCAAGGCGCGGCCCCGGTCCGGACCTTCGTGTTCGCCACGGTAGATCGTGATGAGCTCGAAGTCCTCGTATCGCGCCAGCGCCTGCAGCGTCACGGCCTCCACGTCAGCCCCGATGGCGAGCACGTTGCGCGCGGCATCGAGGGCGATGATCTGGCCCTGCCTGACCTGCCTGCCGTCGACCACCGAGTCCTTGGCAGCGGTGATGACGGTGAAGGAGCGCAGCGCCGACGACTCCGCGGTCATCCGCTCGACGTTGACCGCGAGCGACGCCGTCGGGTCGAAGGCGACGGCGGCGGCGATACCCTCCGCGGCATTGCGCGTGGGGATGACCTCCACCTCGACCAGCGGCGCCAGGGTGGCGGCCTGGCCGGCAGCAAGCAGGGCGTCGCGATCGTTGGGCAGCACGATGACCGCGCCGGAACCGACGGCAAGGATGCCCTCGACGATCTCGCCCGACCGAGGGCCGCGTGCCGTGAGCGGGCCTGACGACGCGTGCCCCCAGCGACTCCAGCACACGGGCCAGGCCGGGTGCCCGCGTCACCGCCACCATGGCCATGGCCGCCGCCACACCCGGGGCCGCCACACCCGGGCGTGCCATCGCGCTGCCGGTCGCCGCATCGATGCTCCCGTGATGGGCCACCTGGTCGTCGAGGTCGATCACGTCGACCTGGCTGAGGCGGCCCCAGCGCAGTCCGGCGGCGATGGCCAGGTCGGGTCGAGCGCCGTGGACGTGGACCCGCACCAGCTGCTCGTCTCCGGCCACCACGACCGAGTCGCCGATCTCGACGATGGCCGCCCGCAGCGCCGCCACGTCGATGGAGCCGCCCGCGGAGCTGAGCAGGTACTGGGTCTCGTAGCCATGCGCGTCCGCGGCCACGGACGACTCCTGCCCGTGGCTGCTCGCGGTGGAGGGCGCCAGGGTCACGCTGGAGAGCGCGGGCTCGCGGTGGAGGGCGCCAGCACCTCGGCGGCGGTCGCACCCCCGCGACGGGCCCCCAGGCGACGCGCATCCGGGTCCACCTGCAGCATGCCCTCGAGCACGCGGTAGAGGCCCTGCCCTCCCGAATCGACGACACCGGCATCGGACAGCACCGGCAGCAGCATCGGCGTGCGCTGCACCGAGCTCGCAGCCGCCTCGATGACCACCGCCAGCACCGCCTCCACGTGCGGCTGCCGGCCGGCTGCGCTCTCCGCGGCCTCCGCGGCGTCACGGATGACGGTGAGGATGGTTCCCTCCACCGGTGTCAGCACCGACTCATAGGCCACCTCGGAGCCTTTCCGCAGGCCCTGGGCAAGGTCCAGGCCGCTGGCGCGGCGCCGACCATCGGCACCATGGGTCATGCCACGGATGATCTGGGAGAGGATGACGCCGCTGTTGCCGCGAGCACCGCTGAGGGCACCGCGGCTGAGCGCCTCGGCCACCGAATCGAGGTCACGCTGGTCATCCGGCAGCGCCTCGGCGGCGGCCAGGGCAGCGCGCATCGTGGCCAGCATGTTGGAACCGGTATCGCCATCGGGAACGGGGAACACGTTCAGTGAGTCGACCTCGTCGACGTGTCGCTCGAGGTTCCTCGTCGCGGCCGCGACAGCCCGGATGAGCGTCGGTCCATCGACGTAGAGGCGTGTCATCGGATGCTGCGACGCGTCCCTGGCAGGTGCACCGCCGGTGCGCGGCTATGGTCGATCACTCGCGGGTCCTTCCTTGATGGCGGGCCGATGGTATAGTACGCGGCCGTGCGGTCGTGTTCTCGACCCACCCCCTGTCCAGCACTCCTGAGGATGATCATGGCTCGCTCCTGCGCCAAGTGTGGCAAGACCTCCATGGGTGGTTTCAACCCGCAGTCGTCGGGCATGAACCGCGTCCGCGCGCGTCGCCGCTACAACGTCAACCTGCAGCAGCTGAAGGTCTACGACGGCGGCAAGGTCACGCGCACGCTCATCTGCACGCGCTGTCGCCGCACCCTGATGAAGCCCGCCTCGTAGGCGAGACCGCTCAGGCGTCGTACCCCAGCGCCAGCAAGCGCGGCCGGCAGAGCCGCGCCACCTCACGCTGCTCGGCGGCGTCGAGGTCCTCCCGCCAGCGCCCCACCGAGGCGCCGCTCACGGCACCCTCGTAGTCGGGGCGCTCAGTCTGCCCAGGGCGGTCGACGCGCTGCGCCACCTGCGCCAGCCACTCGGGGTCCGCCGCCGCACCGATGCCGTCGCAGATGGAGTGCAGCACGGCTCGCGGATCGGCCACCAGGTCCTCGTAGCGAACCTCGACGTACCGCGGGTCGCCGCGCCAGGCCAGGCCCGCGGCCGTGTCGTCCAGCCAGCGCCGCGCGTACCACTCGAGGGAGCGTGGGACCAGCACCTTCTGCCACGCGCCGTCCTGCCAGCGCCAATCGGGGTGCTGGCGCATGGAGCAGACCACGTCACGGCCGTCGCGGATGACGTGGATGACCGCAGCCTGCGGGAAGCGCGCCAGGATCCACTCGAGATGGCGGATGTTCTGCGGCGTCTTCTCGGCCCAGCGGGCCTTGCCGGCGTCGGCCCGCACGCGGGACGCGAAGGCGTCGATGAAGACCGCCTGCGACGGGGCGTCACGTGCGCATCGCGCGCAGCTCCGGCAGCGGGATGTGGTAGGACTGGGACAGCCAGGCGAGGTTGACGGCAGCGGGCACGAAGATCTTGGTCTCCGCGCCGCAGCAGACCTGCGGATGGCGGTCGAAGAGCTTGCGCAGCACGGTGGTGCCGCTGCGGGGTGCGCCGCCCATCACGATGTGCGGCTCGCTCGAGCGATAGGCGGCCATGCGCCAGCGGTGCTGACGCAGTCGCTCGACGCGGTTGCGGGCACGCATCAGCAGCGGCGCGTGTCCCACCGTCAAGCGTCGCTGTCGAGCCAGATGGTCATGGGCCCGTCGTTGACGAGCTGGACCTCCATCTCCGCACCGAAGACACCACGACCCACGGCCGGCCCACGCGCCTCGACGGCCGAGGCGAAGATCTCCACCAGCTCGGCCGCCAGATCGGGCCTGGCGGCGTCGATGAAGGACGGGCGACGCCCTTTGCGGCTGTCGCCGTAGAGCGTGAACTGGCTGACCACCAGCATGGCACCGCCGACGTCGAGCAGCGAGCGATTGGTGCGTCCCTGCTCGTCGCGGAAGATGCGCAGGTCGACCGACTTGGCTGCCAGCGAGCGCGCGACCTCGGCAGTGTCCTGCAGACCGATGCCGACCAGGGCCAGCAAGCCCGCTCCGATGGCGCCGCGAACCTCCCCCGCGACGCGGACCTCGGCACGGCTCACGCGCTGCAACAGGACCCGCATCGGCTAGCGGATGCCGGCGCTGAAGGCCTCGCGACCGCGGCCGGCCAGCTGCTTGACCAGCTCGACCTCCAGCGACGCGTCGCGGCCTCGCTGGAAGAGCGCCGAGCCGACGATGCAGACGTCGATGCCGTAGGCCCCCACCAGCTCGGCGGTCTTGCTGTTGACGCCACCGTCGACGTGGACCAGGCCGCCACGGCCGGCGGCCGCCAGCAGCTCGCGCGCCTGGGCGATCTTGGGCGCGGTCTCGGGCATGAAACCCTGGCCCCCCCAACCGGGATAGACGCTCATGACCATGATGAGGTCGAGCTCGTCGATCCAGGGCCGGACCGCATCCACCGGCGTGTCGGGGCTGACCGCCAGTCCTGCCCCCTGCCCTGCCGCATGGATGGCCGCGAGGGCGTGGGCCTTGCGCTCGTCGCCCTCCTCGGTCTCCACGTGGAAGGTGATGGTCTGTGGACCGGCGGCGATGAAGCGGTCGATGTAGCGAGCCGGCTCCGAGATCATCAGGTGCACGTCAAGGGGCATGTCCGTCAGGCGGCGGAAGGCCGCCACGAGGTCGGGACCGAAGGTGATGTTGTCGACGAAGTGGCCATCCATGACGTCGAGGTGAAGGCGATCGGCGCCGGCCCGCTCCATCTTGTGCACGACCCGGTCGAGGCGACCGAAGTCGGCGTTGAGGATGCTGGCCGAGACCAGCACCGGCTCAGCGTCGGTCATCTGCCACCCCCAGGTCGGGCCAGGCGGTCGGGGCCGCCCACCAGCGCTGCCGCGCTGCGGCGCTCGATGCTGTCGCGACGACGCTGCACCGCCGCCGGCGTCGGCTCACCGGCCCGCTCGGCCGCCAGCTGTCCGCAGGCAGCGCCGATGTCGAGGCCGCGGTTGCGGCGGATGGTCGCGTGCAGGCCGACGGCGCGGAGCGTTTCGGCGAAGGCCTCGACGCGCTCCGGCGGCGAGGGCCGCCACGGGGTGTGGGCGACCGGGTTCATGGGGATGAGGTTGACATGTGCCAGCCGGCCTCGCAGCAGCTCTGCCGCGGCGGAGGCATCGGCATGGGTGTCGTTGATGCCGTCGATCATCACCATCTCGTAGGTCACGCGTCGACCGGTGGCCGCGGAGTAGGCGGTGGCCGCGGCCACGACCTCCTGCAACGGATAGCGTCGGTTCAGCGGCACCAGCACGTCGCGCAGCTCGGGGCGCGCGGCGTGCAGCGACACCGCCAGCTTGTACTGCCGCCGCAGGTCGGTGAGCCGCTCGATGCCGGGGATGACGCCGCTGGTGCTGACGGTGATGTGCCGCTGGCCAAGGCCGAAGCGATTGCCGTCGCTGAGGGCGCCGCAGGCGGTCAGCACCGCGTCGGCGTTGAGCAGCGGCTCACCCATGCCCATGAAGACGATGTTGGTCAGGCGACGCCCTTCGGCCGCCATCTCGTTGCGCCAGTAGCGCGCCTGGTCGATGATCTCCGAGGTGCGCAGGTCGCGCCACAGCCCCAGCTCGCCGGTGGCGCAGAAGGGGCAGCCGACGGCACAGCCGGCCTGGCTGGAGATGCACAGCGTGGTGCGTTCCCGCCGCGGGCCGCGCGCGGGGTAGCGCATCAGCACCGACTCCACCACCCGGCCGTCATCGAGCGTGTGGAGCGCCTTGTCGGTCAGGCCGCCATCGGCGCTGCGGTGCTCGGTATCGGTCAGCGTGCTGAACCGGTAGGCCTGCCCCAGCGCCTCGCGCAACGGACCGGGCAAGGTGTGGATGTCATCGAAGGACATGGCCCGCCCGGACCACACGTGGTCGGCCAGCTGGCGCGCCCGGAAGGCCGCCTCGCCGTGGTCCGAGAACCACGACAGCAGCTCCTGCGGCGAGGCATCGGAGATGCCCGGCCGCGGATCGCGGGGCCGGCTGGGCGGAAGGTCGATCAAGGGCAGCGCGCCGTCGATGACGTCGATCGGCATCACGACAGGATCAGGCACGAGGGCGGGCTCGGGGTTGGGCATCGAGGCCGAATGGTAGCGCTCGCGCGCAGATGTGGCCGCTGGCTCGGTCGGCTGCCACGGCGTCGGTCCCCCACGCTGAGCTAGAGGTGCCTGCCGCGGCGGTACTCCGCGCCGTGCATGCGGCGCTTGCCGGACGGCTGCACCTCGTCGAGCCGGAGCAGGCCCTCGGTCGTCACCAACGCCAGCGAGTCGTCCCACGGCAGCAGCGTCCCGGGGGTGTGCGACATGACGCCCGCCTGCGCGCTGGCGGCCCACACCACGCTGGCTGCCCACACCTTGAGCCGTTCTCCGCCCAGCTCCACGAACGTGCCCGGCCAGGGCTGGTAGGCCCGCACCTTGCGCTCCAGCTCCGTCGCCGGCCGGGAAGCATCGAGGCGGCCATCCTCGCGTCGCAAGGGCCGGGTGAGGCTGGCTCCCGTGGCCGGCTGCGGCTGGGCAGGCAGTGAGCCATCGAGCCATGCCGGCAGCGCCGAGACGAGCAGCTCCGCTCCCAGCTCGGCCAGCTTCGACGCCAGCTCCGGGGCGATCTCATGCCCCTCGAGCGGCACTTCCACCTGCGCCACGATAGGCCCGCTGTCGAGGCCTTCGTCCATGAGCATGAGCGTCACACCGGTGACCTGGTCACCGGCCGCGATGGCGCCCTGCACCGGCGCGGCGCCGCGATGGCGCGGCAGCAGCGAGGGATGGATGTTGAGCGCGCCATGGCGTGGCATCGCCAGCACCGCCGCCGGGATGATGCGCCCGTAGTCCACCAGCACGATGAGCTCGGGGCCGATCGCGCGCAGCTCCTCGATCACATCCTCGTGGCGCAACGAGGTCGGGGTGCGCACCGCCAGTCCATGCTCGCCGGCGAGCTCCGCCACCACGGTCGGCGTCAGGAGCTGCCTGCGACCGGCCGGCCGCGGTGGCGCCGTGACCACCGAGTCCAGCTCCACCAGCCCTGGCTCGAGCAGCCGCCGCAGGACCGGCAGCGCGACGTCGCCGCTGCCGAAGAAGAGCGTGCGCGGAGGTGCGGCCATGCGGGCGGCGGTCAGGCCAGCGCCGGCATCTCGCGGTTGGTGCCGTCGATCTCCTCTTCCAGCCGGCTGACCGGGATGAGGTCGTCGAACGACTCGAGGTAGTCGATGTAGAGCTTGCCGTCGAGGTGGTCCAGCTCGTGCTGCATGGCACGCGCCAGCAGGCCGCTGCCGACCGACCGGATGAGCTTGCCATGGCGGTCCTGGGCCTCCACCCAGACCTTCTCCTTGCGCTTGACGTAGGCCACGTATCCGGGCACCGACAGGCAGCCCTCGAGATCGTTGTCCTCACCCGACGAGCGCGTGATGACCGGGTTGACCAGCTCGTACAGCTCGCCTTCGATCTCGATCACGCAGACCTGCAGCGCCTCGCCGATCTGCGGTGCCGCCAGCCCCACACCGGGTGCCGCGCGCATGGTGTGGGTCAGATCATCGATCAGCTCGTGCAGGTAGGCGCCGAAGCTGTCGACCGGCTCTCCCTTGAGGCGCAGCCGGGGGTCACCGAGGGTGAGGATGGGCTTCACGGTCATGCACCCGATTATAGGCGCGACCCCTCACAGCAGGCTCTCCGGGTCGACGTCCACCGACCAGGGTGGGCCGGGATCCCCGCCCAGCACGGCGGCGGGATCGACACCTCGCAGCACGACGTGGAAGCGCCAACGGCCACCGCGCCGCGCGATGTAGGCCGGCACCGGCCCCAGCACGGCCACCTTCGATGCCAGCTCCAGCGCACGAGCACGCAGGCGCGTGGCCATGGCGGCGGCCGTCTCCAGCGCCGCCTCGCGTTCCGGCAGCGCCACGCTGATCTTGATGAGCTGACCGTATGGCGGCGAGCCGAAGCGTCGCCGGCGCGCCAGCTCCTCGTCCACGAACACGGCGGCATCGCCGCCGGCCACCGCCACGATGGCTGGGTGCTCGGGCTGGTAGGTCTGCACGATGGCCCGGCCGGGTCGGTCACCACGGCCGGCGCGTCCCACGGCCTGCGTGAGCAGCTGCCAGGTGCGCTCGGCGGCTCGCTCGTCGGGCAGGTTCAGGGCGATGTCTGCGGAGACGACGCCGACGAGCGTCACCTCCGGGATGTCAAGGCCCTTGGCCACGAGGCTGGTGCCCACCAGCACATCCGAGAGACCGGCGGTGAACTCGTCGATGACGCGGGCAGCGGCACCCTTGCGCTCCACGACATCGCGATCGAGGCGGGCCACGCGCAGCTGCGGGAAGCGCACCCGGAGCTCCTGCTCCACGCGTTCGGTGCCGCCGCCCAGGTAGCGGATGCGGACGGACCCGCAGGCCGGGCAGCGCCGCGCGACCGGCGCGCTGGCACCACAGTGGTGGCAGCGCAGCACCACCGCGGCCGCGTGGAAGACCAGCGGACGCTGGCACTCGGGACAGATCTGGACGTAGCCGCAATCGCGACAGAGCACCACGCTGGCGGCCCCGCGCCGATTGATGAGCAGGATGGCGCGGTCGCCCGCGGCGCGGTCGAGCTCGGCCAGCGCGGCCGCCAGGGCCGCCGAGATCAGGCCACGATTGCCCCCCGCCAGCTCCTCGCGCATGTCCACGATCTCGACCCGCGCCGGGGCGCCGGCGCGACGCCCGCGCAATCGCAGGTGGCGCACGCGGCCCTCGCGGGCCAGCCCCACGCTGGCGATGTCGGGCGTGGCGGAGCCGAGGATCACCGGGGCGTCGGCGAGGGCGCCCAGCGCGATGGCCACGTCACGCGCCTGGTAGCGCGGCGTGCGCTCGGACTTGTAGGCCGGGTCGTGCTCCTCGTCCACGATCACGATGCCCAGCGGGTCGGGCGGCGCCAGCACGGCCATGCGCGTGCCGACCACGACCCGCACCTCCCCTGTCGCCACGCGTCGCCACTCGTCGGTGCGCTCCCCGTCGCTCATGGCACTGTGCAGCATCACCACCTCCGCGCCGAGGTCGTGACGCAGGCGGTCGATGAGCGGTGTCGCCAAGGCGATCTCGGGCACCAGCACCAGCGCGCCTCGGCCCGCATCGAGGGCATGGCCGATGGCCTCAGCGTAGACGGCCGTCTTGCCGCTCGCCGTATCGCCCTCCAGCAGGATCGTCTCGTGGCGCCGCGCATCGATGGCCGCGTGGATGACCTCGACGACGGCGGCCTGCTGCGCCTCGAGCTCGGAGCCCGGCGGGCGGCTGCCGCGGAGCGGATCGGCGCGTCCGGCCAGCGGCCGACGATCGACCACGCGCACCTCCAGCTCCAGCCAGCCGCGCTTGACGAGCCCTGAGACCGCGGACGCTCCGTGGCGGTCGGCCAGCCGCGCCGTCGCCTCTGCGCCGTCGTGGCCTGGCGTGAGCAGCTCGTCCAGCAAGGCGCGCTGGCGCGGGCCCGGCGGTGCGCCCTCCACTCGCTCCCCCGCGGCCAGCCGTGCGGCCGCCTCGCGGCCGCTGGGCGTGAGGGCTGCGTAGCGTTGGTGGCGCGGCCGCGTCGAGGCCGGCACGACCCGCCATTCGAGCCGCAGCACACCCGCCGCCTCGTGCGCCCGCAACGCACGCAGCAGCATGGTGCGGCTGGCCGCGGTGGCAGGTCATCGACGCGCACACCGCCCGGACCGGCGGCCGCGACGGCCGCGAGCAGCGCCTCGTCAGCGGAGCTGGCCGCGAGCTGGGCCTGATCAGCGGCGCTGGCCAGCGGCAGCACCTCGTTAGCGGAACCGGCCGTGGCCAGCGGCAGCGCGAACAGCTCGATCCGCTCCAGCGTCCCAGGCGGCAGCATGGCGCGAACGACCATGCCCGGCGGGGCCAGGTAGTGGCGAGACACATGCCATGCCAATCGCCGCCACAGCTCGCCCAGCAGCGGCCCATCGGAGCGGATGCGCGCCAGCAGCGGCTTGGTCTCCATGCCCGGCCGCGAGGCCTCGGCCAGGATGACACCCACGGCGCGCCGTCGCCCGAAGTCGACCATGACGGCCTCCCCGGGCTCGATGTCGCCAAGGGTGGCCGGTACCGCATAGGTGAAGGTCTGCCCGCCGGGAACCCCGGGGGCATCGACCGCGACCTCGACGAAGCGCGGCTCCGTCATGTCCTGTCAGACGCGGATGCGACGGTCGGCGAAGCGCTCGTGCTCGGCGGCGATGATGGCGTCGATCTCTTCGGCGGTCTCGTCGATGCGGTCGGTCTCGTTGACCACCACGTGGTCGTATTCGTCCTGCCGTGACAGCTCGATGGCGGCGTTGCGGCGACGGATCTCGAGATCCCGTGGCGCTTCGGTGGAGCGCCTGGTGAGGCGGGCATCGAGCTCCTCGATGGATGGCGGTACGACGAAGACGAGCAGTGCGTCGGGCACGCTGGCGCGCACCTTGTCCGCGCCCTGCACGTCGATCTTGAGGATGGCATCGCGACCGTTGCGCAGCGCCGACTGCACCTGGTCGCGCGGCGTGCCATACCAGTTGCCGTGGACCTCGCTGGCTTCCAGCAGCCCGTGGGCCGCCTCCAGGCGATCGAAGTCCTCGCGCGAGAGGAAGTGATAGCTGACCCCGTCGATCTCGTTGGGCCGGCGGCTGCGGGTGGTGACGGTGATGACGTGTTGGCGCGGATGCGGCGGTCGGCGCCGCTGCATGGCCTCGATGATGGTGTCCTTGCCCACGCCCGAAGGCCCGGAGATGATCACCAGCTGCGCACCTGGCTGCCCCTCGATCGCGCGAATCGTCAGCTCCTTCCGGCATCGGCCGCGCGGAGGTCAGCGAGTACGGCCTCCAGCGCGTCTGGCAATGGTGCCTCACATCGGACCAGCCGGCCGGACCCCGGCGACAGGAACTCGAGCTTCCAGGCATGCAGGAACAATCGCTCCAGTCCGCCCGGCCCGCGGCGCACGATCCCGGTGGCATAGACCGGGTCGCCGGCGACGGGATGGCCGATGGAGGCCAGGTGGACACGGATCTGGTGTGTGCGTCCGGTGACGAGGTCGAGGTCCAGCAGCGTCCACTCGGCGAACCGCTCGCGCACCCGGTAGCCGGTGATGGCGGGCTTGCCCTCGGCGGTGACGGCCATCCGCATGCGGTTGCGCGGATCGCGGCCGATGGGCTTCTCGATGCGTCCCAGCTGGGCGTTGACGACCCCGCCGACGAGTGCCAGGTAGGTCTTGCGAACGCGACGCGCCTTGAGCTGCGCCTGCAGGGAGAGCTGGGCGGCATCGTTGCGCGCCACGATGATCAGCCCACTGGTGTCGCGGTCGAGCCGATGCACGATCCCGGGCCGCTCCACGCCGGCGACGGTGGCCAGGCCGCCTTCGCCGGCCTCCATCCCCAACAGGGCATTGACCAGGGTGCCGTGCTCGTGGCCGGGCGACGGATGCGTCACCAGTCCCGCGGGCTTGTCGATGACGATGACGTCGTCGTCGCGATAGACCACCTCGAGGGGGATGTCCTCGGCGAGCAGCTCGTCGACCTTCGTCTCGGGCACGTCGAGCTCGAGGGTCATGCCCGCCCACACCGGGTCTCGCGAGCGCACGCGCTCGCCAGCGCTGGTGAGTCGCCCCTCGGCGATGAGCCGCTGGACGAAGGCGCGTGAGAGTCCCGTGGCATCGGCCGTGAAGCGATCGGCGCGGCTGCCGGCAGCGCCCGCGGGCACCACGATCCGTGCCAGCCCGCTCACGTCCGCTCGCTCGCAGGGTGCCGGCCGCGGCTGACGCGGTCACCCAGCAGCGCCGCCGCGAAGAGCGTGACGATGCCGAGGAAGACAGCGGCGTCGGCGACGTTCCAGGCGTACCAGCGGCTGCCACCGATGCCCATGTCCACGAAGTCGATGACGTAGCCATGGGCGACGCGGTCGATGAGGTTGCCGATGGCACCGCCGAGGAGCAGCCCGAGCCCGATGGTCACGAGCGGGCCGAGGCCGGCCGCGTGCCGCCACTCGTACCAGGTGATGCCGATGATGACCAGCACCGAGAGCGCCGCCATGAGCATGGCCGAGGTCTCGAGGAAGCCGAAGATGGCGCCGTCGTTGTAGGTCTTGGCGATGCGCACGAGGTCGCCCACGACCTCGCTGGGGCCGCCCGGCTCGCCGGCCGGGATGCCCCGTGATGCCAGCGCGAAGGAGCCATCGACCCACGCCTTGGTGACCTGGTCCAGGACCACGACCGCGCCGGCCAGCCCGCCGAAGAGCGCCCAGCGCCGACGCCGCTCCCCGCCAGTCTCAGCCACCGCCGCCTGCCAGGGCCACCCTCACGCTGCCGGCGTCGAGGACGACCTCGACCGTGGCGCTGCCGGCCGGCAGGGCGCCCCACGCGATACGGTCAGCCAGCGTGTCGGCAGCGACCACCGCGAGGTGGGGCGCGAGGCGGTCGTGGGCCGCTTGCGGCCCGTCGAGGTACAGCGTGATGCGGGCATCCAGCGCCAGCTCTGCCTGCTTGCGCAGGTCCTGCACCGCGCGCGTCAGCTCGCGAGCGTCGCCCTCGGCCAGCAGGTCCGCGCTCAGCTCGGTATCGATGACCACGACGATGCCCTCGTCATGTGCCACCGCGGTGCCGGGTCGCGGCGTGGCCAGGATCTCGACCTCATCCGGCCCCAGGGTGATGTCCGCGAGCGTGACCGAGCCGTCATCGTGGTACACCACCTCGTTGGCCCGAGCGGCAGCCATGATGGCGGGGATGGCCGACCCGTAGCGCTTGCCGATGACCGGCAGCAAGGGCTTCACGCGCCGGTCCAGCAGCTCCGATTCGTCGCCGATGACCTCGACCGACTTGACGTTGAGCTCCTCGGCCAGCAGGGCCAGCAGCTGCTCGGCAGCATCGGCATCCGAGGCCCTCGCCGAGGGCACCCGACGGCAGCGCCAGCCATAGCTGGCGGAGCGGCTGTCGCACGCGGATGCCGACGCGGCTGCGCAGCGTGCGACCCAGCTCGACGGCGCGGCGCAGCTCGGCCATGGCACCCTCCAGCCGAGTGTCGCGCAGTGGCCCCAGGTCCTCTGCCGGCCAGCGCGTGAGGTGCACCGACTCGGGTGCAGCGGCGTACGCCGGCGCCACCAGCACCTGGTGGAGCTCCTCGGCCAGGAAGGGCAGCAGCGGCGCGACGGTGCGCGCCACGCTGACGAGCGCGAGGTGCAGCGTGCCGAAGGCGGCCTCGCGATCCTCGCCGTCATCCCCGCGCGAGAGCCGACGGCGCGAGCGGCGCAGCCACCACGTCGAGAGGTCGTCCACGAAGCCGCTGATGGCTCGGGTCGCCCCGCGCGTGTCGTACTCGGCCATGCGCGCACCGGCCAGCTCGGCCATGGCGGACGCGCGCGACAGGATCCAGCGATCCAGCAGGCTGCGTTGGCGGTCATGGGCCTGCGCGCCGATGACCTCGCGAACGGGCGACCAGCCGCCCAGGCGGGCGTAGGTGGTGAAGAAGGCCAGCACGTTCCACAGCACCAGCAGCTCGCGGCGCGCCTCGTCAGCGGTGTGGTAGCCGAAGAGGATGTTGTCCTCGGGACGGGCGGTGGCGTACATCCAGCGCATCACGTCCACGCCCATGCGCTCGGCGGCTTCGTTGAACTCGATGGCATTGCCCCACGACTTGTGCATGGGCCGTCCGTCCTCGCCGTAGAGCGTGGCGTAGCCGAAGAGCGACTTGAAGGGCCGCTCGTTGCGCAGCACCGTGCCCATCGCCAGCATCGAGTAGAACCAGTTGCGGAACTGCCCGGGGAACGACTCGGTCACGAAGTCGGCCGGGAACCACTTCTGCCAGTACTCGGGGTCGGTGCGGTAGTGCAGCGTGCTGAAGGGCACGATGCCGGCGTCCAGCCAGGGGTTGCCCACATCGCGGATGCGGCGCGAGTCGGCGCCGCAGGACGTGCAGGGCACGATGACCTCGTCCACCCAGGGACGATGGGCTGAGCGCCCGGCCAGCTGCTCGAAACCCGCCGAGGCCTTCTCGCCCAGCTCCTCGCGGCCGCCGATGACCTGGTAGGCATCACACGCGGTGCACTCCCAGATCGGCAGGGCCAGCCCCCAGTAGCGCTTCTTCGAGATCATCCAGTCGGACATGGTGTAGAGCCAGTCGATCTCGCGGTCGTAGCCGAAGGCGGGGTACCACTTGATCTGGTCGACCACGTCCATGATCTGGTAGCGCAGGCTGGCCGCCTTCTGCGCCTCGGTCAGCTGCGCGCGCGGGGTGTCGTAGACCGCCCCCATCGAGATGTACCACTCGTCGACCACGCGGAACAGCAGCGCGGTGCCGCAGCGCCAGCAATGCGGGTAGCGGTGCGTGTACGGCTCCAGGTGGTAGAAGTAGCCGCGTGCCTCCAGCTCCTCGATGATCTCGGCCGCGATGCCAGCCGCATCCTTGCCGCTGAACGACCCGAAGCCGTCGAGGTAATGGCCGGCCTCGTCGAGTGGCGCGATGACCGGCAGCTTCAGCTTGAGGCCCAGGCGGAAGTCCTCGGCCCCGCCACCGGGTGCGATGTGCACGATGGAGGTGCCTTCGTCCTCGCCCACCTCGTCCCACTCGATGACG
This sequence comes from uncultured Chloroflexia bacterium, assembly GCA_963804575.1. Lineage (GTDB taxonomy): Bacteria > Chloroflexota > Limnocylindria > Limnocylindrales > CSP1-4 > JAFMJV01. Next base: position 103,730 of record CAWDQY010000009.1, read on the forward strand.
CGGTGGATGTAGGGCGAGCGACCCAGCTCGTCGACACCCTCGGCGAAGGCCTCCCGGACCACCGGCAGGTCGTCGAAGGCGGCGCGGTAGTGCCAGCCCAGCAGGTAGCTGCCCTTGTGCTCCTCGAGCACCCGGAAGTCGCCCTGCACGGCCGTGCGCGCGGCGGTCTTGCCCACCCAGAAGCGCTGCTCACCCTGCTCGATGAGCAGGTAGTCGAGGTCCCCGTGCACGGCGGCGGCGACGTTGGCGGTCATGGTCCAGGGCGTGGTCGTCCACACCAGCAGCGATTCACCGGGACGGTCGAGCAGCTCGAAGCGAACGGTCAGACCCGGATCCTCGCGATCCTGGTAGCCCTCGTTCATCTCCATCTGGCTCATGCCGGTGCCGCAGCGCGCGCACCAGGGCATGGAGTCCTTGCCGCGATAGAGCCAGCCGCGGCGGTCGCACTCGGCCAGGAAGGCCCAGATGAGGTCGTTGTTCTCGTTGCTGAAGGTGAAATAGGAGCCGCCCAGCTCGGGCAACCCCAGGCGGCCGACGATCATCTCGACGGTATCGCTGACGGGGCCGCGTGGGCCGTCGACGGTGATGCGCTGGCCCGGGTCCTGTTCCAGCAGATCGCGCAGCCGACGCAGCTCGTCGGGGTCGTTCCAGTCCATCCAGTAGCCCAGCCGGATGGACTGCTCGGTCTGGACCGCGGCGTACGTCAGCACGCGCTGCTTGCACAGCCGCACGAAGTCGGCGATGCCGAAGGACTCGATGTCCTTCTTGCTGGTGAAGCCCAGCTCGCGCTCGACATTGACCTCGACCCACAGGCCCTGGCAGTCGAAGCCGTTCTGCCAGCGCAGCTCCTGGCCCAGCATGGCGTGATAGCGCTGGAAGGCGTCCTTGTAGGCGCGGCCCCAGGCGTGGTGCACGCCCATGGGGTTGTTGGCCGTGATCGGCCCATCGACGAACGACCAGTGGTCACCGCCCGCGTTCTGCGCACGCAGCTTGGCGAAGATGGACCGCTCGCGCCAGAAGTCGAGCGTGCGGTGTTCCTGGGCAGCGAGATCTGGCTGCGCTGCGACAGCCGGGAAGGGACTGTGTGTCATCGGGAGGTGAAGTCTAGCCGAGCGCCCGGCCCGGCCGAGTGGTGCCCGAACGCACCGCAACGCGCGCCGCTGGCACGCATCCTCGAGACGGGCTACGATGCCGCTCGATGGCCCCCCAAGACGTAGCCGTGCGTCCCAGGCGAAGCGCCTTCGCGGCGGCATTCCTCTCCTTCCTCTTCCCCGGCCTGGGGCACGCCTACCTGGGCCGCTGGCTGCGGGCGCTGGCGTGGGCCATCCTTCCCGTCGTGGCCATCGCGGCCACCGCTGGCCGCGTCGTCAGCGGCGGCCTCGGCGACCTCGTCGAGCTGGTGGCCGACCCCGACGTGCTCAACGCCCTGCTCATCGTGCTCGTCATCGACCTGGTCTACCGCCTGCTGGCGCTGCTCGACGCCTACCGCCTCGCGAGCGACCGCAGCGTGGGCTCGTCGGCCACCCGTGCCGCCTCCACGGCCGGTCTCATCGCCCTCCTGGTGGTGCTGGTGGGCAGCCACGTCGTGGTGGCCCGGCCCATCTTCTTCGCCACCGACCTCTACGCCGACATCAGCCAGAACGCCGGCGATGAGACCGAGGTCATCAGCGCCGAGGACCTGGCGGAGCGTGACGACGACTTCGTCCTCATCACCGAGGAGCAGTTCGAGGCGACCGCGTCACCAGATGGATCCGGCGCGTCCGCTGCCCCTGGGGAGGCCACCCAGCAGCCGACGGCCGAGCCGACGGCGGAGCCGACGCCGGAACGCGAGGTCGCCGAGTGGGACGGCAAGCAGCGCCTCAACATCCTGCTCATCGGCCAGGACGGCGGCCGCCAGGGCCGCGGCGATGGCAGCCTCCTCACCGACACGATGATCACCGTCAGCGTCGACCCCACCACCGGGCGGCTCGCGTTCATCTCGCTGCCACGCGACACCTCGGGCGTGCCGCTGCCGCGGAACTGGGGGGCCTACAGCGCCCTCGGCGGCAAGTACAACAACAAGATCAACACGCTCTACTACCAGGCGCGGGCCAACCCCAGCCTCTTCCCGGGCAACGACAAGGATCGCGGCTACGCGGGCCTCATGGGCGCCCTCGGCGAGCTCTACGGGCTCGACATCAAGTACTACGTGGCGGTCGACCTCAACAGCTTCCGCGGGGTGGTCAACACGCTCGGTGGCGTCGTCGTGGACGTCCAGCAGCCGGTGATGGACGAGGGCTACTCGACCGCGGACGGCCGCGGCAAGCTCAAGCTCTACATCCCCCCTGGCATGACCCGCATGAACGGCCAGGATGCCCTGGCCTACGCCCGCTCACGACATGGGTCGTCGGACTATGACCGTGCGGCACGACAGCAGCGCGTCATCACCTCGGTGCGCGAGCAGTCGGACATCGACAGCCTGCTCCAGCCGCGCGTCCTGGCCGATCTCATCCGGCAGCTCAAGAAGGACATCAAGACCAACATCCCGCCCCAGCTGGTGCCCTCGATGCTGTCGCTGGCCCAGAAGGTCGACCTCGATCGTCGCGAGAACCTGGTCCTCGGGAGCAGCCGCTTCGTCGAGGAATGCTATCCCTGCGGTAGCTCGGGGCTGTGGATGCTGAAGGCCAAGCCAGAGGCCATCAAGCAGGCGGTGCAGAACGTCTTCAGCACCACCCGGGCGCAGGCACGCTCCATCAGCGCCGTCCGCGACGAGGGCGCCCTCGTGCACGTCCTCAACGGCCAGGGCGGTCCCAACACCAAGGCCGTCAACATCGCCTCCAACCTGGGGACCAAGGGCATGGATGCGCTGGTGCCCCCGCTGGCGGGCGGACGGGCGGACTCGGACGACGTCAGCGGGACCATCATCACCTTCTACAACGGTGCCGAGGAAGCGATGCCGGAGACCGCCGCCAGGCTGAAGCGCACCTTCAAGGACAAGGAGCGCGAGCTGGTCTACCTCGACGATCCCGGCAGCCCAGGCCGACATCGTGGTCACCGTCGGCGCCAAGACCGAGGCGCTCAAGCCCTAGCGGAGCCGGGTGCGTCGGCCCTGGGCTGCGCTCGGTCCGGCTCGACGTCAGGCCGTGTACACCGGCATGAGCCAGTGCCGGTAGGCTTCGGACCTGCCTCGCACGGCATCGAAGTACGCGGCCATGATGGTGGCCGTGACCGGGCCGACATCCCCGTTGCCGACCTTGCGGTGGTCGATGGACGCGACCGGCGACACCTGCGCGCCGGTGCCGCAGAGGAAGACCTCGTCGGCCACGTAGAGCTCGCTGCGGTCGATGGCACGGACGTCGCACTCCAGCCCGAGCTCCCGCCGCGCGATCTCCATGATGCCGGAGCGGGTGATGCCTTCGAGGATGTCGGCATCGGCACCCGGCGTGACCAGGCGGCCCTTGCGCAGCATGAAGAGGTTCTCGGCGCTGCCCTCCGACACCTTGCCCTCCTGCGTCAGCACGATGGCCTCCTCGTGGCCGTTCAGCGCGGCTTCCGTCTTGGAGAAGGCGGGGTTCACGTACGAGCCCACGACCTTCGCTCGCGAGGGGATGGAGAGGTCCGCCGTGCGGCGCCATGACACGGTGGCGCAGCTGATGGGCTTGTCCACGGAGATGTAGTCACCGAAGGGGATGGACAGCAGGTTCAGCCTGGACTCGATGCCGTGGAGCTTGACGCCGATGGCCTCGTCCGACTTGTAGACGGTGGCCCGCACGTAGCAGTCCTCGCGATAGCCGTTGCGCCGCAGCAGCTCGATGGTCAGGCGACCATCTCATCGACGCTGTAGTGCGGGTCCATCATCAGGATCTTGGAGGAGTCCATGATGCGTTCGAAGTGCTCACGTGCCCGCAGCAGGTAGAGCTGCTCCTCGTCCGCGTTCCAGTAGGCCCGGATGCCCTCGAACACCGCCGTTCCGTAGAGGAACGAGTGGGTCATGATGCTGACCTTGGCCTCGGCCAGCGGCGTCCAGCGGTCCTCGAAGAAGCAGACCGTATCGTCCTGTGGCCGCGCACCGGGGCGTCTCGGGCGCGTGTCGGACTGGGCGGCGGCCGGTGTCGGGGTGGGATCCTTGGTCAGCATGTGCGGGAGTATACGCGGCTGCTTGGCGTGTCCGACGCGGGCCCGGGCCGACACCAAGAGGCCCGGTCTCACGACCGGGCCTTGGCGTTCGCAGCGAGGGACGCTAGGGACGCATGTGCTGCGGGGCGTACGGCAGCAGGGCCACGTGGCGGGCACGCTTCAGCGCCACTGACAAGCGCACGCTGGTGCTGCGCGCAGGTGCCGGTCTTGCGCCGTGGCTCGATCTTGGCCCGCTCGCTGATGAAGCGGCGCAGGCGGTTGACCTCCTTGTAGTCGATGGACTTGGACTTGTCGGCGCAGAAGGAACAGACCTTGCGGCGGCGGCGGTCACGGTAGAAATCGTCGCGGCGCTTGCGCGGGATCATGGCTTGGCCTCTCATCGTCGGTCGCTCGTCCTCTCAGCTGTCGGTCGGTGGGTATCGTCGGGTGTGGCCGGTGGGTCGGCTAGAAGGGCAGATCATCGAAGTCCTCGGCCGAGCCGGATGGGCCAGCGGCACCCGCGGCGCTCGAGCTCGAGCCTGCGGTGCTGCCGCCGCCGTAGCTGCCGGGTGCGTCGCCCGGTGCCGGTGGGCCATCCTCGCGTTCGCGCCGCTCCAGGGAGCTCACGCGGTCGGCGATGAGCTCGGTGGTGTAGCGCTTGTTGCCGCTCTGGTCTTCCCACTGGCGGGTCTGGATGCGACCTTCGACGTAGACCTTGTGGCCCTTGCGCAGTTGCTCGGCGGCCCGCTCGCCACGATCGCCCCAGATGACGACGCGGAACCACTCGGTCTCGCTCTGCCACTCACCCTGCTGGTCGCGGAAGTTGCGATTCGTCGCCACGCTGAACTGCGTGACCGCCTGTCCGCTGGGGGTGTAGCGCATCTCTGGATCGCGGCCCAGGTTGCCGATGATCATGCACTTGTTCAGCGACATGACTGATCCTCCTCTGCTGCGCGCCTAGTCGGTCGCGCGGGGAGCCGCCTCGCTCTCCGACTCGTCGATCAGCTCGCCGTCGTTCTCGAAGTCCTCGTCCACCGGGGGCAGGAAGACATCGTCCTCCTCTTCGACCCCATCCTCGCCCGTCCGTGCGGCTCGGCGGGAAGCCGGGCGCTCGATACGGGTGATCAGGTGGCGCATGACCTCCTCGGTGATGTTGAGGCCACGCTCCAGCTCGTCGATGGACTCGCTGGGGGCATCGAACACGACGATGAAGTACGAGCCCTCACGCTGACCGGAGATGGGATAGGCCAGTCGACGGCGGCCCCACGGGCTGACCTTGACGACCTGACCTTCGCCCTCCGCGATGCCGCGGGTGGTGCGATCCAGGATCTGCTGGACTCGATCGTCTGCGGTGTCCGGCCGCAGGACCAGCATCAACTCATAGCGACGCATGCGCGTTCACTCCTCTCAACGGGTTTGCCCCACTCGTGTGCAGGGCGTGGTCGCCCGACGGTGGAGCTGAAAGGACATCGCGAGGATAGCACGGGGCCACGGCTTGCCTCCAGGAGCCGGCGAGGCGGCCATCAACGCGCCGACGACCGTTGACAGACGCACCGACGGACCGTTGACAGCGCGCACCACCCGGCGGTCACCGGTCGGACGGCGCGGTCGTGATCAGAACATCATCACGCACCAGGGGGACCGCTGGGCACTGAACATCACGGTCGCCCGGTCCACCGCTCCCGGCGTCAGCTCCTCGATGCGGCCGGCTGCGGCCAGGTCGGCCGGACGTATGCCGCCGAGGTAGACCGCCGCGAGGTCAGCCGTATTGAAGGACGAGGTCGGGCGCATCGTCGGTGCGCGACACCTCGGCCACGGCGGCACCGCGGTCGCCCGTGGTGTGCACGCGCCAGCGACCCGCGTTCCACGGGCAGAAGTCGTCGGCCACCTCCAGCACCACGCTGTCGGCGCAACCCCAGCGGCGAGCTTCGAGGGCCGCGGGCAGATCCACCAGCCGGATCCAAAGGCCATCGTTGACCACCAGCCCGAGCGCTCGCGGCTCGGCGAGGAGGTGCTGCAGCGGGGCCGGCACCGGGACTCGGCCGGCCTTGACGATGCGCACCAGATCGACCTCGAAGAGATAGCGCCACAACTCTCGCAGCGCGCGCGCCGACGTCGTCACGGCTTCACGCACCTCCAGCACGTTCCGCGGGCCGCGGTGGTCCCAGTCCTCCTTCACGCGGTAGATGGCGTAGCCCTCGGCCGCGCCGTCCGCCTCGTAGACGGCGCGGAACTTGCTGCTGGACCCTCGGCGGCTGTACTCCGGGATCGGCCAGGACCCCACTCCGCCACCACGCCTCGCTCCGTGAGAGCGCACCCGGTGTCTGCGCCCGCATGGCCTCGTAGACCGGTGGGATGAGGTCGGCCGACTCCTCCTCGCTGACGATGCGCACGCGACCCTCCGGCGGTCGGGGCCGGGCGTAGGCGGTGCGCTCCACGGCCACCTCGAAGTGGCCGTCCATCGCCGCGAGCCCATACCCGAAACGCTGGTAGATGGCACCTTCGGAGGCCCACAGCGCCGCCACCGGCTCGCCTCGCTCGTGGACGTCGGCAAGCTGGCGACGCATGAGCGAGCGCAGGATGCCTCGCCGACGATAGTCCGGCCGTACGCCCACACCGGTCACCGCGGCCGCCGCCACCTGGCCACCCGGCACGGTCAGCCGGACCGAGTGGGCCGAGGCACACCCAGCCACCTGCTGGCTGGCTGCATCCTCGAACGCCCCCAGCCAACGGTCCGCCTCGACGACCTTCAACCAGTCGTCGATCTCGGCCTGGGAGGGATCCTCGGCGAATGCCAGCTGGATCGGCGACATGTAGGCCTGGAGCTCATCGGGTGCCGGCACCCGGATGTGCCAGTCGGAGGTGGGGTGGTCGGTCGTTCTGCTCATGGCGACATCGTGCCACGATGAGGGCGCCGCGATGGCCGTCGAGCGGAAGGGCTAGCATCCGGAGGTGCCTCCAGCCCACACCGCGGCCTTCGAGCCGGATGCCCCGGCCTCCACCTTCGAGGTGCGCAGCAGCTACCTCGACCAGTCGGTCATCGGCTACCTGCTCTACGGCGTGGGCGCCGTCACGGCGTTCCTGGCCGTGGTGCTCTCGCTATCCGACGCCGAAGCGGCGCTCCACTCCTCTGCCCTCGCGGTCGGCATCGCGCTGGCCGGACTCGCCGGCGAGCGACTCGACGGGCTGCTGGGCGCCAGGACCGCTCACGCTGGCGCCTACCTGCTGCTGGCGATCGCGAGTGTCTGCCTCGCCTTCGCTCCTGCATACAGCGTGACGTTGTTGGGTGCCCTGGCCGCAGGGCTGGGGACCGGGCTGCTCTTGGCGCACGTCAACCGCACGCTCACGCGCGGCGGGGGCACGCTGGCACGGGTGCGCATGGGCCGGGCCGCCCTGGTGGCCATGGTCGCGTCCCTGAGCGTGCCGCTCGTCATCGGACTCGGCGAGAACAGCGGGGTCGGCTGGCAGCTGGCCTTCGTCCCGGCCGGCGTCCTCATCCTGCTCGGGCTGGGCATGACCCGCGGTCGACGCGATGCGACGCCCGAGGTGACGGTGCTGGTGGGTCGACTCCCGGGCCGCTACTGGCTCGCCTGGTGGCTGCTGGTGCTGGTCGTGTCGGTCGAGTTCTCCATCGTCTTCTGGGCCAGCACGCTGGTCGAGCGGCAGGTCGGCATCTCGCTGGGCGACGCGACGCTGGTGGCGACCATGTTCTACGCCGGGATGGGCACGGCACGCGTCGCGCTCAGCTTCCACCTCGTGAGTGGACACGATCCGCTCTGGCTGATCCGCGGCAGCCTCGCGGTGGCGCTGCTGGGTTCGCTGCTGGCGTGGTCCAGCAGCTGGCATCGAGCTGGCCGGACTCGGCATCTACCTCGCAGGTCTGGGCACCGGGTTCCTCTATCCGCTGGGTGTCACGGTCGCGCTCGCGCTGGTGCCCGGCATGCAGGATCGCGGGTCGGCCCGGCTCATCCTGGCATCGGGCGTGGCCATCCTGGTATCACCCCTGGCGCTGGGCGTGGCCGCCGACATCGCCGGCGTCTCCATCGGCTGGCTGCTCGTCCCGGGACTGTGCCTCGCGGCCCTTGCGCTCAGCGTCCCGGTCAGCCGCGCTCGACTGGCCTGACGGACCGGCCAGGAGGTGACCGCCGACAGGCTCTCCGCAGGAGCCGAGCCGCCGCAGCCGCGAGCAGCGCGCCCCGCTTCGACGTATGGTCCTCGCAGCGAGAGCCAGAGGAGACCCATGACTGACGAGCCCGGCAGGAACGAGCGTACGCGGACCACCGCGACGCGAGGGCGCCGCTTCAAGCCGCACGCACTCGAGCTCACCGACGGCGGCAGGCTCGTCCTCGGCGCGGATGGCTCGATCGAGCACATCGATGCTCAGGGCGCCACGATGCAGCGCTTGATGCCTGAAGACCCGGGATGGCCGGACGAGGCCATCCGTTTCGGACTGCATCCCCAGCCCCCGACCATCAAGCCGCACGGCCGCAGCGTCCAGGGGTCGAAGCCACCGCGCCGCTGAGACGCTACTGCGCCGCTAGAGCCTCCGCGCCACCAGGGACCCGGCCCACTGGCGTGCCGGAGGCGGTGACGGTGGTGGTGCAGGAACATCTGCTAGCATCGGACGACCCGAGGGGGAGTACCCCGGGCCCCGGATGTGCGGCGTCATCACGGACCACCTCGCGTGGCCCCGCCGGCATCGGCCGCGCGGCGAACGCGCGGTCGGCGGAGACCTTCGGCGTGACATCCTGCTGTCCCCGGAGGCGCATCGTTGGAAACAGACACGATCCTGTGGATCATCCTCGCGGTCACCATCACCACGGTGCTGGCCCTGGACCTGCTGGTCTTCAACCGACAGGCGCATGCGCCATCGTTCCGCGAGGCGGCCATCTTCAGCGCCTTCTACATCGCCCTGGGCCTGGCGTTCGGAGCGCTCGTCTTCTTCACCCGCGGCGCCGAGGACGGCACGGCGTACCTCGCGGGCTACCTGCTCGAGCTCAGCCTGTCGGTCGACAACGTCTTCGTCTTCGCGCTGATCTTCACGGCCTTCGTGGTTCCGCTCAAGTACCAGCACCGGGTGCTCTTCTACGGGATCCTCGGCGCCATCGTCTTCCGCGCCATCTTCATCGGCCTGGGCGCCGCCATCATCGAGAGCTTCCACTGGGCCATCTACGTCTTCGGCTTCCTGCTCCTGTACACCGGCTACCGCATGTGGGCGCAGCGCAACGAGCACATGATCGACCCCAACAAGAATGCGCTGCTGCGCCTCTTCCGCCGCTTCGTGCCCACCACCGACGGCTACCGCGAGCAGCGCTTCATCGTCATCGAGCAGGGACGTCGGCTCGCCACGCCGTTGCTCGCGGTGCTGCTCGTCATCGAGTCGAGCGACATCCTCTTCGCCATCGATTCGGTGCCGGCCATCTTCTCGGTGACGACCGACACGTTCCTCGTCTTCAGCTCCAACGCCTTCGCCATCCTGGGCCTGCGGTCGCTCTACTTCCTGCTGGCGGGGGCCGTGGACAAGTTCCGCTACCTGAAGCCGGGCCTCTCCGCGCTGCTCATCTTCGCCGGGCTCAAGATCCTCCTGGCCGACATCTTCCCCATCCCGACACCGCTGTCCCTGCTGATCATCGTCGCCATCCTCGCGACCGCCATCGGCGCCTCCTTGTTCGCCGACCGTCGCGACCCGCGCCGACCGTCGACCAGGCCGCGGGACATCCCGATGGCGGTCCCTGAGGAGGTCCCGTCAGCCACCGAAGGCTGACCCTGCCTCGGTCAGATGGTCCAGATCGTCAGAGGGCCTCAGGTCGGGCGAAGGGACCGCTGACCTCGACCTCGCCCGTTTCGTCGAAGGGGTCCGCGCCCGTCCCGATGACGTGGTAGCGGTGGTGGATGACCGTCTCTCCAGCTGCCAGCATGGCGCCGACCGAGCAGTACTTCCTGGCCGCCAGCTCGATGGCGTGGCAGACCGCCGCCACGCTCACACCAGGACCCTCGACTTCCACGAGCAGGTCGATGTCGCTGAAGATCTGCGGGTAGGCGGCACGCTGGGCCGCCCCCACGTGGACCTCGAGACGGCTCACGTCCTGCTGCTTCTTGCGCAGGATCGAGAGGACGTCCATGGCGGTGCATCCACCGAGGCCGGCGAGGACCAGCTCGGTCGGCCGTGCCCCGCTGTCTCCGTCGCGGTCGTCCATGACGATGCCATGGCCCGAGCCCGTGCGGGCCACGAAGCGCATGCCACTTCGTCGTGGCGGATGTCGACGGTCTTGTCGGTCACGGTTCCCTCCGGTCGGCGTGGGGGTGTTGATGGCTCGCGGACCGCGGTCGTGGCACCCGGCCGACGCATCCACCCATGGCGGCTGTCGGCACCCCACACGGCGCGGCGATCCGTGCCTGACGGTACGTTATGCTGCCGATGCTGGCATGTCGAACCGGGAGACCGTGCATCCCGCTGGCAGGCTCACCCAGGAAGTGCCTGCGGCGGCAGTGCGGCTCACGCCAATCGACGCCGGACCAACATTCCCGGCCGACCGGTAGCCGGCCAACGGCCGACGCGACAAGCGACACGGAGATGCAGGAAAGGGATTCGATGAAACGACCATCGGTGGTACTCCTCGCCGGCGCGCTCGCTACGGCGGTACTCCTGAGCGGCAGCCTGGCTCTCACCGCGGCGGCGCAAGACCCCGACGCGACCATCTACGTGGGCTCGCTCTACGAGCCCCAGAACCTCGACAACACGGCCGGCGGCGGGCAGGGCGTCACCGAGGCCTTCGACGGCAACGTCTACGAGGGCCTCTTCCAGCTCACCGACTCCGGGGACGTGGAGCCGCTGCTCGCCGACGCCTACACGGTGAGCGAGGACGGCCTGGTGTACACGTTCACGCTCAAGCCGGGCGTCACCTTCCACTCCGGCAAGCCGCTCACGTCCGAGGACGTGAAGTTCAGCATCGAGCGCGTCTTCGCCGAGGAGTCGCAGTCGGCGCGCCGGTCGAGCTTCGGAGCCATCGCCAGCATCGAAGCGCCCACCCCCGACACCGTGGTGGTGACGCTGGAGGAACCCTCCATCTCCTTCATCTACAACCTGAGCTACGTGTGGGTCGTCAACAAGGACGCCGCGGACCTCACCACCACGGAGGACGGCACCGGACCCTACGTGCTGGACGGCTGGACGCGCGGCAGCTCCCTCACGTTGAAGCGCTGGGATGACTACTGGGGCGAGCCTGCCGCCAACGCGGAGGTCGTCTTCAACTACTTCACCGACGCCACCGCGCTGAGCAATGCGCTGCTCACGAACGCCGTCGACATCATCACCAACGTGCAGAGCCCGGACGCGCTCGTCGAGTTCGAGAACAACCCGGACTACGTGGTGAACAACGGGGCCTCCACCACCAAGGAGATCCTCGTCTTCAACGATCGCGTCGAGCCCTTCGACAAGGTCGAGGTCCGCAAGGCCCTCTACTCGGCCATCGACCGCGCCAAGCTGCTCAACGCCATCTGGGGCGACAAGGGCACGCTCATCGGCTCCATGGTGCCGCCGACGGACCCCTGGTACATCGATCTGGTGGACGAGAACCCCTATGATCCGGAGCTCGCGATGCAGCTGCTGGCCGATGCCGGCTACGCGGACGGCTTCGAGTTCACCCTTGACACGCCGACCTACGACCCCCACCCGGTGGTCGCGGAGTTCGTCAAGAGCGAGCTGGCCAAGATCGGCGTGACCGTCAACATCAACCCCATCACCGCCGACGAGTGGTACACGAAGGTGTTCCAGCAGCTCGACTACGAAGCGACCCTGCAGGAGCACGTCAACGACCGCGACGTGGTGTGGTACGGCAACCCCGACTTCTACTGGGGCTACGACAACCCGCAGGTGACGGCCTGGGTCGCCGAGGCCGAGCAGGCCGCGACGGTCGAGGAGCAGACCGAGAAGCTCAAGCTCGTCAACGAGCAGATCGCCAAGGATGCCGCGAGCGCCTGGCTGTACCTCTACCCGCAGCTGGTGGTGGCCTCCGCGAACGTCAGCGGCTACCCCATCAACGGCCTCAACACCATGTTCCACGCGTACGACATCGTCAAGCAGTAGCGACCGTTCGGGGCCCCCGGCGCATGATCGGGGGCCCCGACGCATGAACCTGGCACTTCCAGCACACCTGCGCCGGCAACGGCGGCGGGGCTAACGGGACATGGCTCAGTACCTTCTCCGCCGCACCATCATCCTCGTCGCGTCGTTGCTGGTCGCCATGGTGGTGATCTTCCTGCTCCTGCGGGCCCTGCCGGGCGACCCGGCCAACGCGCTGCTCTCGATCAACGCCACGCCCGAGCAGATCGCTGCGGCGCGGGCGCAGGTGGGGGCAGACCTGCCCATCCACGAGCAGTTCGTGAGCTGGTTCGGCGGCATGATCACCCTTGACCTGGGGAGCTCCTTCGTGAGCACCTTGCCGGTCGGCCCGGAGATCGCCTCCCGACTGGCGGTGACCATCCCCCTCACCTTCCTGGCCTTCGGCCTGGCCTTCGTGCTGGCGCTGCTGATCGGCTTCGTCGCGGCCTACAAGGCAGACCGCTGGTACGGCGCCGCGCTGTCAGCCTTCTCGCAGCTCTTCATCGCCATCCCGGCCTTCTGGGTGGGCATCCTGCTCATCACCGCCTTCTCGCTGCGGCTGCGGGTGCTGCCCGCCGGCGGCTTCCCACGGGAGGGCTGGTCCGAACCAGCAGACGTGCTCAGACACCTCGCACTGCCGGTCCTGACCATCGCCCTGGTGATGGCGGGGTCGCTCTCGCGTTACGTGCGCAGCGCCACGCTGGACGTCATGGGCAGTGACTACCTGCGCAACGCCCGCGCCATGGGCTCGACGATGGGCATGGCCATGCTCCGCCACGGCCTGCGCAACGGCGCCGTCCCGGTCATCGCCATCCTCGGCATCGAGCTCGCCACCGCCTTCCTGGGTGCGGTCGTCATCGAGGCCGTCTTCGCGCTCCCCGGCCTCGGCAGCATGCTGCTGAAGGCCATCGCGCAGCATGACTACCCCAACATCCAGGGCATCCTCTTCGTGAGCACCCTGCTGGTGCTCAGCGTGGGCTTCATCGCCGACGTCGCGCAGCGCCTGGTCGATCCGCGCTTGCGCCACCGGACACAGTCCTCGTGAGCGTGCCGGACCATCCCGAGGCGTCGGTCGATGTCGACCTTGCGCAGCCACTCCAGCTGGACGAGCGAGCCCGGCGCCGCCGCTCGCTCGTCCTCGTGGCCGGCCTGGTCCTCGTCGGGACGATCGCCCTCATCGCCCTCGTGTCGGTGGTGTGGCTGCCGTTCGACCCCAGCGACACCAGTGGCGGCCGCCTCGAAAGCCCCAGCCTGGTTCACCTCCTCGGCACGGACAGGCTGGGCCGCGACCTCTTCACGCAGATCATGGTGGGCGCCCGCATCGCCCTCATCGTGGGCATCGGGGCCGTCGTGGTGGGCGCCGCCATCGGCGTCCCGCTGGGCCTGGTGGCGGCCTTCGCGGGCGGCTGGCTGGATGACGCCATGTCGGCCGCCATGGACATCCTCATCGCCTTCCCCCTGCTCCTGCTGGCCATGCTGATCGTGGCCGTGACCGGTGCCTCGATCGTCACCGTCACGGTGGCCATCGGTGTCTCGGTGTCGGCCATCGTGGCGCGACTCACGCGGGTCGTCGCCAAGCGCGTCCTGGCGCAGCAGTACATCACCGCGGCGCGCACGTCCGGGACCGGCTCGCTGGGTATCGTCTGGCAGCACGTCCTGCCCAACATCTGGCCCACCATCAGCGTCAACCTGGGGCTGCTCTTCGGCGTCGCGGTGCTCGCGGAGGCGAGCCTCTCCTACCTCGGGCTGGGCGCACCGCCGCCCAACTCGTCCTGGGGTCGCCTGCTGCAGGAGGCGCAAAGCACGGTCATGACCGCGCCGCTGGGAGCCATCGCGCCCGGCGTGGTCCTGGTCATCCTCGTCATCGGCGTGAACCTCCTGGTCGACGGGCTGCGTGACGTCTCCGACCCCACCCTGGTGCGCGCTCGATGAGGCCCCTGGTGCGCGGCCGATGAGCCTGGCCAGCGCCCCGGCCAACCTGCTGGAGGTGGCCTCGCTCAGCGTCACCTCACCCGATGGCGTCGCCCGGGTGCGCGACGTCTCGTTCACGGTCGCACCCGGCGAGCGTCTCGGCCTCATCGGCGAGTCCGGCTCCGGGAAGTCGCTCACGGCCTTCGCCATCATCGGGCTGCTGCCCGCGGGACTCGCGGCGAGCGGCAGCATCCTGCTCGACGGCACGCAGGTCGTGGGCGCGCCGGAGAAGCGCCTGGTGCCATTGCGCGGCCGCGTCGGTGCCTTCATCTTCCAGGAGCCGCTGACCGCGCTGGACCCGCTGATGAAGCTGGGCAGCCAGCTGGCCGAGCCCATCGCTCGTCACCAGGGCCTGCGTGGCGCGGACCTCCGGCGCGCCGCCCTGGAGGCGCTGGCCGAGGTGCGCCTGCCCGAGCCCGAACGCATCGCGCAAGCACGCCCCTACGAGATCTCCGGCGGCCAGCGGCAACGGGTCGCCATCGCCATGGCCCTGGCCTGCCGTCCCCGCCTGCTCATCGCGGACGAGCCCACCACGGCCCTCGACGTGACCGTCCAGTCCGAGGTGCTCGCGCTGCTCGACCGTCTCGTCGCCGACCGCGGCATGGCGCTCATCTTCGTCAGCCACGACCTGGCCGTCGTTTCCCGCATGACCGACCATGCCCTGGTCATGCGCGCCGGCGAGGCGGTCGAGCGGGGCACCATCGCGCAGCTGCTGACCGCACCGAAGCATCCCTACACCGCGGCCTTCGGCGCCAGCGCACGCCGCATCGAGTCCGGCTTCGCGGCGGCCATCGCGCCGGGCGGCGACGCATGAGCGCCGTCCTTGGCCTCGAAGACGTGAGCTACGCCTATCGCGGCAGCGACGCGGGACAGCTCGCGGTGCAAGGGGTGTCACTGGCCATCACGCCGGGTCAGAACCTCGGCCTGGTGGGCGAGTCCGGCTCCGGCAAGACGACCCTGCTGCGGCTGCTGCTGGGGCTGCTGAGGCCGACCACGGGCCAGGTCCTCTTCGACGGCGTGCCGCTGGACCTGGGCGATCGCTCGCAGATGCGCGCCTTTCGCCGCAGCGTCCAGACCGTCTTCCAGGACCCCTACTCGTCGCTGGACCCGCGCCAGCGCGTCGGACGCATCGTGGGCGAGCCGGTGCGCTCCCTGCGCATCGCCCGTGGCCGTGACGCCGATGCGCTCGTCGTCGAGGCGCTCGAATCGGTCGGGCTGCCCGCGGCCGCCGCGTCCCACTACCCGCACGAGTTCTCCGGGGGACAGCGCCAGCGCATCGCCATCGCGCGTGCCATCGTCAGTCGACCCCGCGTGCTCCTGGCCGATGAGCCCGTCAGCGCCCTCGACGTCATCACCCGCATCCAGGTCATCGAACTGCTGGCCGAGCTGGGCTCCAGCCGGGACCTCACCGTGCTCATGGTCTCCCATGACCTGGGCGTGGTGGGGGCTCTGTGCCAGCACACCGTGGTCCTGCAGGCAGGGCGAGTGGTCGAGCAGGGGCCGACCTCGGGCGTGTTCGGGAACCCCGGCCAGCCCTACACGCAGCAGCTGCTGGCGGCCGTGCCGCGCCTGCCGCAGGTCTGAGCGCTCACAGCTCGGGGGCGACCTGCGGCACGATGCGCCCGCGGGCCTGCTGCTCGAAGGCGTAGGCCAGCCCCAGGACCGTGGGTTCGTCGAGGGGCAAGCCCAGGATCTCCAGTCCGACGGGTGACCCCGCCGGCGTCGCGCCCGCCGGCACGGTGACCGCGGGCAGGCCGGACTGCGACGCGATCATGGTATTGGTGGGGAAGGCCTCCACCGTCCAGCGGCCAGCGTCGAGCTCGGCGCGCGTGGGAGCCGCCACCTGCACGGTCGGGTAGACCAGCGCTGTCGACGCCGGCGCCGGCCATGGCATGCACGACGGTGCGCTGGAACGGCTCCCGCGTGGCCATCTTCTGGAAGTAGGCCGGGTCATCCGCCGGCGCCGCCGGGCCCTCCGACATCGCCTTGAGCCACTCCAGGGCGGGGTGGTAGCGACCGTCTCGGACGATGTCCCCGATGGCCGAGTACGGCAGGTCGGGCCGCTCCGCGAGGAACCGGTCGAGGTCGTGCCGGCTGTGCGTGAGGTAGAGCGCCGTGGCGGCCATGCCGTCGTCCAGGGCGGGGATCTCCACCTCGACCACCGACGCGCCGGCCTCGCGCATGACGTCCAGGGCCCGCTCGATGACGGCGTTCACCGGCCGCGCGGTCCGGATCGCTCGCGGACCCGAAGACTTGCCGCAGCACGCCGATGCGGGCTCCCTGCAGGCCGCTCGCATCCAGGAGGCTCGCGTAGCTGGCCGGCGGGCGCGCGGCGGCGTACGCGGCCGTGTAGGCGTCCGCGGGGTCGTAGCCGACCATGGCATCGAGCAGGAGCGCCGCGTCCCGCACGGTCCGGGCCATGGGGCCGGCCGTGTCCAGGAACTCGACGAGCGCGGACACGCCCTGGCGACTGATGAGCCCCGGGGTCACGCGAACGCCGACCAGGCTGGTGAACGACGCCGGGACCCTGATGGAGCCCCCGGTGTCCGCCCCGATGCCCACCAGCCCAAGGCTGGCGGCGAGGGCCGCCGCGGTCCCGCTGCTCGAGCCCCCCGGATCCCGCTCGAGGTCATACGGGTTGCGGGTGACCCCGGAGACCGACGAGTAGGAGAACCAGGAGGTGGCGAAGTCCGGCAGCGTCGTCTTGGCCAGGACGATCGCGCCCGCCCGCTTCAGCCGCGCGATGACACGTCGCATCCGCGCTGGGAACGTAGCCATCCATGGCGATCGAGCCGAACGTCGTCGCGATGCCAGCCGTCTCGACCTGGTCCTTCACCAGCAGCGGCACCCCGTGCAGCGGTCCGCTGAGCCGGCCCTCCCGCGCCATCGCGTCGTCCAGCCGGTCGGCCTCGCGCAGGGCGTCCTGGTTGATGGCGAGCGTGGCGTTGAGGGCGGGACCGGATCGATCGTAGGCCTCGATCCTCGCCAGGTAGCCCTCGACCATGTCCCGCACCGTCAGCTGCGACCGCAGCAGGGCGGCGTGGACCTGATCGATCGTGGCCTCGACCAGCGGGATGGCTGGACCGCTCATAGGCACTCCTTCCGACTTCGTCCGCTGCCATGCGACCGCTACGACGCCTACGCCAACCGCACCGGCATTCGCGAGAACGGAGCTGCTAACGGAGCCGATGGTGGGGCCCGAACCAGCCAGCGCGGCTACCGCCCAGCAGTGCTCAAGGCGCCAGGCCGGACCTTGGGGCGCGGCTGGACCCCAGGGCGGCTGCCGGACCGAGGGCGGCTATTCTACGCTCAAGCATCACGCTGGCCGGGTCGGTCAGTCGCGGCAGCAATGGCCGGGCCGAGCACGAGCAGGTTCTTCCGGGCCTTCTTCTCGTCGAGCGCCACGATCGCTCGTCCGTCGGGGAGGAAGGCCAGGCCCTCAGCCTTCGCCGGCGCGCCCTCCAGCTTCCAGAGCGCGTCCGCGGAGACGGGCTCACCCGTGGCGGGGAAGCTGGCCGGCAGTCGAGCGATCCGGCTGGACTGGTCGCTGAGGAGGTAGATCCGACGATCGGGGCCGGTGGCCACGTCGCTGATGTCACGGAAGCGCCGCTCCAGGGCCGGGTCCAGCGGCCAGCGCGCCAGGGCTTCCAGACGCGACTCGCGGCCTTCCGGGACCGCCCAGGCGTCGTCCGAGCCCAGCAGACGGTCGCCGTCGATGCCCATCGGGCGCTCGCCGGGCGGCCCGAACTCAAAGAGCAGCGGTGGATCTTTCTCCTTCGACACCAACAGCCGGCCGTCCTGCAGCGGCAACATCGCCTCGCCCAGCGACGAGGCGGCGCGCGCTCGCGGCGTGCGGAGGCCATCCTGGTCACGGATGGCGAGCTCGATCGTACGGACCAGTCGCCGCTTGCCAGTGTCGATGACGTGGACGACCGCCGGGTACTCGCGGAGGATGAGGACGAGACCCGTGGCGTCGGTCGCGATGGCCTCGAACTGCGAGCCACGGCCGGCATCGTGCATGCCCAGCGCGGTCAGGTCCGCTACCTCCCAGCGGGGCTCGTTGCCAGGCACCAGCGGCGCCCAGGCCAACTCCTGCGTGGCGTCACCGATAGCCACGAGCCGTGGCGCTGCGCCGATGGGGCGGTGAACGCACAGCCCCGAGACCTCCCGGATGGGGATGGTCAGGACCTGCTCGACGACCAGGACGTTCTTCGACATGACATCGATGCTAGCGCCCAAGCGGCCACGTCGAGGCAGGCCCATGGTGCGTATGCCGAGCGGCCAGCGTGGGCCGGGTGGCCGGTTGCGCGAGTCAGTGGTTTCCGATCGATCGGTCATCCTCCAGGGTTGGGTGGCGCGTGGCCGTGTTGACCGCCCTGCACCCACCCCGAGGCGCGCCAAGCGGCCAGTACGCCCCCAACGCTTTCGATCGATCGGTCATGTTCCGGGGTTGGGTGGCACGCGCCGAGCCAGGCCACCTTGAGCCAGCGCAGCGGCCCGAAGTCGTCGACAGATCGGACATCGGTCGGGGGCTGGGAGGCGTGGCGCCCGTGGCAGTGGCGGCCAGCGGCCCGAACTCGTCGACAGGCCGGACATCGTGGGGGCTCGAAATGGAACACGTCCAACGCGGGGCCGTTTCGCGGCCGTTACGTTTCGCAGGCGCCGGGATCGCCGGTCTCGTATCCCGTGAGGAACCAGTCGTGCCGTTGCTCGCTCGAACCGTGCGTCCAGCTCTCAGGGTTCACCTGACCAGTCGTGCTCCGCTGGATGCGGTCGTCGCCGACGGCCGCAGCTGCGTCGAGGGCATCTTCGACCTCGCCCGCGGTGGGCGTCTCGAGGAAGCCAGTCTCAGCCGCGTTGGCGACCCAGGACCCCGCGTAGCAGTCAGCCTGGAGCTCGATGCGAACAGAGCGACTGTCTGGGCCGCTCGTCTGTGTCCGGCGGTCGAGTGCCCCCAGGAGCGCCTGAACGTGGTGGCCATACTCGTGCGCGATGACGTAGCCCTCGGCCAGCGGTCCCCCCGCGGCGCCCAGCCTCGAGCTCAGGTCGTCGAAGAAGGTGAGGTCCAGGTAGACCAGGCCGTCAAGGGGGCAGTAGAAGGGGCCGCTCGCGGAGCTCGCGAAGCCGCAGGCCGAATCGACGGCCCCACTGAAGATGACGGTATCGGCCGGTACGTAACGAAGTTCGGATGCCGCGAAGACATCCTCCCAATAGGCCTGGACGCTGTTGACCAGTCCGACGGCGCGACAGTCGGTCCGCCGGTTGGCGTCCTCCCCCACCTGGCAATCGCCCGCCAGGTCCCCGCTTCCACTGATCGCCCCCTGCTGTGAGCCGGCCTGGCCTGCCATAGGGTCGGGCGCCAGGATGGCCCCGGGGTCACCGCCGAGCAGCGCGAACAAGAGCAGGACGATGAGGCCGATCCCTCCGCCGCCGGCCACGGCGACGCCGCGGCCGGAGATCCCTCGACCACGGAGGTCCCGCACCTGCGTAGGATCCAGCCGGGCCCCTCGGCGGAATGTCATGGGAGCAGGCTATCGGCCCACCCGCCCGGGAAGGTCAGGGAGCACCTCTATGGCGTTACGGGGCCGTTACAGCGATGCGGCACGGCCGGCGCCAAGTGGCGTCGTCGCGGATGAGGAGAACGATTGCCTAGTGCGTGGCGCTGTCCTCGGCCGCCATCAGGCGCAGCGCCAGGTTCTCCATGACCTGGGCACGCACGCTGGGCATCTCGGTCATGAGGGCATCGAACTCGCGCCGAGCAAGCACCAGCAGCCGCGTATCGGTCTGCAGCGTGGCCGTGGCGATGCGTGGCCGATCTGACAGCAGGGCCATCTCGCCGAGCACATCGCCCGGGCCTGCCTCATACAGGAGGCGGCCGTCGCGCTCCACGTTCGCCCGACCCTCGACGATGACCATGGCCTCGGCACCGCGCTCGCCTTGGCGCATCAAGACCCGGCCGGCCGGCAGATCAAGGACGTCCGCCAGCTGGCCGACACGCTGGAGTTCACGCTTCCCGAGCTGGATGAACAACGGCACGCCGGCCAATAGGTCCAGCTTCTGATCTCTCGGTGACATCCTCGCTGCACCTCCATCAGGGACTGCTGTTGCCAGCATAGGGTGCCGTTGGTCGGTGCAAGGAGTCAACAGTCACCGACAGTGAGCCGGCCGGTCGCAGATACGAGTGGAGGTCCGCACCTCGCGGGCCGGACCCCTGTTCTGCCTCCATCCCCCGCCACGGTCGTTGTCGGCGGCCAAGTCACCGAGCATGGCAGCCGGAGGGCCCTTTCACGCTCAGAACTGGTGCCGAAGGTGGGACTCGAACCCACACGAGGGTTGCCCCTCAGCGGTGTTTAAGACCGCCGCGTCTGCCATTCCGCCACTCCGGCCCCGGCGAGACCGTCTAACGAAGGCACTCTACCCTCGACGCGTGGCATCGCGCGAGCCTCCCCGGCCCGTGTGACCGCCGGGCCGCGTCTGGACCACGACCCCCGACCGCGCCAGGCGACGTAGGGCCACTCTCCAGTCGCGGCGGTGGAGGCGACGCCCCCCTGGCTGAGCGTGAGTGCCGGTCCCGATTTTGTGGTGCCACCTGTCCCCACAAGGAGCCGTGGCGGCACGCGTTGGCCGGAGTCTGCGGTTTGAATGGCATGGGACGGGGGATGAGAGGTGCTCGTCCACGTCTGCCCGTGCTCCATCGGATCCGATCGATGCCGGGCGTCGACACAGAAAGGCCGGCAGATCGATGCGGAAGCTCACTCGGATCGCCGCTGTCACCGCGAGCGCCGCGATCCTGCTCGCCACCGTCCCGGCCCTGAGCGTGATGGCGCACGCCGGCAGGGGTGGCGACGAATGGATCCACGCTTGCGTCCGAGACGGGGTCTTCATCAAGGCGCCGACGAAGGCGTCGGCCCAGTGCCCCGGGGGATCGACACCCATCCATTGGGCCAGGGACCGGCAGCCCGGCGCGACGGGTCCGCAGGGACCAACGGGTCCGGCAGGGGCCGCAGGGCCCACAGGGCAAGGTGAGGTGAAGGGTCCGAAGGGTCCCAAGGGTTCACAGGGTGCGCGCGGTGCCGAGGGGCCGCAGGGCCCACGAGGTCCACAAGGGCCGACCGGTGCGACCGGGCCGACGGGGCCGACCGGACCCCAGGGTCTGCGTGGGGCGCGGGGTCTGCAAGGCGACCCCGGGATGGTCGGCGGGTACGTCCGGTCATCGATCCTCCTCACCATCCCGGCGGGTGCCGATGGCAGCGTCTTCGCCAGTTGTGACGAGGATGACCTGGCGACCGGCGGCGGCTTCAGCACGAGCGGCGAGCCCGGGACGCTCCAGGTGTACGAGGCACGACCCGATGACCCCACGGAGAGCGAGGTCGAGGACGACACCGAGGCAGCTTCGCTGCTCCCTTCCACGTACCGAGTTCGGGCGATCAACGACACCTCAGGTGACGGTGGGCTCCAGGCCTGGGTGATGTGCGTCGACCTCGCACCCTAGGCAAGCAGGGGATCTGCCCTGCTTGAACGGTTGTCGTCGTGGTGCTCCCGTCGCGAAACCGCTGTGGCACAGCCGGATGCAGCCGGCGAAGGAGTGCTGGAGGCGACGACCGGATTCGAACCGGTGAATAATGGTTTTGCAGACCATCGCCTTGGGCCACTTGGCTACGTCGCCCCGCTTCGCGGCCGGGTCCCACCCGTACCGCATCGTGCTGGCTGCCCCTCGAGGATTCGAACCTCGGTTCACGGATCCAAAGTCCGGCGTCTTACCACTAGACGAAGGGGCATCGGAGTACCCCGACAGTCTACGAGGTGAAGAAGAGGAGTGGAGCGGAAGACGGGACTCGAACCCGCGACCCTCACCTTGGCAAGGTGATGCTCTACCAACTGAGCCACTTCCGCCCGATCCGAACGAGCAACCGACCGGCGCCATGTTTGTGGTGCCGAGAGCCAGATTCGAACTGGCGACACCGCGATTTTCAGTCGCGTGCTCTACCAACTGAGCTATCTCGGCCCGCTGGTGCGGTCGGGATATTAGACCACATCCGGGCAAGCCCGCACAACCGTGGCCCCTGGGACCATCGGCTGGCCACCGTTAGCGATTCTTCATCCGGGGCCCTCCCACGAAGACGTTTGCGCGTGCTAGATTGGGAGATGGCCGAACCCCCGTGCGCGGGGGACGGGGGAACCGATGATCGATGGGTTTCCACCTTGGGGCGAATCGCGGAACGTCCGCGCAGGCCACGTCAGTGGCCGAGCCCGACAGCTCACCTCGCAGGCCAAGCCGTGATCTGATCGAGGTGTCGTCCCTTGGCTTGGCCGCAGTCGTCCGCGTTGTCCGCATCGGCGCCTGCCGTCGCCCTTGCGAACCTGACGACGACGACAGCGGAACCTGGCGCTCGACCTGTCGTCCGCTGTCGGCCTGGGCGGCATGTTCGCCGTCGTCGGCGTGCTGCTGCCATCGGTCGCGCGACGCGAAGGCCTCGACTCGATGGGTCTCGCGGTCCTGGCTGCCCTCCCCTTCCTGGCCAGCCTGGTGACCTTGTTCGCGGGTCGCATCGGAGCTCGCACCCCGGCTCGCATGGCGCTGCTCCGCTCGATGGGGGCGGCGGGCGTGTTGCTGGTCGTCATCGCGCCGCAACCCCTGTTCATCGCCGTCGCCATCCTGGGCTTCTGGATGATGTTCGCCCTGGGTGCGCCGATGCAGCAGCGCATCTGGGCCACCATCTACCCCTCCCGCGATCGCGGGCGCATGCTGGGCTACGTGGGGACCGCACGTTCGGCAGCGGGCACGGCGGCACTCCTGGCCATCACCCTGCTGGCCGCCACCTCCGGTTGGGTCGCCATCGTCGCGGTCGTGGTCGTCATCGGTGCTGTCTGCAGCCTCGCCATCGGCCGGCTGGCGGCGCCGGGCATCGACATCGACCACCGCTTCGGGGCGCTCGAATCGATCCGCTCGGTGACGAGTCAGCCCATGCTCCGCCGCATCACGGCCGCGCAGCTGCTCTTCGGGAGTGGGTTCGTGGCCGCTCCCGCGCTCATCGCCATGGTCCACGTCGACCGGCTCGGCCTGCGCGTCGAGGACATCGCCCTCGCCGGCCTCGTCAGCTACGGCAGCACCGCCCTCACCTTCACGCTCTGGGGACGCCTTGCCAGCCGGGCAGGTGCGCTCATCACCATCGCGAGTGGCAGCCTCGTCGGGGTCGTCGCCATGCTCCTGTTCGCGGTGGCACCCACCTTCCCGATCGTGCTGCTGGCCACCGTGCTGCTGGGCGCCGCAGGTGCCGCGGTCGACACCGCCTGGCCGCTGCTGATCGCGGACCACGCCCCTGCCGAGCGCCAGGGCGAGGTCGCCGCCGGCCTCAATGCCATCATGGGCTTCCGAGGACTGCTCGTTCCCTTCATGGTGATGGCGCCCATCGCCATCGGCCTGACCGACGTGACCGGTGGCCTGCTCATCAGCGTGGCCTCGATGGCAGCAGGAGCCGTCATCTATGCCCGTATCTCGGGCCTGTGGCGGGTGCCAGGTCGTGTGCTCGCCCGCGTGGGAGCGCTGCGTTCAGCGCAGCCCCGCCAGCTGGCTGATGCCGCTCTCGTCGACCTCCGGCTGGCCGCTCAGCTTCCGCAGACGGTTGATGCGATCGACGATGGCCGGATGGGTGCTGAAGAGGCCGCGCGCACTGGTATCGAGCTTCTTGACGGGATTGACGATGTAGAGGTGCTGCGTCGCCCGGTTGGCGACCTCGAGCTTCTCCTGGTCGAGCGCGAGCTTCGCCAGCGCCCGCTCCAGCCCGTAGGGGTTGCGCGTCAGCTCCACGCTGGAGGCGTCGGCTAGGTATTCGCGCTGGCGATTGACGGCCATCTGCACGAGGCGTGCGAAGATCGGCGCCAGGATGGCCACCAGCAGGCCCAGTGCGAGGATGATGGCCTGGCCACCGCCGCTGCCCCCACTGCCCCCGTCGCGTCGGCCTCGGCTCATGCCTCCCCAGATCGTCATGCGCGCGAGCATGTCCGCGAGCAGCGCGATCGACCCGACCAGCACGCCGACCAGCAGGCTGAAGCGGATGTCGTAGTTGGCCACGTGCGCGAGCTCGTGACCGATGACGCCCTGCAACTCCTCGCGGTCCAGGCGATCGAGCAACCCACGCGTGATGGCGATGCTGGCGTGCTCGGGATCGCGACCGGTCGCGAAGGCATTGAGCGCCGTGTCCTCGATGAGGTAGACCTTGGGCTCGGGGATGTTGGCAGCCAGGCTCAGCTCGCGCACCACGTTGATCAGCTGCGGCGCCTCGGTTTCGTCGACCTGCCGTGCCTGTGACACGCCCAGCACCATGCTGTCGCCAGCGAAGAACGCGCCCAGGCTGAGGGCCGCCGCGATGAGCCCGCCGATGGGCATGAAGAAGACGGCATTGGCTGGATCTCCGGCGAGGTAGAACCCGAGGAACCAGCTGAGCAGGATGAAGATGGCAGCGACGGCCAGGACCAGCAGGATGGAACGCCGCTTGTTGGACCGGATCTGCTCGTGGAAGGTCTCGCGAGCGAGCGTCATGTCACGTCCTGTGGCGCGCCGGAGGATCGGGGCATGCGCGCTGCCGTACGGCTGCGAGGCCTACGACGCCGGCTTGCCGTCGTCCTTGCCGAAGCCAAGGTCGACCCGGGGCACCTGCTCGGCCTCGGGCTCAGCATCGAAGAACTCTCGCTTGCTGAAGTTGAGCGGTCCCGCGATGAGGACATTGGGGAAGGTGGCGATGGAGGTGTTGTAGTCGAGCACCGAGGCGTTGTAGTGCTGCCGCGCGAAGCTGATCTGGTTCTCCGTGGTGGTCAGCTGCTCCTGCAGCTCGAGCACGTTCTGGTTCGCCTTGAGCTCGGGGTAGTTCTCGACCGTGGCGAACAGCGAGCGCAGCGTCGAGGTCAGGGCGTTCTCCGCCACGGCCTGCTCGTGCGTGCCCTGCGCCCCCGCGGCCACGGCGTTGGCACGCGCCTCGGTGACGGCGGTCAGGACCGACTGCTCGAAGCCCATGTAGCCCTTGACCGCATCGACCAGGTTGGGGATGAGGTCCCAGCGCCGCTTCAGCTGGACCTCGATCTGGGCAAAGGCCTCATCGATGCGCAGTCGGCGCTGCACCAGGCCGTTGTAGATGAGGATGCCACCAGCGAACAGGACCACCAGGATGATCCCGAGGATCAACAAGATCTCCATCGACTCCTCCCATCGCCATCAGGCGGCCATGTCGACCGCCCAGCTGCTACAGAGTACCCGGTCGCACGATGCCAGCGCATCCGACGCTCGGCGAGGGTGACACCGGACCATCGGTGAGTCAGAGGCAGAGGCAGCGGCGCGGAGACTCATGTCAGGCGCCCGTTCAGCCGCAATCGAGGCAGTGGACATCGAGCGGGCGTGTCACCGCGAACCAGGTCGGGCCGAGCCAGTCGACGAAGCGGACTCCCTCGACCTCCAGCTCATACAGCTCGTCGCTGCCGAGGATGGTGTGACTGCTGCCCTCGGCGGTGTAGCTCACGAGGTCCACGCCAGCCGCCTCGGTGTCGGCCTCGTTCTGGTCGATGAGCGCCAGCAGCTCGTCGGAAGGGACGCCGACGAGCGAGCCGTAGAAGGCCTGGGTCTCGTCGTAGGCGTAGTCGAACCTGGCGAAGGTGACGTCGGGCGCGTGCTGGCCCGCATAGCGATACAGGTCCGGGATGCCCCAGTCGCGGAGCGTGACGCCCTCGGTCTCCGGCCAATCGGGGATCGCGTCCGATGGTGCCCCACAGGCTCCCGATGGTGGCATTGAGCAGGGGGTCACTGGGAAAGGCGCCCGAGCCATCGCCCAGCGCCACGATGCGGGCATCGGGAAGCAGGTCGGCAGCGAGCGCCGCGTACAACGGCGTCGGGATGGAGCCAGCGCTCATGCCCGCCACCACGAGCTCGGCCGTGTCCGGGTAGGCGCGCAGGAGGTGATCGAGCGCGGCCATGCCATTGCGGTAGCCGCGGTGCTCGACGATCAGGTCCGCGGCGTACTCGCTGGTCCGGTCGCCGAGGTGAGCGTCGCCGGTGCAATAGGGCACGTAGACGAAGGAGTGCTCCGCCAGCGGGTTCTGCGGGTCGGAGGCATCGAAGATGCCACCGCGTTCGGCCAGCCACTCGGGCGTGGCCACGCTGGCTGGGGATGTAGGACGTCTCGGGACCGTCGAAGGCGCAGGTCGCGGCGCTGAAGCAGGCCCCGCCGCCCTCGAAGTAGAGCACGACCCGGGTCGGATCGGCCGCTCGCTCAAGGTATCGGACCGGGCTGCCATCGGCACAGGTCGTCTCGGCGTCCGTGGTGAACGCTGTCCAGCCGTTGGCCGCCGCGACCAGGCCGATCCCCAGCACCAAGGCCATGGCACCGACGATGCCAGCGGAGGCGGCAAGGATGCGCTTGGGGATGGTGGCTCATCCCCCAAGGGTACGCGGGCCTGCTGCGAACGCGCAGGAGGCTAGAGGGCGCGCATCCTGTTGTTGCGAGCCTCGTGCTCGACCTCGGCGAGGCCCAGCGCCTCCAGCACCGGAGGCACGTAGTTGGCGAAGCGGCCGCGCAGGCCCTTCTTCAGGCCGTACCAGCCCGCGACGGGGTTGCTGCGGCGACCGACCCCAGGCCTCCACGGTGTCCGGCTTGGCCTCCTTCTGCTCATCCGCATTGCCGAGCGGCATCCAGTCACCGTGCTCCTTGAGCATGGCGTGGAGGTCGTCGATGCAGCGGAGGTGGTAGCGAAGCTCGGTGGCACCCACCTGCACCACCAGGGCCGGCGGGTCGGCCTCGGCGTCGCGGTAGGCTTCGAACTCGGACTTCCCTGGCGGGGTCTGCAGGATCCACGGATCGCTCTTGGTGCCGCTGCCTTCGACGTCCATCGCTGTCATGTTCGGTCCTTTCCTGTCGCGCCCTGGTCGGGCTGAGAGCCGCAGGTTAGACGGCCAAGACTGACATCTGTTGTCATGAATACCGCATCCTCGGCTAGCATCGCTCCGTGCGAGCCGGTCGACTGGTCTCACTCCTGATGATCCTCCAGCGCGATGGACGGGTGTCCGCGGCAGCCCTTGCCGAGCAGCTGGAGGTCTCCGAGCGAACGGTGCTCCGCGATATCGAGGAGCTGTCCGCTGCCGGCGTCCCCGTCTACGCCACGCGTGGACCTGGCGGCGGGTTCCAGCTGCTCGAGGGCTACCGGACCGAGCTGCGGGATCCGGGCACCTGGGGCCCCAGGCGTCGGCGTCCCGGCGTGCGCCCGCGCGGCGCCGTCCGGATCTCGCCCGAGGGTCGCCGCCTGGCGGCGGTGCTGGGCCGACTCCAGCCCTTGCGCGTACGCCGCGCGATCCCGGCCGATGAGCGCGGCTGGCTGCAGGCGTCGTTTCCGCTCGAGTCCATCGAGAGCGCCGCCATCGACCTGCTGGCGCTCAGCCCGCATGTCGAGGTGCTGTCACCGGCCGGCCTGCGAGCGGAGGTCAGTGCCCGCCTCCAGGCGGCCCTGGAGCTCCACTCCGGATAGGCAGCGCAGCGCGCTATACAGGCTGCAGCCGGGACTCGATGCCGCACAGGGCCAGGTCGACATCGGTGAGCGTCAGTTGCGGGGCCCGCTTGCGCAGCCCATCCGCCGCGACGTACAGGCGGCGATCGTAGCTGTAGAGCACGTAGTGCCCGGGCGCCGCACGCGATTCCAGCAGCCCCAGGCCGACGGCTTCGGCTCGGCGGCGGAGTCGAGCGACCCGGTGCGCATCGAAGTCGATCATGCGGGGGACTCCCGTCGCGTGAGCGGATGGTGGGCGGTAGAGGACTCGAACCTCTGACTTCCTCGGTGTAAGCGAGGCGCTCTGACCAACTGAGCTAACCGCCCGCGAGGACGATGCTGCCAGCGCCGGGCAGGGGCCAGCGTCCGTCACGTGTCCAGGAAGGTGGTGCCCAGGCCGGGACTTGAACCCGGATGAGTTGCCTCATACGCCCCTCAAACGTACGCGTATACCAATTCCGCCACCTGGGCCAGGTGCTGTGATCGAGCGTGGTACCGCGGGAGGGACTTGAACCCACACGACCGTAATGGTCACTAGGTCCTGAACCTAGCGCGTCTGCCTATTCCGCCACCGCGGCACGAGTTCGATCACAACGCTCGACGAGCGAAACGCGATGGTAGCACGAAGGCTGCCTTCGCCGGTGCCCACCACCCCTATCGCGTCGAGCTGCGGCTACTCCGCGATATAGATGAGCATCGACACCGAGACGAAGATGACCGCGAGGATGATGGTGAACTGGTAGAGGCGCGCCTCTACCCCGCGGCGGGTGCGAAAGCTGGAAGCATCGCCGCCGCCGAAGGTGGCGCCGAGACCGGATCCACGGGACTGCATGAGCACCGCGGCGATCAGGCCCATGGCCGCGACCAGTAGCGCGAAGAAGAGAAAGACATCCACGGTTCTGATCGGACTCCTGTCATCAATGCGTCGGGCGGAGGATAGCACGGCTCAGCGGCGTCACCCCGATGAGCCGTCGCCCGCGACCCGGGGCGGCTCGACGAGCAGCGAGTGTCCGCTCATGCCGTCAGCCGGCGCGACGTGCGCGAGCGCCAGCAGCGTGGGTGTGACGTCGGCCAGCACGCCGTCGACCAGCCGGCGACCCCTGACCGCGGAACCCGCCAGCAGGAACGGCACCGGGCTCAGGGAGTGCTTGGTCACCGGGTTGCCACCCTCGTCCTTCATCACGTCGGCATTGCCGTGGTCGGCGGTGATGGCGAGGATGGCGCCCTCGCCCCCGGCCGCAAGCGAGCGCGCGTCCGCCGCCAGGACGGCGTCGGCGACCCGACCGATGCAGCCATCCAGGAACGTGCAGGCCTCGACCGTGGCGTCCCACACGCCGGTGTGGCCGACCATGTCGGGGTTGGCGAAGTTGGCCACGATGAGATCGTACGTGCCCGACTCGACCGCAGCCACGATCGCGTCGGTCACACCGACCGCGCTCATCTCGGGCTGCAGGTCGTAGGTGGCGACCTTGGGGCTGGGGATCAGCTTGCGTTCCTCGCCCGGCCACGCTTCCTCGACACCGCCGTTGAAGAAGTAGGTCACGTGGGCGTACTTCTCGGTCTCGGCGACATGGAACTGCTGCCAGCCCAGGCCGGAGACGACCTCGGCCAGGCTGGTCACCACCTGCGGCGGATAGGCCACCGCCACGGGCAGGCCGCTCTCGTACTCGGTCAGCGTCACCAGCGTCGGGAAGGGCGGCACGTAGCCACGGTCGAAGTGGTCGAAGTCCTTGTCCACCAGGGCATGCGTGAGCTGTCGAGCGCGGTCGGCACGGAAGTTGAAGTGGATGACGACATCGTTGTCACGGACCGTGCCGTCGACGCCCTCGATGAGCGTGGGCTTGACGAACTCGTCGTTCTCACCGCGGGCGTAGGCGGCCGCGAGGGCAGCAGACGCACTGCCGGCCGGTGTGGTCTCGTAGCCGGAGCCGTAGACCATGGCGTCGTACCAGGCCTTGGTTCGCTCCCATCGCTGGTCGCGGTCCATGCCGTAGTAGCGGCCACCGATCATGGCGAAGCGAGCGGTCGGGTGGGCTGCCAGCAGGCGGGTCTCGAAGTCGCGGATGAAGCCATCGGCCGAACGCGGCGGTGTATCGCGACCGTCGAGCAGACCGTGCACGACGAGTCCGTGACGCCGGCCTCGCGGGCCAGCGCGGCGATGGCCACCGCGTGACCATCGGTCGAGTGGACACCGCCGGGGCCGATGAGACCGACCAGGTGCAGGCGCGACATGGGCTGCGCGGCCTGCTGCACGGCCGCCAGCAGGACCTCGTTGCGTTCGAACGAGCCGTCCGCGATGGCCGCGTCGATGCGTGGCAGGTCCTGCAGCACCGGGCGACCGGCGCCGATATTGAGGTGGCCGACCTCGCTGTTGCCCATCTGCCCGTCCGGCAGTCCGACGGCGTGCGCCGAGGCTTCGAGGCGCGCGTTGGGCCACTCCGCGAGCAGGGCACGCCAGCGCGGCATGTCGGCGGCGGCGATGGCGTCGACGGCCGGATCAGGCCCGTAGCCGAAGCCATCGACGATGATGAGAACGACCGGGCAGGGTCGTTCGCCCCTCGTGGTCACGTGCGTATCCCCCTTCTGGGCAGGATGCCCGCCGCTGGCGGCTGCGGGCGCTTGGTGCGAGGTCTCGTCGCCGGATCGGCGACCGGCGGTCAGCGCTTCGCGCGGGCGGCAGCAGCTTCGGCCGCCGTGGCGGCGATCCCGCTCATCTGGTCGGGCTTCAGGCTGGCGCCGCCGATGAGGGCACCGTCGATGGCCGGCTCAGCCATGAACTCGGCGAACGAGTCGGCCGTGACCGAGCCGCCATAGAGGACAGGCGTAGCCTCGGCGAAGGCTGCGCCGGCGATGTCGGCGACCGTGGCGCGGATGGCGTCGGCCATCTCGGCTGCATCGGCGCCGCTGGCGGTCTTGCCGGTGCCGATGGCCCACACCGGCTCGTAGGCGATGACGAGGTCGTCCGGCAGGCCCCTGCCCTCCGCCATGACCACCTCCAGCGCGGCCTTCACCTGCGCCTGCACGGTCGCGACGGCGGTCCCGGCTTCGCGCTCCTCGAGCTGCTCGCCGCAGCAGAGCATGGGACTGATGCCGGCCTCGACGAGGCGGACGATCTTGTGGCCGATGAGCGCATCGGACTCGAGCTGGTCACGGCGGCGTTCCGAATGGCCCACGATGCACCAGGTGACGAGGCCGGCCAGCATGCTGGCAGAGATCTCGCCGGTGTAGGCACCCTTGGCTTCGGCGTGGACATTCTGGGCACCGACGGCCACGTCCGTTCCGCGCAGCGCGTCCTTGACGGGCGCCAGCGCGACGTACGGCGGGCAGATGATGCGGCTGACGCCGGCCACCTCGGTGGCCCTGGCGATCTCGGTGGCCAGCGGACCGGCGTCCGCTGGGGAAGTGTTCATCTTCCAGTTGGCAGTGATGATGACGGGTCGCATGAACCCCATCATAGGTCGCCCGCGGCGGACGTGGCGGCAGCCTTCGACTCGATGCGCCGGAAGGCGCGCTGCACCCGCGCGCGACTCAGGCCCAGGCCGGCCGCCAGCTCGGTGAAGGAGGCCTCCGGGGCATCCTTGCGCGCTCCCGCCACGGCCTGCTCGAGCGGCGAGAGCTCGGCCAGGCGACCGTCCGCCTCGAGCTGTCCGATCAGGAGCATCTGGCGGTAGCTGGAGGCCACCGTGCGTTCGAGGTTGGCCGTCTCGGCGTTGAGGACGCGGTTGAGGTGGCCCTGCATCTGCCGCATCACCAGGCGGGCCTCGATCTCGAGCACGCTGGCGCCGGCACCGCAGAAGCGCAACAGGCTCAGGATGGTCTCGGTGCGCTTGCTGGTGATGACGCCACGACCCCGTCGGACCCGCAGCGAGAGGTCATAGCCAGCCTGCGAGAGGCGTTGACACAGCTGCTCACCCTCGTGGAGCGGGACGACCAGCTCGAGGTGAGCACCGCGCGCACCGAGACTCAGCGAGCCCGCGGCGAGGAAGCGTCCGCGCAGCCAGGCGGCGCGGCAGTGGTCACGGGCGAGGTCCCAATCGAAGCTGGAGAGCGGCATCACGGCCGAGGTTGGAGGCGGCATCACGCCCGACGCCTGCTCCGGTCTGATCGAGGCGGACGGCCAGTCTGGCCACGACCGGCGAACGTGCATGACCCCGGGCCGCCGCCCCCAGGCCGTCGCGCTCGGCGGCACGGCAGCAGGCGCGCGGCGCGTCGATGGCAGCCAGCTCGGCACGGATCGCCTGCACCAGCGCTCGCTCGCGGGAGTCTGCCATCTGCGGCCGGGTCGCTCAGGCGCTGCGTACCGGCGCCACGGGGCGCGATGCGGGATGCTCATGCAGCAAGCGCAGGAGGGCCAGCGTCAAGCGTCGCGGCTCGTGGCGGTGGGCGTTGGCCGGGTCCACCACGCTGGCGAGCTCGAGGCGCGGACGCGCGTCATCGAGTGGCAGGTCGATGCGCACCGGTTCGGCGGGATAGCCCTCCGGCACCCGGGCGCTGCTGTCGTCGTTGGCGAGGACGATGTCGATGAGGTGGCCCACTCCATGCGCGGACAGCGCCGCCACGTGTTCCGAGAGCGTGTAGCCCTCGGTCTCACCGGGCTGCGTGGCCACGTTGGCGACGTACACCCGCAGGCCCCCGGCAGCCTCGATGGCGGATCGGATGCCGGGCACCAACAGGCTCGGCAACAGGCTGGTGTAGAGCGAGCCGGGACCGATGACGATGAGGTCCGCGATCCGGATCGCCTCCACGGCCTCCTGGCTGGCCTCCACGTGCGCCGGGCTGAGCCAGACACGCCGGATGCCGCGCGTGCGCATGATCGTGGACTGTCCCGACACGCGCGTACCGTCGGCCAGCTCGGCGCTGAGGTTCAACGCCACGCCGGCCACGGGCACGACCTCACCACGCACGGCCAGCACGCGATTGGACTGGCGCACGCCTTCCTCGAAGTCGCCGGCGATGTCCGCCATGGCGGCGATGAGCAGGTTGCCGAAGGCGTGGCCGGCAAGGCCCGGCTGCGACTCCGACGCCGGGAACCGGTACTGCATCAGGCTGGACATGGTGGGCTCCACATCCGCCAGCGCGGCGATGCAGCTGCGGATGTCGCCGACCGGCGGCACCCCCAGCTCGCGGCGCAGCTGGCCGCTGGAGCCACCGTCATCGGCCACGGTCACGACGGCCGTGATGTTGCTGCTGATCTCCTTCAAGCCGCGCAGCAGGACCGAGAGGCCGGTCCCGCCACCGATGGCCACGATGCGTGGACCCACGCGCCAGCGAGCGCTTCTGGTAGACCAGCTCGACGAGCGGCTCACGCCGTGCCGGAAACGGCTCCAGCAGGGCGTTCAGCAGGCGCCACAGGCCGTAGAGGAAGATGACGGCGCCAACGAGGATGACCACCAGGGGCCGCAGCGGGTCGGGCAGGAAGTTGAGGCTCACCAGCTCGAAGAGCTGGCCCAGCGGGCTGTCGGGGGGACGCCAAGGAAGAGATGCGGATGAGCAGCGCGCCGGCCGTGGCGAGGATGGTGAGTCCGAGCAGCATCACCAGCAGCCAGCGCTTGACGCCGACACCCGGGCGCAGCCAGCGACGCAGCCGGTGGACGCGGCCCTGCTGCCCCCCTTCGATCATCGGCGCGCCTCGAGGTCGCGGTGCCAGACGGTCACGGGGCCCATCTCCAGCCGCTCCAGCTGCGCGGCGAGCGCTTCGCCGATGGCCACCGAGCGATGGAAGCCACCCGTGCAGCCGACGGCGATGGTGAGCCGCGTCTTGCCCTCGGCGAGGTAGGCCGGGACGACGCTGGCGAAGAACCCGTCCAAGGTGCTGCAGGAACTCCCGGGTGATGGGCTGACCCAGGACGAAGTCACGCACCGTCTCGGTCTGGCCCGAATGCTCGCGCAGCTCGGGACGGTAGAAGGGGTTCTCCATGAAGCGCACGTCGAAGACGAGGTCGGCCTCCAGCGGCACGCCATGCTTGAAGCCGAAGGTGATGACCTGGAGCGAGAGCTGGTCCGGACCGGGCTGTGCCCCCAGGGCATCGATGATGCGTTCACGCAGCTGCTTGAAGGCCAGGCCCGAGGTATCGATGGTCGCCTGGGCGGTCTCGCGGATGTCCTCGAGCATGGCGCGCTCGCGGGCGATGGCCGAGGCGACGCCGTCGTTCTGGTCGTCCAGGGGATGGCGGTGACGGGTCTCCGAGTAGCGCCGGATGAGGACCTCGTCGCTGGCCTCGAGGAAGATGATCTGGGGTTCGATGTCGCGGCCGTGCAGGGCACCCAGCGCCGCCGCCAGCGCCAGGGGTGCATCGCCCTGGCGGACGTCAAGGACGATGGCCACGCGGTCGTAGCGCTGCGGGTCATTGGCGACCAGCTCGGCGAGGTCGCGCAGCAGCTCCGCGGGGACGTTGTCGACGACGGTGTAGCCGAGGTCCTCGAAGATCTTGCTGGCCGCGGTCTTGCCCGCCCCCGAGAGGCCGGTGATGATGGCCACGTGCTGGTTGCCCGGCGCGTGCGCCGGCGGAAGCTGCTCAGGCATCGGACCCCTTCTCGCGCCGGCGGCGACTCATGACCACGATGGTGAACTCGTACAGCGCGTACATCGTGCCCGACAGCACGATGGGGCTGATGGGATCGCCGCCGGGCGTGATGACGACGGCGAAGATGACCACCCCCAGCAGGACGTAGCGTCGCATGGTCTGCAGCTGCTCGACCCGCAGGATGCCCAGTCGGTCGAGGAAGATGAGCACGATGGGGAACTGCATCACCAGCCCGAAGACGAGGAACAGGAAGGTGACGAAACCGAAGTAGGCCTCGGCACTGGGCAGCGCCACCAACGCCCCTTCGATCTGGAAGCCGAGCAGGAAGCTCACCGCGTATGGCAGCGTGACCCACGCCACCAGCGAGCCCAGCAGGAAGAAGACCACCGTCATGGGGATCCATGGCAGCGCCGCGCGGCGCTCCTCGGGCAGCAGCCCCGGCGCCACGAAGGCCCACAGCTGGTAGAGCACGACCGGCAGGGCCAGCAGGATGCCCACGATCAGCGCCACCCGCAGGTAGACCATGAAGCCGCCCGAGAGCGTCAGGAACACGACCTCGTCGTCCGGCAGCGGCGTGAGCAGCAGCTTGATGAGTGGCTCGGCCAGCAGGAAGCCGATGCCCGAGCCGATGGCGATGGCGATGACGCTGATGGCGACGCGCCGACGCAGCTCGGTGAGGTGGTCGACCAGCGGCATCGCCGCCAGCTCACCGCGCGGGGCTGCCAGCCCGGACGACGCGGTCGGCTCGGGTGCGGTCGAGGTACCTGCTCCGTTGACGTCACTCATGCGCGGTCATCGAGCTCGTGCGAGCCCGCCTGGGCCCGTGCCGACGGGCTAGGCGTCGTCGTGGTTGGACTGGCTGCCTGCGGTCGATGGCGCCTGGCTCATCGTGTTCGGCTTGGCTTCGCCCTGCAGGGTGTTCGGCTGAGCATTCTGTCGCCCGTGGCCCCCGGTTCGAGCGACGCGGCCTCGCCGATATCCGAGGAGGCACGACGGAACTCGCGGATGGTCTTGCCCACGGCATTGCCCATCTCCGGCAACCGACGGGGGCCGACGACCAGCAGCGCGATGATGAGGACGATGATGAGCTCGATAGGCCCTACGTTGAAGGGCATGCGATCCTCCGACGACGTGGATCTGACCTCAGCATCCTAGCACCCGCCGGGAGCCACACCGACCGAAGCTACGATCCTGGTGGCGGCGGCGGTGCGCCGTCGGCGGAAGGCTCCGCGGGCTCGGCCGTCGCCGCGGCCGTCTCTCGGACCCGGCCGGCTCCGTGGCGGCGCGCCGGCGAGCTCGTCGGCAGGGATGAACCACGAAGGGGCGGACGCGCCGTCGATGCCGCCGTCGCTGGTCACGGGTCGATCGTCCACCATGGTGATGCCACCACGCTCATCGATCTCCAGCGTCATCACCCGCAGGTCGATGTTGAGCCCGTCGCGGTGGAGATAGGCGATCTGGTCACCGGCGGGCGAGAACACCGGGGCGAAGCTGTCGCCGTCCGTGGTCAGCTCGACGCGCACATCCCCACGGCGGGCGTTCACGAGCACGATGTCCCGTCCCTGGCCACTGGTGGCCTCGACCGCGAGCAGCTCACCGTCGGTGACCACGACGGCTTGGCGTAGCCGGGCTTCAGGTACTTGACCCGGCCCAGGGAGCAGTTGGACTTGGTCTGGCAGGTGTGGATGGCGACCTTGGGCTGGCCGTCGGTACCACCGCTGGCGTTGTAGGTGAAGGCGATCTTGGAGCCATCGGGGCTGAAGGCGGGGTCGTTGTGTCCCAGGCTGGGCGTCGTCGGAGTGGCCACCTTGCGCAGCTGGCCGCTGCGGCTGTTGACGATGTGCAGCGTGACCTCATCGGCGCTGCCGTCGGGCCCGTCGCTGACCACCGCGATGTTGTCGCCACTCGGGCTCACCGATGGCTGCAGCACGTGGCTGAACCAGAGGCCGCGACTGTCCTTGATGAGCGCGTCGTAGATCTTCTTGCGATCGCTCCCGTCGGGCTTCATGCGCATCAGGTCCGTGGGGGTGAGGGTGTACTTGCCACCCGGCCGCGTCTTGTTGGTGGTGCGCTTGCTGGTGCGGATGAAGTAGATGCTCTTGCCATCGGGCGACCAGGCAGGGTCGGCATCGGTGTGCAGCGAGTCATTGGCGGTGAGCCGCTGCAGCGAGGTCCCCGAGGCTGCCCAGATGTCGCCGGCCCGGGTGAAGATGACGGTGCCCTTGACGTCGGCGCGCTCGTCGCTGGGCGGCTCGGTGATGGGCGGCGCGGTCACCAGCGGCGCGGGTTCGAGGGACTGCTCGGCGCTGCCATCCGGAGGCAGCGTCGCGCCGGGGTCGAGGCTCGCGGCGGCGGCCAGCTGCTCCGGCTCGGACGCGGCGTCGCCGATGGTGGCATCCAGGAAGTTCATCGCCCACAGGCTGGCGCCGCCCACCAGGATGAGCCCGACCAGGGCCAGCAGCGGCACCAGAGCGGCGAGCTGCGGCGCTGGCGGCGCGGTGGGACGGGCTCCTGGCCGGGCAGGTACGGTGGGCGGACACCCTGGGGGCCCCCATACGCGGGCGTCACTGGCGCCGGCGAGGGGTAGCCGCGCGGCGGCTGCGAGGGATCAGCTGGATACGGTCGGCCACTGCCCGGGGGAGGCTGGGTCATCGACTCATCGCTCCTTGCGAACGCATCGCGCGCAGCCAACCTGCCGGGGCGACGTCGCTGATCTCCAGCTGGAGCGTCTCCAGCCCGGCGAATGTACGGCTGGCGAGTCGTGCCACGACATCGATCTCAGAACCCTCCGTCAGCTGCTCGGCGAGGTCTGCGCGGCCGAAGCAGATGCCATCGACCACCTCACGTCCCCGACGCAGCGTGAGCTGTGTATGCCCGCCGCTGGCGGCACGGACCCGAACCACGGCGAGGCCCGCGATGCCGACGAGCGGAGGTGCGTCACCGGCGCCCTCCAAGGGCGCCAACTCGCGCAAGAGTACGTAATCCGCGGCATCTGCGCTCTGGACGAGGTCGATGCTCAGGCTGGGTCGCTCGTCGGCGGCTGGCCGCGCCTGCGCGAAGGCCTCCAGGCGAACGCGCAGCTCATCGACCCTGCCGGCCTCGATGTGACAACCGGCGGCGGCCGGATGGCCGCCGAAGCGTTCGAAGAGGTCACTGCACGCGGTGAACGCCGCGGCGAGGTCGAAGCCCCCGGCGCTGCGAGCCGAGCCGCGCCACGGTTCCAGCATGCTCGACAGCACCAGCACGGGGCGACCGCGCTCCTCGGCGAGCCGGCCTGCCACGAGCCCGAGGATGCCGACCGGCCACTCCCCGCCGAGCACGATGAACGACGCCACGGGTCCGCTGCCGAGGGCCTCGCGCGCCTCGACCATGGCCACCGCGGTCAGCTCCCGGCGTTGCCGGTTGGCCATCTCGAGCTGAGCCGCGAGCGGCGCCGCCGTTTCCGCATCGGGCGCCAGCAGCAGCTGCGCCGCCACGCTCGGATCACCGATGCGTCCCATGGCGTTGATGCGCGGCGCCAGGCCGAAGGAGATGTCGTCGCTCGAGACACCCTCGCGCTCGACCCGCGCCGAGGCCATCAGGGCCGCCAGACCGGGACGGGGCGCCGATTCGAGGCGGGCCAGCCCGAGGCGCACGATGGAACGGTTCTCGCCCACGATGGGGACGACGTCGGCGATGGAGCCGATGGCCGCCAGGTCGGCCAGGCCGAGCGCCGCCTCGCGTCCGCCACTGCTGCCGTCGAGCAGCAGCTGTGCGACCTTGAACGCGACCCCGGCGCCGGAGAGCCGACGGTCGGGATAGCGGCTGTCGGGGCGCTGCGCATTGACGAGGGCCAGCGATTCGGGTCGTTCGGCGCCCAGCACGTGGTGGTCGGTGATGATGACGTCGATGCCGCTGGCCCGCGCCGCAGCCACCTCGACGACGCTGCTGGAACCGGTGTCGGCGGTCATGATCAGCCCATGGCCGGCCGAGCGCGCACGCTCCACGGCAGCCATCGAGAGGCCGTGGCCCTCGCTGCTGCGATGGGGCACGTACGGCTCCACGCTGAGGCCAAGCCCGCGCAGCGCCTCGGTGAGGATGGCCAGCCCGGTCAGTCCATCGGCATCGAAGTCGCCCAGCACCAGCACGGACTCCCCTGCCCTGCGCGCTGCCTCAACGCGGTCACGCACGACGCCAGCGTCGGGCAGGAGCATCGGATCGTGCAGACCAGCCTCGGGCGCATCGAAGCGCGAGGCCAACTCGGCAGGATCGACCGCGCCGCGGCGGGACAGCACGCGCAGGGCTCTCGCCGACAGGCCGCGCCGCCTGGCATCGGCGACGGTGGCCTCGGAGATGGGGTGTGCTTCGGGGATGATCCAGTGGTAGTGCGGTGTCAGCTCCGGCATGGGGAGCCAGTGTGGGCTTCCCGCTTCACCCGGGCTTAGGCCGTGCTGGTCTTGGTCTTGACCTTGGCCTCAAGCGGCCGGCTGGCCATGCGGCGATCGTCCCAGAGGTGCCAGTCGAGGAACAGCGGGGTGGCCACGAAGAGCGAAGAGAAGGTACCGGCAGTCACGCCGATGAGCAGCGCCAGGGTGAAGGGACGGATGGCCTCACCACCGAAGAACAACAGCGCCAGGAGCGTCAGCGCGACCGTCAGCCCGGTGGTGATACTCCGGCCCACCGTCTGGACGAGGCTGTAGTTGGTGATCCGTTCGAGCGGCTCGCCCAGGTACCGCTGGCGGTTCTCACGGATGCGGTCGAACACCACGATGGTGTCATGCACCGAGTACCCGATGACGGTCAGCATGGCGGTGACGAAGAGGGCGTCGATCTGCAGCCCGATGAAGGTGCCCAGCAGCGCGAACGTGCCCAGTCACGATGACGACGTCGTGCAGCAGCGCCACGACGTGGTGACGCCCATGCGGAAGTCGCGGAAGCGGTAGCTCACCCAGGCCATGATCACGGCGGCCGCCATGAGGATCAGCAGCACCGTCTGCTCGACCAGTTCGGCGCTCACGACGGGGCCGACGGAGTTCTCCTGGCGCACCTCGTCGATGGGACCGAACTCGGCCTGCAGGGCCGTCGCCAGCTCGCCGAACTGGCCCTCGGTAGGGATGCCGATGAGCGGGCTCACCGTCGGTGGCTGCGGCGACGGGCGCGAGCGAAGGATCCGCTGAGGGAGACGCCGCCGCGTCCGTGGCTTCGGGCTCGGCGGAGGCGGCCGGGGCGATCGATCCAGCCGGGGCGGGACTCGTCCCGGGCGCCACCGACCCAGCCGGGGCGGGACTCGTCCCAGGCAGGGTCGACGCTTGCGCTGCGGCGAGGGCAGCGGCGGCCGAACCCTCGACCACCTCGGGTTGCTGGAGCGTGAGTGCCGCCGTACGGATGAGCACGTAGTCACGCTCGTCCGAGGAGGTGATGGCGACCTCGGAGCCGGGCAGTCCTTGCTCCTCGAGCACGGCTCGCACGGCCAGCGGGGTCGGGCGTGCCGTCTTCGAAGTGGACCTCCCAGACGGTGCCGCCGGTGTAGGCGATGGAGAACTGCAGGCCTACGTTGCCATTGGGGATCAGCGTCGCCAGGATGAAGAGCAGTCCCGTGACCACCAGCACGAGGCTGAGGGCGTAGCCGTAGCGACGCTTGCCGATGAGGTCAAGCACCGGGCAGCTCCGATCGGCGGGCGCGAGCGTCCACCGAGAACTCGGAATCGTCGATGCCGAAGAGGTGTGCCTGCCGCGCCCAGCGCTGCTGCACCACCCACCGCAGCATCATGCGGCTGAGCACGATGGCCGTGAACATCGAGGTGACCACGCCGATCCCCAGCACCAGGGCGAAGCCCTTCACCACCGAGGTCCCGAAGTAGTACAGGATGAGGACGGTCATGAGCGTCGACACGTTCGAGTCGAAGATGGAGGTCCAGGCACGGTTGAAGCCGGCTTCGACCGATGCCGTCAGGTTCTTGCCGGAGCGCAGCTCTTCCTTGGTGCGCTCGAAGATGAGGATGTTGGCGTCCACCGCCATGCCCACCGAGAGGATGAAGGCGGCGATGCCGGCCAACGTCAGGGTCACCCCGAAGAGGCGCAGGAGGGCGTAGGCGAGAACGCCGTAGGCGATGAGCGCCAGGCACGCCACCAGGCCAGGCATGCGGTAGTACAGCAGCATGAAGGCGAAGACCAGGGCGATGCCGACCGCGCCGGCCAGCACCGTCTGACGCAGGAAGTCGAGGCCGAGCGTGGCCGAGATGCTGCTGAAGCCGACCTCGCGGATCTCCAGCGGCAGTGAGCCGAACTTCAGACACGGTGACCAGCGACTGTGCCTCGCTGGCGGGGAACCCGCCGGCGCCGCCGGAGATCTGTGCCCGGCCGCCGAAGCGCGTCGCCTGGATGGTCGGTGCGGACATGACCTCGCCGTCGAGGACGATGGCGAACTGCTCGCCGTAGTGGTCGGCGGCGTACTCGTCGAAGAGGCGCGAGCCGGTGTCCTTCAGCTGCAGGTCCACCACGATCTCACCGGTGGTGCTGTCCTGGGCGATGGCCGCGCTGGCGATCTCGATGCCGGTGAACAGCGGCTCGATGTCCTGCATGCCCTCCGGCAACGGCCCTTCACCCACCAGCCCTTGCAGCTCGGGCGGCACGGGCATGAACTCGAGGACGCCGGTGGCGCCGATGAGGTTGCGGATGTCGGCCTCTTCTTCGACGCCCGGAAGCTCGACGGAGATGCGGTCCGCACCCTGGGTGACGACGACGGGCTCGGCTACGCCGGTGGCGTTGACCCGGTTCTCGACGATGGTGCGCGTCTGCTCGAGGATCTCGCCCGTGACGACCTGGTCATCGGTCGCCACGACCTGGTACTCGCCGCGCAAGGCCGCCGATGAGGTCGAGACCCAGCTTGGTCTCGAGGCTGCCGCCGGCGCTGGACCAGGCACGCGGAAGGGGCGCGAACGCGACCACGAGGGCGACGAGGAACAAGGCCAGGACGAGGAATGGGGCTGCACGTTGCATCGCTCGGCACAGTAGCAGAGAGACAGGCTCCGCGCCGAGGGCCCCAGCCGGAGGCTCCGCGCCGAGGGCCCTAGCCGGAGGCTCCTCACCGCGGGGTCCAGCACGAGGCGGCGCCGCCCTCCCGCGCTGGTCAGCGGGCTATCAGCTGTCGAGGTGCTCGCGGATGCGCGCGGCGAGTGCCGTACCGATGCCCGGTACCGCCGCCATCTCCTCGACCGTGGCCTGGCGCAGTCCGCGGCTCGAGCCGAAGACCCGCAGCAGGGCTCGCTTGCGCGCGGGACCGACACCGGCCAGGTCATCGAGCGCGGACCGGGTGGCGCGCTTGGCGCGCAGCTGGCGGTGGTAGGTGATGGCGAAGCGGTGCGCCTCATCCCGCAGCCGCTGCAGCAGGTACAACCCGCCCGAGGCGGCGGGCAGCAGGACCGGCTCGGAGCGTCCGGGCAGGAACAGCTCCTCCCGCTCCTTGGCCAGGCCCGCCAGCGGCAGGTCGTGCAGGCCAAGCTCGTCGAGGACCTCCCGGGCCGCGCTCACCTGGCCCTTGCCGCCATCGATGATGACCAGGTCGGGCATGCGCCAGCGCAGCTGCTCAGCGGCACCCTCACCGACGACGAGCGCGCGTTGGAAGCGACGCCGCAGCACCTCCTGGTGACTGGCGTAGTCGTCCTGGCCGCGTACGTCCTTGATGCGGAAGCGGCGGTACTCGCCGCTGCGAGGCTGGCCATCCTCGAACACGACCATGCTGCCCACCGTGCTGCTGCCCTGGATGGTGCTGATGTCGTAGCACTCGATGCGGCCTGGCGGGGCCGCCAGGCCGAGGGCATCGGCCAGCTCGTGGAGCGCGCGCTCGGTCTTGCCCTGGTCGGCGAGCCAGCGGACCTGTTCACGCTGCAGGACCTCGATGGCATTGCGCGCGGCCAGTGCCATGAGCTTGCGGCCCTCGCCCCGTTGCGGGATCGGCGATGGTCACGTTGCGGCCGGCGCGGCTGCTGAGGAAGTCCGCCAGCTCGGCCGCCTCTGACAGCCCGAAGGGCACCAGCACGCGCGGCGGGATGGAGCCGGCGCGCGCGTAGTACTGCTTCACGAACGAGGTCAGCGCCTCCTCGTCGGTGTCGTCGGCCACGTTCTCGAGCAGGAAGATGTCGCGACTCAGGGTCTTGCCGTCGCGAATGGCGAAGAGCTGGACGGCGGCCTCGTTGGCCGAGCGGGCGTAGCCAAGGACGTCCAGCCTGCGCTTGGCGAAGCCGGCCATCTTCTGGCTCTCCATGGTGCGTTCGATGGCCCGCACCTTGTCGCGCAGCGCGGCCGCACGCTCGAACTCGAGCGCCTCGGCAGCGGCCGTCATCTCGCTGCGCAGTGCCCGGCTGACCTGCTCCTGGTGGCCCTCGAGGAACAGCATCACCTGTTCGATGTCGGCCGCGTACTCGTCCTTGCTCACGGCCTCGATGCAGGGACCCTGGCAGCGCTTGATGTGGTAGAGCAGGCAGGGTCGGTCGAGCGCTCGCTTGCCCTCGCGGATGTCGAGAGTGCAGGTACGGAAGGGGAAGATGCGCCGGATCAGGTTCATCGACTCGTCGACGCTGCTGGCCGAGGCGTACGGGCCGAAGTAGCGGCTGCCGTCGTTGGGCAGCTTGCGGGTGCGCTCGATGCGAGGGAAGTCGTCCGCCAGGGTGACCTTGATGAAGGGATAGGACTTGTCGTCCTTGAGCCGGACATTGAAGCGCGGCTGGTAGCGCTTGACGAGGTTGGCTTCCAGCAGGAGCGCCTCACTCACGTTGTCGGTGAGGGTGACCTCCACGTCGGCGACCTGCCCGATGGCCGATTCGATGCGCAGCGGCGAGGCCGACCGGCCCGCCTGCCAGTACTGGCGGACACGGTTGCGCAGGCTCTGGGCCTTGCCCACGTACAGCACCCGGCCGTGGGCGTCCTTCATCAGGTAGACGCCCGGTTGGTCCGGCAGGTGCTTCAACGTGGCCTTGATGCGCGGGGACGGCGTCATCTACCGATGCTAGCGCGACACCTGCTCCAGGGTCAGCGAACGGCGAGGCTGGCCGGCTGACCGGCGCCGTCCCTCAGGACTTGCTGGCGGAGGGTGTCCCACTCGGGATCGAGCGCGGCAGTCAGCTCGGGGCCCCGGTCGTCGCTGCCCGCCAGGCTCCAGATGGGGTCGCTGCCGGCACCCATGCCGGGCTGCACGCGTTCGCCGTGGACCTCGCGCCAGGCATACGCGGCGCCGCCGCCGACGGCAGCCAGCAGGACGGCGAGGATCAGCATGACCATGATGTCAGAGCCGGTG
This sequence comes from uncultured Chloroflexia bacterium, assembly GCA_963804575.1. Taxonomy (GTDB): domain Bacteria; phylum Chloroflexota; class Limnocylindria; order Limnocylindrales; family CSP1-4; genus JAFMJV01. The sequence continues at coordinate 147,216 of CAWDQY010000009.1, forward strand.
TTGCCGCGGCGAACGCTCAGACCGGCCTCCGCGCTGGCCTGGGACGCGCCCGAGGCATCGACGGTCTGGGCCGAGGCCGCATCGAACGCGTGACTCGCCGATGAACCATCCAGTGCCGTCGCCCGCAGCTCCCACGAGCCTGCCTCGAGGTCGGCCGGCAGCTGCACGAACCCGCTGAGGTACCCAGCGTCGGACGTGACGAGCAGCGCCAGGTCAGTACGGCCGGAAGCGCTGTCGAGCTGGACCTCGACGAGTTGCTTGGCGGGGAAGTCGATGCCGCTGATCTCCACCACCGATCCGGGGCCGGCCGCGGCCGGGTCCATGGTGATGGTGGGCGGCAGCCCCGAGGAGGCCAGCGCCGCCAGCGGGCTGGCAAGCACGGCGAGGAGGACCAGCAGCAGCACGTTCGAGTGCCTGGTGGGTCGTCCGTCGCGCATATCGCCAGCGTAGGCCCGCGCCGGCGCCCTGTCATCGCACGCCGATACTGTATGGCACCGTCCGATGGTCACGCGACGAGTACTTCCGGGTGACCCAGGCGAGAGGTCCTCCTCGCCGGGGAGAGTGGCTGCCCAGGCAACCGCGTCCGCGTCGGGAGGGGGGAGTGCGCGTGAAGCGAGAGTGCAGCGGCAGGCAGGTCGTGGTGAAGCCGCAGCTGCCAGGCTCGGTCGATGTCTGCGTCGATGCACCCGGCCGTCAGCGATCGCCTGCAGCGGTTGGCGGAGGACCAACGCGCGGCGGCCACGACGCCACCTGGACCCGTCCTGTGCGTGGCACCGGCCGGCTCGGGCAAGACCACGACCGTCGTGGCACGCCTGGCCTGGCGCATCTCGCAGGGCGTGGACCCGGCTTCGGTCTGTGCCCTCACCTTCAACCGACGGGCTGCCCAGGAGCTGCAGGCGCGGGCGGACGCCGCCCTGGCTGAGCTGGGGCACGATCCTGGCTCGGTACGGGTCCGGACCTTCCACGCCCTGGGTCGGGAGATCCTGCTCGATGCCGGCGTGGATGTCGAGCGTATCGTGGACCGCGCCGCGGTCCTCGCCGAGCTGGCCGGCGCCACCCTCGACCCGACGACCCTCCGCGGCCTCGATGACGCGTTCACCCGCCTCAAGCTCGACCCCGAGCGCGCACCAGCACCCGAGGATGTCGAGACGCACAGCGCCTTCGCCGCCTACGGGGCGCGGCTGCGTGAGCTGGGTGCCATCGATCTCGACGACCTGGTCGGCCTCGCTGCGCCCAGCCTCCGGCGTCGTCCCCAGCTGCTGGCTCGCTGGCGGGCACGGGCGGCCGTGCTGTTCGTGGACGAGGCCCAGGACCTCGACCGTGCCCAGCTCGACCTGGCGGTCCTACTGGCCGGAGAGGGACGCGACATCTTCCTGGTCGGCGACGACGACCAGACCATCTATGCCTGGCGGCTGGCTGACGTGCGGCGCGTGCTGGGCCTGGCCTCGCGCCTGCCCGGACTGCGACGGGTGGACCTGGAGACGAACCATCGCTGCGCGCCGGAGGTGGTGTACCGCGCCGCACGCCTGGTGGCGCACAACCAGGAACGCTTCGACAAGCGCATCGGCGCGGCTGCGCATACCGCTGGGAGCGTGACACTGCTGCCCGACCCAGGTGACGAGGTCTCGCGGGCACGACTGCTGCTGACGACGTGGGCAGGCGCAGCGCCCGGCGAGCGACACGCGGTGCTGGCTCGCACCAACCGCGAGCTCCTGCCGTTCGCCGCCGTCGCGCTCGAGCTGGAGATGGCCTACCGCATGGAGGGCGGGGAGCTGCCGCTCGACGATGCCCGCATCGATGCGGCACTCGCGCTGGCCGCCGAGGATGCCCCGCTGCTCCTGGCGCTGCGTGACGCTGCCGCTGCCGCCGACCTGCCGACTGACCTGACGGCGGCGCTGCTCGCCTGGGGGGCGCCGTTCGATGCGCTCAGGGACCTGCGCCGCGCGCTACGAACGCGCCGCGCCACCCGCGACCGATCGGCATCGGCCGAGGCCCTGCTCACGCTGGCGACCATCCACGGCACCAAGGGCCTGGAGTGGGAGCATGTCGCGTGCGTCGGTCACGACCAGGGCACGTTCCCATCGGGCCGTGCGCTGCGCGAGTCGGCTGACCCGGTCCGCGTCCTGGAGGAGGAGCGCCGCCTGGCCTACGTCGCCTGGACGCGCGCGGTCAAGACGCTCACCATCGTCTACGACCCCGGCGCGCCATCCGAGTTCGTGCTGGAAGCGTTCGATGCCGAGGAGCTTGCCTGGGCATGAGCCGGCGCCCGGGGCGATACCATCGAACGATGAGCACCTCACGCAAGATCCTCATCGCCGGCGAATCGTGGGTCACCCACAGCATCCACCAGAAGGGCTTCAATTCCTTCACCACGACCTCCTACAACGAGGGCGTGGGGCCGCTGCGCGCGGCGCTGGAGGCAGGCGGCTTCGAGGTGCACTACCTGCCCAACCACGTGGCCGCCAGCGAGTTCCCCGACACGCCGGCCGCCTTGTCCGTCTATGCCGCGGTGATGCTCAGCGACATCGGCAGCAACACGCTGCTGCTCCATCCCGACACCTTCGAGCGTTCGGTGCCCCGGCCGGACCGGCTGGCGGCGATCCGGGAGTACGTCGCCGGCGGCGGCGGCCTGGTGATGGTCGGCGGCTACCTCACGTTCGCCGGCATCGAGGGCCGCGCGCGCTGGGCCGGCACCGCCGTCGAGGACGCGCTGCCGGTGACGCTGCAGACCCTCGACGACCGCGTCGAGGTGCCCTTCGGCATCTCGCCGCTCGTGCGCCGGGCGGACCACCCCATCGTGGCCGGCCTGCCGACCGGCTGGCCCGACCTGCTCGGCTACAACCGCGTCGCGGCGAAGGTCGGGGCAGATGTCGTGGTGACGGTCGGTGACGATCCGCTCATCGTGGCCGGACAGCATGGCAAGGGTCGCGGCGTTGCCTTCACCTCGGACTGCGGGCCGCACTGGTGCCCACCGCCGTTCGTCGAGTGGACGGGCTATGCGGCCATGTGGCAGCAGCTGGTGGACTGGGTCAGTCGTCCCGCCTGAGCACGCTCCGGCCGGTGGACGCGGCGACACACGGCCGTCACGCGGCGGTGCCTAGTCTTGGCCACGCCTGCACCGCCGGAGGAACTCGTGATCGTCATCTCCCCGCCCAGCCACCGCGCCGTCGGACTGCTCGTCGTGGCAGCGTGCATCCTGGCTGCCTGCAGCACCACTGCCACCGACCCCACGGGCGCGCCGGCCAGCAGCGCTGCGCCGACGGGCGCGGCGGTCAGCAGCGCTCGAGGCGGAGCCCCCGGCCGAGGCGGAGCCCACGGCCGAGGCTGCCACCTGGCTGGACATCGAGCTGACCGATGCGGCGACCGGTGCATCGTTCACGCTGGCCAGCCTGCGCGGGGAGGTCGTGGCTATCGAGCCCATGGCGGTCTGGTGCAGCAACTGCAAGGCACAGCAGGACAATGTCAAGCAGGCCTACGGCGACATCCAGGCCGCAGGCGTGCGCTACATCAGCCTCGGCATCGACCCCGGCGAGGATCCCGCTACTCTGGCCCGGTACGCGGAGCGACACGGGTACGACTGGACCTTCGTGCCGTCACCCACGGAGCTCTCGCGCGCCCTGAGCGATCTCTTTGGTCCGCAGATCCTGTCGGCTCCGTCGACCCCGCTGATCGTGCTCGACGCGCAGGGCGAGGTGGTCACGCAGGCATTCGGCTTCCATGGTCCCGAGGAGCTCGTCGGCATCCTCGAGGCAGCAGCCGGGTAGGCGCGCCGGGCGCCGGCTTCAGCGCTCCTTGCGCAGGTCGATCGAGTAGTCGACCGAGGCGCGCAGCTGCGCCAGGGCGCCCGCCCAGATCTCGATGGCGCGGGCGTACTCGTCCAGCACGGCCTCGTCGTCGGTGTCGTACGGACCGTCCCGCAGGGTGACCAGCGAACCGTAGCCCTTGGGCTGGATGGAGACCGTGACCTCCGTGGCGACGCCGCCGGGCTGCGGGTGGGTCCAGCGGAAGGCGAAGCGCGTATTGGGATCGGCGCGGATGACGTCCACCTCCAGCTGGTGGCGCGGGAACACCAGCACCGAGCGGGCGCCGGGCATGAGCGAGCCCTGCACCTCGTAGGACAGCCACTGGCGCACGCTCTCGGGATCCGACCACATGCGGTAGACCCTCTCCGGCGGTGCATCCACGATGCGTTCGATCTCGATCATGCGTGCGCTCATGGCGTGCTCCTCGGGTGTCGCACCGAGCCCATCGGCGTGGTGACGAAGTCGTGACTCATCTTGCAGCAGAGCGGGCACGTGTGCGCGTGCGCTTCGGCCCGCCGTCTTCACGCCCGTTGACGGTGCTGCGGAAGTCGACGTCCGAGAGCGGCACCACCGGCTCGCCCTTGAGCACGTGCGCGAGGTACTCGCCGGTGGCGGAGCCGGCCGTCGCGGCCACCTGCTCGGGTGTGCCCTCGGCGATGACGCGGCCGCCGCGAGCGCCACCCTCGGGCCCCAGGTCGATGATCCAGTCGGCGGTCTTGATGACATCGAGGTTGTGCTCGATGACGATGACGGAGTTGCCGTTCTCGACGAGGCGATGGAGCACCTGCAGCAGCTTCTCGACGTCGGCGAAGTGGAGCCCGGTGGTGGGCTCGTCGAGGATGTAGACCGTACGGCCGGTGGCCCGGCGCGAGAGCTCGGTCGCCAGCTTCACACGCTGCGCCTCACCACCTGACAGCGTCGTGGCCGGCTGACCCAGGCGGATGTAGCCGAGGCCGACGTCGACCAGCGTGGCCAGCTTGGTGCGCACCTTGGGCACGGCGCTGAAGACCTCCAGCGCCTCCTCGGCGGTCATCTGCAGGACGTCGGCGATGGAGTGGCCGCGGTAGTGGATCTCCAGCGCCTCGCGGTTGTAGCGCCTGCCTGCGCAGACCTCGCAGGGCACGTAGACATCGGGCAGGAACTGCATCTCGATCTTGAGGATGCCGTCGCCCTTGCAGTTCTCGCAGCGTCCACCCTTGACGTTGAAGCTGAAGCGGCCGGGTCCATAGCCACGCACGCGAGCCTCGGGTACGCCGGCGAAGAGCTCACGGATGGGCCCGAAGAGGCCGGTGTACGTGGCGGGGTTGGAGCGGGGTGTGCGGCCGATGGGGCTCTGGTCGATGTCGACGATCTTGTCGACGGCAGCGGTCCCCTCCAGCCCGTCGTGCGCGCCCGGCTCGACGCGCGCACCGCTGACCGTGCGCGCCAGCGCCTGGTAGAGCACGTCGGTGACGAGCGTGGACTTGCCCGAGCCGGAGACGCCGGTCACGGCGGTGAACGTGCCCAGGGGGAAGCGCACGTCCAGGTCCTTCAGGTTGTGCTCACGCGCGCCCCTGACCAGCAGTGCCTTGCCGTTGCCCTCGCGCCGCTGCTGCGGCACCGCGACGGCGCGCTCACCGCGCAGGAAGGCACCAGTCACGGAGCGCTCCTCAGCCAGCACGGCCGCCAGCGGGCCGCTGGCGATGACCTCGCCGCCGTGCTCGCCGGCCGCCGGACCGATGTCCACCACCCAGTCGGCCACGCGGATGGTCTCCTCGTCGTGTTCGACCACGATGAGCGTGTTGCCGATGTCGCGCAGCCGCAGCAAGGTGGCGATGAGCTTGGCGTTGTCCTTCTGGTGCAGGCCGATGGTGGGCTCGTCGAGGATGTAGAGCACGCCCACCAGGCTGGAGCCGATCTGCGTCGCCAGCCGGATGCGCTGCGCCTCGCCACCGGAGAGCGTGGAGCTGGTGCGGTCGATGGTGAGGTAGTCAAGGCCGACGTCGGCGAGGAAGCCGAGCCGATCGCCGATCTCCTTGTTGACCATGCGCGCGATCGCCATCTCGCGCTCGTTGAGCACCCTCGGCAGGTCCCCCACCCAACGCAGGGCTTCGCCGACCGACATGGCCGCGACGTCACTGATGCTGCGCCCCTCGATGGTCACGCCCAGGGCCTCGGGCTTGAGCCGCTTGCCCGCGCAGGTCGGGCAGGGCCGCTCGACCATGTACTTCTCGAGCTCATTGCGGATGTACTCGGACTCGGTCTCGCGGTAGCGACGCTCCAGGTTGGTGACCACGCCCTCGAAGGTGGCCACGTAGGAGTTCTCACCACGCTCGTGCCGGTAGCGCACCTCGACCTTCTCGCTCTTGCTGGCGAAGAGGAGGTACTCGAGCGCTTCCGCGGGCAGGTCCCTGACGGCTGCGCGGTAGTCCCAGCCGTGGGCGTCCATGATGGCCTTGGTGGTCTTCAGTCGCCACGACAGCTCCGTGGGCACGGTCCGCCATGGCGCCATGGCGCCATCGGGGATCGACTTGCTGCGATCGGGGATGATGCGGTCGACGGCGAACTCGAGGCGGATGCCCAGGCCGGTGCAGGCGGGGCAGGCGCCGTGCGGGGAGTTGAACGAGAACGAGCGCGGCTCCAGCTCGTCGATGGTGGTGCCGTCGTAGGCGCAGCTGTACTTCTCGCTGTAGCGCTGTTCATCGAAGCCGCCCTCGTCGGCCGCGGCCACCAGCATCACCCCCTCCCCCAGGCGCAGGGCGGTCTCGACCGAATCGGCCAGGCGCGCCGCATCCGGATCGGGGTGGTCGGGCCCGAAGGGCTGACCTTCAGCGTCCGCGTGGCGCACCACCAGCCGGTCGACCACCACCTCGATGGAGTGACGCTTGTACTTGTCGAGCGTTGGCGCCTCGTCGAGGTCCATCAGCTCGCCGTCGACACGGGCGCGTACGAAGCCCTGGCGTCGAGCGGCGGCGAAGACGCGCTCCCCCTCGGTCTTGCGGTCCTTGATCAGTGGGCCCAGGACGAGGATGCGGCTGCCGTCGGGCAGCGCGCGGATGCGGTCGCTGATCTGCTGCACGGTCATGCGCGCGATCTCGCGCCCGCACCTTGGGCAGTGCGGGTGGCCGACGCGAGCGAACAGGAGGCGCAGGTGGTCGTAGATCTCGGTGACCGTGCCGACGGTGGAGCGTGGATTGCGGCTGGCGCCCTTCTGGTCGATGGAGATGGCCGGCGAGAGTCCGTCGATCTGGTCGACGTCCGGCTTCTCCATCTGGCCCAGGAACTGGCGGGCATAGGCCGAGAGTGATTCGACATAGCGCCGCTGGCCCTCGGCATAGATGGTGTCGAAGGCCAGGCTCGACTTGCCGCTGCCTGACAGACCGGTGATGACGATCAGGCGGTCGCGGGGCAGCTCGACGGTGATGTTCTTGAGGTTGTGCTCGCGGGCACCGCGAACGACGAGCAGATCCTGGGGCACGCCCGCAGTTTAGTCCACTTCGAGGCGTTAGACCAGGCGTTCTAAACGAGCCGGCGAGGGCGCGGGGGCGGCGAGCCGAGCGCAGCCGTCTCACCGTTCGGTGCCAACGGGCGCTCTGTACCATGCGCCTGTGCGTCGCCCTACGCCGCCTGCGTTCGTCCGCGAGGTCCTCGACGACCCGCGCCAGCGCGGCATCCTCATCGCCGGCTCACTCGCGCTCTTCGCCGTGGGCCTGATGCCACGCACGCTCTCCCCCGGCCTGCCCAACGCCCAGGAGGCCTTGCGTCTCCAGCCGGAACTGCAGAACCTGTTCGTGCTGCTGGCGTTCGCCTCGACGGCCACGATCCTGCTGGGCGGCCTGGCCAGCGACGTGTTGCGCCATCGCGCGCTGCTGGTCGGCGGCCTTGCCCTGATGGCCGCCAGCTGCCTGCTGGCGGTGGTCTTCGACAGCGGCGCCATCTTCTACGCGGCCAACTTCGTCGGCATCGCCGCTTCGGGCGTGGTGCTGACCTACGGCATCGGCTCGGTGGCCATCGCCTACGAGGGCATCCCGCGAGCCACGGCCCTGGGCTTCGTCTATGGCGCCTTCGGCGCCGGATCCGCGGCGTCGCCGGCGGTCCTGACGCTGTTCCCGCAGCTGGTGCCAAGCGAGGTGCCCGGCGTGCCGTCGAGCTTCACCTTCGACACGTGGCTCGCCTATGCCCTGACGGCCCTGGCGTCGGCGGTCGCGTTGTGGGCGTCGTTCCGGTACGTGCCGCGCATCCCGGGCAGCCTGCCGGCCAGCCCGCTGCTGGTGGCCGGCGTCGCGTTGTGGGCGATCTCGGTGCTGGCGATCGTCAGCGGAGTCGTCGCCCTCGGTGGCGAAGGCGGCACTCTCGTTCCCCTCGTGTTCATCGCGGCGGGCGCGCTCGGGTTGAGCACCATGGGGTGGCGACGAGCCCGGACCGCTGACGCGAGCGCGGCCCTGCGGCTTGACCGGCGCGCACTGGGGGCGGCACTGGCGGTGGGCGTGGCGATCGGCTTCGCGCAAGCCGTGCCGTTGATGCTCCTGCCGGTCGTCTTCGAGTACCCGCTGCGCTACGGCACGCTGTGGGCGGTCTTCGCCATCGCGCCCTTCGCCATCGCCCTGTTCGTGGCCGGCCCCGTGGCCGGCATCCTGCTCCGGCGTTTCGGCCCGCGCGGGATCATGTCGGCAGGGACCATGGCCGTGGGCGTCGCCAACCTGCTGCTGGCGCTCGTGCTCATCGCCATCGTCGGGTTCCTGCGCGAGTTCTACCAGCAGAACCCGGCGACCGCGCGAGCAGCGCTCGGCGCGGCGCACTACCTCCTGTTCATCATCCCGCTCGTGTTCATCGGCGCCGGGTTCGTGCTGGGGACGACGGTGCGCACGGCCATCGTCTTCGCCAGCACACCGCGCGGCTTGCCGGCCTCGGCCGCGGCCGTCAACGAGGCCTCGGTGGGTCTCGGCTCCCGCATCGGCATCGTGGTCGCCACCACGCTGCTGGCGAGCACGGCCGTAGCCAGCGCGCGCCAGGTGGCGGAGAGCCGGGCGCCGCAGGCAGCCGACGCGCTGGTCGCCGAGTTCGAGATCGCCCTGAGCTCCCTCGGCACACCGCGCTTCCGGGAGGTCTACGCTGCCACGCTCGAGGGTGCCGAGCCCATCAAGGGCGTCGCCTACTCGGTGGCCTACCTCGACGGCGTCATCGCGGCGCTGTTGCTCAGCGGCATCGTGGGCGCCATCGGCGCCGTCGTGGCCTGGTTCCTCATCGGCCGGCGGGACCCCATCGGGACGGTCTTCGACATGCAGGATGAACGCGTCGTCGAGGCAGACGCGGGATAGGGCCATCGCCCTCGAGCGGCTGTTGCCAGGCTCGGACGCTTCCAGCTGCCCGGCGAGCTGCCCGCAGGCAGCGGTCTCGTCCTTCAGCTTCGTCGCTTGGGCCGCGTGCCGCTGCGCTTGATGACGTTGGGGGTCACGCGACGGTCCCAGGTGGGGCGGTCGATCCAGCGCGCCATCCAGCCCTCGTCGAAGTCCTCGTGCGAGTCCTTGATGCCGGGGTAGACATCGGCAGCGGTGCCCTCCTGTTCGCCCAGCGGCTCCTCGCCCGCCGGCAGCACCCTGACCTCGGTCACCTCGAGCGCGGACACCTCGGCGCCCTCGCGTCGGCCGCGTCGCTCGCCGGCCTTGCGCGCCGCCGCCCGCTCGGACGGCTTGGCTGAGGGCGTCGTCGCGACTCGAGCCGTCCCGGCGGCCCGCTCGGCCTCCTTCAGCACCGTCACCGAGGCGTCCTGCTCGAGCACCCGGATGCGGATGTCCTGGATCTCATCGCGCAGCGCCGCCGCCCGCTCGAACTCGAGCTGCTTGGCCGCGTTCTTCATCTCCGCCTCGAGCTGACGGACCATCTTCTCCACCTGGGCCTGGCTGAGCTCGGAGAGCTGTCCGCTGCCGGCGTCGTAGGCCCCCGGCGATTCGGCGACGGCGGCCAAGCGGTCGTTGATGTCGCGGATCTCCTTGATGATGGTCGTGGGCTCGATGCCGTGCTGCTGGTTGTAGGCCACCTGCACGGCGCGCCGCCGGTCGGTCTCGTCGATGGCCACGCGCATCGACTCGGTGATGCGGTCGGCATACATGACGACTTCGCCGCCGGTGTTGCGGGCGGCGCGGCCGATGACCTGGATGAGCGACCAGGCGCTGCGCAGGAAGCCCTCCTTGTCGGCATCGAGGATGGCCACCAGCGTGACCTCCGGCAGGTCGATACCTTCGCGCAGCAGGTTGATACCCACCAGCACGTCGTAGACACCCAGGCGCAGGTCGCGCAGGATCTTCACCCGCTCGAGGGTGTCCACCTCGCTGTGCAGGTAGGAGACGCGCACGCCCATCTCGTGAAGGTAGTCGGCGAGGTCCTCCGCCATGCGCTTGGTGAGGGTGGTGGCCAGCACGCGCTCGCCCCGGTCCACGCGCTCCTTGATGCGATCGATGAGGTCATCGATCTGGCCCTCGGTGGGCTGTACCTCGATGACCGGGTCGACGATGCCCGTGGGCCGGATGAGCTGCTCCACCACGCCCTCGGCGCGTTGCAGCTCCCACGGTCCGGGGGTAGCGCTCATGTGCACCACCTGGTCGAGATGAGCCTCGAACTCCTCGAAGGTCAGCGGGCGGTTGTCCAGCGCCGAGGGTAGTCGGAACCCGAAGTCGACCAGCACCTCCTTGCGAGTGCGGTCGTTCTTGTACATCCCGTTGACTTGCGGGATGGTCATGTGGCTCTCGTCGATGACCAGCAGCCAGTCGGGCGGGAAATAGTCGAGCAGGGTCCACGGCCTGGAGCCGGCCTCGCGACGAGCAAGGTGCCGACTGTAGTTCTCGATGCCGGAGCAGAAGCCCAGCTCGCGCATCATCTCGAGGTCGAAAGTGGTGCGCTGGCGGAGCCGCTCGGCCTCCAGCACCATGCCCCTCAGCTCCAGCTCGGCGACGCGGGTCTCCATCTCCAGCTGGATGTCGTCGATGGCGGCGACCAGCTTCTCCTGTGGTGTCACGTAGTGCGAGGCGGGGTAGACGTTGAGCTCGTTACGCTCTGCGAGCACCTCGCCGGTGAGAGGATCGAGCTCGGTCACTCGCTCCACCTCATCACCGAAGAACTCGACCCTGGCGATGAAGTCGTCGTAGGCCGGCTGGAGCTCGAGCGTGTCGCCACGGACGCGGAACTTGGCCCGGCTCAAGGCCTGGTCGTTGCGCGAGTACTGCAGGTCCACCAGCTGCCGCAGCACGCCGTCGCGCCGGTACCTGCCACCCTTGCGCAAGCGCAGCACCGTGGCACCGTAGTCCACGGGTGCTCCCAGGCCGTAGATGCAGGAAACGCTGGCGACGATGATGACGTCGCGGCGCTCGAACAGGGCCCGCGTGGCCGCGTGTCGCAGCTTGTCGATCTCGTCGTTACGGCTGGAGTCCTTCTCGATGTAGGTGTCGCTGCGCGGCAGGTAGGCCTCGGGCTGGTAGTAATCGAAGTAGCTGACGAAGTACTCCACGGCGTTGCCCGGGAAGAAGTCACGGAACTCGCTGTAGAGCTGCGCCGCCAGTGTCTTGTTGTGCGCCAGCACCAGCGTGGGCTTGTTCACCTCGGCGATGACCTGGCTGATGGTGAACGTCTTGCCCGTGCCTGTCGCGCCCAGCAGGACCTGGTGCCGCTTGCCTGCCCGCAGGCCAGCCACCAGCTGCTCGATGGCCTGCGGCTGATCGCCGGTGGGTCGGAAGGGGGCTTCCAGCTCGAAGTCAGCCATCTTCCGATGATAGCCCAGCGGGCACCAAATCGAACGTCCGTTCGTGCCGCTCCAGCCGGCCCTGGATGTGCAGGCCCGTGGCACACGGTGGCTCGGTGCGGTCTGCGTCGATGCGGGGCAGAAATGAGTCCTATCGGCTGCTACCCGATGGGTCCATGGCGGGGTCGCGCATGTCCACGGATGCTGGGCGCTGCACGGTCAGGGCGGAGCGCGTCCGCGCCACCTGTCCCCGTGACCCGCGACTTGCGCACAGGAGCCTGCCACCATGGAGATGGAGTTCAAGGACAACAGCCGACGCCGGACGTTGGTGCTTGTCATCGGAGTGCTGCTGGCGCTGGGTGCCGGCGCGGCGGCGTTCATGCTCAGCAGCCAGGGCACCGACGAGCCCGCCGCGACCATCCCGACGCATGACATCGTGGTCGCCGCGTCGCTGATCCAAGCCCGCGCGATCATCGACCCCCAACAGGTCACGCTGCTGACCGTGCCCCGCGACGCCTCCAACGAGACGGCCTTCAAGAGTGTCGACGACGTCGTCTCGAAGGTCGCCGCCATCGCCATCGTGCCCAACCAGCCGATCACCCCGAACATGCTCGTCTCGGCCCTCGGCATGGGCCAGGTGGACATCCTGGAAGCCAACGAGACGGTCGCGCCCGACTCCCCCGTCCTGCGCGCGGTCAGCCTGATCGTCCCCGCCGAGCGAGCCGTCGGCGGCCTCATCGCGGAGGGGCAGCGCATCGACGTCATCGGCACGCTGCCCTTCGACGTCAGCGTGCCGCTCGACCCGGAGACCGGCCTGCCAGCCCTCGACCCCGAGACCGGTGACCCCATCAGCTACGTCAGTGGCTCCTCCACCAAGCCCATGTGGATGGACGTCCCGGTCATCGGGCGGCCGGAGGATAGCGCCGACACCTACATCCTGCGCATGGACCTGCAGGCTGCCGAAGAGGTCGCCCTGGCGCAGAGCCTGGGAGCACAGTTCACGCTCGTGCTGCGCCCCCCGGTCGACACCCGCGAGGTCGATCGCAGCGAGTATGGCGAGACGCAGGACCGCCTGCTCGTCCGCTACAACTTCCCCATCCCCGAGCTCATCGACGGCCTCGACTACGCGCAGCCGGCGGCCCTGCCCTCGCCCTTCCCGGCCGAGCCATACCTCGACCTGACCGCCTCACCCTCCCCCACGCCCGAGGATGCACTCGTCGAGATCCCCATCGACAGCGAGCTGCAGAGCCCCGCACCGGCGGTGATCGAACCCTAGCTCCGATCCAGCGGACCCAGCAGGGGTCCGGCCCACACTGGCGCAAGTACCTCCGCGAGCGCGTCCTCGACGCGCTCGCGGAGGGATTCCCGGGAGCCGTCGGTGTCGAGACGTCGGCTGGCGTGATGGGCCAGGCGTTCGGCCAGATCCGCCCCCTGCGCGGCCACGCGACGCTCCGCGTCCGCGGCACTCATCCCGCGGGCGGCGAGCCGCGCGCGCTGGACCTGCGGGGCACACTCGATGAGCCAGACCTCGTCGCAGCGTTCGGCCAGCCCGCCCTCCACCAATTTGATGGCTTCCAGCACCACGAACGGGTCACCTTCGCGGCGCGCCCGCTCGAGGCGCTCGTCGACGAGGCGACGTACGCCCGGATGGACGATGGCCTCCAGGTCCCGCAGCGCCGCCGCGTCATCGAACACGATGGTGCCGAGGGCAGCACGGTCGAGGGCCCCGGAGGTCTCGAAGACCCCGTCCCCGAAACGTGAGCGGATGGCTGCCAGCGCGGGCTGGCCGGGAGCCGTCACGTCTCGGGCCAGCGCATCGGCGTCGATGACACAGCCGCCGAGGTCCCCCAGCATGCTCGCCACGGTGGACTTGCCGCAGCCGATGGGGCCGACCACGCCGATGATGACGGGATCGCCCGCAGGCGCGGACCGAGCCCCCGTGGCGGTGCGGTTCTCGTTCATCGCGGTGCCCGTTCCTCCAGCGTCAGCCATGCATCCTCGGCCTGGCTGAGCGCGCTGTCCACGTCGGCCAGCTCACTGCCGAGCCGCCGCAGCTCCACGAAGTTGGCCTGCACTGACGGGTCCTCCAGGCCGGCCTCGAGCTCGCCCTTGCGCGAACCCAGGCGGGCCAGGTCGGCCTCGATCCGCTGCCGCTCGCGTCGATAGTTGTCCTTCGACAGCGGGGCCACACCATTCCCGCTGTGGTCCTGTGAGCTTGCCGTCGTCGTCGCCGCGGCGCGGGAGGCCTGCGCCAGCCTGGCAGCAGTGCGCTCGGACGGCGACGATCCGGCCGACGCCCCCGGCCGACGAGCGAGGGCAGCCGCGACGGTCCAGCCATCAGCCACGGCAGCTCGCCAATCGCGATAGCCGCCGTCGTAGTTCGCCACAGCGGCCGGAGCTCCCGGCGTCGGTTCCACCACCCACAGTCGCTGGCAGGTCGATTCCAGGAGCCGGCGATCGTGCGACACGATGACAAGCGTCGATGGCGACTCACGCAGGAATGTCTCCAGCGCCTCGCGTGCGGCGATGTCGAGGTGGTTGGTCGGTTCGTCGAGAAGCAACAGGTTGGTCGCGCCGACACCCAGCAGCGCCAACTCAAGGCGGGAGCGCTCGCCGCCGGACAGCTCGCTGACCGGCTTCAGCACCTCGTCACCACGGAAGAGGAACCGAGCCAGGTACGAACGCGCCTGTCCCGGCGTGACGGCGGCGGCGGCGGTGAGCGCGTCGAGCACGTTGGCACCGCCGAGCGGACGATCGCGCAGCTGCGAGAGGTAGCCGGGCATGACGTTCCTGCCGATGCGCACGAAACCCTCGAGCGCCGGCAGCTGACCGGCCATCGTGCGCAGCAGGGTCGACTTGCCGGCACCGTTGGGACCAACCAGTCCGATGCGCTCGCCGCGCCGGACCTCCAGCCGTCCCACGCGCGTGACCGGCACCGCCGAAGCCGCCTCCGCGGCCCGGTATCCGCACAGCACGCCCTCCAGCGAGACCACCACCTCCGCCGAGCGGACCGCGGAGCTGCCGATCAGGCCCCCGCCGGGCAGTCTCAGCCGACTGGACGCCTTCGGCACCTCCGGGCGACCGCGCCGCAGCTCTTCAAGCCGCCGTTCGTGCTCGTGCATCTTCACGTGTTTACGCTGGCTGCGGTAGCGCTGTACCAGCTCCTGCTCACGCTCGATGGCCGCCCCGGTGGTGTCGGCCACGCTGCGCGCCCGGGCATCGGCAGCCTCGCGCTGGAGGAGATACGCCGAGTAGGCCCCCTTGAATGCTGCCAGGCGGCGGTCGCGAAGCTCCCACACGCGCTCGACCACGTTGTCAAGGAAGGCGCGGTCATGCGAGGCCAGCAGCAATGCGCCGGCCCGGCGGACCAGCGTCACCTCGAGCCACTCCAGGGCTGCGATGTCGAGGTGGTTGGTGGGCTCGTCGAGCATCAGCAGCTCCGGGTCGGCGGTGAGCAAGCGCGCCAGGGCGACGCGTGTCTGCTCCCCTCCCGAGAGCTCGGAGGGCGGGTGATCCCAGAGGCTGCGCGGGACACCCAGGCCGGCCAGTGATTCCTGCACCCGTTGGTCGAGGTGGTAGCCGTCGACGGCCTCGAAGCGGTCGCGCAAGGCGGCGTACTCGGACGACTGCACCGCCTCGGCACCTCGCGCCTCCAGCTCGGCCAGCTGCCGCTCCATGCGCTCGACATGGGTGGCGCCGCTGCGCACCGCGTCACGGACCGTCGGGGCGGTGATGAAGCGGTGGTCGAGATTGGCCTCCTGCGTCAGCATGCCGATGCGCACCGACTTGGCAAGGTGCACGTGGCCGGCATCGGCTTCCTCGCGGCCAGCGATGATCTCCAGCAGGGTGGTCTTGCCAGCACCGTTGCCGCCCACCAGGCCGACCCGCTCGCCGCGCGCGAGCGCGGCGCTCACCGAATCGAGGATGACGAAGTCGCCGATCTCGCGGCGCACGCCGTCGAGGCGCAGGATGGACATGCCCCTAGTGTGCCCTCACGCGGCCGGATCGGGTCCGCCCAGCTCCGACCAGTTGCGGCCGCGCCTGGCGGAGCGGCTGGCGCTGGCCGCCAACCGCGCGTTGGTGGCCGTACGATCGGTCGCCGGCAGACGCTGGCACCAGGAGCAGAAGTGCGTGCCGCGCTGGCTGAGGACCAGCCGTCGGATGGCCCGGCCGCAGCGCCGGCAGGGTTGCCCGGTGCGCTGGTAGACATCGAGGTGCTCCTGCATCTCGCCGTCACCCTCGGGCGCGGTGTAGGCGTCGACCGACGATCCACGTCGTTCGACGGCCTCGGCCAGCACGCTCCGGATGGCCAGGTAGAGCCGGGCCTCCTGGCGCGCGTTGAGCCTGCCCCCGTTCCTCAGTGGATGCAGCCGGGCGCGCCATAGCGCCTCGTCGGCATAGATGTTGCCCACCCCGGCGATGAAGGACTGGTCCATGAGCATCGATTTGAGTCGGCCGTGCCGGGCGCGCAGCCGGCGGCGGAAGGCAGGCAGCGTGAACGTGGCCTCGAGCGGTTCGGGACCGAAGGCTCCCATGCAGCTCACCGGCCGTGGCCCCCAGGATGGTGCCGTCGGGCGCTCGCTCATACAGCCCGACGCGTGCGAACTTGCGGACATCCCGCAGCAGCAGCCAGCGCGGCCCGGCCTCGCGTCTGCCGCCGGCGACCGGCCCGGGGTCGAGCGTCAGTCGCAGATGCACGTGCTGGTCATGCGTGCTTCCCGCCGGCAGCACGAACAGCTGGCCGGTCATCATCACCTGGATGGCGAGCACGGTGTCGCCCGAGAGGTCCAGCAGCAGCCACTTGGCGCGCCGCCCCACGCGCAGGACGCGGCGTCCGCGGATGGCGTGCCCGAACGCGTCCGGCTCGGGATGACGGATGACGCGCGGCCAGTCCCACCAGGCATCATCGATACGGGCGCCCTCGAGCAGCGGCGCCAGGTCGCGCGCCATGGTCTCGACCTCGGGCAGCTCAGGCATGGGATGAAGTGTGCCATCACGGGTCTCCGCGCACGGTCGCGGACCCGCTTCCGCCGGCCGGCTGGTAGCCTCAAGGACTGACGGTTTGCGACGCTCAAGTCACGAGGAACCGATGGCTGGAGAGACACCGACGGGCCTATCCTGGGAGTGCCCGAGATGCAGGACGGCGAACCCCGCCGCTGTCCTGCGTTGCCGAGCGTGTGGTCGAACCGCCTCCGTCAGGACTGCCCCACCAGTCCGGTCACTCGATTGGCCGCCAGGTCCCGCGCTGGGGCCAGGTCCCGCGCTGCCGCCAGGTCCCGGCTTGCCGCCAGGTCCCGCCTTGCCGCCAGGTCCCGCCTTGTGGATCGCGCCGCCACCCTCGACGGATGCGACCGCAGTCCAGGTCGTATCGAGCACTCTTCGTCGTCGTCGCCCTGCTGCTCGCTGGGATCGTGGGCGTCGCCGGGATCATGCTCGTCCTCCAGGGACAGGGCGATCAGGGCGCGATCGACCAAGCGCCGACCCTGGATGGTGACGTGGGTACGTTGAGGGCTGGGTGGGGAGCCTGGGTCATCGCGACGTACCAGGACGACCCCATGACAGACGAACCGATGGCGCTGGCGGTGCTCGACGGCCAAGGCACCCAAGAGGGAGAGCTGTCCATCGGCTGCGCCAAAGGCGACGACTTCTTGTCTGTCCAATGGAACCAGTACCTGGGCGACGCCACGAGTGCCCATGAGGTAGACGTCCGCGTGGATGGCGGTGCGATCGCTGACATGCAGTGGGCGATCGACAGCGACGAGACTGCCACGATCCTCCATGAGGAGGATGGCTGCGGATTTCGCAGCGTCTCTGTACGGGACGACCAGGCTGGCCCTCGAGACGATGGCTGCGGACACCGAATCCGATCGAGTGTCCGCTTCGACATCACCGGGATCGAGGAAGTCGTACCGCTCGTCCAGGAACACTGTGGCTGGTAGCTGGACGAAGCAGCTCTAGGGCTCGGGTGAGGGGCTGGGCGAGGGCGAGGGCGTCGGCTCGGGCGAGGGCGACGGCGAGGGCGTAGGGCGTCGGCGTCGGCGAGGGCGAGGGCGACGGCGAGGGCGTCGGCGTGGCGAGGCGTCGGCGAGGTGTCGGCTGGGGTGTCGGCGGGTGGGCGTCGGCTGGAGCTGTCGGCTGGGGTGTCGGCGTCGGCGTCGGCAGGGTGTCGGCTCGGGCGTCGCCAGAGGGATGAGCTTGATGGCATCGAAGGCGACCATGCGCTTGCCACTCGGTTCGCCTGTCTTGTCGCTGAGACGGACCTCAGCTCGCGCGCCGAAGGTGTGTCGTCCCAGCCCTAGCCAGCCGCCCCGGTTCTTGCGCTTGGTTGCGCGCGCGGATCTTCCAGCCGTTCACGGACTTGACCTTGTACACGGCCTTGCGGGTGCTCGCGTGCTTGCCCGGGATCCTGGCGAGGACGCGATAGGCTCCCGGAGCCAGTGTCGTACTCCAGATGCCGACGAGGCGGGACTTGCGTGCTGTACGCCCCCAGAAGTGGTGGCCGTCGTAGCCGGGGGCACCGTCGCGCCAGCCGAAGCCCTTGGGCGTGAAGCCCACGGACAGCTCGTCGACGATGATGGTGCCGGGCACGGCAGCCTGGACTGGAGCGTCCTGCGGCATGCCCGCCAGGAGCGACAAGGCTCAAGGTGAGGATCGCCACGAGGGCGATCGATGAGACGCGGCGCATGGGACGAGCCCTCCTCGCTTGCTTCCCCCGCTGCGGGCACCGACGGCGGGATGCAGGCACCGACGAACCCTGACCAGGACCAGCGCAGGCGGTCGACCGGGTGCTCAGCGAGCCGCTCGACTCGATGTCGACACACCGAAGTGTGACAGCGACCGACGGCACCCGCACAGCGCATGCTTGGACACCGCGATTGACCGTACCACCACCAGCATGCCATGGTTGCCGGGCGCACCAGCCGGTTCAGCCTGCCACGACCGAGACCGCCGCATGATTCGTGCGCCTCGTCGGCGGGAACAGTGAGGTGCCCCGTGGGAAACGCGCCGCGCCGGCTTGGCCGGCCCATGATCGCGACTCTCCTTGTCGCTTGCGCTCGTCTTGGCATCCAACCCGGTGACCCTCGCGCAAGACGAGGGGCCGCCAGGCCCAGTGGGACCACGGGGACCGGCGGGACCGCAGGGGCCACGAGGCCCGGCAGGACCACAGGGACCACGAGGCCAGGCAGGACCACGGGGACCGGAGGGCCGGCGGGACCACGGGGAGCGGAAGGGCCGGCGGGTCCGCAGGGGATCCGCGGACCGAGCGGGGCACAGGGCGAATCCGGCGTCATCGGCGGCTACGTCCGCTCATCGATCCTCCTCACCATCCCGGCAGGGTCCGATGGCAGCGTCTTCGCCGCCTGCGACGAGGGCGACCTCGCGACCGGAGGGGGCTTCTCGACGCTCGGCGAGCCCGGGACCCTGGACCTCTACGAAGCGAGACCCGACGACCCCGCAGAGTCGGCGACCGACGGACTCGTCCGATCCGCTGCCCCTCCCGTCTGCCTACAGGGTGGGGGCGATCAACGACACCTCGCGCGATGGCCAGCTCCAGGCCTGGGTGATGTGCCTGGACCTCGCGCCCTGATGGTCCCGCCGTGCCAGACGGAGAGCGCCTCCGCCGAGAGGTAGCGCTCGCCGGTGTCGTGACTGAGCGTCAGGATGCGTGAGCCGGGAGCAGCGTCATCGACTCCCAGTCGTCGCCGACCTTGATGTCGACATCGAGCGGGACGTCGAGCTTGAGAGCGCCCTCCATCACCTCGCGTACGACCGGCGCGAGCGTGGCGACCTCGTCACGCGGGACCTCCAGCAGGACCTCGTCGTGCACCGACAGCAGCATGCGCGCTGTCGAGTGCTCGGCGTGAAGTCGCTCGTGGAGCCGGATGAGCGCGATCTTCATGATGTCCGCCGCCGTGCCCTGGATGGGCATGTTGATGGCCATGCGCTCACCGGCCTGGCGCAGCTGGGTGTTGCGTGCCGAGAGCTCGGGGATCCAGCGCCGACGGCCCAGCAGCGTCTCGACGTAGCCCTGCTCCTGCGCGATCTCCTTGATGTGGTACATGTAGCGAGAGATGCCGTTGTAGGCACTGAAGTAGGACTCGATGAACTCGCGCGCCTCTTCCCGCGGGATGCCCGCCCTCGTCGCCAGGCCGTAGTCGCTCATGCCGTAGGCGAGGCCGAAGTTGACCATCTTGGCCTTGGAGCGCTCGTCGGCGGTGACGGCTGAGGCATCCTTCTTGAGCACTCGCGCGGCGGTCTCGCGGTGGATGTCGGCATGGCGCGCGAAGGCCTCTTTCAGGTGCTCGTCACCCGACACGTGGGCCAGCACACGTAGCTCGATCTGGCTGTAGTCGGCGGCCAGCAGGAGCAGGCCCTCGTCGCCGGCCACGAAGGCGCTGCGGATCTTGCGGCCGAGCTCACTGCGGATGGGGATGTTCTGCAGGTTGGGGTCGGCCGATGAGAGCCGGCCGGTGGAGGCGACGGCTTGCTGGAATGTCGTGTGCAGCCGTCCGGTGCTTCGGTCGATGAGCAGCGGCAGCGCGTCCACGTAGGTGGACTTGAGCTTGGTGTAGATGCGCCAGTCGAGCAGCATGGGCACCATCGGATGGGCCTCGCGCAGGCTCTCGAGCACGGCCGCGTCGGTGGAGTAGCCGGTCTTGGTGCGCTTGCCCCGGGGCAGGTCCAGCTCGTAGAACAACACCTGCTCGAGCTGCTTGGGGCTGCCCAGGTTGAACTCATGGCCGATGGCCGCGTAGATGTCCTCCTGCAGCCGGCTGATGACGTCGCCGAAGGTCGCAGCCAGCTCATCGAGCGAGCCGCGGTCGAGGGCGACGCCGGTGGCCTCCAGGTCCGCCAGCACCGGCACCAGCGGCAGCTCCAGCTCGTCGAGGATGCGGCGCAGCTCGGGCTGTTCCCCGAAGGCCGCGTCCAGCGCTTCGCGCGCCGCCGCGGCCGCCACGGCCTGCACCGCGGCACTGGCGCCGACGTCCAGCTCACCTGCTCCCGGGAGTGCGATGTCCAGGCGCTCGGAGCAGACGTCGGCCAGCGACTGGCTGCGCAGGGCGGCGTTGAGGATGTAGGCC
The DNA here is from genome assembly GCA_963804575.1 of uncultured Chloroflexia bacterium. Classification (GTDB taxonomy): domain Bacteria; phylum Chloroflexota; class Limnocylindria; order Limnocylindrales; family CSP1-4; genus JAFMJV01. The sequence continues at coordinate 167,813 of CAWDQY010000009.1, forward strand.
GCGATCTGGGTGTCGAAGGCGAGCGGCGGCAGGCTCCCGAGCCGAGGCGCTCAGCGACGCGCTGCCGGTCGGATCGCGGCGGGCCAGCTCCCACACCAGGAGTGGCTTGATCTCGTGACCGACCAGCGGCCGTTGGGCCGCGAACAGCTGCTGCGCGAACGCGGCAGCATCCTCAGCGGCGACGACGACACGACCGTCGGCGCCGGCCACGGCCAGCGCCAGCAGGTTGCCACGGCGTGGCCGGTCATCGTCGAAGACGGCACCGACCGTCAGCTCCGGCTGAGACGCCAGCCAGCCGGACACCTCGGCGGTGCGACTGAATGGCGACACGACCGCGGGTTCGGCCAGGAACGCCCGCAAGCGGGACACCGCATCGAGCCCGGCGATGGTGGACGGGCCGTCGTACCCCGCGGTGACGGCCGCCGACCCGGCATTCGACAAGGCCACCGCCCCGAAGTCGAGCGTCAGCTGCAAGCCACTGCCGGCCCCGGCCGACGCCGCGGTCGGCCTGGCGGCTCGGCCGGCGACCTGTGCCGCGCGCACCGGCCCACTCCGGTCGGCCTCCCTGAGCACATCGCCCGGGGCCGGCGCGTCCTCGCCCTCGACCCCGGGCAGGCGCTCGAGCAGAGAGCGGAACTCGTACTCGCGAAAGAGCCGGATGACCTCCGAGCGATCGTAGTCCGCCAGCCGCGCGTGCTCCAGGTCGAGCTCGATGGGCGCCTGTCGGTCGATGGTGACGAGCTCGCGCCAGAGCATCACGTCATCGCGGTTGTCGAGGAGCTTCTGTCGCAGCTTGTCGGGCGTGACCTCGGCGATGCGGTCGAAGACCTCGTCGAGCGAGCCGAAGGCGACCAGCAGCCTGGCGGCGGTCTTGTCGCCGACCCCGGGGATGCCCGGGATGTTGTCGGTGGCGTCGCCCTTCAGGGCCTTGAAGTCGATCATCTGGTCCGCCGCCAAGCCATACCGCTCGCGGATACGGGCGGGATCGTAGATGACCGTCGACTGCACGCCCATGCGCGTCGTCATCAGCCGGGTGTGCTCGCTGACCAGCTGCAGCATGTCGAGGTCGCCCGAGACGATGAGGGTCTCGAGACCGGCCGACTCCGCCTGGCGGGAGAGCGAGCCGATCAGGTCGTCGGCCTCGTAGCCCTGCATCTCGTAGATGGGGATGCCGAAGGCGGCCAACGTCTCGCGCACGATGGGGAACTGGTCCCGCAGATCGTCGGGCGTGGGACGGCGGGTGGCCTTGTAGCCCTCGTAGCGGTCGGCCCGGAAGGAGCGACCCACGTCGAAGCAGCACACCACGTGCTCCGGCTGCATGTCGGCAAAGCCGCGCAGCACGATCGACCAGAAGCCGAAGGCAGCGTTGACCAGCTGCCCCTTGCTCGTGGTCAGGGGCGTCTCGAACAGCGCGAACCAGGCCCGGTAGATGAGGCTGTGCGCATCGAGCAGCATGAGGCGTTCCACGCGCCCGAGTGTAGCCCGCGCCCGGTCCCCTATCGCAGCAGCGGATCAGACGCCCGGCGCGTGAGCCAGGCCAGCACGGACAGGAGCCCGCCGATGATGGCGAGGGCGAAGCCGATGGCCGTGAGCCAGGCGACCATCGGCGGACGGTCATCGGTGGCTGACGGGGACGTCGCGCCGGCCACGTCGTTGACGCTGCCCGTCTCCGCTTCAGTCGGCGCGACCGACGCGGCGGCCTCTACGCTGAAGAAGAGCTCGGCGGCGTCGGACGGCTCGGCGACGGTGTCCGCGGCGGCTGTGTCCCCGGCGGCGCTATCTGCGCGCTCGGGCGGATGTCCATGCCCCGTGGCAGTGCGGCATCGTCGCGCTCCTCGGCCGATGTGTCCGCGTTCTTGTGGGCCGCACCCAACGGGGCGAGCCCATCCGGCGATGCATCCGCGCGGAGGGCCTGCGACTCGAAGGCTTGCTCCAGTGAAGGGCTGGCCAGCTGGAACTCGACGGCGGCCGGGGGCACAGGCTCTGACGACAGGATCACGCCATCCTCGCCCGGCCAGGCATAGCCCGCGACCACGAACACGAGCCCGAGCGAGAGCGCGCCGGCGGCGGCCGGACCGAACGCCCGCGACTTCGGCAGGGACAGCCGGCGCAGGAAGCGGTCGACGAGATTGCCGCGAAGGCGCTCGGCCTGGTCAGCGTCGAGGCGGAAGTCGCGGCGGCGCGGCGGCGTCGGCTCCAGGCGCACCGCGGCGGCCAGTGTCCGCAGGTCGGCGGCCAGCTCGGCACAGGCAGGGCAAGTCGAAACCAGGCGCTGCGCCTCGCGCTGCTGATCTGCGCCGAGGCGATCGCGGGCGGCGAGCTGCGCCACCAGCGATGGATCGTGACGAGCATGGTCAGGCGGCGGTAGCGGGGAACGAGGGCGCGGCATGTCCCTCATTCGACGCCCCTAGCCACGGAACAGTTCCATGTCCGGACCCAGCAGCTCGCGTAGCGACAGGCGCCCGCGGTGGATGCGCGACTTGACGGTGCCCACGCTCACGCCGGTCATCGACGGCGATCTCGCCGTAGTCGTAGCCCTGCACGTCGTAGAGGATGATGGCGGTCCGCTGGTCATCGGTGATGGCGGCCATCGCTCGCGCCATGGCAGAGCGCTGCTGGCCGACCAGGGAGACCTGTTCCGGGCCTTCGGATGCCGGCGCCGGTGGCTGCCAGGTGTCGTCCTCCCACTCGGGATACGGCTCGCTGGGTCGACGTTTCTGCTTGCGCAGGATGTCGCGCGCGGCGTTGATGGCGATGCGGGTCAGCCACGCGCGGAAGGAGCTGCCGCTGAAGCGGTCGAGGTTGCGGTAGGCGCTGAAGAACGCCTCCTGCACCGCGTCCTCGGCGATCTCGCGCTGGCGCAGCACGCGCACCGTCATGGCGAAGAGGTAGTCCTGGTACAGCTCGACCAGCTGGTTGAAGGCGGCCAGGTCCCCGGCTCTCGCCCGCTCGACGAGCGCCTGGTCACGTGCGTTCAGCGGGGTCCGGTCCACGGGCTGCCTCAGAGCCAGCGCCGGCCCCGGAAGACGACGACCATGCCCACCAGGACGTGCGGTCATGGCCAGCATGATGAACCAGAAGGCGACGACCGTGCCCTCCCCCGGGAACGCCACGTTCATGCCGAAGAGGCTGGCCAGCAACGTCAGCGGCAGGACGATGACCGAGATGGAGGTCAGCACGCGCAGGGTGTCGTTGGTGCGGTGGCTGATGATCGACTCGTTGGAGTCTCCGAGGCCCTCCACGACCTCCTTGTAGTTCTCCAGCGTGTCCCAGATCCGCTCGGACGCGTCGATGACGTCGTCGAAGTAGACGTCCAGCTCCTCGGGCGTAGCCACGTCCATCGCCCGTTCCAGGTCGCGGAAGGCCACGCGCTGCGGCCGCACGATGCGACGGAAGGTGATGATCTCCTGCTTGGCGTTGGAGATGTCACGCACGATCTCGTCCGACTTGCCCTCGAAGATGTCGTCCTCGATCCGCTCGAGCTTCTGGCCCATCTTGCGCAGCATCGGGAAGGAGGCATCGACGGCGTGGTCCACGAGCTTGTAGAGCAGGAAGGCGGCACCCTTCTCGAAGTAGCCCTCGCGCACCTCTTCGCTCTCACGGCAGCGTGCGAACAGCGAGTCGATCGGCTCCAGGTCGGCGTTGGGCAGGGTGATGACGTAGTCGGGCCCGACGAACAGGTCCAGCTCGACGACGTTGAGCCGCTCGCGATCGCGATCGAAGCGCGGGAACTGCAGCACGACGAAGAGGTAGTCGTCATAGCGGTCGACCTTGGGACGCTGGTTGCGCGAGTAGATGTCCTCGTAGTCGAGGGGATGGAACTCGAAGTGCCGCTGCAGCCACTCCTGCGCGTAGTGGCGCGGCTTGGGGATGTGGACCCAGCGGATACCGTTGGCCTCGATGATGGCCGGCTCGGGCATGACCTCGTCAGGCGGCAGCGCGGTGGACGGGCCGCGGCGCACGGGACGCACGGGCAGCCGCGGAGGTCGGATGGCCGGCACTCAGTCGTCCCCTGGGCGACGGCATGCGGCCGCATATCGGGCGTGGTTCCGGTGGTTCACGACGACTCCCTCCCGGAGCCCTGGGTGGATGGCCGAGCCGAGTCTACACCGCGGCCGGGGCGGCCCAGCGGCCCTCCCGACCGAACGTCGCCGGCAGGCCTAGATATCGTCGTTCCGAGCCGAAGTGGCGGAATGGCAGACGCGGAGGTCTCAAAAACCTTTGAGGGCAACCTCGTGTGGGTTCGAATCCCACCTTCGGCACCACCTCGGTGCGCCACCGGGGCGCGCGAATACTGGCAGCGGTGTGCCACCGGTGGCGTGCAGACGCTCGCAGCGGTGCGCGGCCGGGGTGCGCGTACAGGCTCGCGTCGGCCGCGCATACTGACACCATCGACCCGCCCCTGGGCCGCGGAATCGAGGATGACCACCATGACGCGCGTTCTCGTCGTCCACCACGACATCGACCTGGCCGACCAGGAAGTCGAGTCGCTGCGCCGGCTCGGATATGAGCCGGTCGAGTGTGCTGGCCCGGCAGGGTCGCCCTGCCCCGTGCTGCGGGGTGAGCACTGTCCCGAAGTCCACGCCGCTGACGTGCTGGTCTACGACGTCTGGTCCACCACCGAGTCCAGCGGTGGTCGCACCCTCATCGAAGGGCTGCGCGAGATGCACCCGGAGATCCCCATCGTGCTCACGGCCCCGGGCATGGAGCTCGATTGGGTGGAGTTCGAGGGCATCCACAAGGTCGTTCCGCTCGTCGGTGTCCCCACCGCCGAGAAGCTGGATGCTGCCATCAAGGAAGCCCTCGCCCTGTAGCGCTCGATCCCATCCGCGGTCAGCTGAACAGGCGCGACAGCCAGGTCCAGCGTTCCTGCGTTGGTGCCAGGCGGTCGGCACGCGCCGTGTGCGCCGGCAGCCGCGCATTGACCGCCTCCCCGTAGCGCCCGGCCAGCTCGTGCGCTTCCTCGCGAACCCGCGGCCTGAACGGGTCACGCTCGGCTATCCCGCCGTCGAGGGCAGGCAGCACCTGAAGGCTGAAGTGGGAGCCGCGCACGATGTGGTGCGTGCCGCCGATCACGACGGGGATGACGGGAGCCCCCGCTCGTCGAGCCAGGTAGGCGAAGCCCGGCGAGATGGGGCGGGTGCGATGTGGCTCGGAGGGCGGGCCTACCTCGGGGAAGACGACCACGGCAGCGCCGGCGTGGAGCGCTTGTGCGGCCAGCTCGGCATAGGCCCGTGGGCCTCCGAGAGCGCCAGTGATGGGGATGATGCCGACCCGAGGCAGGAGCCGCCGGCGCCACCACGAGCGTGAGACGGTCGGGCCGTCGGCCAGCCACACGAGCCGTGCGGCACCGCTGGGCCAAGCCAACGACAGCAGGAACGGCTCCAGCCAGGCGCGATGCGGGGCCGGCACCACGATGCAGCCCGCGGCCGGCCGTCCGCCCGGACGGCGTGGCAGCGCATCCATGCCCTCCACCTCGAGCCGCCAGTCGGCGAGCCAGCAGCCCAGCCGTATCAGCGCCTTCAGCAGCCGTTCCAGCCTTCCCTGCCGGGGATCCCGGCCCGCCAGCGATCCGAGAAAGCGGTCGAGGTCGCCGCCGGTGCCTGGTCGCAGCGGCGATGGGCTCATCGCGGTCGCTGGTACCGCTGGAGCGACGCCAGCTCCAGCTCGAGCGCGGTCGTGTCGGCGCCTGCGGTCCGGTACACCTCGATGGCCCGTTGGCGCTCCGCGATCTCGGCTTCGATGACGGTGGCGATGTCAGCGGGAGTGAGTCGTCGCCGAGGCACGTCCGCGCTGCCCTGCACGAGCTCGAAGGAGCGTTCAGGCACGGGCACGGCCTCGGCGTTGGCGAGGGCCGACTTGAGCGACCGGATGGCGGCGATCTCGGGCTGGCTGTGCCGGCGTCGCGCGAGCCGCAGGTCGGCATCGAGGTCGTCCTGCAGCGAGGAGACGGTGAGCCGGTGTTCGCGGGGCACAGCTGCTCGTCCATCCAGCGCACGCCGAAGTGGATGAGGTCGGCGGCGTCGATGAGCTCGCTGTGAGCCGCGCCGACGTTCCCGCTGCTGGCGGCAGCCGTGGCCAGGTAGGCTCGCAGGATGTCGGCGAAGTAGTCGCCGCTGGGGTAGTCGACGATGCCGTGCTCGTCATCCAGGCTCTCGACGACCGAGACCTGGGCGCCCGCCGCCGTCTTCACCGAGCGGTGCCGCCGGACGCGCCGCTTGGGCTCCACTGCAGCAAGGTACTCGGCGTAGTGCAGGGCGGTCACGGTGTCGGGATCAGCGCCCAGTCGGAGCAACTTTCCGCGGTGCGCGATGAGCCGCTCGAGCGGGGAGCCCGGGCCGAAGTAGTCATCCCACGGGACGTCATCGACCAGGGCGGCTGCCGCTGGCCCGGCGGCCGCGAAACGTCCCTCGGGATGGTCGCTGACGCGCGTCCCGGGCCGCCGGCGAAAGATCTCCGCCAGCACGCCGACCGCGGGATCGGCCGGGGTCACGAGGGAATCGAAGGGCTCGGCCGCGGCGAGCAGGGCGACTCGTTCCGCCTCCGGCTGCTGGTTGACCCAGGCGTGGTCGTCACGGGCACCCAGCAGCATCAGCATGGTCCCATCGGCCCCCAGCACCGACTCGATGGCATCGATGACCCCGTCCGCCCCGCCGGCTACCGGCCCGACGGCACGCAGGGACGCGTGCACCATCACCACCGCACCGGCCGCCAGGCCGAGTCGGCGCAGGTCGGTCGCGATGGCTGCTCGAGACGCGGGCGATGCCGGCATGCCCCCTATCCTGCCACCGGCCGCTCGAGGAGCCGTGGTGCCCGCGGCAACGCTGGTACTGCCGCTCGCCGGTCCGGTCCGCACCCGACCCATCCGGTCCACCACGAGCGGCCGTCAAGACCAGCGGTCCCGCTCCTCCATTGGTACCGCAGACGCTGCGACGTCATATCGGGCACCATCGGTCTCGGCTCGTCGCTGAGCCGAATGCCGAAGGTCGAGGTGAGGCCCGTCGAGGAGGCGGGCCTCACGGCATCCCTGGCGTCGTGGCAGGCGATCGCGCGCCCGTGGCCCCGCTAGGATTACGGGCCGTGAGTCCACGACCACATGTGCTCCTCAACATGGCCATGACCGCCGACGGCAAGATCGACACCGTCGAGCGAGCCGGCGCGCGCATCTCGGGCGCAGCCGACACCCTGCGGGTCGACCAGCTACGGGCCGACATGGATGCGGTGATGGTGGGCGGGCGGACGCTGCTGCGCGAGGACCCGCGGCTTGAGCGTGCGTGATCCCGGACTGAGTCGGCAGCGGGAGGAGGCCGGACGCGCGGCGCAGCCGACGAAGGTCGCCGTGGTCTCGCGCGTGGGACAGCCGGGGCAGGACGGGTCGCTACCCGAGGGTAGCCACTTCCTGCACGACGGTGGCGGCCAGGTCATCGTCTGTACCTCCGAGCGCACGGAAGCGGCGGCGACCGCCTGGCTGGAGCAGCAGGGCGCTCGCGTCCTGGTCCTGGGGGACGAACGCGTCGATCTGCCCGCGGCGCTGTTCGCGCTGAGAAGCCTGGGGATCGAACGGCTGATGGTGGAGGGCGGCAGCACGCTGGCCGCAGCCCTCCTCGAAGCCGGCCTGGTCGACGAGCTGCGACTCACCGTCGCGCCGTTGCTCTTCGGCGGCGAGAACGCGCCGACTCCGGTCGGCGGCCGCGGCTGGTCGCGTGATGACGCCATCGGACTCGCGCTCGTGGGCAGCGACACCAACGCAGACGGCGACGTGCTGCTGCACTATCGCGTCCCTGGCGCGCCGGTCCATGTCTGAGGCCTCCGCGGACCTCGCTCCGACCCCGGCCACCGGCCTGACCGAGGCCGAGGCGGCCGCCCGCCACCAGCAGGGACTGGGCAACACGGCGCCGCCATCGACGACGCGATCCTACGCCGCCATCGTCCGCGAGAACGTCTTCACCTTCGTCAACAACGTGCTGTTCCTGCTCGGCTTCGCACTCGTCGTGGTGGGCCGACCCTTCGATGCCTTCGTCTCCATCGGGGTCATCGGCACCAACATCGCGGTCGGCATCTACCAGGAGGTCCGCGCCAAGCAGGCGCTGGACGAGATCTCGCTGCTGACCCGGCCGACGGCCCGGGTGGTCCGCGACGGCGTGGAGCGCACGGTGCGACCCGAGGAGCTGGTGGTAGGCGACCTCGTGGCCGTGGAAGCGGGCGACCAGGTCGTGGTGGACGGGCAGCTCACCGAGGGCCGCATGGAGGTCGACGAGTCGCAGCTGACGGGTGAGTCGGACATGGTCCCCAAGCGCGTCGGCGACGAGGTCTACTCGGGCAGCTATCCGACCTCGGGCCGAGGCCGCTACGTGGCGCAGACCGTGGGTGAAGCCAGCCTTGCGGGGCGCATCACGACGCGGAGCCCGCACCTTCCGTCGCACGCTCACGCCGCTGCAGCGCCAGATCCAGACCGTCATCCGCGTGACCCTCGGCATCGTGCTCTACCTGCAGCTCCTGCTGGTGGTCAAGAACGTGGTCGCCGACGCCCCGCTCGACGAGGCCATCATCGAGGCCACCGTGCTCGTCGGGCTGGTACCCAATGGGCTCTTCGTCTCCATCGCCATCGCCTACGCCCTGGCCGCGGTGCGCATGTCCCGTGTCGGCGCCCTGGTGCAGCAGGCCAACGCCGTGGAGTCGTTGAGCCACGTGGACACCCTTTGCGTCGACAAGACCGGCACCCTCACGGCCAATCAGCTCGAGCTTGAGCAGGTGGTTCCGCTGGAGGGCGATGAGGCCAGCGCTCGCGCCGCCGTGGGGCTGATGGTCGCCAGCGGCCGCGCGCGGAACAAGACCAGCGAGGCCATCCTCGAGGCTGCCCACGCCACGCCGCGCGAGCCCCTCGAGGAGGTGCCGTTCTCGTCCAAGCGCAAGTGGAGCGCGGTGGCGGTGCCAGCCGGCGACTCGCCTGGCCATCCAGCCGGCGGCACGTACAGCATGGGCGCGCCGTCGTTCCTGCGACCGTACCTCGACATCAGCGAGGCCGAGTGGCGCAACATCTCCGTGCTGGTGGGTCACCACACCTCGCAGGGCATGCGCGTGCTCCTGGCGGCGTACAGCCCATCCAGCGTGCTCAGCGACGAGGGCGACGACTCGACCCTGCCGAAGGATTCCCGGCCTTATGCCATCGTCGTGCTGCGTGACCTGCTGCGACCCGAAGCCGCGGAGACGCTGGCCCGCTTCCGCGAGATGGGGGTCGATGTGCGGGTCATCTCGGGCGATGATCCCGAGGCCGTGGCCACGCTGGCGCGGCAGGCCGGACTGGACGTCAGCGGTGGCGTGGTCTCAGGCGCTGAGCTGGAGGCCATGGACGAGCCGCACTTCCAGGCCGCCGTCGACCAGACCACGGTCTTCGGTCGCATCACCCCGGAGATGAAGGAGCGCCTGGTGGGAGCGCTTCGCGATCAGGGGCACTACGTGGCCATGACCGGCGACGGTGTCAACGATGTCCTCTCGCTCAAGCGCTCCAACCTCGCCATCGCCATGGGCAGTGGCACGCAGGCCGCCCGAGGGGTGGCTGACCTCATCCTCATCGAGGACGCCTTCTCGGCGCTGGCCTCGGCCATCGGTGAGGGCCAACGCATCCTCAATGGCATGCAGGACATCCTGCGCGTGTTCCTCACCCGCATCCTGACCCTGGGCATGCTCATCCTGGTGCTGATGACCAGCGGGTTCTTCCCTGTCGACCTGCGCAACGCGTCAGCCATCACGCTGTTCACGGTGGGCATCCCCACGGCGCTGCTGGCGGCCTGGTCCCGGCCGGGACCGGTGCCGCGCGAGACGCTGCAGCAGGCGCTGGCACGCTTCGTCGTCCCCGCCGCCGGCCTGGCCTCGGTCGTCGGGCTGCTGGTGGTCACCGGCATCTTCCTGCTCGGCCAGACGGAGTCGCAGGCCGGCCTGGTGACCGCACAGGAGGTGGATGCGGCCGCCAAGACATCGGTCACCACCTTCCTGATCTACGTGGGCGTGATGGTGGTGCTGTTCGTGGAGCCACCCACTCGACTCCTCGCCGTCATCGACCCCATCTCGCCCGACCGCCGCCCCACCTACCTGGCCATCATCCTGGGCATCTCCTACGCACTGGTGATGCTGATCCCGCCCCTGCGAGACTTCTTCAACCTGTCGCTGCTGAGCCTGCGCGACGCCGCCATCGTCTTCCTGGGCGTGGTGACGTGGGCGGTGCTGGTGTGGATCTTCTGGCGCTATCGCTTCGTGGATCGCTTCCTTGGCACCGACGAGGACCAACCCAGCACGCGCTTCCAGCGAGGGCCCCGGGGAACCTCCGCGCCCTAGACTACGTCTGGTCGGTGCTTCAACGTCTCGCTTGCGTCTGCCCGCCGGGGCCGCAGGCACCATCTACGGAGGTCCCCCCGGATGATCGAGTCTCGCCGTGTGATCGCGACCATCGCCGCCATGGCACTCACCGCCGGCCTTAGCGCCGGCGCCCTCGCCGCCAGCGAGCCTGAGCCAGAGCCCATGCCCGTCGACCTGGTCGAAGGCATCACCTGGGTGCTCACCAGCCAAGCCATCGATGGCGCGTTGGCCCAGCTGCCCGATGGTGCGTTCGTCAGCCTGCTCATGGAGAACGGCCAGGCGGGCGGCCAGGGAGGCTGCAACAGCTACTTCAGCAGCTACCAGCTCGCTGGCTTCGAGCTCTCGTTCGCTGACATCGGCTCCACCATGATGGCGTGCCTGCCTCCCCTCATGGAGGTCGAGCAGGCGTACTTCGCCAACCTTGCCGCGGTCGCCACCTACCAATCGACCGGTGGCTCGATGGCCCTGCTCGATGGCGACGGGGACATCATCCTCGAGTTCGTCCCGGCCCCGGAGGCGACCATCGTGGGCTCGTGGGTGGCCAGCGGCATCAACGACCAGCAGCCCGAAGCCGGCGTGGTCTCCTCGGCCGTGACCTCGGAGGTCACGGCGGAGTTCAGCCCCGACGGCGACCTCACCGGTTTCGACGGCTGCAACCGCTACTTCACCAGCTACCAGGTCGATGGGGAGAGCATCACCGTCGACGAGATGATCGGCACCACCAGGATGGCGTGTGCCAGCGATGAGCTGGCGGAACAGTCGCAGTGGTACCTCGGAGCCCTCGTCAAGGCGGCCACGTGGTCCGTCGATGCGGCCGGCAACCTTGAGCTGCGCGATGCCGACGGCTCGCTGCAGGTGAGCTACATCGCCGCCGAGTAGGCCGCGGGCGATGAAGGTCGACGCCGGGGACCCTCGTTGGACCTCGGCGTCGATCGAGCGTGGGCTGCGCTACGATCGGGAGGTCGGGAGTGGCCGGGAGTCGTCGCCGGACGCCACGACCCGACCAGAGGAGGATGCGGTGAAGTCGTCCACGCAGCACGAGCCGACCAGCAGCGCGATCGACGAGCCGCGGTCGCGCCGCGAGCTGCTTCGCAGCGGCAGCATGGCGATGGCCGTCGGGCTGCTCGGTGTCTTCGGCATCGCCACCACCGGCAGCGCCAAGAACGGATCGACCCTGCGGGCCGGTGACAAGGCCACCGCCAGCCGGTCCACCACCATCGAATTGAGCAAAGGTCCGGCGCTGCAGGCTCGCACCACCGGCAAGGACGGGGCCGTCGGTGTGCGCGGCGTGGCCAACGCCACCAAGGGCATCGGGGTACAGGGTTCGGCGCCGTCGAGCAAGGGGGCCACGGTCGGCGTGCAGGGATCGACGCAGTCGCCCGAGGGCACGGCCGGGGAGTTCGTGGCGGACGGCGGAGGCACCGCCCTGGCAGCAAGCGCCGCCAAGGAGGGCGTGGCCCTGCGCACCAAGGGTCGCCTCATGCTCACCGAACGAAGCGGCATCGCCACCGTCTCCCAGGGGGGCGCCGAGTTCGTCATCCCCGTCCTGGGCGGCCTGAGCGAGAAGTCACTGGTGCTGGCCACGCTGCAGGACCACCGGCCGGGCGTGCACGTCGAGGCGGCGCACGTCCTCGACGTCGACGAGGGCCTCATCGTGGTGCGCCTCAACCAGGCCGTGGCCGAACAGACGGAGGTCGGCTGGTTCGTCCTGGACTAGGAGGACTTCATCATTGCGAATGAGGCCTCCAGGACTCGGCTGTGCCGCCGCGCCCATACCGCGGGCCTGCCTATGCCGAGGGCGACTGAGTCGACACGGACGAGCGACACCTGAGGCCCCTGGGGCATAGGTTGCACGCACAGGCTGTCAGGTCAGGCCCGGGCGGCACCGCGTGATCATCGGCTCTGTCGATCCAGTCGCTGCGGGCATGGATGATCAAGACGGCTGCCGACTCAGTCACCCAGGGCATAGGCACTCCGCCGGAAGCGCCGCCTGAAGTCGCGGGCCGCGGCTCGCTCAGCTCGGCTCGGCGCGTCACTGCGGGTCGCGCTCGATGCGGCCGTGCGGGACATCCCAGCGTCGTCAGCTCAGCGTCAGCTGCAGGAGGCCATCGAAACGACGCTCCACCTCGGCGAGCAGGTCGGCATCGTAGGCGATGCCCACGCCCAGGCGCATCTCGCGCGAACGGCCGGCTCCCGCGGGGACGTGCATCACGATGGCGGTGCTGCCGGGTCGCGACTTGATGAGTTGCTTGAGCTGTCCGAAGGCGGCCACGATGGCCTCGTCGGAGGCAGGCCCGAAACGGATGTGGAGGACCTGCTGCGGTCCCGCCTCGACCGGCGTGGTGACGGCGCTCGCGGCTCGCACGACAGCGGCGTGGGCGTCCTCGGGCAGTGGCGGCTCGTCGGAGCCGTCAGGCGCAAGCGCGTCGAAGGCTCGTGAGTCGCCCAACCCGGAGACCGGTTCGGGCGCTTCAGGAGGCGGGACCTCGATCGGCGGTGGCAGGTCGAGTGGCGGGGGCGGCGCCGAGGGAGCTGGGCCGGGCGGGTGACTGGTTGGCCCGGCAGCGCGAGGCGTGCTCGAGCCGCCGATGGTGAGCGTGATGGTGCCGCTGACCTCGCCGCCGCGGAGCGGTGAGACGCGGGGGATGACCATGGTCTCGACCGTGGCTGGGGCCAGACCCGCCACCGCTTCAGGTCGCTGCTCCGCGCCCGTGGCGAGCAGGGCCGGTGCCGCCCCCCGCACGGACCCATTCGCGGCCGCGCTGCCAGCGCCTCCAACGACCGCGCTACCGGGCTGCCGGCGGCCGCCACGACGCCCGCGATCGCCGGCCGCGACGGCCTGCGTGAACTGCCCCTCGCCCATGCTGGCGACCTCGTCCCACGTCCACACGCTGTCGGCCAGGACCACGGTCTCGTCTCCCTTGTGGTCCACCCGCCCGGCGAACAACAGCACCGCGTCATCGGCCAGCTTGGCCGCCACCCCCGCTTCGGCGTAGGTACGTGGGAAGACAACCACATCGACGGAACCCTGCAGGTCCTCCAGCGTGACGACGGCCATGGACTCCCCGTTACGGGTGATGACGCGGCGGATGCCCACGGCCATGCCGCCGACGACGGCGCGCTGCTGGTCAAGGCCCTCGCCGATGTCGCTGGTGGCAGTGTCGACGTAGCGACTCATCTCGGCCGCCAGCTCCCCGAGCGGGTGGTCCGAGAGGTAGAGGCCCAGCAGCTCCTTCTCCCAGCGCAGGCGCTCGCGCGAGGAGGCCTCGGTCGTGACGGGCAGGCGACGCTCGAGCGCAGCGTCGTCGATGCCGGGCATGTCGAAGAGCGAGCCCTGCCCGGTGACACGATCACGAGCCTGTGCCTGGCCGAAGGCCATGGCCTCGTCAAGGCCTGCCAGCAGCTGTGCCGGGTGACCCAGCGCGTTGAGCGCGTCGACCTTGATGAGCGCCTCCATCACGCGCTTGTTGACGAGGCGCAGGTCGATGCGGGCACACAGGTCGGCCAGTGACTTGAAGTCACCGCCGTCATCGCGGGCGTCGATGATGGAGCGGATGGCGCCCTCCCCGACGTTCTTGATGGCCAACAGGCCGAATCGGATCGAGGCGCCCTCGACGGTGAAGTCGAGGAAGCTGTGGCGTACGTCCGGTCCCAGCACCTCGATGCCCAGGCGGCGACACTCGGCGATGGCGCCGGCGACCTTGTCGGTGTTGTCCCGGAAGGCCGTCAGCACGCTGGTCATGTACTCGACCGGGTAGTTGGCCTTGAGATAGGCGGTCTGGTAGGCGATCAGGCCGTAGCAGGTGGCATGGGCCTTGTTGAAGCCGTAGCGCTCGAAGGGCTCGAAGGCCTTGAAGACGGCGTCGATCACGCCCGGCTCGACACCGCGCCCGGCCGCCTGTCGCACGAACTTGTCCTTCTGCGCCCGCAGCACGTCCGACTTCTTCTTGCGGATGGCATAGCCGAGCGTGTCCGCCTCAGGGCCGGTGAAGCCACCCAGCGCGATGGCCGCGGCCATGATGTCCTCCTGGTAGACGAAGATGCCGTAGGTCTTCTCCAGGTAGGGCTCCAGCAGCGGATGCAGGTAGGTGACCTTCTCCTGGCCGTGCTTGCGACGGATGTAGGCGGGGATGTTGTCCATGGGGCCGGGTCGGAACAGCGCCACCATGGCGGCAAGGTCGTAGACCGAGGTCGGGCGCAGCTCCTTGATGTAGCGACGCATGCCCGCCGACTCCAGCTGGAAGACACCGGTCGTCTCGCCGCTGGAGAGCAGGCTGAAGGTCCTCTCGTCGTCGAGCGGGATGTCGTCGAGATCCACCTCCACGCCGGCATGCTCCTGGATGAGGTCGACGGCCTGGCGCAGGATGGTCAGGTTGGACAGGCCCAGGAAGTCGAACTTCAGCAGGCCCAGCGCCTCCACGCCGTGCATCTCGTACTGGGTCATCAGGGCGTCCGAGTTGGTGGCTCGCTGGAGCGGCATCAGCTCGGTCAGCTCCTCCCGGCTGATGACGATGCCGGCCGCGTGGGTGGAGGCGTTGCGGGCGACGCCCTCCAGCTGACGCGCGATGTCGATCAGCTTGTGGATGCCCTGGTCGCCCTCGTACATCTCGCGCAACGGTGGCGCTTGCTGCAGGGCCTCGTCGAGCGTGACGCCGAGCGTGGTGGGGATGGCCTTGGCGATGCGGTCGACCTCACCATAGCCGTAGCCCATGACGCGGCCGACATCCCGCACCGCGGCCCGGGCCAGCATGGTGCCGAAGGTGATGATCTGGGCCACGTGATCCTGGCCGTACTTGCGCGTGACGTAGTTGATGACCTCGTCACGACGGGCGTCCTCGAAGTCGACGTCGATGTCGGGCATGGTCACCCGGTCGGGATTGAGGAAACGCTCGAAGGGCAGGCCATAGAGGATGGGATCGACCGGCGTGATGCCCAGCGTGTAGGTCACGATCGAGCCCGGGGCGGAGCCTCGGCAGGTCGTGGCGATGCCCTGCTCCTTGGCATAGCGCACGAAGTCGGCGACGATGAGGAAGTAGGCCGCGTAGCCCATCGAGATGATCACGCCCAGCTCGTACTCGAGCCGCTGTCGCAGCTCGTCGGTGACGGTGCCGTAGCGCTGCCGCAGGCCACGTCCGCACTCCTCGCGCAACCACGTCTCGACGGTATAGCCATCCGGCACCGGGAAGTGCGGCAGTCGCAGCTCACCGAAGGTTATCTGGAGGTCGGTCATGTCGGCGATGACGCGGCTGTTCGTCAGCGCCTCCGGCACATCCCGGAAGAGCCGCTCCATCTCGGCGGCGGTCTTGAGGTAGAACTCCGCGGTCTCGAAACGGAGCCGGTTGGGCGTATCGAGGTTGGAGCCGGTGCCCACACAGAGCAGCACATCGTGGGCCTCGTACTGCTCCTTTCGCACGTAGTGCAGATCGTTGGTCGCGACCACTCCGGCGCCGGTGTCGCGCGACAGGCGCAGCAGCTTGGGATTGAGCGCGGCCTGCTCCGGCAGCCCGTGATCCATCAGCTCCAGCCAGAAGCCCTCAGGGCCGAGGATGTCGCGGTACTCGCCGACCACGCGGCGAGCCCGCTCCTCGTCGTCGACCTCGAGAGCCTTGGCGACCTCGCCACCAAGGCAGGCCGACATCCCGATGATGCCCTCCGAGTACCTGGCCAGCAGCTCACGGTCGAGTCGCGGCTTGTAGTAGTAGCCGTCGAGGTGTGCCGCGGTGATGATGCGACAGAGGTTCTGGTAACCGTTCCAGTCCTTCGCCAGGAGCGTGACGTGGTACGGCTGGGCGTCGGCCTTGCCCTCGCGGTCGGACATGCTGCGCCGGGCGACGTAGGCCTCCACGCCGATGATGGGCTTGATCTGCCTGGCCCGGCAAGCCTGGTAGAACGCCATCGCCCCGTACAGCGAGCCGTGGTCAGTGACGGCCAGGGCGTCGAAGCCGTGGGCCGATGCCTCGCTGACGAGGTCATTGATGCGACCAAGGCCGTCGAGGAGGCTGAACTCCGAGTGCAGATGGAGGTGGACGAAGTCGTTGGGGGCGATGGGCACGGGAGGGCCATGGTAGTCCCTCCGCGGATGCCTTGGCGGTCGTTGGGATGGCACCCATGGTCCCATCGCGCCATTGGACATGCGCCCGTGAGCAAGTACACTCCTCGGCACTGCCCAGCCGTGACCCCGTGGGCTGGCAGCCTGGGAGGGCAAGTGTCGCCCAAGCACGCCCCGCGCTCGACGCCTCGCGACCCTGACGCGCCGCTTCCCCGCGCCTCGGATGTGGCGTTGGCTCGGCAACGCAACGATCAGGCGAGCGGTGGCGACGCGGATGCGGCTGCCGCCCGCCTCCCGCGACGGCACGTCGCGGTGGCAACGGAGCGACCTCCGCTCGCGCTCGGTCCTGGCAGCGATCCTCATCCTTCCGCTCCTGCTGAGCAGCATCGGGGTCGGGCCGATCCAGGCCCAGGGCGGTGAGCCCACGGCGGACCCGTCATCGGCACCGAGCCCCGTTCCGACACCGACACCGAAACCCACGCCCAAGCCGACACCGAAGCCCACGCCCAAGCCCACGCCATGGCCGACGCCGGCGGGTGTCAAGGGCCTCGACGTCAGCCACTGGAACGGCCATCCCGACTTCGCCATGCTGCACGGCAAGGGCATGCGCTTCGTCTTCTCCAAGGCGACCCAGGGCACCTCGTTCGTGGACGATACCTACCAGCGACACACGCGGGACGCGCGCGCTGCCGGTCTCCTCGCGGGCGCCTACCACTTCTTCGACTACCGCAAGGGAGGCGTGGCCCAGGCGAGGCACTATCTCGACACGGTGCGGAGCACGACCGGCCTGGGGAGCCTGCTGCCACTCGTGGTGGATGTCGAGACGCTGCCGTCGCTGGGTACGCCCAACAGGGCGGACGCGAAGGCGCGGCTCCACGCCATGCTCGATGAGCTGTATCGCCAGACCGGTCGCTACCCCATGATCTACACCAGCCGCTACATGTGGGAGAAGGTGGTGGGGGCGCCCACCGGTTTCGGCCAGTACCCGCTTTGGGTCGCCTGCTGGAAGTGCGACAGTGTCCACCTGCCCAACGGCTGGAGCGACTGGCTCTTCTGGCAGGTCGGCCAGTTCCGCTTCGACGCAGGGACCAACCTGGACGGCAACGTCTACGCGGCCACCTCGACGAGGCTTCGCGGCGAACGCCAGCGGGACAGCAGCATCGATGGCGGGGCGGTTTGGACGGCCAGCCGGTCCGTCGTCGCCGACCTGGGAGGCTTCGACGGCAGGGAGGTCAGGTACGCGCTCGGCGGCGAGCCGTTCGGTCCCTGGCTGCCGTACCAGGGAAGGTTCGACCTCACCCTCGGCGACAGCCAGGGAAAGCAGGACGTGCGCCTGCAACTGCGAAGCTTCCGCAACGTCAAGTCCGTGGTCATCAGCGACAGCATCCAGCTCGATTCGGTGCCGCCCCTGGTCTGGGGGCCGCGGGTCAGCCTGCGTGACGGCCTGCGCGTGCAGAAGAGCGGTGCGCGCGTCCCGACCATGGTGCGACTGGATGCCAGCGACGAGACCTCCGGCCTGGAGTCCTCCTCGCTGGAGGCCATCTGTGGCGGCATCACACGCGCCTCGGACTACGGGCCCGCCGGCAAGGCGGGCTTCAACGTCCAGATCGATCGCAACGGCTGCACGCTGAAGGGCGCGGCCAGCGACGTCGTGGGGCATCGCACCGCGCAGACGCTGGAACCGAGCGTCGGCCTGTTCGACGCTCGCGGGGGTTCGCCACGCATCCAGCTCAGCGGCGGCTGGACGACCTCCAAGCACAAGGCATCCCTGGGCAAGACGCTGGCGCGTACGGCAACTCGCGGCGCGACAGCCAAGCTCCAGCTGCAGGGAGCGCAGTTCGCGCTGGTCGCGCGCCGTGGCCCGGCCGGCGGTCGCCTCGAGGTCATCGTCGACGGCGAGCCGGTCGCCACCATCGACCTCTATGCCGGCTCGGCCGACAGCCGCCGCATCGTCTACGTGGGCAACGTCCCCAGGGGCGACCACGAGCTCAAGCTCCGCGCGACGGGGACCGGCTCGGCGCGATCAGCTGGCAGCACCGTATGGCTCGACGCGATCCTGGTGCTGGACCGCCGCAAGTAGCAGCTCACGATGAGGGCTGGGTGGCCCTCACGGAGCACTATCGTCGAAGCGGACGACGCGACGGGCGCCATCCCGACGCCGCATCGCCGCGAATGCGGCATCGATGTCGTCGAGCAGGATGGATCTGCTGACCAGCGCCGCCAGCGGCAGGCGGCCACTCACCGCGTCGGCCGCGGTGCGCGGGAAGTCCCGCGCGGGGATGCAGGAACCGTAGTTCGAACCCAGCAGGCGCTTGCCGTCCTCAACGAAGCGATAGACATCGATGGCCGCGGTCGCGCCCATCACGGGCATCCCGACCAGGGTGACGGTGCCGCCGGGACGGACCACCTGCAACGCCAGCTCAGCGCTCTCCGCGACGCCGACACACTCGAGCACATGGTCGGGTCCGCCAGCCGGCAAGGCCGAAGCCGATCCGAGGAGCGCGACCGGCTCGACCGCGAGCGTCGCCCCGAGCGTGAGCGCCAGGGCACGCTTGGATGCCTCCAGGTCGACGGCGATGATGGGACGCGCGCCCGCCTCCACGGCCGCGAGCAGTGCCGCGAGACCCACACCACCGAGGCCAAGGATGACGAGCGACTCACCTGGCCGCACACCGGCCGTGTTGCGCACGGCACCAATGCCGGTGCTGGCGGCACAGCCGATGAGCGCGGCGACCTCCGGCGGCGTACGCGGATCGACGGCCACGGCTGCCTCTGCCGCGACCACTTGTGCAGAACAGAAGGTGCCGATGCCCGAGTAGGCACCGACGGCGCTGCCATCGGTGCGGTGAAGACGCGCTGACGCTGCATCAAGGCGGTGATTCGATCCGCGTGGCTCGGCACAGAGCCAGCCTTCGCCGCGGCCACAGGCCGCGCACGTGCCACACGCAGCCGTCCAGGCCAGCGACACCAGGTCACCGACACGCAGACCGCCATGCTCCAGGGGTGCGCCGACGGGGCGCTCACGCACGCCGGGGCCGAGCACCTCGACGATAGCGGCGCCCTCGTGCCCGAGGACGACCTGTGCCGGCCGCTCCCAGTCGCCGTCGACGACGTGGAGGTCGGAGTGGCAGACACCCGCCGCGACCATGCGTACCTGCACCTCGCCCTCGAGTGGCGGATCGAGCTGCAGCTCCTCCAGGGTCAGCGCCTGCCCCGGCCCGTGGTACACCAGCCCCTTCACTGCCGTCACGGGCATCCTCGACCGTGCGGGTCAGCGCCCGGCTCGTCAAGCCAGGGCCGATCGTTGAACGCCTCGGAGATGGTCCGGCCGAGCCAACCCGGTGGCTCGCGCTCCACGACGTCCTGGAGGAGCTCCTGCAGTCGCTCCTGGACGACGTCGGTCATGGCGCGGGCGGCAACCCGTCCGCGGCCGAACTCCTGCGGCTGGACCGCTTCGCCGATGCGGATGGTGACGCGGCTGCCAAGGTGGACCCAGCGCGAACCGACGATGGCCACCGGCACGATGGGCACGCGCGCGAGGCGCGCGAAGTGCGCCGGTCCGGTCTCGAGGGGCAGGATCGCTCCCTCCTGATCACTGAGCCGGCCCTCACCGGCGATGGCCACGCAGGCATCGGTGCGCAGGATGGCGACGGTGCGGCGGGTCAGGTCGCTCACATCCTGGGCGTGGGGCTTGAAGGGCACCCCACGGCGCGTCCAGGTGATCAGGCGGTTGCGGATGCCGACGCTCATGTCCTGCTCACGCGGCCCGAAGATGTAGATCAGCCGGCTGCGATCCGGCCAGCACGCGGCGAAGAAGATGGGGTCGAGCCACGACGGGTGGTTGAAGCAGATGATGTACGCGCCGGAGCCGGGGATGCGCTCAGCGCCGCTCACGTTCGTGCGCACGTAGGCGCTCACGAGCGCCTTCAGCACGAGCCGCACCGCCTGGTAGCGCCAGGGGCCGGGCGGGGCCGGTGCCGGGGTCATGGCATCGACTCGCTAGCGAGCCGCCCGGTCAGCGGACGGCGACGGCTGCTCCGCTCGGGGCACCCGTGACGATGGGGGCCTCGCGCCCGAGCAGAGCCACTCGCGGCAGCTCGACGCTGGGAGCGATGCCCGCGTCGAGACGGTCAGCCTCCTCGATGAACAGTGGCACGAGTCCCGGATCGAACTGCCTGCCGGCGTGCTTCTGGAGCTCGTCGAAGGCCTCCTCGACGCTGCGAGCGGCGCGGTATGGACGGCCACGCACGATGGCGTCGAAGGCATCGGCCAGTGCCACGATGCGCGCCCCGAGTGGGATGCCTTCGCCCTTGAGGCCGTCGGGATAGCCCGCCCCATCCCAGCGCTCGTGGTGGTGACGGATGATAGGCGTGAAGTCACGCGACATCCGCAAGGGGTCACAGATGCGCTCCCCGATCTCGGGATGCTCGCGCATGATGCGGAACTCCTCGTCGGTGAGCGGGCCGGGCTTGTGCAACACGTGCTCGCTGATGCCGATCTTGCCGATGTCGTGAAGCAGCGCGCCATAGGCCACACCCTCCAATTCGCCGTCGCGCAAGCCCACGTACGCCGCCAAGCGTGCTGAGCGGTAGGCCAGGTAGCGACAGTGGTCCTTGAGGCCAAGGTCCTTGGCCTCGACGGCGTTGGCCAGCGCGACCACGATGTCGTGTGCCTGCTCCATGCGGCGGATGACATCGCGCGTTCGGAATGAACTGCGTAGCCGCGCCAGCAGCTCCACCTGCTGGAAGGGCTTGGTGACGAAGTCGTCGGCACCGGCATCGAGCGCGGCCACCATGTCGGAGGTGGAGCTGTGCGCCGTCAGCACGATGATGGGAAGCGTCACCGTACGTGGATCAGCGCGCAGCCGGCGGCAGATCTCGAGCCCATCCATACGCGGCAGCGTCAGGTCGAGGATGAGCAGGTCAGGTTGGTGCTCGGCAACGGCGCGCAGTCCACTCTCACCGTCAGCGGCGGCGATGACGCCATAGCCGGCGTCCTCGAGGATCCTGCCCAGGACGCGCCTGACAGCAGCATCATCCTCGATGACTGCCACGCGGGGACGTGTCGAACCCCGGTGGGCAGGGTACTGCAACTGCCTCCCTCCACTGCGCCACGACGACTTGACGCGGATCAGGCGAGAGTATACCCAGCGTTGACCATCGGCACCGATCGATCACGTTTCTTGCGCCTGGCGGCAGGCGACCGGCAGGCCAGGATCCACTGATGGACACCTCGGTCGGGCGGAGCTTCCAGCGGAGGAGTGCTAGCGTGTAGCCATGGCCAGCACGCATCGGCCGGCTCATGCTCGCCGCCGGGCCCGCCCGATGGCGGGGGCCAGTGCCCTCATCGCTGCCGCCGCTGCTTTCGCGATGTCGCTCCCTGTCGCCTCCGCGGACGCCCCCACGGCACCGCTCCCCTCACCTGCCGCGGCTGCCGCCCAGGAGGTCAGCCTGGACAAGCCCTCGGTGCCGGTGCGCATCCAGATCCCCGCAGCCGGTATCGACCTGCCGGTGGTGTCGAGTGAGCGGACCGTGCGCGGCAACGAGGGCGACTACCCACTCTGCGACGTGGCCCAGTACTGGACGATCTTCGACCTTCCCGGGGCGCCGGGAACGACCTGGATCTACGCGCACGCCCAGCCGGGCATGTTCCTGCCGCTGTTCACCATCTCGGAGGCGACCAACGGTGAGGGCCTGCTGGGCAAGATCGTCGAGCTGCAGACCCGCGATGGCCGGCTGCTGCGCTACCGCATCACCGAGGTGAAGGAGCGTGCCTACAACCGCAGCATCGCCCAGGCCGGCCCACCCAGCCAGCACCGGCTCATCCTGCAGACGAGCACCGGGCCGCCTGGCACCGTCCCCAAGCTGCAGGTCGCGGCACGCCTCATCGGAGCCCGGGAGGCGACTGAGCCCGCCCCCAAGGCCGAGCCCCGCGCGTGCTGGCAGCCGCGACCCAGGTCGACACCGCAGCGCGACGGGCCCAGGGTCCGGCCCACGGCTGAGCCGGTGGCGCCGACCACGGCTCCCGTCAACGCGATGACGCTGGTCCTCGGGAGTGGGGCGGTGCTCCTGGGCGCGACCTTCATCGCGGTCTACGTGGTACGCCGGCAGCCCTGACGCCGCGGCCGGTAGGCGGTCGGCGAGATACCGGCGGCACCATGACGGGACGACGGCGTGAGGTGTCGGACAGACGACGACGGCCGGGTCCTTGGGGACCCGGCCGTCGTGGCTGGTTGCGGGATCGTGGTGGGTCGCTAGCGGGAACGCACCTCCGCGTACCGCTGGCGGCGGAGGACGAAGCCGGTGCTGAGGATCAGCAGGGCGCTGAGCAGGACCCAGATGGCCCAGCTCATCGGGTCTCCGAAGGAGCCGCCCGACTGGTCGTCACCACTGCTGTCGGTCAGCAGGAGCATGTCCGTCGGGGGCAGCGTTGGCTTGGGCGTGACCGGGTCACCGGTGATCTCGGGTTCGATGACCTTGACGGTCGCGTCGTCGGACCAGTCGGTGAACCTGGGCTCGGGGGAGCCGGGTTCCGGCTGCACCGTGGGGTCGATGTCGCTGGCGATGATCTCCACGGTGTTGACGTGGAGGTAGCCGGCGTCACCGCTGATGATGGCCTTCAGTTCGCAGGTGTAGGTCGCTCCGGGGAGGAGCTCGAACCCGACGTCCTGGGCGGCACAGGTGTTGCTGCCGGGCACGAGTTCGACGTTCGGGTCGCCCTGCGGGCCGAGGTTGTTCTCGTCGAGCAGGTCGCCGAAGACGTCGTCCTCGAGCGATGACAGGTAGAGGCTGATCGGAAGCGGGTGGCTGAACTCGAAGGTGAAGGTGACCTCTCCACCCGAGAGGACGTTGTTCCTGCTGGGGGTCTTCTGGATGACGATCTCGAGCGGGTACTGGATGACGATCTCGGCGTCGTCGTCGTCGGTCGCCTCGTTGCCATCGTCATCGTCGGCCGTGGCCGTGAAGACGTTGACGTGCAGCTCGCCGCCGACACCGCTGACGAAGAAGGTCTGGCTGAACTCGCAGCTGGCGCCCACCCCGAGGACGGTGCCGACCTGGCAGTCAGCGTCACCAGCGAGGGTGCCGAAGACATCGTCGCTGAGGCTGGTGATGGTCACCGGCTCCACCGACAGGTTCTGCACCACGAAGGTGAATTCGACATCAGCACCGGGCGCCTCGACGTAGCCCGTGCTGGCGGTCTTGGTGACCACGATCACGGGCAGCACATCGGTGACCTCGACGCTCTGGTCGTCCTGGGCCGTGGCCGCGGTGCCGATCGAGTCGACCACCGTGACCTGCGCCGTGTTGGGGTAGATGCCGGCATCGGTGCGCTCGACGGTGTAGCTGCACGTCACCGCGTCAGCATCACCAGGACCATCCGGGCCCAGCACCGTACCCACGAGGACCGCGCAGTTGGCTGCCCAGTCCGCGCTCAGGGCGCTGTTGTCGTCGACGAGCGCCGTGATCTCCACGGGCACCGCCAATTCGTTGTCGATGAAGAGGGTGTAGGTGAAGATCCCACCGGGCTCGGCCAGGACCGCCGGCGTGACGGACTTGACCAGCTCGACGACGATCTCCCGGCTGGTCACCTGGTCGCAGACCTCGGGCGTCTGGTCGCTATCGACGCAGGCGACGTTGGTGATGAAACCTTCGGGGTCGGTCCCGGTGACGTCAGCCTCGGTGACGGTGTAGGTGGCGCTGCAGGTGATGGCCTGGCCGCTGGCGAGCTGCGCCACCGGCATGCCGGTCACCGCGTTGCCGACGGTGCATGCCCAGTCGTCGAGGCCATCGATGAGGTCATCGCTGATATCGACGTTGGTGAGCGTGGCCTCGCCGGTATTGGTGGCGACCACGGTGTAGACGATCTCGTCGCCCACGGCGCTGTAGGTCAGCGGGTCCGCGGACTTCTCGATCTCGAGCTGGGCCAGCGGGATGTCGAGGTCGTCGCAGACCTCGGGCGTCTGGTCGCTGACGGCACAGGCGACGTTGGGCACCGAGCCGGCTTCGACGTCGGCGTCGGTGACTTCATAGGTGGCGGTGCAGGTGACGGACTCACCGCTGGCGAGCTCGGCGACCACGAGGGTCGGCGTGCACACCCAGCTGTCGAGCCCATCGATGAGGTCATCGCTGATATCGACGTCAGTGAGCGTGAACTCACCCGTGTTGGTGGCGATGACGGTGTAGGTGATCAGGTCACCCGCGGCGCTGAAGTAGTCCACGTCAGCCGACTTGACGATCTCGAGCTCGGACAGGTAGACGGTCTCGTCGTCGCAGACGGGCTCGGACGTCTCAGCACTGATGGCACAGGCAGTGTTGGGCACCGAGCCGGCTTCGACGTCGGCCTCGGAGATCTCGTAGCTGGCGGTGCAGGTGATGGACTCGCCGGGCGCCAGGGTCGCCGGGATCTCCGGCGTGCACTCCCAGCTGTCCAGGCCATCGATGAGGGCGTCGCTGATATCGACGTTGGTCAGCGTCGCCATGCCGCTGTTGGTCGCGGTGATGGTGTAGCTGATGAGGTCGCCGGCCGCAGCGTAGAAGCCGGGGTCGGCCGACTTGGTGATCTCGAGCTCGGCATGGTAGTTGGTGACGGTGCAGGTGAGCGCATCGCCGAGAGCGATGGTCACGTTGCCCTGGGCGTCACAGTCGCCGCCCCAGGCGCCGGCCACGTAGTCGGAGACGTTCATGACCTCCGAGGCCGTGTAGCCACCAGGCGCGAGGTCGACCGGGGTGCCCCAGGTGACCTGCTGTGCGTCGATGAAGGGGTCGAAGTCGTCCGCGGTGGCATCGCCACCGGAGACGGTCTTGACGAGGGTCAAGGTGGCGGGATCGTCGTCGTTGACGAACTCGCAGGTGACGGTCTCGCCGAGACCGACGGTGACGCTGCTGACCTGGCCCGTGCTGTTGTCACAGGTGAGCGAGGTGTTGCTGTAGCCGTCGGGGCCGGACTCGGACAGGGCGTAGGTGCCGGCCACGCTGGTGGCGAGGGCACCGGCGGCGGAGCCGGTCACGGAGTTGGTGCCGGCGGAGAGCGTCCAGGCCGAGGCCGCGGCGCTGCCACCGTTGTCGTTGATGACGGTCTTCTCAGGATGAGCCCGGCGGGATCGTCGTCGTTGACGAACTCGCAGGTGACGGTCTCGCCGAGACCGACGGTGACGCTGCTGACCTGGCCCGTGCTGTTGTCACAGGTGAGCGAGGTGTTGCTGTAGCCGTCGGGGCCGGACTCGGACAGGGCGTAGGTGCCGGCCACGCTGGTGGCGAGGGCACCGGCGGCGGAGCCGGGCACGGAGTTGGCGCCGGCGGAGAGCGTCCAGGCCGAGGCCGGAGCGCTGCCACCGTTGTCGCTGATGACGGTCTTGCTTCAGGATGAGCCCGGCGGGATCGTCGTCGTTGACGAACTCGCAGGTGACGGTCTCGCCGAGACCGACGGTGACGCTGCTGACCTGGCCCGTGCTGTTGTCACAGGTGAGCGAGGTGTTGCTGTAGCCGTCGGGGCCGGACTCGGACAGGGCGTAGGTGCCGGCCACGCTGGTGGCGAGGGCACCGGCGGCGGAGCCGGTCACGGAGTTGGTGCCGGCGGAGAGCGTCCAGGCCGAGGCCGCGGCGCTGCCACCGTTGTCGTTGATGACGGTCTTGCTTCAGGATGAGCCCGGCGGGATCGTCGTCGTTGACGAACGTGCAGGTGACGGTCTCGCCGAGACCGACGGTGACGCTGCTGACCTGGCCCGTGCTGTTGTCACAGGTGAGCGAGGTGTTGCTGTAGCCGTCGGGGCCGGACTCGGACAGGGCGTAGGTGCCGGCCACGCTGGTGGCGAGGGCACCGGCGGCCGAGCCGGGCACGGAGTTGGTGCCGGCGGAGAGCGTCCAGGCCGAGGCCGCGGCGCTGCCACCGTTGTCGTTGATGACGGTCTTGCGCAGGATGAGCCCGGCGGGATCGTCGTCGTTGACGAACGTCGCAGGTGACGGTCTCGCCGAGACCGACGGTGACGCTGCTGACCTGGCCCGTGCTGTTGTCACAGGTGAGCGAGGTGTTGCTGTAGCCGTCGGGGCCGGACTCGGACAGGGCGTAGGTGCCGGCCACGCTGGTGGCGAGGGCACCGGCGGCCGAGCCGGTCACGGAGTTGGCGCCGGCGGAGAGCGTCCAGGCCGAGGCCGCGGCGCTGCCACCGTTGTT
>CAWDQY010000010.1:0-119642 GCA_963804575.1 uncultured Chloroflexia bacterium
GCCCGGCAGGTGAGGCAGCCGCCGCCTTCCTGGTTCCAGCACTCGGTGCAGACGTACTGGCGGCAGTCGAGACAGAAATGGAAGGTGCCGGCAAATCGTCGGCGGACAGCGGCTGGGATGGCGCGCGACCGGGACCGTCTCGGAGGGCTCGCGGGGCACCCGGCGACCGAACAGCCCCATCTTGCTCTTGGGCTGTTCGGGCGAAGTGGCTGGCTGAAGGTATAGCGCGTGCCACACCGCTCGCAGAACGACTGGAGGACGGGGTCGGCATGACGCGACGAGGAATCTCCTCGGACAGGCTCTGTCTTGGTACGAGGTGGATGCAGGCGAAGCACCGTGGTCGCTTCGTGTAGCAGGCAGGCTACCAGCACGGGGGTACCTGCGCCAATGCGCCACGATGGTCCCGGGGGGGGTCGGGCGGTGGTACCGGCCGCGTCCGCTACGATTGGGGGCCGCACCGCAGCACCGACCAGCTCGAGCAAGAGGACCCCGACGCCAGTGGCCAAGGATCCAGGAATCCGGTGAGCGAGTCGCCGCCAACATCGAGCGCGTCATCGTCGGCAAGCATCGCGAGGTCCGGCTGGCGTTGGTGGCGCTACTGTGCGAGGGCCATCTGCTCATCGAGGATGTGCCCGGGACTGGCAAGACGATGCTCGCGCGAGCGCTCGCCCGCAGCCTGCATTGCTCCTTCCGGAGGATCCAGTTCACCCCGGACCTGCTGCCATCGGACGTGACCGGCCTCTCCATCTACAACCAGAAGACGCAGGAGTTCGAGTTCCGTCCGGGTCCCGTGGTGAGCCAGATCGTGCTGGCGGACGAGATCAACCGTGCCACGCCGAAGACGCAGTCGTCGCTGCTGGAGGCGATGGAGGAGAGGCACATGACCGTCGACGGCACCACTCGACCGTTGCCGCGACCGTTCATGGTCATCGCCACGCAGAACCCCATCGAGTACGAGGGCACGTTCCCCTTGCCTGAGGCTCAGCTCGACCGCTTCATGCTCCGGCTGCGGATGGGCTACCCAGAACCGATGGACGAGATGCTCATCCTTGACGAGCAGAAGCGCGCGCACCCAGTCGACGGCCTCGTGCCAGTCGCCAACGCGGAGGACGTGCGCGCCATGCAGCAGGCGGTTCGCGAGGTCTACGTCGACCCCGCCATCTCCGACTACATCGTGCGCCTCGTGAGTGCCACCCGCACCCACCCCGACGTGTACCTGGGTGCCTCGCCACGCGGTTCGCTGGCGCTGTACCGGGCAGGCCAGGCATACGCGGCGCTGACCGGGCGTGACTACGTCATCCCCGACGACGTGAAGGCATTGGCGGCGCCGGCACTGGCGCATCGCATCATCCTCAAGACCTCGGCCTCCATCCGCGGTGTGGAGCAGCAGGCCATCGTCAGCGAGATGCTCGCGACGGTCCCGATACAGGCTCCCCGCCCGAGTGCGGAGCCCCCGGGAGTGCGCCGGGCGTAGGGGACGCCGGGACACCACGGTCGCCATGCTGCGCAGGCTGGGAGTCTTCAGCACCGTCTTGCTGGTGGTCGCGGCTGCCCTGCTCACGGGCGCGCTCGAGGTCTACTTCTTCCTCTACCTCGGGCTCATCGTCGTTGGGCTGGCCTACCTGCTCGCGCGTCGAGGGTTGGCCGACCTGGAGGCTGGCTCGTGGCTCGATCGGCAGCACGCCTCGGTCGGTGACACCCTCACGGTCACCTACACGCTGCGTTCCAGGGCCCGCCTGCCCAAGCCCTGGCTGGAGGTGCACAGCCCGTCCACGCTACCGCTGCCGGTGCCGGGCCGGGTCGTCTCGCTCGGCCCGCGGATGTCGCGGACGTGGGCGGCCCGCGTGCCCCTGACGCAACGGGGACAGTACCGTGTCGATGCCATGATCCTCCGCACCGGCGATCCTTTCGGGCTCTTCGAGTCGATGGCCTCGGTGGGGGCAGGGTCAGCCTTGGTCGTCTATCCCGCGGTCCAGCCCCTGCCTGCCTGGACGTGGCCGCCGGCCGCCATCGAAGGTGCCGCAGCTCGCGCCGAGCACGGACCGCACCTCACACCGTTGGTGACATCGGTGCGCCCGTACACACCCGGCGACGCGTTCAACCGCATCCACTGGCGATCGAGTGCCCGGCACCAGGAGCTGCAGGTCAAGGAGTTCGACATCGAGCCGTCCGCAGACGTGTGGCTCTTCGTCGACCTCGAGCGCCGCGTCCACACCGGCATCGCCAGCACGTCCACCATCGAGACGACCGTGGCCAGCGCGGCGGCACTGGCCGCCAGTGCCCTGCTGGACGCTCGCGGCGTGGGCCTGGAAGCCATCGGTCTGCGTCGGGCGGTCATCGCGACCGATCGAGGGGCGCGACAGCAGCACAAGATCCTGAGCGTCTTGGCCGTGGCACAGGCCGATGGCACGACGCCGCTGGCCGAGATGCTGCTGGAGGGCTCGGCACACATCCGGCGCGGCACCGTGGCGCTGGTCGTGACGCCGTCAGTGGACCGCTCCTGGGTGG
Organism: uncultured Chloroflexia bacterium; assembly: GCA_963804575.1. GTDB lineage: Bacteria > Chloroflexota > Limnocylindria > Limnocylindrales > CSP1-4 > JAFMJV01. The sequence goes on from CAWDQY010000010.1 coordinate 2,509, forward strand.
CCCCGTTGGCGGCCATACGATCGGCCGGCGTGGCACCCATCGCCTGCATCGTCGACCCCTTGGCCCACGCTTCGGCCAGCCTGGATGCCGCCGGCCAGGGGCCGCTCGCGCGAAGCGAGCGCGAGCCACTCGAGCAGGACCTGCGGGCCCTGGTGCACCTGCTCGCCGAACACGACGTCCACAGCTACCTGGTGCGCCCCGGGGTGAGCCTGGGTGAGCAGCTGGTGCGGACGCGCTCAGGTGTCGCGGCGGTGCCGCTGTGAACCGGCCGGGCCGCCTCCCGCCGGTGCTGCAGCGACCCGAGCAGGGTTGGTCGAGCCTGCTGTTGCTGCTGGGCTTGCTGGTCCTGCTGGGCCTGTCCATCGCCGACTCGCGGCCGCTGCCACTGAGCGGGTCGGGTCGGTCGGCCAGCGGCTGGTTGTGGCTGCTGATGGTAGCCGCCGCCCTCATCGGCTTCCTGCTGGCACGCAGCCGCCTCGGAGTGGTCCGGGCGCACAGCATCGGTGCTGCGGTCGCAGCCTTCATGCTGCTGATGGTGGCCGGCACGGCGCTCATCGAGTCAGCGTCGGCCCTGCCGCTCGGGTACGCCGAGATGGTCGAGCGCATCTCGGCGGTATGGGCGCGACTTGACAGCGACATCGCTGCCTATTCGGGAGACCGTGGCGCGACCCCCACGACCGCTGCCTACCTCCTGCTCGGCGCCATCTGCTGGACTACTGCACAGTTCAGCGCCTTCAGCATCTTCCGCCACGGACGTGCCGGTCCGGCCGTCATGGCCATCGGGGCCGTGCTGTTCCTGAACATCGGCTTCGGAGCGACGGACCCCGACGCCGTCCTGCTGCCGGTCGTGCCGATGCTGGCCATCTTCTCGGCACTGGCGATGCTGTTGCTCATCCGGCTCCAGCTGTCCCAGCAACGACAACGATGGGCCCGCCGCAGCATCGCCGACAACGGTGAGGTCGGTCGCCTCTTCCTCCGCAGCGGGGTCCTGTTCGTGTCGATCGCGGTGCTGGGGGCGAGCTCCCTGACAGCATGGGCGACGGTCGAGCGTCAGGAGATCGACCTTGGCAGCCTGGAGGGGCCGATCGACGACGTTGGCCTGGAGCTCTCGCGCTGGCTGGGCTACCTTGGCGTGCCCGCGCCACGTGGCCGGGTCGCGACCACGATCGACGACAGCTGGTCGATCGGGGACCAGTGGCAACAGCCGGCCGGCATCGCGTTTCGCGCGGAGGTCGTGGGCCAACTGCGCGGCAACTACTGGTGGGGTACGGCCCACGACTCGTTCGACGGCCAGGGGTGGGACCGCGAGCGGCTGGAGACCCTGGCCGTGCCGGCAGGAGAACCACTGCCCATCTGGGAGGGCACCAGCGCCGGGGGAGAGCACCTGCTCAGCAGCACCCTGACCGTCGCGGGCGAGGGCGTCGTCCGGGGCACGCTCTTCCGACCCGCGGAGGCCGGGTTGCTCTCGCGTGACGTCGAGGCCTACGTGGTCGACGAAGGCAGGGGCATCGGCGACATCGTCTTCGAGGAGCCGCTAGCGGTGGGTGACGCGGTCGTCATCGACGCCTGGGTGCGGGACTACAGCTCGGACGGGGACAGCCTTACCGCGAACGAGCTGCGCGAGGCGGGCGAGGACTATCCCGAGTGGATCGGCCGCTATCTGCAGGGCACGGAGCCCGAGGTCTCCGGTGAGCTCGTGGCACGCGAGGGCCACCGCATCGCGGAGCGCTTCGACAACCCCTACGACCGTGCCCTGGCGGCCCAGCGCCTCCTGCGCGAGATGACGTACGAGACCGACATGCGCGGCGTGTGCGGGAGCGACGAGCCGGTGCCGGAGTGCGTGCTGCGCAGCGAGCAGGGCTTCTGCCAGCACTACGCCACCACCATGGCGATGCTGCTGCGCGCCATGGGCATCCCCTCGCGTGTCATCACCGGTTACCTGCCGGGTGAGCGGATCGATGGGATCTGGGTGGTCGATCAGGCCGCCTACCACAACTGGGTGGAGGCGTACTTCCCGGACCACGGCTGGGTGCGGTTCGATCCCACGCCGCGCAGCGAGTTCGGGCTGACGCCGACGGCGTTCCCCGAGGGTCCGGCACCGACCCCTGAGCCCGAGGACGACCTGCCGCTCGAACCGCCGGACGAGCCGGAGCTGGAGCCGCAGGAAACGCCGCAGCCACTGGTCATCGATGAGCCGGCAGCGGATCCCCCGGTCGGTCTCGGTGGCAGCCTGCTGGCCGCTGGCCTGTTGACCGCGGCATTCCTTTCGACCCTCGCGGCGCTGCTGTTGCTGCGCTTCCGGCGCCTGTCTGAGGCGGATGGCGCGGTCGCGTACCGGGGCATCGTCCGTCTCGCCACGAGGCTGGGCTACGGACCCCATCCCGCCCAGACGGAGTACGAGTACGCGGGCACGCTCTCACGCTCGCTTCCCGCCGTGCGCGACGATCTCTACCTCGTTGCCGGAGCCCGAGTCGAGAAGGTCTATGCGCGTCGATCGGTCGAGGGCGAAGGGCGAGACGCGCTGCGCCGAGCGTATGCCCGCATCAGGAGCGCGCTGCTGCGCCTGTACCTGCGACGGCGGTAGGCCCACCACCGCCCTCGGCACCGGCGTGGCCAGGGGTCAGCTCCGGCTCAGCGCCACGATGTGCTCGTCGAGGTTGTGCGCGCGAAGGCGTACCACGCCTCCGCTCAGGTCCAGCACGGACACCGCGGCCAGGGCCAGTGGGAACGACCAGAAGTGCTCGATCCCGATATTGAGCAGGTCGAGCATCAGGAGTCGTAGCACACCGTCATGGGCGACGACGATGGCCCACGCCGGACCCTCACCCTTCGATGGACGCTCGTAGCCCAGCACCGGCTCGGCTGGTGCGCTGCCAGCGGCCCCAGGTCTCGCAGCCTCGCCCGCGACGGCGTCGAGGATGGTGGCATGTGCCGCGCGCGCGCGCAGCAGGGCATCCGAGAGCGACTCGCCGCCGGGAGCGTGGTTGTGCACCGGGTCATCCCGCCAGCCGGCCAGCTCACGCGGGTAGCGGGCGCGGACCTCATCGTGGGTCAGGCCCTCCCACTCCCCCTGGGCCAGCTCGGTCAGGCTCTCGAGCTGACGAAGCGGCGCGTCGGCCGAGCGCGCCTGCTGGATCGCCTGGGCTGTCTGGGCAGCCCGTCGCAGCGGCGAGTGCCAGATCGCCATGGGCGCTGAGTCCGGCACGGGGAGGGCCGGCATTCGCGACGGCGCCGCCAGGCGTGCACCGACCGCGGCCGCCTGGCGGAGTCCCCAGGGGGACAACGCTGGGTCGCCGCGACCCTGGAAGCGGCCCTCGACGATCCACTCGGACTCGCCGTGGCGGACGAGGGCAAGGATCGCGGCCGGCGTCACGCCGGCAGATCGAGCGTGATGAGCCAGACGTCCAGCATGCCGTCGAAGGAGCGGATCCGAGCCGCGACCTCCTCGGGCACGGGCTCGTCAAGGGCCAGCACCATGAAGGCGATGGAACGCTTGTCCGAGCGCCCCAGGTGCATGTTGCTGATGTTGATGTCGGCCTCACCCATGGCGCCGCCGACGAGGCCGATGGCCCCAGGGCGGTCCTGGTGGCGCGAGACCAGCATGTTGGCGGCAGGTGCGAGGTCGACCTCGTAGCCGTCGAGCGCGACCAGCCGCGACTCGCCGGAGGACACCGTGCCGGCGACCGAGCGCTCGCCGTACAGCGTCAGCAGCGACGAGTAGCGTCCCGCCTCGGGCGTCTTGTGCACGGACAGGGAGATGCCGCGTGCCTTGGCCAGGGCCGGCGCGTTGATGACGTTGACCCGCTCCTCGGTGTGCTGCTCGAGGATGCCGCCGAGCGCCGCTGCGGTCAGGGGAGCACTGTCGTACTCACTGAGCTCGCCGGCCACCTCCAGGGTCAGCCCGGAGAAGTCGCTCGAGAACTGCGCGTAGAACTGGCCCAGCGTGCGGGCAAGCGGCAGGTACGGCGCCAGCGCATCAGCCGTCTCAGGTGTGAGCATGGGCGCGTTCACGGCGTAGCGGGCCGAGCGGCCGGCCAGCACCTCGCGCACCTGCTCGGCCGCCTCGACCGCGACACGCGTCTGCGCCTCGGCGGTGGATGCGCCCAGGTGCGGCGTGAGGATGATGTTGGGCGCGTTCCGAAGCGGGTTGTCCGCGGCCGGCGGCTCGGACGAGTAGACATCCACCGCGGCACCGGCGATGGTGCCGGCTGCCAGGGCGACTGCCAGGGCAGTCTCGTCCACGACCCCACCACGGGCCACGTTGATGATGTAGGCGTCGGGCTTCATCGATGCCAGCTCGTGCGTCGAGATGAGGTTCGCCGTGTCCCTGGTCTTGGGGACGTGGACGGTGACCGCGTCAGCCGCCGCCAGGATCTCGGCCAGCGGCATCATGCTGACGCCGTGCAGCTTGGCGGCCTCGGCGGTCACGTAGGGATCGAAGCCCACCACCTGCATCCCCAGGGCGCGCGCGCGGTCCGCCACGGCCATACCGATCTTGCCCAAGCCGATGACGCCGAGCGTCTTGTCGACCAGCTCACGGCCCATGAAGGCCGAGCGATCCCATTCGCCCGCATGCATCGACGCATCCGCGGCGGGGATGCGGCGGGCCAGCGCGAACAGCAGCGCCAGGGTGTGCTCGGCGGCCGCGACCGTGTTGCCCGTGGGGGCGTTCACGACGGTGATGCCGGCGGCCGTGGCAGCGGCGATGTCGATGTTGTCGACACCGACTCCGGCGCGCCCGATGACGATCAGGCGCTTGCCGGCCGCGATGGCCTCGGCATCGGCCTTGACGCCGCTGCGCACCAGCAGCGCATCGTACTCGGCCAACGCGGCGAGGAACTCGGGCCGCGCCAGGCCCACGCGGACATCGACATCGTGCGCTTCCTGCAGGACGGCGACGCCTTCGGGCGCCAGCTTCTCGGCGACGAGGATGCGCATGCTCAGGACTCCCCCGCCGCGCTGCGGGCGGCAGCCGGACCAGCACCGTGCTCGACGTTCAGGCCGACGGCGTCGGCGCCCTGCTCGATGACCGCGAGGGCGCTCACGATGTCGTCCACGCTGACGTCGCCGAGGTGGCCGATGCGGAAGATCCTGCCCTTCACCTTGCCTTGGCCTCCGGCCAACACCAACCCCCGGCTGTGCAGCTCCTTGTTGAACGCGGACCATTCGATGGATCCCGGCACCCACGCGGAGGTGACGGTGTCGGAGGCAGCGGCCTGGTCAGCGTAGAGCGTGAAGCCCATGGCAGCGAGGCCGGCACGGGCGGCCGCACCGCAGGCGGCGTGCCGCCGGTAGATGGCGTCCCAGCCCTCGGCCTCGATCAGCTCCAGCGCGGCCTCGAGCTGGAAGAAGATGCCCACCGCCGGCGTCCAGGGCGTCTGCCCGTTGGGCAGCACCTCGCGGTGCTTGGCCAGGTCGAAATAGAAGCGCGGCATGGTGGCGGTCTCGGCCGCGACCCAGGCACGGTCGCTCGCCACCACCATGGCCAAGCCAGGCGGGATCATCCAGGCCTTCTGTGAACCGGTCACCACCACGTCCAGGTCCCAGTCGTCCATCCGCAGCGGGATCGCGCCGACCGCACTCACACCGTCGACGAGGATGAGCGTGTCGGGCGCCTCGGCGCGGATGGCTTCCGCCAGCCCTGGAAGCGGGTTGGTGACACCGGTAGATGTCTCGTTGTAGGTCACCAGGACCGCCTTGGGATTCGTCCCTTGCGCGATCATGTCCCTGAGGGCATCGCGGACGGCATCGGGATCGGCGGCCTTGCCCCACTCGAACTCGAGCATGCGGACGCTGGCACCATAGGCGCGCGCGATCTTGGCGTAGCGCTCGCCGAAGTGGCCGATGCTGATGGCCAGGACCGGGTCGCCCGGAGAGAGGAAGCTGACGACGGCCGCCTCGAGCCCTCCGGTGCCCGATGCCGTCAGGATCATGACCTCGTTCTTCGTTCCGAAGGCGGGTCGCATGCCCTCGCTCACGCGCAGGACGAGCTCCTGGAACTCGGGCCCACGATGACCCACCATCTGGCGGGCACCGGCTGCCCGCACGGAGTCGGGCAGTGGCGTGGGTCCAGGGATGCGAAGGTTCTGGGGCTGCACGAAGGTCTCCTCGGTGAGCTGGGCGTGGCGAGACCGGGACGTTCGATCTCGGTTCCTAGATGGTAGCCGCCGTCCGTGGCCAGCGCACTAGACTCTGGACGATGATGGCTGCCAAACGCTCCGACAACGATGGCGCGGTACGTCCGGAGGCGTTGCCCCTGCCGGCGGCGTCGGGTCACGTGCCGCTGGCAGCACGGATGCGCCCGCTCAGCCTCGAGGAGTTCGCGGGGCAGGAGCCGCTGGTGGGAGTGCGCGGAGCGCTGCGGAGAATGGTCGAGCGTGGACGCCTGGCATCGATGGTGCTGTGGGGACCGCCGGGCGTCGGCAAGACGACCCTGGCTCGCCTGCTGTCAGAGGCGGTGGAGGCTCCCATGGAGGTGCTTTCCGCTACCTCCAGCGGCGTGAAGGAGGTGCGCTCGATCGTGGCTGCCGCGCGCGGCTGGGTCGAGCGCGGAGGGGACTCCACGGTCTTGTTCATCGATGAGATCCATCGCTTCAACAAGGCACAACAGGATGCCCTGTTGCCGCACGTCGAGGAAGGGGTCGTGACCCTCATCGGTGCCACCACCGAGAACCCCTATTTCGAGGTCAACTCGGCGCTCCTCTCACGCTTGCGGGTGTTCCGCCTCGAGGCGCTCTCCGACGGGGATCTCGGCCGCATCGTGGACCGAGCCCTGGCCGACGATCGCGGCTTCGGCGGCCGCGTCGCCCTGGCCGGCGAGGCACGCGAGCACCTCATCTCCATCAGCGCCGGAGATGCGCGCGCCGCGCTGAACATCCTGGAGTCGGCGGCATCCATGGCAGGTGTGGCGGACGGACCCGACCCTGGCCTGGTGTCACCGAGCCTGGACGACATCGAATCGGCGGCCCAGCAGCGCGTGCTGGCCTATGACCGTGCCGGTGATGGCCACTACGGCACGGTGTCAGCCTTCATCAAGTCCATCCGGGGCAACGACCCCGATGCCGCGCTCTACTGGCTGGCGGCCATGGTCGCCGCAGGGGAGGACCCCAAGTTCATCGCCCGCCGCATCATCATCTCCGCTTCCGAGGACGTCGGAAATGCCGATCCACGCGGGCTGCAGGTCGCCGTCGCAGCCGCACAGGCACTCGACTGGGTCGGGCTGCCTGAGGCCCAGTACGCGCTCGCACAAGCGGTCGTCTACCTGGCCACGGCACCCAAGTCGAATCGTTCCGGGCAGGCGTACTGGCGTGCCGTCGAGGACGTCCGCGAGCGGGGCTCACTGCCGGTGCCGAAGCACCTCCAGAACGCTCCGCACCGCGGCATGCGACATCACGGCATCGGTGTCGGCTACAAGCTGCCCCACGACTATGAGGGCGGGGACGTGGAGCAGCGATATCTGCCTGATGACCTTGCCGACCGCCGCTACTACGAGCCCTCCGAGCAGGGTTGGGAGGCACGCATCCGGGAGCGCATGGATGCGCTGCTGGAAGCGCGTGAGAGAGAACAGCGGCGGCGGCGCTAAGGTTTCGAGCGTCGACGCCGAACGTCAGCGACGGATCTGGGCGGCCGGGACGCCCACGACGCTGATCTCGGGCTCGACATCGTGAAGGGCCACGGCCCCGGCTCCGACCACCGCCCCGGGCTGCACGACCGCGCCCGGGGCGACGACGGTGCCTGGGCCCAGATCGACGCTGGTGTCCACCCAGCTGTAGGGATGCACGACCGTGACCCAATCCACGTCGAACGTCTCGGCGATCCGCTTTCGGATGTGGTTGTCCCCGATGGCCACTACGGCCCGCCTCGTCGCACTGCGCGCCAGGTCGAGGATCGGTCCCAGGACGATGCTGTCGCCGATCTCTCGACCCCACAGCTCGGGATCGTCATCGTAGAAACCCGCCACGGCGGTACCCGAGGCTGCGAGCGCGCCGGCCACGACTCGTCCATGCCCGCCGGCCCCGATCACGGCCACCGGGTCACCCGCCATCCAACGACTCATGCCCGAACCGTAACGTGCAGTCGACGCTGAGGCCTTTCAAGGACGCTTCGTTCGCGTTGCAGTCTCATCGCAGTCGTCGTGCTGCCGCAGCGCAGAGTCGAGTCGCAGGGCCGCCTCAGCGCAGTTGGTGCCGCCAGTCCGACGGCACGCGCCCGGATGGTCCAGGGGCCGGCTGATCGAGGGGTCGATGGTGGGGCGGAGCCAGCGCCGGGCCATCGACGGGCCGGCCACTGGCGTAGTCCCAGAACCAGTCCTCCTCGGGCTCGTAGCTCTGGGCGATGGGGTGGGCAGCAGCCGCCGCATGCTGGCGCGCGTGCTGCGAGGGTGAGGCGTCACAACAGCCGATGTGGCCGCAACGTGCGCATCGCCGCAGGTGGAACCACCATCCCCCGGAAGCAAGGCACTCGACGCAACCGGGACCGCTTGGCGGCACGGTCCGATCGATGTCGTTCTGACCTGGCATGACTGCCTCCCTGGCTGCGTTGGTTAGGATGCCTGGCGACCAGGAGGCCGCTGGTTCGGCATCGCGGTGGCTGCCGACGGCGGGCGCATCTGCCGCCTGGGACGGGTGACCCTCCATGCCGCCAGCACGGCGGCGATCCACAGCGGCAGGGCCAATGCGGACCAACGGAGGGCCTCGCCGGTGCCGTCAGAGCGTATCCGCTCGGCCACCACGCGCAGGTAGTCGGGTCTCGACGGTTCAGCCCAGGCGTACCAGCAGGAGCGGATCTCGGGCCGGAAACCACGCACGCACCCGGCTGCCTCGGTCACGCGGTCGGCCAGCTCGACGCTCGATGCCTGGCCCGCGAGCGCATCGAGCTCGGCCAGCAGCGCCTCACCCTCCAGGCCTTTGGCTGCCTCGATGGCCGCGCGGCCGCTGAGGACGAGCGTCAGGGCCAGCACCAGCAGCAGGATCGACAGCCAGAAGGAGCGGTCCACGTTCAGCCTCGGAGGGGCCGGGCGACGAGCTTCACGTCATCAGTATCGTTGTCAGGCTGCCCAGCGTCCACGGCTCCTGGTGGCGTGGTGGTCGTGTGCGTCGCTCCGCGATGCGGCCAACACCGTAGACTCACGCCAAACCACACGCAGAGAAAGTGAGCACATGGCAACCATCTCCCTGCTCCTGGGCTTCGTCCTCATCGCCCTCGTGGCGGGCTACGTGGCCAACCTCATCGTCGGCAAGGGCAAGGGTTTCGAGACCTGGGAGCTCTTCGTGGCCGGCATCGTTGGATCGTTCGTCGGCGGCGCCATCCTCAACCTGCTGATCAACGGCGACTTCGACCTGTCGATCAGTGGATTGGTGGGCTCCACCATCGGCGCCATCGTCGTGCTGGCCGTGTGGGGCTGGCTGCGCGTGAAGGTGCTCTCGAAGAGGTCGTGATGCCGCAGCCCGCTGTCGCCGCGACCTGCTGAACGGGAGCTGCTGAAGGGACGACGCTAGTACAGGTTCAGCACGTCCAGCAGCACGAAGACCACCCAGGACGCGGCGAGACCTGCCAGCAGGATCAGCGAGACGACACCGATCCGCCGCAGGTCCTCGCGCACCCACACGTCCTCCGCCACGGCGTGCGCGGTGAGATCGTCCGGACGACTCCTGGCGCTGCGGCGAGCCTGACGTGTCTGCTTTGGCGCCGCCACCGGCGCCGCGACCGCCATGCTGACATCGGGGTACTGGGAGTCGATGCTGTCGATGGCAGCGTCGATATCGGCCTCGCCAGTCGGCCCCATGGCGTCCTGAGCGGGGGTCACCGGGGCGTCGGCTGCCTTGCGGGAGCGGTCAGGGCCCTGGCCGCCTGGTCGGTGGCTGGAGCGGCTGGTGCGGGCACGTCTGGCCACCTGGCCTCCTCGTCGATGGGATGTCGGGATCGCGCACGAGGATAGCACCGCTGACGCCGACAGCGCCCGCACCCGCTGCTACGATCGAGACATGGAAGGCCTGGCAGTCATCCTCGCGATCGCGGCCCTGGTCGTGGCTGGCGTCGCGGCTGCGCTCGCGTTGCGTGCCGAGCGACGCGAGCCTGACATGTCGCCAGCCGGCTCGCGCCTGGTCTCGCTCGAACGGCGCTACGCCCAGCAGGCCCAGCGCCTCGAGGTGCTGGAGTCTGACGTGGATGGGCGGCGTGTCGGCGGAGGTGACGGCGCCCCGCCGGGACGCACCAGCAGCGCGGGCGTGGCGGCCATCTCGCGCATCGGGCTGGTGCGGTTCGACGCCTTCAGCGATACCGGGGGGGCGCAGTCATTCGCGTTGGCGCTGGTGGACGATGACGGCGACGGCATCGTGCTGACCAGCTTGCACTCGCGGCCCACCACCCGCGTGTATGTGAAGACCATCCGGCGAGGCGTGGCCGACGCGCCACTCTCTGGCGAGGAGACGCAGGCCCTGCGGGAGGCCGGCATCAACCCCTGAAGTCGTGACAACAGAGCTGTCACGCCCGGCCATCAGCCTGAGCGTCGATGACAGCCATCCACACCTTCCCCGAGCGCCCGGGTCTCCCGGCTCCCGCCGCCGTCGACCTCGGCACGCCGGTCGCCATCGATGCCGTACGTGACCTGCTGAAGGGTCTCGATCGGCGTCAGCGCCAGGCCGTCACCCACGCGGATGGCCCGCTGCTGGTGATCGCCGGACCCGGAACCGGAAAGACGGAGGTGATCACCCGGCGCGTGGCCTGGCTGATCGCGGGCAGGCGCGCCCGGCCATCGGAGATCCTAGCCTTGACGTTCACCGAGCGTGCCGCCGCCCAGATGCAGTCGCGCATCGACCTGCTCGTACCGTACGGGCAGGCAGACACCGCCATCCACACCTTCCACGCCTTCGGTGACTGGCTGTTGCGCGAGCATGGGCATGCCATCGGACGGTCGGATGATGCACGCGTGATCGGTCGCTCACAGGCCATCGTGCTGCTGCGCGACAACGTGTTCGAGCTCGGCCTCGATCGCTACCTGCCGCTGGGAGACCCGACGCGCTTCATCGGCGCCCTGGCGGATCTCTTCGGGCATGCCAAGGAAGAGGGCATCAGCCCAGCCGACCTGGCGGCCTACGCCAGCGAGCTCGAGGCGGGCGTGCGCGCTGCCCTGGACGGTAGCGCCGACGAAGCTGCCCGGGAGGCACTGGAGGGCCTGCTGGATGAGGCTGCCGCCAACGCCGAGCTGGCCAGGGCCTACGAGGCCTACCAGCGCCTGCTGACGAAGCGCTCATTGGTCGATCACGGAGACCAGGTGGCAGAGGCCGTGCGGCTGCTCGACGAGCGCCCCGCTGTCCGGTCTGCCCTGCGCAGGCGCTTCCGCTACATCGTGGTGGATGAGGCGCAGGACGCCAACCCCCAGCAGCACCAGCTCGTCCGCCACCTTGCCGGTGCGGACGGCAACGTGATGTTCGTGGGCGATGACGACCAGGCCATCTACTCGTTCCGCGGCGCGGTCGGGCAGGGCCTGGCCGGGCTCGACGACGTGTACGACGGGCTCAAGGATGTCGTGCTGCGACGCAACTACCGCTCCCGCCAGCCCATCCTGGAGGCGGCCCGACGGCTCATCCGGCACAACGACCCTGAGCGCCTGGAGATCCAGCGTGGCGTGGACAAGACCCTCACCGCAGTCCGTCGCGCGCGCCGGCCGGCGCTGGTGAGCCATCACGCCTACCGCACCGCGGCCGACGAAGCCGATGCCGTGGCGGAGGACATCGCACGGCGGTTGGCGCGGGGCAAGGCGCCCAGCTCCATGGCGGTGCTGGTACGGACCAACGCGGACGCCGCGCCGATCCTCGCGAGCCTGGACCAGCGTGCCATCCCTCGCCGCTTCTCGGGAGCTTCGGGACTGCTTGCCCATCGAGAGGTACGAGATGTGCTGAGCCTGCTGCGGGCCATCCACGCTCCGGAGTCGTCCGAGGACCTCTATGGCGTCATGACCGCGGCGCCCTATGGACTCGGCGGTGAGGATCTGACGCTCATCTGCGAGTTCGCCAGCCGACGGCATCGAAGCCTCTGGGATGTCAGCACCGAGCTGGACGCGTCGCCTGCGCTCCTGCGGGTGAGCCAGGCGACACGTGAACAGCTGCGACGGATGGTCAGGCACCTGCGTGAATCCATCGCCCAGTCACACGAACGTCCGGCACCGGCCGTCCTCTATGACCACCTGGGTCGCAGCGGTTGGCTCAAACGCCTCGTGGCCACGGCCGAGCAGGGCGACGACGCGCCGCTTCGCCGCATCGCCCGACTCTTCGAGATGCTGCAGGAACAGTCCGAGCTCGTAGGTGATCCACGCCTGGCGACGGTCGTGCCGGCCCTGGGTGCGCTGATCGATGCAGGCCACGACCCGGTGGGGCCTGATGCCGACGACCTCGACGACGCCGTGGCAGTGCTGACGGTGCACCAGGCCAAGGGCCTGGAATTCTCCGTGGTGTACGTGATCGGCCTCGCCGATGGCCGCTTTCCCGTGCGGGGGCGTCGCGATCTGCTGACCCTTCCAGCCGCGCTCACCGGCCGGGTGGCGACCGACGATGCCGACGCCCATCGAGCGGAGGAACGCCGGCTGCTGTACGTGGCCATGACGCGTGCTCGCGATGAGCTGCGGCTCAGCCACGCGGCCCTGGCCAAGCCGGGCGGCCGTCACCGCAGGCCCTCGGCCTTCCTGGCGGAGGCATTGGGCCGTGACATCGACGATGGCTCGGGTGGCACCGCCACCCTCGAGCTTGATCCCCCCGAGGTGGTCATCCCTGGCGATGTGGTCGTGCGGCGGGGTGGAGGCCAGGAGGCGCCGCTCACACTCAGCTTCAGCCAGGTCGATGACTACCTGTCGTGCCCGCTCAAGTACCGGCTGCGACACCTGTTGCGGGTGCCCACGGCGTCACACCACGCGCTCGTGTTTGGCAATGCCATTCACCAGGCCGTGGCCGCGGCCAACGAGCGCCGTCGGCAGGGTGCTGCGGTCGATGTGCCCATGGTCCGGGAGGCGCTGGCGGCCCACTGGCGCAGCGAGGGCTTCCTCTCGCAGGAGCACGAGGCCGCCCGCCGCACAGCCGGGGAGGCGGCGCTGGCGCGTTTCGTCGAACGCGGTGCCAGCGGGGACGATGAGATCCTGGCGGTGGAACAGCCCTTCTCGGTACGCATCGGCAGCGACCGGGTGCGGGGTCGCTACGATGCCGTTCGACGCACCTCCGAGGGCGTGGTGATCACCGACTACAAGTCCGGCGACATGCGAGACCCGGCGCGCGCTCGCCAACGCGCCCACAGCTCGCTGCAGCTGCAGCTGTACGCGCTGGCGTGGGAGGCAGAGCACGGCCAGCCACCGGCCGCGGTCGAGCTGCATTTCCTCGAGGGCGACGTGGTCGGTCGCGTAAGCCCGACGGTGCGCCAGCTGGATGGCGCGCGCCGGAAGCTGGCGCAGGCGGCAGCTGGCATCAGGGCCGGCGACTTCGAGGCCTCGCCCGGCTTCCCTGCCTGCGACTGGTGTCCCTATCGCCGTATCTGTCCGGCGGCTCCCTGAGGCCTGGGGCTACACTCCGGCCGGTGTCAGCCCGAGATCGTACCGTCACACTCGTCCTCGTCGGCACAGCGGTCGCAGCCTGGCTGCTGCTTGCGCTCGTGTTCAGCACCGTATCTCCCGAGGGGAACGCGGGAGCGCAATTGCTGGGTGCGCTGGCGCTCGGCGCAGCCGTGGCGCTGACGATCTGGCCGCTGCTCTGGTCGGCCAGCCGCGACACGCCCGGCTCGATGGTCACGACTGGGCGCCGAAGCTGGCTGGTCGGGCTCGTCGTCACCATCCTGGTCGTGCTGCGTGCCATCGATGTCGTCACGCTGCCGGTGCTGTTGTTCCTCGTCGTCGGCGCCGTCCTGGTCGAGGTCGCGTTCAGCTTGCGTCGCTGACGCTTGCTCGGGCGCACAATGAGCGGCATGGACACGAGCGCAGGGACGACCGGCGGACTGCTGACGCCAGCGGCTGGTCGCGGCCGAGCCCAGCACATGAGCGAGACACTCACCGCGATGGAGCGGTCCGAGCGCCTGGCGCGCTACTACGATCTCGACTTCCTCGACATCGCCTACGACGCCGAGTTGTACCAGCAGCTGGCGCACGAGTCGGGCGGCCCGGTCCTTGAGCTTGGCGTCGGCAGCGGCCGGCTCGCCATCCCACTGGCGCTGGCGGGGCACGAGGTGGTCGGCATCGACCACGACGGGGCGATGCTGGGGCGTGCGTCTGCCGCCTGGGAAGACGCGCGAGGCCACCTCGAACCCGATCGGCTCCAGCTCCACGAAGGCGACTACCTGGCCTTCCGCTCCGATCCGCGCTTCGGGCTCGCGCTCATCGCGGTCAACACCTTCCTGCTGGCCGAGGACGACGACGGCCGCCGTGCCATCCTGGCCACCATGCGTGCGAGCCTGCGGGCAGGCGGCATCGCGGTGGTGGAGGTGGGCACGCCCGACGATGCCGAGCTGGAGCGCTACGACCGGCGCCCCCAGCACGAATGGCTGCGAGAGGACCCGGAAACCGGCGAGATGGTCAGCAAGACCATCGTCGCTCACCACGATCCCGACGCCGGGACCCTGCAGCTCACGCAGCTGTTCGAGTGGACGCCGCCGCACGGCGGCCCTGTCTCGCGCGTCTCCAAGGTCGACGTGCTGCACCTCGTGACGGCGGAACACCTCGGCCGGCTGGCGCGCCAGATCGGCTTCGGCAGCGTGGAGGTGTGGGGGGACCATCTGCTCACCCCATACGATGCCGGAAGTCAGCGGGCCATCCTAGTGGCGCGGTTGGTATAGTCGAGCCGTGGCCACCGACGACCAGATCCGCCTGCTTCTCGTCGAGGACGTCCCGCAGGTGTCCCAGTACGTGCGAAACCTCCTGCAGCACCAGAAGCAGGTCCGCCTGCTCGACACCGTCACCGACGGGCGCATGGCCATGGACCAGATCCGGGAATTGCGACCGGATGCGCTGATGGTCGACGCCCTCTTGCAGGGCAAGGTCAACGGCTTGGACGTCGCCGAGCAGGTCCGCCACGCCGGCCTGCGGATCCCCATCATCATCGTCACCGTTCCGCAGAAGCCGGTGAAGGCTGGCGAGGGCATGGGCATCACCGAGGTGCTGTCGATGCCGTTCTCCGGCTACGAGCTGATGAATGCGCTCAACCGCTCCAACGCCCGCTATCGCGCCACGGCACCCAATGCCATGTCCCGTTCGTATGTCGTCTACTCGGGAAAGGGTGGCGTCGGCCGCACCACCATCGCCTACAACCTGGCGGTGACCTTCGGCCAGATGCCAGGCGTGCGCGTGGTGCTCATCGACGGCGACATGCAGTTCGGCGACCTGCGCGGCCTGCTCCGAGTGCCCGACACGGCCCCCTCGATCCTGCAGCTGCCCACCGATCGGATCGCCGAGAGCGACCTCGCGGCCGTGCTGTGGCGCGATCCCTCCGGCATCGACCTGCTGCTGGCGCCGCCGCGCGTGGAGCAGGCCGACATGATCACGGCGCGCGACGTGGAGAAGGTGATCTCGTTGCTGCGTCGCATCTATAACGTCGTCATCATCGACGCACCGCCCGCGGTCACCGATATCACGCTCGCCTACCTCGACGATGCCGACAGCATCATCAGCATCGTGACGCCCGACCGGAACTCGGTGCGTGCTGCTCGCCTCGCCGGCCAGGCCTTCATCGCCGTCGGGATGGCCCCCCAGAAGATGATGCTGGTGGTCAATCGCGCCGGTACCCCCGGCATGCTGCCCGATCAGATGGGGGCAGAGCTGGGGCGGATGCCTGACATCGCCATCCCCGACGACCAGCAGCTGGTGAAGGCCACCACCGCGGAGGGTGTGCCCTTCGTGCTGGCGCAGCCCAAGGCTGCTGTCAGTCAGCAGATGACAGCCATCGTGCAACGCCTCACCCAGCAAGCCGGCCCGGCGTCGGCCAAGCCAGCTGCCGCGCCCACCCTGGCACAGTCGCCCAGCTGACGTCGATGGGCGATCCTCGACCCATCGGCTTCTTCGATTCTGGGGTTGGCGGGCTTACCGTGCTGCGCGAGGTGAGCCGCCGACTGCCGGCCGAAGACACCGTGTACCTGGGTGACAACGAGCGCACGCCATACGGCTCACGCTCGGACGACGAGGTCGTGCGCTTCAGCACGGAGTGCCTCGACGAGCTCGCCGGGCGTGATGTGAAGGCCATCGTGGTGGCCTGCAACACCTCGACGGCCATCGCCCTGCCGCTCTTGCGACGACGCTACGCCCTGCCCATCCTCGGCGTGGTCCGTCCTGGGGCGACGGCCGCCGCGCTGGCCACGCGCACCCGGGCCGTGGGTGTCATCGCCACGCCCGCGACGGTGCGGTCGCACGCCTACTTCGAGGCGATCGGCGAAGAGGACCCCTTCGTGCAGGTGTACGAGCACGCCACGCCGGAGCTGGTGCCGCTGGTGGAGGCCGGGCGCCTCAGCGGACCCGACGTGGATGCTGCGGTCCGTCGTTCGCTGGCGCCGCTGCTTGGCCGCCAGATGGTCGGCCACGTCCCATCCGTCGAGGCTGACCCGTCCTTCGTCTTCCCCATGGATCGGGAGGCCCGCATCGACACCCTGTTGCTGGGCTGCACCCACTACCCCTTGCTGGGAGCGGTCATCCGCCAGGTCGTGGGGGACGACACCGCGGTCATCGACTCGGCCTCGGCCACGGCCAGCGCCCTGGCCAGCCTCATCGAGATCCACGGCCTAGGCACGCCTGACACGTCGCCCGGGCGGCACCTGCTGCTCACCACCGGAGACGTCCAGGCCGTCACGCAGACGGCGGCGCGTCTCTTCGGTGAACCACCCGGCACCATCGAAGGCGTGGCGCTCGGGACGAGCGCATGACGCTGAGCATGGCAGCCGACCGCCTGCGAGCCAGCCGCACCCTGCGCCTGGGCGTCGCCCTCGGCCTCGGCGTCACGGTTCGGGCCATCGCCACGCGGGCCACCGCCAACACCCCGCCCGGCCTGGTGGACTGGCCACGGGCCGAGCGCATCGCGCGGGGTCGCCTGCAGCGCGCCCCGGGCCGGCTCACGACGCAGCAGCTGCAGGCTGCCGCACCGGCCTACGCACGCCACATGGACCGCGTCGTCCCGCTCCTCGAGCGACGTCTTGGGGCGCCCTTGCCGGGTGTGGTCGAGCGCCACGAGGTGGTGAGCCGGGCCGAATGGGCTGCTGCCAACATGGGCACGCTCAAGGCGCTCATCGGCCACCTCGAGCCTCACCTGGTGCCGCCGCTTCCGCGGGACAGCGTTGGGAGTGGCGTGGCCGCCGCCACCAATCGGTTCCTCACCACCAGCCAGATCGGCTTCCTGCTGGGCTATCTCGGCTCGCGAGTCCTGGGACAGTACGACGTCGCCCTGCTTTCGGCCGAGCAGGAACCTGGCCGGCTGCTGTTCGTGGAAGAGAACATCCGCGCCACCGCTCGAGCGCTGAACGTGCCACCCGACGACTTCCGCCTGTGGGTGGCATTGCACGAGACGACGCACGCGTTCGAGCTCGAAGCGCATCCCTGGCTGCGCCCCTATCTGCGCAGCCGCCTGGAGCGACAGGTGGCGCTGTTCGCGCAGGAGACGCGAAGCCTGCGGCGCCTCGGCCTCGTGCACCTGGCACGACGCTGGCGGACAGCCGCCTCGGAGCGTTCGGTGCGTGGCTTCCTTGGTCCCGAGCAGCGAGAGCTGTTCAAGGAGACGCAGCTGGTGATGAGCCTGATGGAAGGGTTCAGCGACTGGGTCATGGACGCGGTCGGGGTGGAGGTGGTGCCCGATGTGGCCGGCATACGGCGTCGCTTCGAGGCCCGCCGGGACCGGCGTCGACGAGCCACCGACCGCTTCATCTCGCGTCTCATCGGCATGGACATGAAGCTCGAGCAATACCGCCGCGGGGAACGCTTCGTGGCCGGCGTCTATCGTGTCGGGGGCACGGCCGCCATCGGCCACCTTTGGGACGGGCCCGCGACGCTGCCGAGCGAGCACGAGATGGACGATCCGGCGGCGTGGGTCCGCCGCGTGGTACCCGGGGCCAGGCGAGTCGGGGAGGACAGATGACCACGGCCACACGAGCGGGACGCGAGCCAGCCGCCATCGCGCTGACACCGATCCTGTCAGCCCGCTATCGCGAAGAGGACCTCGCGCGCATCCGTGCCGCCGCACCCGCCGCCCGCCTGCTCAACGTCTCCCTCGAAGGGCTCTCGGACGGCCCGCTCGATGACGTGGAGGTGCTGCTACGTGGGCCCATGCCCAGCGCCACCTTCGAGCGCCTGCTGGCGCGCTGCCCGGAGCTGCGTTGGGTGCATTCGGCTACGGCTGGCGTCGAACGGGTGCTCACGGGCCATGCCGCCGAACGTGGCCTCATCATCACCAACGCGCGCGGCGTCTTCAGCGAGCCCATCGCCGAGTACACCATGATGATGATGCTCGCGGTGGTGCGGCGGCTGCCCGAGCTCCTGGAATTGCAGCGCGAGCGGACCTGGCAGCCCTTGCCGGCCCGGGAGCTGCGGCAGGTCACGGTCGGCATCGTCGGGCTGGGCTCCATCGGCCGCAATGTCGCCCGGCTGGCGCTGGCCTTCGGGGCGCGCGTCATCGCCACCCGCAAGGAGCCGGACGAGCGCAGGGACTTCACCGAGCCGATCCCCGAGGGCATCGACCGCATCCTGGGTCACGACCGACTGCCCGAGCTGTTGGCCGAGTCGGACTTCGTGGTCCTGGCGGTGCCACTGACGGTCGAGACCGAGCGACTGATGAACGGGCCACGGCTGGCACAGATGAAGCCCGGGTCCTGGCTCATCAACGTCGCGCGCGGCAGCCTCGTCGACCAGCGAGCACTCCTGCGCGCGCTACGAGACGGACCACTCGAAGGCGCCGTCCTGGACACCATCTGGGAGGAGCCGCTACCGTCCAGTTCGCCGCTTTGGGACGCGCCTGGCCTGATCATCACGCCACATACGTCGTGGTCGAGCGGCCGCGTCCTCGATCGCAGCATCGAGCTCTTCTGCGACAACCTCGTGCGCTACCGGGCCGGCCGCGAGATGCTCAACCTCGTCGACCCGAAAGCGGGGTACTAGCGCATGCAGATCGCCATCGTCGGATTGGCACGTTCGGGCAAGACCACCGTCTTCAACTCCCTGACCCGCGGCGACGCCGCGACGGGAGGCTTCGGCGGGCTCAGTGTCAACACCGGCGTGGTGAAGGTGCCCGACGAGCGGCTGACTCGACTCACCGAGCTCTTCAAGCCGAAGAAGGAGGTCCCTGCCGACGTCACCTACGTCGATCTGCCGGCTGCCTCATCCAGCGCCGCGGGCGAGCCGCACGCCGACATCCCGGCCGACCAGCTGGCACGTCTGCGCAACGCCGACGCGATGCTCCACGTGGTACGTGCCTTCGAGCACGACGCGGTGGCGCACCCACTGCTCAGCATCGCCCCGGCGCGCGACGTCGAGCAGCTCGAGCTGGAGTTCACGCTGGCCGACCTGGGCGTGGTGGAGAAGCGCGTCGAGAAGCTTCGGCAGTCGGGCCACCACGGCACCGCCGCGGAGAAGGAGGCCAACGAGCGCGAGCTGGCTGTGCTGGAGAAGATCCTGCCGGCGCTGGCCGAGGGTCGGCCCATCCGCGACCTCGGGCTGTCGGACGACGAAGCGTTGCGCATCCGGGGCTTTCGCTTCCTGACCGAGAAGCCGGTGCTGGTGCTACTCAACGTGGGCGAGTCCGACCTGGGCCGCGCCGAGGCCATGGCAGCCGAGCTGAGCGCCTCCATCGAGCACGCCCAGACGGAGGTCGTGTCGCTGTCGGCTCGCATCGAGATGGAGATCGGGGAGCTGGACGAGGAGGAGGCGCAGGTCTTCCGTGAGGACCTCGGCCTGCACGTCTCCGGGCTGGAGCGCGTCATTCGCGCCAGCTACCACCTCCTGGGCCTGATCAGCTTCTTCACCGCCGGCGAGGATGAGACTCGCGCCTGGACGGTGCATCGCGGGGCCTCGGCCGTCGATGCTGCCGGCACCATCCACTCCGACCTCGCGCGCGGCTTCATCCGCGCCGAGGTCGTGGATTGGGAGCTGCTGCTGGAGCTAGGTTCGATGGCCGAGGCCAGGCGCCAGGGCAAGCTCCGCTCCGAGGGCAAGACCTACCAGGTGCAGGACGGCGACGTCATCGAGGTGCTGTTCAACGTCTAGTCCCGGTAGCCGGCAGCACCGTGGGTCGTGCTGCGGGCAGGTTCGGTCGGTCAGTCGTCGTCGAGCCGGTCGTCCTTGACCCGCGTGCCGTCTGCGACGCCCCAGGCGGCATCATCGGGCTCGACATCCAGCAGTAGCGTTCGGAAGTCACCGCTGCTGCTGCCGACGCGCCCCATCTGCTCCATCTCCGCCACGAACGTGCCGTCCTCTTCGGCCGAGACGTTCACCGCTACGCGAAGCTGCGTGTCGTCGATGACCACGAAGCCGGCATGGGCAGCCAGGTCAGCCGCCACCGCTTCGATCAAGGAGTCCTGGCTGAAGCCGTCGATGACCCGCTTGCGGGCATCCAGCACGAGCTCGAGGAACTCGGCCTCGTCGTACTCGGTATGGTGCGCCAGGAGCACGTCAGCGTACAGATCGCTGTCGCTCTCATGCAGCTCGTAGAAGTAGTGGAGGGGTGCATCTCCGTCACGCGTGCTCACGAGCTCGAGTATAGGCTTCTCAGCCACGCCTCCCGTCAGCGGGCCGGGCGAGAGCGACGACAGGGAGTGAGGGTCGATGAGGGCACCGGATGTCGTGATCGTGGGCGCCGCGACCCGAGACCTCAACCCCGATGATCCGAGGGGTTGGCTGCTGGGCGGCGGTGTGACGTTCGGCGCGCTGGCACTGGCGCGACTGGGGCTCCGGACCGCGGTCGTGCTGGGCATCGATGCGGAGGCTGCCAGCGCCCACGAGCTCGACCTGATCCGGGATTCGGGGGCCGAGATCGAGGCGGTCCCCCTCGCGCGAGGCCCGGTCTTCACCAACGTCGAGACGCTCTCCGGACGCATCCAGACGTGTGGCTCCCCCAGCGACCCGGTGCCGCTCGAGGCGTTGCCGGAGGCATGGCGCGGGGCTCCGGCATGGGTGTTCGCGCCCGTCGCGTCGGAGATCCCCGACGCCTGGGTGGATGCCCCCGGCCCGGCTGCGTGTGTCGCCTTCGCCTGGCAGGGCATCCTGCGCCACCTTGCCGCTGGCGAGCGAGTGCGGGCCAGGCGACCCGGGCCATCGCCGTTCCTCGCTCGCGCCGACATCCTCGCTGCCAGCCGCCACGACCTCCCCAGCGACCTCCCGCTGCGCCGCATCGGTTCCTGGCTGGGGCCGCGCTGCGACTTCCTGCTGACCGCGGGCCTCCTGGGCGGCTTGCTCATCCGCTTCGAGCAGGGGCAGATCAGCGGCGCGCGTGGGTATCCCAGCATCCCCTCGGCCGACGAGGTGGACCCGACCGGCGCCGGCGACACGATGTTGGCCGGCCTGGTGGCGGCTCGCCTGGTGGGCGGCGCCGAGGGACGGCAGGGCGGCCGGGACGTCCACCTGGGTGCCGCCGCGTCGAGCCTGCTTGTCGAGGGTCCAGGGCTGAACTCGGTACCCACCCTGGCACAGCTCATGGGGCGGCTCAGCTAGCCTCGCCGAGCAGCTGGCGACCCGCCGGACACGAAGACGCCGCCCGCGCCTCGAAGGCACGGGCGGCGTAACTGTGCGGTACTAGCTACCGGCGTACTCGGCGGCGTTGCTGGCGTCCACCAGCACCGTCCCCGTGTCGATGACCGGCTCGAGGGTCTCGCCGTTGATGAGGCGGATCATGCTCTCCACGCTGAGCCAGCCCATGTTGTAGGGGTTCTGGGCGATGGTGGCTTCCATCTCGCCCGCGAGGATCGCTTCAGCCGCGTTGGGGTTGGCGTCGAAGCCGACCAACACGACCTGGTCCAGCAGGTTCTGCAGTCGCAGCGCCTCGAGGGCGCCGAGGGCCATGTTGTCGTTGCTGGCGAAGATGCCCGCCAGGTCCGGATGCTGGGTGAGGATGTCCTCGGTCACGGCCTGGCCCTTGGGGGTATCCCAATCGGCCGGCAGCTCGGCGACGAGGTCAAGGCCGCACTCGGTCACGGCCGCGCGACCACCGTCGGCCCGCAGGATGCCGGTGGTCGTGCTGATGATGCCCTGGAGGATGGCGACCTTGCCGCCCTCGGCGACGTTGTCACACAGGTACTGGCCGGCCAAGGCCGCGCCGACCTCGTTGTTGGTGCCGATGAAGGTCACGCCTTCGTTGCTGCCGTTGGAGTCGACGAACACGACCTTGACACCGGCCTCGAGTGCCGAGTCGATGGCCGGGGCGAGTGCCTCCGGGTCGGTGGGGGCGACGGCGATGCCGCCCGCGCCCTGGGTGACCGCATCTTCGATCTGGGCGATCTGGGCGGTGACATCCGACTCGGTCGGGGGCGCCAGCACCGTGACGTCCACACCATAGGCTTCACCGGCTTCGACGGCGCCCTGCTCGACGGCGGCCCAGAACGGGTTGCCGGCGCCGGGGCCCTTCATGTTGACGAAGAGCTTGGCGTCGGCGGCGGCGCCAACCTCGACCATCTCCTGGTCCTGGGCCGCGACCGGCCCGATGGCGGCGATGGCCAACGCGCCCGCCGCGGCGAGCGTGATCAACCGGGTTGTCTTCATTGTTCCTCCTGCTCGATGGCTACTGTGGGCGTCCCTGTCGATGCGGGCGCCCAGTCCCATCCCCCCAATGATGGCTCACGCTTGGCCCTGGCGCCACCCCCTTTCCCAGCCGACCCGATGATCGACGGCCTCACATCCAGCGTGCCTTGGGCTCACGCCGAGGCGGCGATACGGCGCCGGAAGACGTCGAATGCCACGACCGCGATGATGACCACGCCGATGGCGACCTGCTGCCAGAACGAGGGCACCTGGTTGAGGTTGAGCAGGTTGCGCAGCATGCCGATGACCAGGACGCCGGCGAAGACGCCCAGCACGGTGCCGCGGCCGCCGAAGAAGCTGGCACCACCGATGATCACGGCGGCGATGGCGTAGAGCTCGTCACCGGTCCCGGCCGCTGGGAAGCCGGAGTTGGTGCGTCCCGCGAGGAGCAGCCCGGCGAAGCCAGCCATCAGCCCGCACAGGGCGTACGCCAGCACCAGGGTCGCGTCCACGCGCACGCCACTCACGCGAGCCGCCTGCGGGTTCCCGCCGATGGCATAGATGTGGCGTCCGCTCCGACCGTGCTGCAGGAACAGCCAGACCGCGGCGTAGGTGATGACGATGACCACCAGGCTCATGGGGATGTGGGTGCCAGGGATGTCGTCGGCGCCAAGGAAGCGTACCTGGTCGGGGAGACCGCTGATGGGCACGCCGCCGGATATCAGGTTGGTCGCGCCGCGGGCGATGAAGAGCATGCCCAGGGTCATG
The DNA here is from genome assembly GCA_963804575.1 of uncultured Chloroflexia bacterium. Classification (GTDB taxonomy): domain Bacteria; phylum Chloroflexota; class Limnocylindria; order Limnocylindrales; family CSP1-4; genus JAFMJV01. The sequence continues at coordinate 25,943 of CAWDQY010000010.1, forward strand.
ATGAAGGGATGGGGCATGTGCAGCTTGGTCAGCCCCAGCCCGTTGATGGTGCCGACGCCCAGGCCGACGAGGAAGGGCGCGATGAAGACCACCGGCCAGGCCTGGCCGGAGTCGGCAAGGACCGCCGCCGTCATCGCCGCCAGCGCCATCACCGAGCCGACCGAGAGGTCGATGCCGGCGGTGACGATGACGATGAACTGGCCCAGCGCGAGCAGGGCATAGAAGCTGTTCTGTCGGAAGATGTTGCCAAGGTTGCGTTCGCTGAGGAAGAAGTCGGGCTGGGACAGATACGACAGGATGCCCATCAGCAGGACAAGGAAGAGCACGCCCCAGCGATCGATGAAGGCCATGAAGGTGACGAGGCGCCTGGGCTGGTCCTGCAGGTCGTCCAGCTCGGCCGCGGTCTGCGGGCTCATGATCTCTGCCATCGCTGCCCCGCTCTAGTTCCGGTCCAGGCCGGCGGGGATGCCGGCGCCGGTGCGATTGCCCATGATCCAGCCGATGACGTCGTTGCGCTCGATGTCGGCCAGCGGCGCCTCCTCGAAGTTGCGACCGTGGTAGAGAGCCATGACGCGATCGCAAACGTAGAAGATGTCGTCCAGGCGGTGGCTGATGAGGACCACGCTGATGCCCTTGTCGCGCAGGTCCTTGATCATGTCGAGGACCTTGGCGACCTCCTTCACGGCCAGCGCTGCGGTGGGTTCGTCCATGATCACCACCCGGGCGTCGAAGGCGGTCGCGCGGGCCACTGCCACCGCCTGGCGCTGGCCGCCGGAGAGGTCCTCCACGCGCTGGCTGACGCTCTTGACATGGATGCGCAGGTTGTCAAGGTGCTCCATCGCCTTGAGTTTGTTGGCCTTGTGATCGACCAGCCTGAACCGCCCGATGCCGCGGGTCTGCTCGCGCCCCAGGAAGATGTTCTCGTCGATGCGCATGTTGCCGGCCAGCGCCAGGTCCTGGTAGACCATCTCGATGCCCAGGCGGCGAGCATCGCCGGGGTTCGAGAAGCGCACGGGGGTCCCGCCCACCAGCATCTGCCCACTGCTCGCCGGGTGGACGCCGGAGAGGATCTTCATCAGCGTCGACTTGCCCGCACCGTTGTCACCGACGACACCGAGGACCTCGTTGGGCCAGAGCTTGAAGTCCACGTCCTTGAGGGCGACCACGTGGCCGAAGTGCTTGGAGATGCGGCGGCCCTCGATGATGGGTACGTCCCTCCCCACGGCCGCCTCGGGGTCGGTGGCGCGGGTCTCGCGGCCCGGCATCGCCGCCATCAGGATGCGATCTCCGCGAGCGACACCAGCCGGTGCTCGGCGGCAGCGATGGTCAGGGCCTCCGCGATGCGCAGGGCTTCGACCCCGTCGCGTGCCGAGCACGGGCTGGGCCGCTCGCCGCGGGCGACGCCGATGAAGGCGATCATCTCGTCGTGATAGGCGTCGTCCCAGCGGTCGAGGAAGATGTGCCACGGCGGGCCGGCGGGGGGCGGCACGCCGGGCTCGAGCGAGCGCAGCGGCATACGCGGACCGAGACCGACGCTGACGCTGTCGCGAGAACCGAAGATCTCGGCGCGCACATCGTGTCCCAGCGGATCGTGGCGGGCCCAGCTGAGCACGACCGGGGTACCGTCGACGAGCTTCATCGTGGCCACCGCCATGGCGTAGTCGTGGTACTGCTGGTAGAGGGGGAAGCCGCGGGCCGAACCCAGGCAGAAGACCTCTTCTACCTCGCTTCCGGTCAGGAAGCGCAGGATGTCGAGGTCGTGGATGGACAGGTCGCTGAACATGCCGCCGGAAGAGGCGATGAACTCCTCCGACGCGGGCTCCGGATCGTGACTGCGCAGCGAGAGCATGTAGACGGTACCGAGCTCGCCGCTGGCGACCAGTCGCCGCGCCTCGACGTAGGCAGGATCGAAGCGCCGCTGGAAGCCGAGCTGGAAGGGGACGTCGCTGGCTTCGATCTCGGCCATCAGCGCCAACGATTCGGCCAGGTTGGCGGCCAGCGGCTTCTCACAGAAGGTGGGCAGTCCGCGCTCGAGCGCGGCTCGGATCAGGGCAGGATGGTCTTCGGTGGACACGGTGATCACCACCGCGTCAGCCCCATCGAGGGCCTCGTCGGTGGAGGGGACCGCGGAGATGCCCAGTTCCTGCGCGACCCTCGTGGCGCGCTCGGTCACGATGTCGGTGATGGTGAGCCGCTCGACCGCAGCGTGCTCCAGCAGGGTCCGTGCGTGCAGTGGCCCGATCCGACCTGCGCCGAATATCGCGATCCTCACGCGATGTCCCTCCAGTCTTGCCTCGCCTGCGGCAGCGCTGGGCGGTTCTCGCTTCGCCTGCGCCCCAGGTCCCTCTCAGGCCATAGAGCATACGGGCCGGCAGGCCTGCCCTGCATCCCGCTCAGGTCACACGCCGGGCCCATCTGGCACCGGACCGGTGGTCTCACGGATGATCAGCTCGACCGGCAGGCGGCGTGTCACTCCCGGCTCGCCGCCGACCTCGCCAGCTGTCGGCTCGCGCCCGCCATCGATGCGCGCGAACAGGCTCAGCGCAGCCGCGAGCGCCATCTCACGCGTGGCTTGACGGATGGTCGTCAGCGCCGGATCCACGTACGGCGCCATCTCGATGTCGTCGAACCCGATGACGCTGACGTCACGGGGTACCTCCAGCCGTAAGGCCCGCAGGCCGCGAATGGCGCCGATCGCGGTCAGATCGTTGTAGCAGAGCAGGGCGGTCGTGGTGGGCCGCGCCTGAAGCGCGGCCCGTGCGGCTCGGTCACCTCCGGCGATACCCTCATCGGTGGGCACGATGCTCAGGGCGTCGCCGGGCAGGCCCAGCTCCTCGAGACAGGCCCGGCTGCCCGCGAGGCGATCACGCGCGGCGCGGTTGGCGGCCCTCGGCGTGGCCAGGTAGCTGATGTGCCGGTGCCCCAGGCGATAGAGGTGCTCGGCGGCCAGTCGGCCGCCACTCTCGTTGTCGGACACGAAGGCAGGCACCGCCGCGACGGTCGATTCGCTGTTGATGATGACCACCGGGCAGGCGACCTCGCGGATGCGGTCCTGGTGGCGCGCGGTCAGCTCGGAGCTGGCGATGATGAGGCCATCGACCTCGCGCTCGCCCAGCAGGTCCAGCGACTCCACCTCGCGCTCGGGATCACCGCGACCATCGGCCAGCAGGACCGAGTAGCCGCGCGCCCGGGCCGCGTCCTCGATGGCGCTGACGACCTGCGGGAAGTAGGGGTTGCCGATGTCGGTGACGATGACGCCGATGGTGCTCGTGCTCCGGAGCTTCAGGGAGCGGGCCACGCCCGAGGGTCGATAGCGCAGCTCCAGGGCGGCGGCTTCGACGCGTGACCGCGTCTGCGGTCGCACATCAGGGCTTCGGCGCAGTGAACGGCTGACGGTGGCAGTCGAGACGCCCGCTCGGGCTGCGACATCCCGGATGGTCGGAGGTTTCGCGGTGCTCGACATGGATGCAGCGGCGGCCTCGTCGTGGCGTGAGCGGGGCGACATGCCTGTAAACGTTTGCGACTGCGACGTATGATTGAGGCAGGCAACACCGCGTGTCAACCACATCGAGCGGTCCCAGGTCGGGCCGTGCTGGCATGGGCGCGTGCAAAGGAACCCAACCGATGACCCAGCCAGCCCCAGCCCACACGAGCCTGCATCGACCTGCCGGCCCAGCCGACAGCGAGACGGGCCGGGTCCACGGCATCACGGCCGGCGATGCCGGCTGGCGCTACGTCGGCTTCGCGGACTACCAGCTGGCACCTGGACAGGGGTTCACGCGGCCGGCGGACGATCACGAGGTCGTCGTCATCGTCCTCGAGGGCGGCGCCACCGTCCGCGCCGGCGGCAAGACGTACTCATCGTTGGGCAGTCGTGAACATGTCTTCGACGGCCCGCCGCCGCCGGTCCTGCTGCTCGAGCCAGGGCTGGCCGTGGAAGTCGAGGCTGAGGGCGCAGCCAGCGTCATCGTGGCCGACGCTCCCGCGGCCGACGTGCGGGTGACGCGCCTGGTCGAGCCGCCTGACCTCCACGTGGAAGTGCGTGGGGCCGGCATCACCGAGCGGCGCATCCACCACCTGCTGCCGCCCACGGCGGAGGCGGGCAGGCTCATCCTCTTCGAAGTCTTCACGCCCGGCGGCAACTGGTCCAGCTACCCTCCGCACAAGCACGACACGGAGGACCCGCCGACCGAAGCCTACCTGGAGGAGCTGTACTACTACCGCTTCGAGCGACCGGCGGGCTGGGGTTTCGCGCGCGTCTACACGGCCGATCGCTCGCTCGACGCCTCGTTCACGCCCATGGATCGTGACGTCCTGCTCATCCCGCGGGGCTATCATCCCTTCGGGGCAGCTGCCGGCTACGACGCCTACTACCTCAATGTGATGGCTGGCCCTCATCGGGCATGGCATTTCACCCTCGACCCCGACCATGCCTGGCTGATGGACTGGGATCCCAACCTGCCCACGTAGCACCGAGAAGGAGTCACTGGATGGCCACCGCGCCCACGCCGCTGCAGCGCACCGCGAGCGAGTTTCCGACCGAGTACTGGAATGACAGCTGCAACGAGTCTGAGCTGGCGTACGCCATCGAGCGCGGCGCCGTCGGGGCGACCAGCAACCCGACCATCGTCAGCACGGTCATGCGGCAGGAGTACGACATCTGGGCGCCGAGGGTGCGCGAGATCATCTCCCAGAACCCGTCGTGGACGGACCAGGAGGTCACCTGGCAGGTCATCGAGGAGATGGCCATCCGCGGCTGGAAGATGCTCGAGCCGATCTACCAGTCGGCGCACGGCCAGAAGGGCCGGCTGTCGATCCAGACGAATCCGACCTTCAGCCCCTCGGTCGACAGGATGGCCGATCAGGCCATGCACTTCCACACGCTGGCACCCAACGTCCAGGTCAAGTTCCCCGCCGTCGCTGCCGGCATCGAGGCCATGGAGCGCGTGACCGTGGAGGGCGTCACCGTGAACGCCACCGTATCGTTCACGGTGTCCCAGGCACTGGCCGTCGGCGAGGCCATGGAGCGAGCCCTCGCCAAGCGCGAGGCGGCCGGCCACGACACCTCCTGGATGGCGCCGACGTGCACCATCATGATCGGGCGCACCGACGATTGGGTCAAGAAGTCCTGCGACAGGGACGGCATCATCATCGACCCGGCCGCCGCAGACTGGGCTGGCGTGGCAGTGTTCAAGCGCGCCGCCGCCATCTTTCGTGAGCGCGGTTATCGCACTCGTCTGCTGGCCGCCGCCTACCGCCACCACCTGCACTGGTCCGAGCTCATCGGTGGGGACATCTCCATGACCATCCCGTACAGCTGGCAGCGGCTGTTCAACGGCTCTGCCGTCGAGGTCAGGGATCGCTGGAACGATCCCGTCCCGGAGGCCTACCTGGAGGAGCTCGTGGAGCGCGTCCCGGAGTTCGTCAAGGCCTACGAGCCGGACGGGCTCAGCATCGACGAGTTCGCCACCTACGGCGCCACGATGCGCACCCTGCGCGCCTTCGTCGCCTCCTACTGGGAGCTGGTGGGCACCATCGATGACCTGATGATCCCCAACCCGGACGTAAAGTCCTAAGCCAGCAATAGAGGAGGGGAGGAGTCGCGATGCCGCGAACGACCGTGGCCCAGGCCATCGTGGCCTGGCTGGCCAACCAGTACGTCGAGCGTGACGGTGAGCGTCAGCGCTTCTTCGAGGGTGTCTTCGGCATCTTCGGCCACGGCATCGTCGCCGGCATGGGTGAGGCGCTCGAGGCCGCCCAGGACAGCGTGCGCTACTACCAGACGCGCAACGAGCAGGCCATGGTCCATACCGCTGCCGCCTTCGCCAAGCAGAGCCGCCGCCTGCGCACGTTCGCCTGCACCTCGTCCATCGGCCCCGGCGCCACCAACATGCTGACGGGGGCAGCCAATGCCAGCGTCAATCGCCTGCCGGTGCTGCTGCTGCCGGGTGATCGCTTCGCCACTCGCCGCGTCCGACCGGTGCTGCAGCAGCTGGAGCGCCCGGACGCCGGAGACCTCTCGGTCAACGACGCCTTTCGCCCGGTATCGCGCTACTTCGACCGCATCGAGCGCCCCGAGATGCTCATCGATGCCCTGCCGGCCGCCATGCGCGTGCTGACCTCGCCAGCCGAGACCGGCGCCGTCACCCTCGCCTTGCCACAGGACGTCCAGGCCGAGGCCTGGGACTGGCCCGCGGAGCTGCTCGCGCCACGGACCTGGACCATCCCCCGCGCTCGGCCTGACGCGACCCTGCTGGGCAGGGCTGCCGAGCTCATCGCGGCGGCCGAGCGACCCATGATCGTGACCGGCGGAGGGACCATCTACAGCGCCGCAGAGGGCGCGCTCGATGCCTTCGCCAGGCGCTTCGGCATGCCCGTCGTCGAGACGCAGGCGGGTAAGGGCGCATTGCCCTGGAACCATCCCTTCAACCTGGGCGCGATGGGTTCGGCCGGTGGCCGCGCCGGCAATGCCATCGCACGCGATGCCGACCTGGTCATCGCCGTGGGCACCCGGCTCTCGGACTTCCCCACCATGAGCTGGAGCTCATGGCAGCATCCGGACGTCGCCTTCATCGCCATCAACGTGGCCGAGATGGACGCTGCCAAGGCCGCCGCCATCCCGCTCGCGGGCGACGCCAGGGTCACGCTCGAGGAGCTGCAGGCAGCCCTCGATGCGCGCGGCTACGCCGGTGCCTCGCCGGCACGGCTGGCGCGGCTCGAGCAGCTGCGACGCGAGTGGAACGACGAGGTGGAGCGGGTGCTGCACCTCGCCGCTGACTCGGACGTCTCCCAGCCGGAGGTCATCCGGCTGGTCAACGAAGCCGCCGGCGAAGATGGCGTCATGGTGGCCGCGGCCGGCGGCCTGCCGGGCGACCTGCACAAGACCTGGCGCGCCAGCGGGCCGCACAGCTACCACATGGAATACGGCTACTCCACGATGGGCTACGAGATCGCCGGCGGCATGGGCGTGGCCATGGCCGAGCCCGACCGTCGCGTCTACGTGATGCTCGGCGACGGCTCCTACCTGATGCTTGCCAACGAGATCGCCACGGCCTACCAGGAAGGCATCTCGATGACCATCGTGCTGCTCGACAACCACGGCTTCCGCTGCATCCGGAACCTGTCGGGCGCCTGCGGCGGCGACAACCCCTTCAATGACTTCCGCGTCCGCGAGCAGGCATCAGGCGGCTTCACCGGGGATGTGTTGCCCATCGATTACGCCGCCAACGCGGCCAGCCTGGGTGCCACGGTGCTGACGGCCAACACTGCCGCAGAGCTGGAGGTTGCCCTGGCTGCGTCGAAGGAGATCCACGGCCGGCCCGTGGTCATCGTGGTCGAGGTGAACCCCGAGCCGGCGGTGCCGGATTACGACAGCTGGTGGGATGTGCCCATCGCCGAGGTCTCCACCTCGCCGCGCGTACGCGCCGCCCGCAAGAGGTACGAGGAGAACCTGGCCAGGGAGCGCTCGTTCGTGTGACAGACCGCTCGTCGCGTAGCGACGAACCCGGGCAGGAGGGGAGCAGGTGGACTTGAACGGTTCGAGAGACGGTATCAAGGTGGCGGCCGCGCCCGTGTCGTGGGGCGTCTTCGAGAAGACCGAGGGCGACCCGCTGCAGCTGGCACCCGAGCAGATGCTCGACCAGATGGCGGCGGCCGGATACGCCGGCACCGAGCTCGGGCCCCCCGGCTACTTCGGCGATGCCGCCGTGATGAAGGAGCGGCTGGCATCGCGCGGGCTCTCGCTCGTGGGTGCCTTCCTGCCCCTGCGCTTCAGTCGCGCCGAGGCCATCGAGGAGGACCTGGGCTGGATGCGGGGCGTGCTGGACCTGCTGGCCGCGGGACGGCCTGACGAGGTCATGCCCAAGGCGGTGTTGGCTGACGCCTCGATGGAGCCCGAGCGCATGCGCTGGGCCGGCCAGATCGACGAGCACCCCGAGGCCAACCTGCCCGACGAGCGCTTCGGGGTCTTCATCGACAACCTGCACCGTGCCGGTGCCATCTGCCGCGAGCGCGGCTTCGATCCGGTGCTCCACTTCCATGCCGGCAGCTATTGCGAGAGCGGCAGCGAGATCCACAAGGTCTTCGATGCGCTCGACACGGAGCTCGTGGGCATGTGCCTCGACACCGGCCATGCGCTCTTCGGCGGTGCCGATCCGCTCCAGCTGCTTGCCGACTACGGGGACTGCGTGCGCCTCGTGCACGTCAAGGACTGCGACCTCGGTGTGCTGCAGCAGGTGTGCCGTTCCGGTGGCGGCCTGATGGAGGCATGGGACCGCGGCGTCTTCTGCGAGCTGGGGCACGGTACCGCCGGCCTCGACGCCTTCATCGAGGCGCTGCAGGCCCGCCGCTACCAGGGTTGGGTGACGGTGGAACAGGACCGCTTCCTCAAGCCGGCCGACACCGCCGAGGCGCTGCTGGCGCTGCACACGCGCAACCGCCAGTGGCTGGCCGCGCGCGGCATCTAGCCTCCAGCCCGCAGCAAGCCGAACGGCCCGCAGGTCCATCCCGCGGGCCGTTCGATCAGCTTCGTTCTGGTGGGACCGGCGCAGGCTACCCGGCCAGGCCAGCCAGGAAGTCAGCGGCAACGTCCGCGATGTCCTCCTGGTCGACGGCGATACGAACGCCCAGCTCGGTGAGCACCTCGGTGGTGACCGCCGCCGAGACGGGGTCGAGGATGGCGGCGAGGGTGTCGGCTCCGCCGTCCACGAGCTCGAGGAAGTCGTTGCGCACGAGCGGAGCGAGGTTCTCAGCCGGCTGCGTGTCGAGGTCGTCCTCCAGCACTACCCAGCCGTTCTGGGCGATGACTGGCTGCGTCGAGCAGAGCCAGGCGACATCGATGGCGTTGCCCTCCAGCGCGCCGGCCATCTCCGCTCCGCATGGTGGCAGCAGCTCCAGCTGGGCCGGTGGCCAGGCGATCCCGTAGCCATCCTCGAGGGCACCCCGGCAGAGGGCGTTGACCTCGCACTCGGGCGGCAGCCCGAACGAGACCTGGTCGGCGACCGCGGCCAGGTCGGAGATGGTGACCAGGCCGAGCTGCTCGGCGGTGTCGGCCCGGACGACCACGGCGTTGGTATCCTCGCCAGCCGTGATGGCCAGCACGGTCGCACCGACCCCGGCGATGTCCAGGGCGGACTGCAGGTTGGCTCGGTTGGTCTCTCCGTCGCCCGTCACCTCGATGGCCGCGAGCTCGGGGTCCTCGGCGCCAACGGTGTAGAAGCCGAGGCCGGAGCCGACGTACTCTGGAACGAGGTCGATCTGGCCAGACTCGAAGGCCTCCACACGCGCCGGTCGCGCGCCGATGGCCAGCTGGCGTTCCACGCCGAAGCCCTCGGCCTCGAGGGCCTGGGCGTAGATCTCGGCCATGAGCTGGGACTCGTAGAACCCGTCCGAGCCGATGCGGACCGTCGGCTGGTCCTGCGCTGTGACGACGGCGCCCCCACCCGCTGTCCCGGCGATCGCGAGCGATGCCAGGATCAACGCCCCGAGGGCGCGCCTGCGGCTGCTCCGCATGGGTACCTCCCTTGTGGCTGTGCTGACCGGACGCTCATCCGGCGACTGCGGTCACCTAAACCCTAGCGCACAAGTCCACAATTCGGGTGTGGGCTGGCGCACAGCGGCGCACCAAGCCGCGCCGGAACCGCTAGCCGGTCCTCCTGCCCACGGCTGCGGATGCCGCGCCTGGATCGATGGCCACGCGCACGCCGGCGGGGGTCAGCTGTCGCTGCAGCCAGGAGAGCAGCAGGTCGGTGCCGATGGCCAAGAGCGCCACCAGCAAGACACCGGCGTAGAGCATCCCGTCGTCGCGGCGGGCGATGCCGTCGATGATGTAACGCCCCAGCCCGCCGCCGGCAAGGAAGGCGCCGATGGTGGCCGTGGCGATGACCTGCAGCAGGGCCACGCGGAACCCGCCGATGAGCACGGGCAGCGCCAGCGGCAGCTCCACCTGCGAGAGGATCTGGGTCTCGGTCAGACCCATCCCGCGCGAAGACTCGGTCAGCTCCCGATCGACCGCCTGCAAGCCCGCGTAGGCGGCCACCAGGATGGGCGGGATGGACAGCAGCACCATGGCCAGGAAGATGGGGAAGAAGCGCAGCCCCAGTCGCGGTTCGTAGCCGAGGACCGGTGCCAGGGCGAGCATCACCGGCAGGAGCATGACCATCACCGCGTACGAGGGGACGGCCCGGCCGATGTTGGCGATGTTGATGCCAAGCAGCTGCAAGCGGCCGGTGTGGCCGATGTAGAAGCCCAGCGGCAGCGCGATGACTGAGGCGGTCAGCACGGCCAACAGCGAGATGGCGATGTGCTCGAGAAGCCGGTTGGGGATGCCGGTCTCGTTCTGCCAGTTGGCAGCATCGCCGAGGAACGCCACGAGCTGTTCCACTGGCTAGCCCTCCCGGCCGCCCGCGCGCGACCACGGGGTCAGGCGGCGCTGGACCCCCACGAGCGCCCCGTCGACGATGAAGGCGAGGATGACCGAGCCGACGGCTCCGAGGTAGATCTTGGTGTCGAAGTCGGTCTGCAGCCCCTCGGTGATGAACTGCCCCAGGCCACCGAAGCGATTGCCACCGATGATGGCCGCCACCGTCACCAGGCCGATGGTCGTCACTGCCGCCACCCGCACGCCGGCCATGATCAGCGGCACCGCCAGCGGCAGCTGTACGTGCCACAGGCGCGCACTGGCCGTGTAGCCCATGGCATCGGCCGCTTCGTTCACCTCTTGCGGCACCGAGCGCAGGCCGGCGACCGTGTTGACATACAGGATGAGCAGTGTGTAGGCCGTCAGCGGGATGATGGCTGTGAGCAGCGACAGGCCGGTGATGGGGATGAGCACCGCGAAGGCCGCCAGGCTCGGGATGGTGTAGAGCAACCCGGTCACCGCGGTCACGGGCCCGACCGTGCCCGGTCGCCGCAATGCCAGCACCGCCAGGGCGAAGGCGATGAGGAAGCCCGCCAGCATGGGGATGACCAGCAGCTGCAGGTGCTGCCATGACTTCTCGGCGACCTCATCGAGATGAGCGGCGATCCAGTCCCAGCGGATCTCGATCACGGCCGGCCCGTGGGAACCTCGTCATGCTCGTCATGCTCCTCGGGCTCGATGACCACGGCCTCGGCCACGGCTTCGGCGATGTCATCCGGCACCTCGCGAGAACGGTCGTCCTGCATCCAGTCCATCACCGCGGACAGGGTCAGCAGGCCCAGCACGCGACCGGCGCGATCGACCACCACACCGTTGCCGACTTCCTCGTCGAGCAGGCGCGAGGTCGCATCCTTGAGCGTGTCGCGCCGGTCGAGGAGGGGCGACATGGGATCGGCCAGGTCCTCGCTGACGCGACCCGAGGCGGGCAGATCGGTCGCGTCCAGCCAGCCGAGCGGTCGCTCGTGGTCATCGACGAGGAGCATGAACCTGACATCGGCCTCCAGCGCCCGCCGGCGGACGGACTCGCTGCTCTCGCCTGGTCGCACCAGGGGCGGCTCTTCGAGGGCGACGTCGCCGACGCGATAGAGCGACAGCCGCTTGAGACCGCGGTCGGAACCGACGAAGCGGGCGACGTACTCGGAGGCCGGCGCGGCCAGCAGCTCCGCCGGCGCACCCAGCTGGGCGATGCGGCCGCCCTGCTGCATGACCACCACGAGGTCGCCCATCTTGATGGCCTCGTCGATGTCGTGGGTGACGAAGAGGATGGTCTTGGCCATGTCCTCCTGCAGGCGCAGGAACTCGTTCTGCAAGCCGCTCGCGAACGATGGGGTCGACAGCGCCGAATGGCTCATCCATCAGCATCACCGGCGGGTCCGCCGCCAGGGCGCGAGCGACGCCGACGCGCTGGCGCTCGCCGCCTGAGAGCTGACTGGGGTAGCGCTCAGCGTAGGTGCGAGGCTCGAGGCCCACCAGTGCCAGCAGCTCCTCGGAGCGTCGCTGCTGGCGCTCCCGATCCCAGCCCAGCAGTCGCGGCACGGTGGCGACGTTCTGGACGATGGTCAGGTGTGGGAACAGGCCGACCTGCTGGATGACATAGCCGATGCCACGGCGCAGGTCGTTGACGTCCGCGTCAGCGACATCGGCGCCGTCGATGAGGACCCGCCCCGAGGTCGGTTCGATGAGGCGGTTGACCATCTTCAGGCTGGTGGTCTTGCCGCAGCCGGATGGGCCGACGAGCACGCAGATGCGCCCGGCCGGAACGGTCAGCGAGAGGTTCTCGACCGCTCCGCCAGCGCCCTCCTTCATGGCGGCCGCGTCGTAGTGCTTGCTGACGCGCTCGAACTCGATGGTGCAGCCGCTCGATGTCGCGCCGGCACGCTTCGCGTCATCCATGGGGCGGGACACTAGCGCATGCGCGACGGAGCGTCTCGGGCGCTCACGGCGGCGAGCTTCCGACGCAGACGGGGAACCCGGCGCGCGAGGTCACGCTCGACGTGACCATCTCGGCGCCCGAACAGGCGGCTGCGCTCGGCCAGCGCCCGCGCACGGTCGGTCGCGTGCAGCGCCGCTGGCAGATCCGCCGCGTCGTGCTCGCGGTGCTTGGCGACGTGCAGCCAGGCCCATGCCGCGTGCTGGCCCCCTTCGAGCGCGATGGCATGCCAGGCACCCTCCGCCTCTTCCCGCCGGCCCATCCGGGTGAGCGTGCGTGCGCGGTCCATGGCGATGTGCTCGTAGCCCTGCGCCTCCCAGGGCTCCAGGACGCGCTCCATGGCGGCGTCGAAGCAGGCCAGGGCCTCGTCGTGGCGGCGCTTGCGCGCATAGGCGCGACCGAGCCCTCCGAGGTCGCCGGGATGAACCGTCGCCGATGGGTTGCCACTCGCGTCCGACTGGGGCCAGCTCCGTTGCCAGCACCTGCAGGAGCAGCGCCATCGACACGACGTCCTGCCGATTGTGCTCAAGCACGACCCGCAGGGGACCGCCGTGCCCTGAACGCAGATAGTCGAGGTAGCGACCCGGCACCAGGCTGCCGGGGAGATCGTGTCCGCGGCGCACGCCACAGACACCCGCTTCCACGCTGGCCAGGCGGGCGTCGGGCAGGCGATGCTTCCAGAACGCTCGCGCCAACGGCAGCAGGTCCAGGTGCTCGCCGTAGACCGGCGGCCGACGGCCGTGGAGGCGATAGCGCGTCACCAGCAGCGGCCAGTCGAACGAGCGGCCGTTGTAGGTGACGAGGCAGGCGTGCGGCGGGATGAGCGCCTCCAGCGCCACCAGGTAGCCGGCCTCGTCCGACTGCTCGGGCAACAGCAGCTGTCGGGTAACGAACTCGTGGCCCTCCCAGCCCCCGACGCCGACGATGAACGGCAGTGTGCCCGTGCCGCTGCCGAGGCCGGTCGTCTCGGTGTCGAGGAACACGAAGGGGCCAGCTGGATCGACGGGTTCCGGCAGCCAGGCCAACCCGGCCAGGTCGACGTCGATACGTTGGCGCCACTCCACCACCACGATGGGGCGGTGCGGCGTCTGCTGCACCACGCCCCCGACATCTGCGGCCAATGCCGCCGCCCGGTCCGCGCGCGGCGCAGGGACAGCCGGCCGGCGGATCTCGGCGGCATCACGGACGCGGGCATCGCGCAGCCGCTCCAGGCGCGACCGTCTGAGCTGGCCGATGCCCATGTCTTCCATCGCGGGCAACATCGCGGAGCGCCGTGCCAGCTCGATCGTCAGGCCGCGGCGCCGGCGCCGATGGCGGCGGCTGCCCTCGTCGCGGGTGCCTTCGCCGCGAGCAGGCGCAGCAGGCGCGTCGACAAGGCGCGGCCATCCAGCCGACTCTCGCCGCGTGGGCCGACGCACGCTGGACAGCCGACCTCGCAGTCACAGTCACGCACCAGGTCGAGCGCCCCGAGGACCAGCTCGTCAGTGCGGTCGAACAGGCGCGCCGACATGCCTACCCCACCCGGCGCCGCCTCCCACAGGTAGATGACGGGCTGCTCCGCATGGGGTGATCGAACCTGCGCCACCATGCCCAGGTCGTGCGGGTCAGCCATGAGCAGCACGCTGGCGACCGTCTGCAGCGCGCGCCCGGCGCCCACCAGCGCGGCATCGAGCTCATCGCGCCGCCATCCCAGCACGGCCTCGGTCTCGATCGCGAGCCACCAGGCGGTCGTGTGCAGCTCCATCTCTGGCAGGTGGATGTGCCCCCAGCCGACGTTCTCGTGCGTATCGAGCTTGAGCTTCTTGAAGATGGTGGCGATGCTGCTGATCATCACCTCGCCGTGCTGTCGGCTGCCGGCGGTGCGCGCGGCCTGCGCGAAGACCTCCAACGGCTTGAGCGTCACGGCCAGCTCTGCCTGGGTGTAGTAGTCCGTGTCGACCGGCCGCACCAGGGCCTTGCGTTCCTCCCAGTCGAGCGAGTCGACGTGGTACTGCTGCGAATCGTGGAGGTAGATGGCCTTCTCATGCACCAGCACGCGAGCGGCGAAGAGGTCGACCTCGCCCAGCACGCGTGGCCGTTCGGGGCCGGTGTCGATGATGAGCACGTTCTCGGGCGCCCCCAGCCGCAGGTTGATCTCGGAGGCCGGGAAGTTCTCGCTCGCCCAGTACCAGCGCCCATCGCCCGCCTGGCGCACGTGGCCTTCCTCGCCCAGGAACGCCAGCAGGTCATCGGCGGGAGCCGCACCGAAGTGCTCGCCGGGCGCGAAGGGCAGCTCGAAGGCGGCCGCGCGCAGGTGCGCCAGCAGGACGTGCACGTTCTCCGGGTCCAGCCGCGCCTCCTCCGGGGTGGCCTCGAAGAGGTACTCGGGGTGCATGGCCACGTAGCGGTCGAGGGCGCCGGCGCCGGCCACGAGGATGGAGACGCTGGTCTCCTGGCGTCGCCCCGAGCGACCCATCTGCTGCCAGGTGGCGGCGATGGTGCCGGGATAGCCGGCCAGGATGGACGCATCCAGCGCGCCGATGTCGATGCCCAGCTCGAGCGCGTTGGTGGCGACGACACCCAGCACCTCGCCGCTGCGCAGGCCGGATTCGATGGCTCGCCGCTCACTGGGCAGGTAGCCGCTGCGATAGCCCCGGATGCGCTCGATCGGTCCGCGGCCCTCACGCATGGCTTCGCGCAAGGACGCGAGCATCAGCTCGACCGCCACGCGCGCTCGCCCGAAGACGATGGTCTGGCGGCCGGCGCGCAGGAAGGAGAGGGCGGCGCGGTACGAGAGCCAGTGCGGCCCCGGCCGGACGCCGCTGCGCGCGTCCAGCGGCGGTGGGTCAAGGATCAGCACGTGCCGCTCGCCGCGTGGCGCACCGCTCCTGTCGACGACCTGGAAGCGGCGTCCCGTCAGCGTCGCTGCCAGCTCGCCGGGATTGCCGATGGTGGCCGAGGAGCAGATGATGCGCGGCTCCGAGCCATAGTGGGCGCAGATCCGCAGCAAGCGCCGCAGCACGTTGGCGACGTGGCTGCCGAAGATGCCGCGATAGGTGTGTGCCTCGTCGATGACGATGAAGCGCAACTGCTCGAACAGCTGGAACCACTTGGTGTGGTGTGGCAGCACCGCCGTGCTGAGCATGTCCGGGTTGGTCACCACCACCTGGCCGGCCTCACGCACGTTGGCCCGGATGGGGGCTGGCGTGTCGCCGTCGTAGACCGCTGCCGACAGGTCCATCCCGGCCAGCGTGGCCAGGCCACGCAGCTCCGCCAGCTGGTCCTGGCTGAGGGCCTTGGTCGGGAAGAGGTAGAGCGCGCGAGCAGCGGGGTCGACACTGATCTCCTGCAGCACCGGCAGGTTGTAGCAGAGCGACTTGCCCGAGGCGGTCGGCGTGACGATGGCGATGTCCAGGCCGTTGTGCAGCGCCTCGATGGCCTCACGCTGGTGGCTGTAGAGTGCGCTGATGCCACGCTGGGCCAAGGCCCCCACGAGGCGCTGGTCGAGCCACTCGGGAAGTGGCGCGAAGGTCGGCTCTTGTGCCGGCAGCACGCGCCGGACCGCCACCGCCTCCGCTACACCCGGCTCGGCGAGGAAACGCTCCAGTGCATCGAGCGCCGACATGGGCTGATGGAGTCTCATCCTGATGACCTCGAATAAACAGACCATGCGTTCTGTTTGCCGCCGCAGTCTAGCAGGCGCCATGCCGTTTGACACCATGCGTGCCGCATTCCTAGGCTCGAACCGATGAGCAGCCTTGGCCGCGGACCGTTCCAGGGTCGCCGGGCCGCAGCCGCGGTCTTCGGCCTCTTCGTCATCGCCGGCCTGGTGCTGGTGTTCAGCGGCACGCTCGCTCGTTCCACGGCCAGCGAGGCCGAGGCTGCACGTCTGCAGGCTGAGATCGCGCTGCTCGAAGCGCGCGTGGAGGCCGGCGCGGCCGAGATCAGCTTCCTGGAGACCGAGGCCTCCGTGGCCTGGCAGGCTCGCGTCCACGGCTACGGCGAGCCCGGCGAGATACCCTTCGAGTTGCCACCGAACGCGCCATCTCCCGAGCCCATCGTGCCCCTCGGTGGCGGCACGCCAGAGGATGGTGCGCGGGCACCCATCGACGCCTGGCTGGACCTGCTCTTCGGTGCCTCGGGCTCCCGGGAGGACCTAGCGACGGAGTGACGACGCGGTCGCGACAGGCACGTCGCGACGAGCCCGCAGGTCGAAGTAGAGCACGGCCGTCAGCACCGGCGAGAGCGCGGCCAGCAGGGTCGTCCCGAGGGCCAGCGCGATGCTCTGGCCGATCGGCTCGGCCACTCCCAGGGTGGGCGCCAACAAGCCCACGATGAGGACGCCCAGGATCTGCGAGATCAGCGTCGCCAGCAGTCCGCTCGCCACCGCGCCGAAGAGGACGATGAAGAAGATGCGCCAGACGTTGTCAGCGCTGAGGTGCCAGCTGCGAGCCAGCGCCTCGCGAGCGCCGAGGCCCTCGTTGACCATGGCGGGGAAGGCCGGCGCCCATCGCATCGACAGGTAGGCCACGCCGACCACCAGCGCCACGACCACGACCAGCGCGCCGAAGGCTGCCGGGCCACCAGCACCTCCAGAGGCGCCCGGCAGCAGCGAGACAGCCAGCAGCACGACGGCCACCCCGCCCAGGACCAGGCCGACGATGAGCACGCTCGTGGCCAGCATGAACGCCAGCGCGCTGGGAGCCCGACCAAGGCAGGTCCGCAGGGCCTCACCCAGCTCGAGGCGGCGGGCATGGTAGTCGGCAGCCACGACGGCACTGAACCCGAGCGCGCCGATGCTCGCCAGCACGCCCGCCACGATGGCGGCGACGATATACCCAGCCAGCGCGCCGGTCATGCTCTGGAGCTGTGCCTCGGTGATGACCGCGCCCTCCTCGATGATGCCCTCGCCGATGCCGGGGAAGACATCGAGGGCGACGTCGTTGACGCGCATCCCGGTCGCTGCCGTGAGCAGCGCCCCGGGGCCGGCGAAGAGGAGCGAGAGGCCCAGCAGCAGTGCCCAGTGACGGCGAAGGATCCGCAGCGCCACTTCGAGGACGGTCCCGAGACGCATGGGCGCAGGGCCGGTCGGCGGCGGCTCCACGGGCGCACCGCTCTCCCACTCGGGACCGCCGCTCATCGACAGAGCGCGATCACGAAGGCGGCTGGTCGCCCAGCAGGGACTCGCGCCACGATGCCGGCAGGTGACGCAGCACCTGGTAGCCGAGGGCGAGTCCGAAGGCCATGGTAGCCAGCAGCAGCGTGATCACCTGGTCGCGCTGCGCGCGGAAACGGACACGCAACAGGGTGCTGTTGGGCGCCATCGCTTCGCCCAGGTCCAGCAGGATCGCTCGCAGTGCGCTCATCGCCTCTGAGTGTGCCACGCCCGGGCCGCTCGTGGTGGCCGCCACAGACGCCGCAGCTCCGAGTCGCGTCGCGGCCACACCGGCGTGTGAGGTGGGGGTCGTCGGGCTGGTGGCTGGGGGCAGATTCGAACTGCCGACCTAACGATTATGAGCCGTTTGCTCTGCCGCTGAGCTACCCAGCCGCGCGCCGATCGGCCGTCATAGTAGCCGATAGCGCAGCAGCGGGACTTCCGGGTCATGGCAGGCGAAGCGGGTGCTGTCATCTCATCGAGATGGGCGTTGGAGCCGTCCGCCCTATACTCACTTCTCTCCGACCGGGCGATCCGGGCGGCACCAACCAGAGGCAGGTCCCTTCTTGAACAGTCGTTTCATGCGCAACGGGCTCGTCACCCTCGTGCTGGTCGTCGGTACGGCAGCGCTCTTGTACCTCTTCCTCTTCAACGAGCCCGAGCCCGAGTCCATCCCCTACAGTGGTTCGCCCGAGGCCTTCCTCGACCTCGTCGAGGACGGCAAGGTGGCCTCGGTGCTGGCTCGCGGCGAAGCCCTCGAGATCACCCTCAACGAGAAGCTGGAGAACGGCGAGCCCAAGGTCGTCGAATTGTGGCTGCCGGCCCAGTTCACGACCTCCGTGCAGGCCGACATCATCAGGCCCGTGCGGCCGGAGCCGGCGCTCTGCGATGCCGCAGCCGTGTTCGAGGGCGAGCGGGCAGAGGACGGCAACGCCTTCCTCGGGCTGCTGATCTCGATGCTCTTCCCCATCCTGCTCATCGGCGTCTTCCTGTGGTTCATGTTCCGCCAGGCACAGGGCAGCAACAACCAGGCCATGAGCTTCGGTCGCAGCCGCGCCCGCATGTTCGTGGGCAGCAAGACCGTGGTCACCTTCAACGACGTGGCCGGCGTCGACGAGGCCAAGACGGAGCTGCAGGAAGTCGTCGAGTTCCTCAAGTACCCCGAGAAGTTCAACTCGCTGGGCGCGCGTATCCCCCGCGGCGTGCTGCTGGTGGGCCCGCCCGGCACTGGCAAGACCCTGCTCGCCCGCGCCGTGGCCGGTGAGGCCGGCGTGCCCTTCTTCAGCATCTCCGGCTCCGAGTTCGTGGAGATGTTCGTGGGCGTCGGTGCCAGCCGTGTGCGCGACCTGTTCGACCAGGCCAAGCGCAACAGCCCCTGCATCGTCTTCGTGGACGAGATCGACGCCGTCGGTCGCCAGCGTGGCGCCGGCCTGGGCGGCTCGCACGACGAGCGCGAGCAGACGCTCAACCAGATCCTCGTCGAGATGGACGGCTTCGACACCAACACCAACGTCATCGTGGTGGCCGCCACCAACCGCCCCGACGTGCTCGACCCGGCGCTGCTGCGCCCGGGTCGCTTCGACCGCCAGGTCATCCTCGACCGCCCTGACATGAAGGGTCGGCTGGAGATCCTCTCGGTGCACGTCAAGGGCAAGCCGCTGGACAAGGAGATCGACCTGCCCAGCGTGGCCAAGCAATCGCCGGGCTTCTCGGGTGCCGACCTCGCCAACCTCGTCAACGAGGCCGCCATCCTCGCGGCCCGCCGCAACAAGAAGGTCATCGGCACGCCCGAGTTCAACGAGGCGCTGGAGCGCGTGGTCGCCGGGCCCGAGCGAAAGAGCCGCATCATCAGCGACGAGGAGAAGGCCATCATCGCCTACCACGAGGGTGGCCACGCCATGGTGCAGCGGGTGCTGCCCAAGTGCGATCCCGTGGTCAAGGTCAGCATCATCAGCCGCGGCATGGCCCTGGGCTACACCATGGGGCTGCCCACGGAGGACCGCTACCTGCAGTCCAAGTCCGAGTTCGAGGACAAGATCGCGGGCATGCTCGGTGGCACGGTCGCGGAGCGCCTCATGTTCGGCGACATCACCACCGGAGCCTCCAACGACATCGAGAAGGCCACGTCAACCTGGCTCGTCGCATGGTCACCGAGTTCGGCATGAGCGAGAAGCTCGGCCCGCTGGCCTGCGGCAAGCACGAGGAGATGGTCTTCCTCGGGCGCCAGATGGGCGAGCAGCGCAACTACTCGGACGACGTGGCCAAGATGATCGATGACGAGGTCCGCGCCATCGTCGAACACGCCTACCAGCGCGCCACCGAGGTGCTCACGACCCACCAGCATCGCCTCACCGAGCTGGCTGAGGCGCTGGTGGCCAAGGAGACCATCGAGGCCGACCGAGTTCGAGGCCATGTTCGCGGACCTGCCCGACCCGCGCAAGGAGGCCGGCGGTTCGCCGACGCCGAAGCTGGCCACGCCGCTGGTCGGTCTGGCCAAGCCCAGGCCGGAGCCGCCGGTCAAGGCCGGGGCGCCCGAGCCGACACCGCAGCCGGCCTGATCGGGCCATCACCCACCCATCCAGGGGGCAGGACCGCATGAGCTCCTCCATCGAGGCTGTCGAGGCGTTCCTCGAGGGCACGGCCGAGGAGCGCCTGGAGGAACTCAAGGCCTTCGTGCGCATCCCCACCATCGGGGTGCTCAGCGATCATGATCCCGATATGGGACGGGGAGCCGAGTGGATCGCCGCGCGCATGCGCGGCATCGGCCTCGAGCACGTCGAGGTCTCGCCGACCGCGGGCCACCCCGTGGTGTACGCCGACTGGCTCCACGCCGATGGTGCACCCACGGTGCTGGTCTACGCCCACTACGACGTGCAGCCGGCTGATCCACTCGAGCTGTGGGTGCGCCCGCCCTTCGAGCCGCGCGTGGAGAACGGCCGCATCTACGGTCGCGGCGTGGCCGACGACAAGGGTCAGCTGCACCTGCACCTCTGGGCCGCCAGGGCATGGTTGGAGACGCAGGGACGCCTGCCACTCAACGTCCGCTACGTCTTCGAGGGAGAGGAGGAGGCCGGCTCGCCCAACTTCGAGGCCTGGCTCGAGGCCAACACGGAACGCCTCGGAGCGGACGTCGTGGTGGTCACTGACACCGGCTTCTACGAGGGCAACCACCCGGCGCTGACGGTCTCGCTGCGCGGCAACATGTACCTGCAGCTGGATGTCATCGGTCCGCGCCAGGACCTTCACTCGGGCGGCTTCGGCGGCATGGTACAGAACCCTGCCAACGCGCTCATCCGCATCCTCTCCACGCTGCGTGACGGGGAGGGACGGGTGACCGTCCCCGGCTTCTACGACGAGGCGCCCGAGCTGTCCGATGCCGAACGCAGGGAGTTCGCGCGTACGCCCTTCGACGAGGCCGACTTCGCCGCGGGCATCGGCGTGCCCGAGCTCTTCGGTGAACCCGGTTTCAGCCCGCTCGAGCGCAAGGGCATGCGACCCACGCTGGATGTCTGCGGCATGTGGGCCGGCTTCACCGGGAGAGGGGAGCAAGACCATCATCCCCGCGCACGCCCACGCCAAGGTCTCCTGTCGACTGGCGCCGGGCATGCAGCCGGACAAGACCTTCCAGCGCGTCCGTGACGCGATCAGGGCGGTGGACGTGCCGGGCGTGCGCGTCGAGATCACGCAGCTCGATTCGATGTGGCCCTTCGTGGTGAGCCCCGACCATCCCGCCGCGCAGACCGCCATCGACTGTCTACGCGAGGTCTTCGGTGCCGAGCCCTACTTCGTGCATCGAAGGTGGCTCCATCGGGGCCGTGGCCAGCTTCGACAAGGTGCTGGGGCGCCCCATCGTGCTGCTGGGCTTCACCAATCCTGACGACCAGGCCCACTCGCCCAATGAGTCGCTGCTGCTGGCCAACTACGAGGGCGGCGCCCGCACCGTGGCGCGCTACTGGGAAGCCCTGGCACGGGGCTAGCTCCGACTGGTACTCGTGGCTGCCCGGGGCTAGGAAGGTTGGGTCGCCCTTGACAGCCCCACTAGGTTGCTAGCATCCAACTCGTGGAAGCCTGTCACATGGAGTCGAAGAGGCCCCGGCCTCGCCTGCCGCTATGACACATCCTGAAGCCCCCGACCTCCGCGCCGGCCCGCCGGCCGTCGCGAACCCCGTCAGCCTCGACACGCCCGCAGGAAACCAGCCGCCTGCCGTGCCGCCACCACCGCCCGCGCTGGCTCCCCGGCCCGCGCCGGTCGCCCAGGCGCCCCCTGGCCTCGACGGCACCGATCCCCACCTCGCAACGCATCGGACTGGACCCGCGTCTGGCGCAGCCCACGCTGGCGCCGCAGCAGCCCAGCGCCATCACCCATACCGACGAGACCATCGGCGGCCAGACCTGGACGTATGACTCGGGCATCGGCAACATCGAGCCTCGCAGTGCCACCAGGGTCCTGAGCACGCTGGCCGGCAAGGTCGCCCAGGGCGACGTGACCCAGTACCAGCCGGTGCCGCTCGGCTTCACGCCGCTGGACAAGTCCATCGGTGGCGGCATGCGCGCGGGCGAGATGCTGCTCATCGGCGGAGCGCAGGGCACCGGCAAGACCACGATGGCGCTGCAGATGGCGCGCAACATCGTGATGAGCGGCCTCGCCAGCGTGCTCTACATCTGCTTCGAGCACGATGAGGAGTACCTGCTCAACCGCCTCATCGCGCAGGAGTCGGTCCTGCCCAGCCTGCCCAGTCGCAGCGGCGGCATCAAGCTGGTCGACGTGCGCCAGGAGATCCTGGGCACCTGGATGGCCACCGGCGGCCAGAACGCCGACCTCGGCGCGAACCCTCGCCTGCGCCCGGCGCTGGAGCGCATCAATCGCTACGGCCCGAACCTGTACCTGCTTCGAGGCTCACAGACGACCAGCACCGTGGAGAACATGGCGGCGCTGGTGGAGAAGTACAAGGAGCTCGCGGGCAACCGGCGCCTCGTGGTCTTCATCGACTACATGCAGAAGGTGCCGGTGCATCCGGAGCCAGCCAACGAGGTCGAGAAGGTCACCACCGTGGTGCAGGGCCTGAAGGACCTGGCGCTCAACTACGAGGTCCCGCTCATCTCCATCGTGGCCGCGGACAAGGAGGGCCTGAAGGCCTCCCGCCTGCGCAACCACCACCTGCGCGGATCGTCGGCCATCAACTACGAGGCGGACATCATCGTCATCCTCAACGAGAAGTACCAGATCGTGGCCAAGGTGAACATCGAGTTCAACCCCTACCAGGCGCAGCGCTTCCGCGACTGGGTGGTGCTCACCATCGAGAAGAACCGCGGCGGCACCAATGCGGTCGACCTCGAATACCAGAAGTACTTCGAGTACTCCTGCTTCGACCCCAGCGGGCGGGCGGTCATGGAGAAGCTCATCGAGGAGCGCCTCTACAACGACTGACGGTCGACGACTCGCCGGCGTGGCTAGAATCGGCGGCGTGCACCTCAAGACCGACCCCCTGGCCGTGCTGCTCGATGTCGGTGACACGATGGCCCGGCCCGACCCCTCCTGGCGGGACGTCTATGCCACCGTCTTCGGCGCCCACGGCGTCGAGGCCACGTCCGGCGAGTTCGAAGCAGCCTTCCGCGATGCCTGGCGCGAGTGGGCTCACGAGGGCCCCTTCGAGGCGACCGAGGAGGCGTCGTTCCGACGCTTGATGGAGCTCGACCAGCTCGTCTTCGACCGTCTCGGCTACCCCCACCTGCCGGAGGCCTTCTTCCGCGACGTCGACCTGGCCTTTCGCCAGCGCTCGGCGTTCGTCGTCTTCCCCGACGTCATCCCGGCACTCGACGCCATGCAGGCGGCGGGATTGCGGCTGGCGGTGGTCAGCAACTGGGGTTGGTACGCACCGGAGCTGTTGCAGACCCTTGAGCTGGCGCGCCACTTCGAAGTCATGAGCGATCAGCGCACGCGTGGGCTACCAGAAGCCACATCGGGCCATCTTCGAGCATGCCCTGGAGCTGCTGGGCGTGCCGGCCGACCGCGCCATCCACGTCGGCGACGACCTCGAGGCCGATGTCCTCGGCGCAGGCCGCGCCGGCATCGAGGCCGTGCTCATCGACCGTCACGGCCGTTACTCCCGGGCCGAGGCGTCCACTGGGCCAGCGGTGACGACCATCAGCGACCTCGGTGGCCTGCTCGACCTGCTGGGCATCGAGCGCCCTGCCGCGCTCGTCGGAGCCGGCAGCTGACGGAGCCGACCCCTGCCGCAACCTGGCGGCTGTTCATCGCTCACCCCGTGCCGGTCGACGTCGGCGAACAGCTGGCGGAGCAGCTGGCGCCGTACCGAGCGCAGTTGCGCGAGACTCGCTGGACCGATCCCCGATCGTGGCATCTGACGCTCCTGTTCCTGGGACAGGTCGAGCAGCGCCGCCTGCCGGCAGCTGCGGGCGCTCGTCGATGCCGCGGCTGCTGCCGGCGACCCGTACCACGTCCGCGCCGACCTCGGCGACGGCCGCCACCGCGATGGAGGCGTGGCCTGGCTCGCGCTGAGTGAAGGCGCAGGCCGGCTCATCGAGCTTGCCGGCGCCATCGCCGAGCGCTGCCCGCCTGGGGTGACGACCGGCCCGCCGCCGCGGCGCACCCCATCCGCGCACCTCACCGTGGCTCGCAAGGCCAGCCGTGCCAGCATCGATGCCCTGCGAGCCCAGGCGCTCGGGCCGCTCGACGTCGCCTGGGAGGTCGACCGCATCTGGCTGGTGCGCAGCCACCTCGCCGCCAGCGGAGCGCACTACCAGACGCTGCACGAAGCGACGTTGTAGGCTCCGGGCAGTCACCCAGGCCCGCGCACCTGGCCGCCACCGGGGGCGACCACGAGGAGGAGAGGATCCATGGCGCTACAGCAGACCAAGTACATCCTGCCCGAGGATCGCATCCCGCGCGCCTGGTACAACATCAACGCCGACCTGCCCGTGCCGTTGTCGCCGCCGCTGCACCCGGTCACCAAGCAGCCCATCGGCCCCGCCGACCTGCTGCCGCTCTTTCCCATGGCCCTCATCGGCCAGGAGATGAGTGCCGAGCGCGAGATCGAGATCCCCGAGCCGGTGCGCCAGGCCTACGCCATGTACCGCCCCTCGCCGCTGTATCGAGCGCACCGCCTGGAGCAGGCCCTGGGGACGACCGCGAAGATCTTCTACAAGTACGAGGGCAACAGCCCCTCGGGCAGCCACAAGCCCAACACCGCCATCCCGCAGGCCTTCTACAACAAGGAGGAGGGCGTCAGCCGGCTGACCACCGAGACCGGTGCCGGACAGTGGGGCTCTGCGCTGTCGCTGGCAGGCTCGCTCTTCGGGCTCGAGGTGATGGTCTACATGGTGCGGGCGTCGTACGACGCCAAGCCTGGACGCCGCAACCTGATGAAGATGTACGGCGGCGACGTGGTGGCCAGCCCCAGCGACCGCACCGCCTACGGACGCTCCGTCCTGGCCGAGACCCCCGACACGCCCGGCTCGCTGGGCATCGCCATCAGCGAGGCCGTCGAGGATGCCGCCGGGCGCGACGACTCGCGCTACGCCCTTGGCTCGGTGCTCAACCACGTGCTCCTGCACCAGACCGTCATCGGCCAGGAGGCCATGGAGCAGATGGCGATGGCAGGGGAGCAGCCCGACATCATCGTGGCCTGCACCGGTGGCGGCTCCAACTTCGCCGGCCTGACCTTCCCCTTCATCGGCCAGATGCTGCGCGGCGAAGCGACGTACCGCGTCATCGCCGCCGAGCCTGCGGCGGCGCCCAGCCTGACGCGGGGCATCTACGCCTACGACTACGGCGATACCGGCAAGATGGCGCCCATCGTCAAGATGCACACCCTCGGCCACGACTTCGTGCCTGACCCCATCCACGCCGGTGGACTGCGCTACCACGGCATGGCTCCGCAGGTGAGCCTGCTCAAGGACCAGGGCATCATCGAAGCACAGGCCGTGCCGCAGTCGCGCACCTTCGACGCGGGACGGCTGTTCACGCAGGCGGAGCTCATCCTGCCGGCGCCCGAACCCACGCACGCCATCAGCGTCGTCATCGACGAGGCTCGCAAGGCCACCGAGGCTGGCAGCAGCCCGACCATCCTGTTCAACCTCTGCGGTCACGGCCACTTCGATGCCGCCTCCTACACTCGCTACCTCGATGGCGAGCTGGAGGACTTCGAGCTGCCGCAGGAGAAGATCGAGCACGCGCTGGAGACCGTGCCCTCGATCTGAGGCGACGCCCGCGGATCGGCGACCGTCGACACCCGGCTGACGGAGAGCGCATGCCAGGCAAGGACGAGGAGCTCGTGCTCGGCGTGCCCCGCGCACGCATCATCGGCGGACCATCCCTGGAGGGGCATCCGGGGCGGCGAGGTGCAGGGCTACCTCGATCTCATCGCCCGCGAGGGCGAGTATCGGCCGCGCGGCGAAGCCGAGCGCGACGCCGACTGGAAACAGGTCATCCCGTACCTGCTGATGCGTGATGGCGAGGCGCTGTTCCTGATGCAGCGCAGCAATGCCGGCGGCGATGCGCGCCTGCACGACCTGTACTCGCTCGGCATCGGTGGTCACCTCAACCCCACCGACGGCGGGGTCCTCGAGGGCCTGCGTCGCGAGTTCCACGAGGAGATGGTGGCGGACTGGGAGCCGCAGCCGCAGCCGATCGGCCTGCTCAACGATGACGATGTCCTCGTGGGCCAGGTCCACATCGGCGTGGTCTTCGAGGCCGACGCCGCGGGTCGCCCGCTGGCCGTGCGCGAAACGGACAAGCTCAGCGGTCGCTTCGTGGCGCCGGCGGAGGTGCTGCCGGTCTACGAGCGCCTCGAGACCTGGAGCCAGCTCCTTTACGATCATGTGACGCTTCGTCGCCAGCGGGACAGCCGGCCAAGGCTGAATCGACACCTCCGGGTGGGATAATCCTCCCAGAGGTGTTACCCGTGACCTACCGTCGTCCGTCGTCGCTGACCCTGGTGCGCATGCTCCTGCTGCTGGCCGGCGTCTTCAGCCTGTTGGCAGCGAGCGTGCAGGCCCAGGATGACGAACAGCAGGTGATCGTGCTGCCCACCACCGGCGTGGTCGACCAGGTCATGTCCAACTACCTGCGCGAGGGCATCGCTCGGGGCGTCGAGGAGGGGGCGGCCGCTGTCGTCATCGAGCTCGACACACCCGGCGGATCGCTCGAGGCCACGCGGGAGATCGTGCAGTCGCAGCTGTCTGCCGAGGTGCCGGTGATGGTCTGGGTCGGGCCCGCCGGTGCGCGCGCTGCCAGCGCCGGCACCTTCCTGACCCTGGCGGCCCACGTCGCCTCGATGGCGCCGGCCACCAACATCGGCGCCGCGACGCCCATCTCGGGCGACGGTCAGGACATTCCCGACGACCTGGGCCAGAAGGTCCTGAACGACACCGTCGCCACCATCACCTCCATCGCCGAGGAGCGCGGGCGTCCCGTCGAGTGGGCCGTCAGCACGGTCGTCGATGCCGCCTCGTTCACCGTGGACGAGGCGCTCGCCGCCGGCGCCATCGACTTCAAGGCCGAGTCCATCGAGGACCTGCTGGCCCAGGCCGATGGCATGAGCGTGAACGTGGCCGGCGAGGACGTCGTGCTCGACACCGCCGGCGCCGCGATCGAGGTGCTGGGCATGAACCCCTTCCAGTCCTTCCTGCACCTGCTCGGCGACCCCAACATCGCCTTCATCCTCTTCACCCTCGGCTTCTACGGCATCTTCTTCGAGCTACAGAACCCCAACTACGTCACCGGCATCCTGGGTGCCTTCGCGCTCATCCTCGCCTTCATCGGCTTCGGCAGCCTGCCCCTCAACATCGCCGGGCTGCTGCTCATCGGCCTGGCCGTCATCCTCTTCGTGCTCGAGGTGAGCGTGACCAGCGGCGGCCTGCTGACCGTGGGGGGCCTGGTCGCCTTCGCCCTGGGAGCCTCGGCCTTCTATACCGCCCCCGGCGACCCGGTCGCGCCCGAGGTGAGCGTGGCGCCGGAGATCATCGTGCTCATGACGGCACTCACCGGGCTGGTCGTGGCCGGCGTCCTGTATGCGGTGGTGAGGGGCCGTCGCGCGCCACAGCTCGCCTTGGGCGCATCGCATATCGACCAGCTCGTGCCCATCGGAACCAGCGCCCCGGTCCGACGGACCCTCGATCCCGATGGCACCATCTACGCTATGGGAGAGGAATGGACCGCCCGCAGCGCCGACGGCAGCGTCCTTGACCGAGGTACGCCTACGCGCGTCGTGGGGCATGAGGGCCTCACGCTGCTCGTGGAACGCGCCAGCGCAGTCGTATCGAATCGGCCCGCAACAGAAAGGACGGCCTGACAATGGAAACCGGCATCATCGGCGGGGTCATCATCCTGCTCGTGGCGGCCATCGTGGTCCTGTACCTCTCGGTGCGGGTGGTGAAGCAGTACGAGCGCATGGTCGTGTTCCGCCTCGGGCGCACCGACCCCAGCCTGGTCCGGGAACCGGGCCTGCGCTTCCTCATCCCCTTCATCGACCGTCCGGTCAAGGTCGACATGCGCGAGCAGTTCGTGGAGGTGCCCAGCCAGACCAACATCACCCGCGACAACGCGCCCATCGACATCGACTTCCTCATCTACTACCGCATCGTCGATGCCATGAGCAGCGTGGTCAACGTGGCCTACTTCTCGGGTGCCCTGCAGGGCATCGCGACCACCACGCTGCGCGCCGTCATCGGCGACATCCTGCTCGATGATGTCCTCTCCAAGCGCGACCAGATCAACGAGGTGCTGCGCGTCAAGATGGACGAGCAGACCGAGCGCTGGGGCGGCAAGGTCATGTCCGTCGAGATCCGCGAGATCACGCCGCCGCCGGACGTGCAGAACTCGATGAACCGGATGCTCACCGCCGAGCGAACACGCCGCGCGGTCATCACCGAGTCCGAGGGTGCCCGCCAGTCCGCCATCAACGTGGCCGAGGGCGAGAAGCAGTCGGCCATCCTGCGGGCCGAGGGCGTGCGCCAGTCGTCCATCCTGGAGGCCGAGGGCTTCAGCCAGGCACTGACGCGCATCTTCGAGGCCGCCAGCAAGATCGACGACCGCACCATGGCACTGCAGTACCTCGAGGCGCTCAAGGCGTTGGGCGCGACCGATGCCACCAAGTACGTCATCCCGCTGGAGCTGACCGACCTGGCCCGACGCCTGGGCAACTTCCTCGACAACGGCATGGGCGTGGGCGAGGCCCAGCGGCTCGGCAGCAGCGGCGAGCAGAAGGACGCCGCCTAGCTCTGTCGGCGCCCGACCGACGATGCTGCCCACCGTTCGCGCGGTGCGCTACGTGGCGCCACTGCGCGAGGGTGGCTCCCTGCCCGGCTTGATGGAGGCCGATGACGAGGGCACCTACGTGGTCAAGTACCGCGGTGCCGGGCAGGGTCCCAAGGCGCTGGTGGCCGAGCTGGTGGCCGGCGAGATCGGCCGGGCGCTGGGCCTGCCCGTACCCGAGGCCGTGCTGCTGGACCTCGACCCGGCCTTCGCGCGGCTGGAGATGGACTACGAGATCCGGCATCTGCTGCGCGAGAGCGAGGGCATCAACTACGCGCTCGACTTCCTGCCCGGCTCGATCACCTACGACCCCCTCGTGCCGCCGGAGCCGGCGCCCGAATTCGCCGCCGACGTGGTGTGGTTCGACGCCTTCGTCAGCAACGTCGACCGCTCCGCGCGCAACGTCAACATGCTCGAATGGCACGGGCGCGTCTGGCTCATCGACCATGGCGCGGCGCTCTATGTCCACCACGCCTGGGGCGACGTGCGATCACGCTCGGCTGATCGCTTCGAGCACATCCAGCAGCACGTCCTGCTGTCGTTCGCGACCGACCTGGCTGCGGCTGATGCGCGGGCCCACCAGCGGCTGTCACGAGCGACCTTGGAGGCCATCGTCGCCGCCATCCCTGATGCCTGGCTGACCGATCAGTACGGCGGCCAGGATCCGGCGGGCATCCGCGAGACCTATCTCGACTATCTCGCCGCGCGGCTGGAACGCTCCGAGGCATTCACAGGGGAGGCCACGCGTGCCCGCGCCCTGCTCGTATGACTATGCGCTGGTCCGCGTCGTCCCCGACGTGGCGCGCGGGGAATACCTCAACGCCGGCGTCATCCTCTTCGCCCGGACCCATGGCGCGCTGCTGGCACGGATCTGGCTGGACGAGGCGCGCTTGACCGCCCTTGCACCGAGCGCGGATGTGGCCGCCATCCGCGCACACCTTGCGCTCCATCGAGCGCATCTGCGCCGGCGGCTCGGAGGCCGGACCACACGGCGCCTTGAGCCCATCCGAGCGCTTCCACTGGCTGGTGTCACCGCGCAGCACGGTCATCCAGGTCTCGCCCGTCCACACCGGCCTGTGTGACGACCCGGCAGCGGAGGCCGATCGACTCTTCGAGCGCCTGGTGGCACCGCCGCGGTAGTCGCCAGGCGTCACTGGAGCCGCGACGCGTTCGACGCCAGGTCGTCGCCCACGGGCCTGCCCGCGAGGGCCACTCGGGCCTGCCCGCAGGTGCCTACCCGTCGAGTCGCCACAGCTCCCGGCCGTGCTGGCCGTCGGTCGCGGTGAAGAGGAGGCTGTCGCCGAGCCGGACGAGATCACGTGGATCGGAGGACCCGCTCGCGTTGACATCGACGGCCTCGACCGTCCCGGCGCCCGTCCCGTCACTCGACCACAGCTCGGTGTCGACCATCTCCCAGTCGTGGCTGGCGCCGCCGGGACCGGCCGCGAAGTAGAGCCGGCCATCGAGCCCTTCGCTCTCCCAGTCCTGCCAGTCGCCCACGAACCAGTCGCCGGTCCCGCCGTAGACGAGGCTGGTGCCGGCCGCCGTGCCGTCGCTGACCCATAGCTCATCGGGATCGTGGACGCCCGGGGAGTGTCGCTGCCCCCACAGACTTCCGACCTCGGGGACCATGCCGCGCAGGTTGCCGATGCGTGGCCGGACCGGTCCCGTCCCGGCCTTCGTCCCGTCGCTGCGATAGAGACGGACGCTCTCCCGGTACGGGGACGTCGAGCCGTTGAACCAGAGGGCTCCACCCATGCGCACCAGCTCGGGGGAGTCCAGGTAGCTCGCGCTCAGCGGCTTCGTGCCCGCCCGCGTGCCGTCACTGCGCCAGGGACTGGGGCGGGACGTCCAGGCCCGTCGGCGACGGCGTCGACGCGACGAAGTAGACGCGTCCGGCGTGCTTCAGCAGGCCGGCGACGTTGAGGTCGCTCGGAGCCAGCCGCTTGGTGCCGGTCGTCGTACCGTCTGTCTTCCAGAGGGTCATCGTCCAGGATGGCGAGGCGGTCTCGACGCTGGCGGTGCCCGCCCCCGAGTCTTCCGCCGGGAAGAACAGCTGGGAGCCCTTGACGACGGCATGGCTGAGGCCGACGCCGGCGAACTCGCGCACTCGACGGGTGCCCTTGGCCGTTCCGTCGGTGCGGTACAGACCGTCGTAGACGATGTCGAAGTAGGCCGTGTCCCCGACGCCGATGATGCCCATCGTCATGGTGCCCTTGGAGCCACTGGTCAGGTCCTTGACCATGCGGGTGCCGGCGGCGGTGCCGTCGCTGACCCACAGCTCACGTCCGTGAGTGGCGTCGTTGGCTCGGAAGTACACCCGAGTGCCCACCCGGGTCAAGGTGTCCGGCTGCGATCCGGTGGCGCCGGGACGGACGTCCTTCACCATGCGGGTGCCGCCGGTCGTACCGTCGCTGACCCACAGCTCGCGCCCGTGCTCTCCGTCGTTGGCACTGAAGAAGACTCGCTCGCCCGCGTTGACGAGCGTCCGCGGATCGGAGCCGCCGACGGGCCTGATGTCGTCGACGAGCGACGCTTCCGAAGCCGACACGGATCCGACGGGCACGAGGAGGAGCGCCGCGACGGCGATCGCCGCGACGGTTGGAGCGATGGCGAGCATGGACGGTCCCCCGAGATATCCCGCGCTGGCCCGGTGTGATGGGCGGCGGTGGCGCGGGACCTGATCATCGGAACCTACGCTCCGCCCATCGTCGCCGCAGCGTGCCGGATGTCATCAGGATGGCCCTGTGGGTGCCATGCCACCGTTCTCGCTGCGTCGCCGTCCAGTGCCACCGCCTCGGGGGGTCCTGGCCAAGCGTCGGTGAAGCCGCAGTGAAGCCGGCCCCGCCAGACTCGAAGGCATGCTCGCGATCCTCGACACGGCCGTCATCAGTGGCTTGCGCGGCGAGCTCGTGCGGGTCGAGGTCGACGTCGCCCCGGGGCTGCCGGGCTGTCACATCGTGGGCCTGCCCGATGCGGCCCTCTCGGAGGCCCGCGAGCGGGTCCGCAGCGCCATCCGCAATGCCGGCTTCGCCTATCCGCTCAGCCGCATCACGGTCAACCTCGCGCCGGCGGACCGGCGCAAGCACGGTGCCGCGTACGACGTGGCCATCGCCATCGGCATCCTGCTGGCATCCGGTGAGCTGCGTGCCTCTGGCGGGACGTGGGCGCTGCTGGGCGAGCTCTCGCTCGATGGCGGCGTCATGCCCGTGGCGGGCGTCCTGCCGATGGCCGCCACGCTGCACGAGGCCGGGCACCGACGGATCTGCGTGCCCCTGGCGAACGTGGACGAGGCACGGCTGGTCGCGGGCATCGAGGTGGTCGGGGTCGAAGGCCTCGATGACGTCGCCCGGCTCGTCGCCGGGCCGCGTGGCCGCAAGGCAGCGGTCAGCGCGACGACGGAGCCCGGTGCGGATCGCCGCGCACGCTGGAGCCGCTCCCGAACCAGCCGCACCGCCCGAGACCGAGGCGGCCACCGAGCTGGCCGACGTGCGCGGCCAGGAGCACGCTCGCTGGGCACTCGAGGTGGCCATCACCGGCCGGCACAACCTGCTGCTCATCGGCTCACCCGGCGCGGGCAAGACGATGCTGGCGCGCGCCACACCAGGTCTGCTGCCACCGCTCACGGAGAACGAGGCCCGCGAGGTCGCCGTCATCCGCAGCGTGGCAGGCCTGGATACGACGGCCGCGATGCGCCTCGCCCGTCCCTTTCTCAGCCCGCATCACACCACCTCGTATGCGGCCATGGTCGGTGGCGGCCCACGGCTGCGACCGGGGCTGGTCACGCAGGCGCACCACGGCACGCTGTTCCTCGACGAGCTGGCCGAGTTCGACCGTGACGTGCTGGACGCCCTGCGTCAACCGCTGGAGGACGGCTCGGTCGAGGTGGTGCGCGCGCACGGCTCGGTGCGCTACCCGGCGCGGCTCCAGCTCATCGCCGCCATGAACCCGTGCCGCTGCGGCTGGAACGGCGACCCCGAGCGGACCTGTCGCTGCCCGTCGCGTGAGCCCGAGCGCTACCTGCGCCGCGTCAGCGGGCCCCTGCTCGATCGCATCG
Organism: uncultured Chloroflexia bacterium; assembly: GCA_963804575.1. Lineage (GTDB taxonomy): Bacteria > Chloroflexota > Limnocylindria > Limnocylindrales > CSP1-4 > JAFMJV01. The sequence continues at coordinate 58,756 of CAWDQY010000010.1, forward strand.
ACCTGCGCGTGGTGCTGCCCCGCCTGCCTCCCGAGCAGCTGCTCGACACGGCCCGACCGGAGTCCAGCGCCGTCGTGTCCGCTCGCATCCGGGCGGCCTGGGAGCAGGCCTGGGTCGCGCAACGGCGGTCGGCCGAACGCCGCGCTGCAGGGACAGCGACTGGTGCGAGCCTGCGCCCTCGACGAGCACGGCCGAAGCACGCTGAAAGGGGTCGCCGGGCAGCTGGAGCTGACGGCACGCAGCGTCCACCGCATGATGCGAGTCGCGCGCACGGTCGCCGACCTGCGCGGCCGCGCTGCGGTCGGCGCGGAGGAGATCCTCGCGGCTACATCGATGCGTGACCGCTCCATGGAAGTGGACCTGCCGGCGTGAACGGCCCCGTCCACCAGCCGAGCGAGCGCCAGGCGTGGATCGCGCTCGCCGGCACGCCCGGTGTCGGTGACGTGACCTTCGGCCGCCTGCTGGCCATCCATGGCAGTGCCAGCGAGGCGATCGCGTCGATCGCGGGACTGCCCGCCGGCCGCGCCGATCGCCGCCTCGCGGACGACCTGGCGATGCGGGCGCGACGAGGTCTCGCCGCCAGCATCCGTGCGTCCGCCGCGGATCCAACGGCCCTCGAGCGCCGCATGCAGGCGCTTGGTGGCTGGATCCTGACGCCGCTCGACAGCGGCTATCCCGCCCGCCTTCATGCCATCGAGGAGCCACCACCGCTGCTCTACGGCCTTGGCGACGCCGCGGCGCTCGAACAGCCGCGGATGGTGGCCGTCGTCGGCACCCGCCGAGCCGACCGCCATCGGACGCGACCTGGCCTCACGCATCGGCCAGCGACTGGTCGAGGCAGGCGCGCTGGTGGTGTCGGGCCTGGCGATCGGCATCGACGGCGCGGCGCATCTCGCTGCGCTCGAGGCTGGCGGCCAGACGGTCGCCGTCGTCGGCAGCGGCCTGGACGTCCTGGGGCCCGCGGTCCACCGTCGCCTGGCGCGCCGCATCACCGAGCATGGCGCGGTCATCGCCGAGCTGGCGCCGGGCGTCCAGGCCTCGCGGGGAACGTTCCCGCGACGGAACCGCATCATCAGCGGCCTGGCCGACGCGACCATCGTGGTCGAGGCGCCCGCGCGCAGCGGCGCGCTCATCACGGCCAGGCACGCCCTGGAGCAGGGACGGGCCCTGCTCGTGGCGACCGGCCGCCCCCTCGATGCCCGCGTCGCCGGCTGCCTGGCCATGCTGCGCGAGTCGCCGGCGCGACCGCTGGTGGGCCTCGACGAGATGATCGTCGACCTCGGCTTCGACACCAGCGGTGACCGGGTCCGCGCCCGCCAGCGGGGAGGGGAGCGCGGCCGCTTCCGGTCACGCACCGACGCTCAGCTCGGCGGCGGCCCTGGCGCTCCTCGAGCCCACGCAACGTCTCGTCGCCGCTGCCCTGGCGGATGGACCGCGTTCGGTCGACGCGCTCTGCCGGGCCACCGGCCTGGAGCCGGGCGTGGTCGCCGCCAGCCTCACGCTGCTGCAGCTGCGCGGCTGGGCACGCGTGCTGGGTGCTACCCACCTGCCGGCGGGACCGCTCCTGGCCATGGACAGGGAGGGCAGCACGTGAGAGAGTCCGCCACGCCGCACCACGGCACCGGGCGCGTCACAGCGTAGGATGGAGTCATGATCAGGAACGTCATCTTGCATCTCGTGGGCGAGCTGCCCATGAAGGCCGACATCGAATCCCTGCCGACGGCGGCCGACGCCGGCTTGCTGTGCACCAACCTGCGGACGATGGAGGGCCGCAAGCCCATCTCCACCGAGTACCTCGACTCGGTCTTCCTGTTGCCCTACCACGCCATCCGCTTCATCGAGATCCCGCGCGAGTCGATCCACGCGGCAGGCCTGTACGCGGACCTGCCAGCGGCGCTGACGGCGCTGCCGGCAGAGGCTGGTGTCGGCGCCGACGGTGACCACGTCCTCATCACCCCGCCGCCGAGCGCAGCCGGGTCGACTGGCGCAGCGGCGGAAGAGGAGGCCCTTGAGCACCTCGAGCCAGATGCGGAGCTGCTCCGACGCATCCGCGAGGCGTGACCATCCCGCCCCCTGAGCGGGGTGGTGCCTCGACGCACCACTGTTACACTCCGCGCCGATGACGAAGAACCTGGTGATCGTCGAATCGCCGGCCAAGGCGCGAACGATCGAACGCTATCTCGGCGAGGGCTACAAGGTGCTGGCCTCGTATGGCCATGTCCGCGACCTGCCCGAGAACCCCGGCAAGGGCCAGCTGGGCGTGGATGTCGAGCACGACTTCGCGCCCCAGTACGTCATCAACGAGGACCGCCGCAAGCAGCTCGACGCGATCACCCGGGCCGCCCGGACCTCGGACGTGGTGTACCTGGCCACCGACCTCGATCGCGAAGGCGAGGCCATCGCCTGGCACGTCGTCGAAGCCGTCGAGATCCCCAGCGGCAAGACCCGTCGGGTGACCTTCAGCGAGATCACCAAGAGCGCCATCACCGCCGCCTTCGCCAAGCCGCGCGACATCGACATGGGCCTCGTCGATGCGCAGCAGACGCGCCGCATCATGGATCGCATCGTGGGCTACACCCTGAGCCCGCTCATCAGTCGCAAGGTGCGCAGCGGGCTCTCGGCGGGCCGCGTGCAGTCGGTCGCCGTGCGGCTCGTCGTCGAGCGCGAGCGCGAGATCGAGGCCTTCACCGCCCGCGAGTACTGGACGCTCCAGGCGACGCTCGAGACCCCGGCCGGGGAGCGCTTCCGGGCCGCCCTGGTGAAGGTCGACGGCACGCGCGTCGCGACCGGCGGCGAGATCGGGAAGAACGAGGTCCCCATCGCCGACGAGGCCACCGCGGAGGCCTACGTCGAAGCGCTGCGCGGCCAGGCGGCTGCCGGTCAGCTCGGTCAAGGTTCGCAGCAGCAAGCGCAACCCATCGCCGCCCTTCACCACCAGCACGCTGCAGCAGGAGGCCAGTCGCAAGCTGGGCTACGGACCCAGGCGCACCATGTCGGTAGCGCAGCGTCTCTACGAGGGCATCGAGATCGACGGCGAGCCCACCGGCCTCATCACCTACATGCGCACCGACTCGCTCAGCCTGGCCAAGTCCGCCCAGCACGAAGCCGAAGAGGTCATCAGCCAGCGCTATGGCAGCGAGTATGCGGTCGAAGGTGGCCGCGGCTATCGCACCCGCTCCAAGGGCGCGCAGGAAGCCCATGAAGCCATCCGCCCCACCAGCTTCGCGCGTGACCCGGAGTCGCTGAAGGGTCGCATCAAGGATGACGAGCTGCGCCTCTACCGGCTCATCTGGCAGCGCGCGCTGGCCTCCCAGATGGCACAGAAGCAGATCGAGACGACCACCGCCGAGCTGCAGGCCGGCCGCTTCGGCCTGCGCGCCAGCGCCACCCGGACCATCTTCGACGGCTTCACGCGGGTCTATACCGAGGGCCGCGATGACGATGGCGAGGACGAGGCCGAGACGCGCCTGCCGTCCCTGGCCGAGGGCGATCGCTCGCAGGTCGTGGACGTCGAGGGTGAGCAGCACTTCACCGAGCCGCCTCCGCGCTACACCGAGGCCACGCTCATCAAGGCGCTCGAGGAGAACGGGATCGGTCGGCCTTCCACCTACGCTGCCACCATCTCGACCATCCAGGACCGCGGCTACGTGTCGGTCAAGGAGCGCCGCCTGCGGCCCGAGGCCGTGGCGCGCGTGGTGACCGACGTGCTCGTCGAGCACTTCGGCGACTACGTCGACTACGACTTCACCGCGCGCATGGAAGCGGAGCTTGACGAGGTCGCCGCCGGCACGCGCGGCTGGGTGCCGCTGCTGCACGAGTTCTACGATCCGCTGGCGGCCCTGGTGGACGAGAAGCGCAAGTCGCTCACGCGCCGGGAGCTGACCACGGAGGCGACCGACGAGGTCTGCTCCGAGGGCCATCCCATGCTCATCCGCCTCGGGCGCAACGGTCGCTTCATGGCCTGCTCGATGTACCCGGAGCACAAGGAGACGCGCGACATCCCGGGCGAGGAGCCGGACATGCCCGCGGTCGAGGGCGCCGGCGATGCCTGTCCCAAGTGCGGCCAGGGCACGCTCATCGCCCGTCGTGGACGCTTCGGCGCGTTCGCCGGCTGCGATCGCTACCCCGAGTGCGACTACATCCACCGCACGGGGCCGCCGCCGCCTCCGCCGCTGCCGTTCGAGGTGGACTGCCCCAAGTGCCACGAGGGCAAGCTGGTGGTGCGGCGTGCCCGTCGCAGTGGCAACGTCTTCTACGGCTGTGGCCGCTATCCCAAGTGCGACTTCACCACCAACTTCGAGCCGCTGGGTGCGATGCATGACGTCGACGCCGGAGCCGTGGCGCTCAAGGAGGATGGTGGCATCTGCCTGCACTGTGGCGCACCCATCGAGCTGCCGGCTGATCGTTCAGGACTGCCAGGGCAGCAGCTGCCCGGTGGCGATCCCGATGCCGCGGCGCTGGCGCCGTCGCGCAAGCGAAGCCCGGCAGCCAAGGGTCGCGCGGGAGGCACCAAGTCGGGCACGAGGTCCGGTGCCAGGTCGGGAGCCCGCAAGCGCACGCCCACCAGCACCTCCAGCGCCGCCGGGATCGACGACGCCGGCAGCTGATGGCCGGCGGGCGGGGCAGGGCGGGACGATGAGCCGGGGGAGCCATGGCGATGGGACCTCGGCCGTCTCGGCCTTCATGGCCTCCCTCGATGCTCGCGACGCCTCACCCCACACCAGGCGTGCCTACGGCACCGCCATCGACCAGTTCCTGACCTGGCTGGGCGACGTCGACGATGTCGACTGGACGCGACCGCCGCGCCGCACCCTGCGCGCCTACCTGGCTGAGCTCGACGGCCGTGGGCTGGCCCGCTCGACCATCAGCAGCCGCATCGCGGCCCTGCGCTCGTTCTACCGCTTCTGCCGTCGGCAGGGCTGGGTCGCGGGCGATCCGTGGGCCGCCGTCGTCACCCCCCGCCGCTCGTCACGTCTGCCACGGGTGATGGAGGTGGAGGAGGTCGAGCGTCTCCTCGACGTCATCCCCGGCTCCGCCGGCCACGCTGTCGGGATGGCCTGGGAGGCGGGCATGCCAGGGGCGCTGGAGCTACGTGACCGTGCCATCGTCGAGTGCGCCTATGCAGCCGGCCTGCGCATCAGCGAGATCGCCGCCGCGCGGGTCGCCGACGTCGACATGCGTCGAGGTGAGATCCGCGTCCTCGGCAAGGGCCGCAAGGAGCGCATGGGCATGCTGGGCGGTCCCGCCCGCGACGCGCTCGAGGCCTACCTGCAGCGTGGGCGACCACTGCTGGCGGCGACCGGGGATGGTGACGGCGCCCTCTTCCTCAGCACGCGCGGACAAGCCCTGGGCACCCGCGGCGTGCGCAAGCGGATCGACCTGCTGGTTCGCCGCGCGGGATTGCCGCGAGCACACCACGCCGCACACGCTGCGCCACTCCTTCGCCTCCCACCTGCTGGAGGGTGGCGCCGACCTGCGGGTGGTGCAGGAGCTGCTGGGCCACGCCAGCCTCTCCACCACGCAGATCTACACGCACGTCAGCCCCGGCCGGCTGCGCGCGAGCTACCGTGCCGCGCACCCACGGGCAACCGCCACCGGCATGCGCCCGACGCCCGACGACGACATCGACGACCGACCGTGAGCCGCGGAGCACTCGCCCGCGCCGGCCTCGTGGTGACCGGCGCCTTCCTCGCCTCGCGCCTGCTGGGCTGGCTGCGCGTGCTGGTGCTGGGCAACCTGTTCGGCAAGCCTGACCAGATCGCCGACCTGGACGCCTACTACGCCGCCTTCCGCATCCCGGACCTGACGTTCGAGCTGGTCGCAGCCGGCGCCATCGCCTCTGCCTTGATCCCGGTGCTCTCAGGGCTCCTGGCCAACGGCGAGCGCGAGCGTGCCTGGCGCGTGGCCTCCACCGTCATGAACCTCATGCTGGCGGCGCTCCTGGTCTTCGCCGTCGTGTTCGCCATCTTCGCGCCGGTGCTCGTGCCCCTGCTCGTGCCCGGCTTCGACGAGGCCACCACCGCGCTCACGGTCGAACTCACGCGGCTCATGCTCGTGGCGCCCATCTTCCTCGCGGCCGGCTCCATCGTCAGCGCGATCCTGCAGACGCAGGACCGCTTCGGCGCCGCTGCCCTGGCGCCGGTCATCTACAACGCCAGCATCATCGCCGGCGCGCTGCTGCTTTCGCCGGCGCTCGGCATCTACGGCGTGGCCACTCGGTGTCGTCATCGGCGCCATCGGACACCTGCTGGTCCAGCTGCCGGCGCTTGCGCGGGCGCTTCGACTACACGCTCGGTGCCGACGTGAGCGACCACGCTGCACGCCAGACGTTCTGGCTCATGCTGCCGCGCGCCATCGGCATGGGCGCCAACCAGATCACCTTCCTGGTCAATACCGCGCTCGCCAGCACGGTCGCGGCCGGCGCCGTGGTCAGCTATACCGTCGCCTTCAGCGTGCTGCAGATCCCGCTCGGTGTCATCGGCCTGCCACTCGGCATCGTGCTGCTGCCGCGATGTCGCGTGCCCTGGCGCTCGGACAGGAGGTCGAGTTCAGCGAGCTCGTCACCCGGGCGCTACGCCTGCTGCTGTGGATGATGGCCTTCGTGGCGGCGACCGGCATCGTGGCCCGTGACCAGGTCGTGGACCTGCTGTTCGGCTGGGGCTTCGACGAGCCCACCCTGGCCGCAACGGCGGCGGCACTGGGCGTCTTCCTGCTGGGCCTGCCGGCGCACGCGATGAACGTCATCCTGGCTCGCGCGTTCTACAGTGGCAAGGACACCATCACGCCGGTGACCGTGGCCATCGTCTCGGTGGGCGTCAACGTGGCGATCTCGCTGGCCACGGTGGAAACGTGGGGCATCCGCGGCCTGGCGCTGGGCATCGCCGTGGGTGCCTGGTTCGAGGCGATCTCGCTGACGTTCCTGCTGCGCCGCCGCCACAGCGGCTTCCACGCCCTGCCGGTCGTGAGCGGGGGGCTACTGTCGCTGGCAGGTGCGCTGATGGCTGCGCTGGTGGCAGCCGGCGTGCTGGCTCTCGAGCTGGTTCCCGCCGACGCGCCGCGCATCGCGAGCCTGCTCCTCGAGCTCGGGATGGCCGTCGGCGCCGGGCTGGCTGCCTACCTCGTGTACAGCCGGCTGCTGCGACTGCCCGAGCTCGACCGCGCGCTGGACCTGGCGCGGGCAGCACGGCGCGGCCGATGAGCGGCAGCGGTCCTACCCGGCGCGTGACGGCCGATGACGCCGTCCCGCCGACCGATTGGGACGAGCGTGCCGTGGCCATCCCGGGAGGGCATGTCATGCAGTCGGCCACGTGGGGGACCTACCGCGCCACGCAGGGCTACGAGCCGCGCTACCTCACCTTCGATGACCAACGGGTGGCGCTGGTGCTGCTGCGCCGGACGTTCGGGCTGCCGGGGGTGGAAGCCAGCGTCCGGCGTGGCCCGGCCCACGCCGCTGAGCGCGGGGCGCCGGCCGCGGCCCACGCGATCGCCGTGGCTTCGTGGGCCGCCGACATCGGTGCGCGCGATCTCTTCCTTGACCCGGAGCTGCCGGCAGACCCGGCCTATGCCGCCGCCATGGAGGCGGCCGGCTTCGCCATCGGCCGAGGCGTCGAGCCCTCCATCCACGTCATGCGTCTCGAGCTCCATGCCCACCCCGACGCCGACGCCATCCGGGCCGGCTTCTCCAAGTCCACGCGCCAGCGCATCCAGGCAGCCGAACGTTCCGGCACCCGCGTGACCGAGGACCACGGCGGTGCGCGACTCGATGAGTTCGCCATCCTGATGCAGGAGCGCGCCGAGGTCGTGGGCATGCAACTGCAGCAGGGTACCCACTACCTGCGCGGCTGGCGTGCCTTGATGGCGGACGGCCTGGCTCGATTGCTGGTGGCCGACCACGAGGGCGAGCTGGTGGGCGGGCTGTTCATCTTCCGCCACGGCGGCATCCACGCCACCGCCTACTCGGCCGACCGGGCTTCGCGACGGCGCGACCTGCCCGGGACCATGCACCTGCTGCGCTGGGTCGCCATCCGCGATGCGTTCGCCGAAGGCTGCCCGGCCATCGAGCTCGGTGGCGTGGACCTGCCGGGGCAGCGCACGCCACCGCGGCCGGGTGACCCTAGCCGCGGCCTCTACGAGCACAAGCGCGGCTTCGGCGCCGAGTGGATCGAGCGTGAGCCGCCGCGTCGCATCGTGCTGCGACCCCGCGCCGAACGGCTGGCGCGCCTCCGACGGCGCAGCATCGATGCGCTGCGCGGGATGCGAAGATAGCGACGTGGACCCGGAGCTCGACCGACTGCGCCGCGACGATGAGGCCTGGGATGCGTTCGTGGCAGGTTCGGACAGCGACTTCCCGCTGCAGATGAGCGCCTGGGCCGAGGCCAAGGCGCCCTTCGGCTGGACCTCGGCACGCGTGCTGGCCGACGGTGGCCGCGGGCCGATCGGCGCCCAGGTGCTCATCCGTCGCCTGGGTCCCGGCCCCTTCTCGCTGGGCTATCTGCCGCGCGGGCCGGTGGCCACGAGCTTCGACGCTGACAGCCTGGAGGCCTTCACGGCCGCCCTCCGGGACTTCGCCCGGCGGGAGCGCCTCAGCCACCTCAGCGCCGATCCGGGTCTGCCCGGTACCGACCACCATGCACTGTTCGAGGCTGCCGGCTGGCAGCCGAGCGATGCGCTGCAACTGACATCGACGCAGATCATCGATCTCGGCAAGTCCGAGGAAGCGCTCTGGTCGGACGTCTACAAGTCGAGCCGGCGCTACGCCAACGGAGCGCGCAAGCAGGGCTGCTACGTGGAAGAGGGCGACGAGGCCGCGCTGCCAGTGTTCCACGCCATCCTCGTCGGGACCGCCGAGCGCAGCGGCTTCATCCCGCGCGCCATCGAGGCCTACGCCGCGGTCTATCGCGCCTTCGCGCGGCGAGGCCACGCGCGGATCCTGATCGGCTACCTGCCCGACGGCACCGCGGTCTCCAGCAAGATGATCCTGACCAGCGGTGGTCGCGCCTCGCAGCTCTATGGCGGGCTCACCGACGAAGGCGGCCGGGCGCGCTCGGGCCACTTCTTCGAGTGGGAGGCGATCATCCGCAGCAAGGCCGCCGGTGCGCGGGTCTTCGACATGTGGGGCCGCTCGACCAAGGGCATCGCCCACTTCAAGCAGGGCTTCGGTGGCCAGGTCGTCGAGTACGGCGGAACCTTCGACCTGGTCGTCAACGCGCCGGTGCACTCGATCTACCAGCGGAGCCGTCGCGCCTGGGTGCGCTTCGCACGTCGCCGGCGCGGGCTGGGGCCTGAGACCCCGGAGTCGGCGGATCCGGGCAGTGACTGACGCCGTTCGCCGTGGCTGACCACCATCTCTCGGCCCTCGCAGCGCTGCTCCATCGGTTCGGGCAGCTCGCGTCCGAGCCACTGCCGGCACATGGCGTGGAGGCGGATCCGATCATCGCCACGGTGCGCTACGACTCCCGGCAGGTGCGGGCGGGCGACCTGTTCGTGGCGCGACGCGGGCAGCATATCGACGGTCACGCGCACGTTGCGGCAGCCGTCGCCGCCGGCGCGGCAGCCGTCATCGTGGAGCGGCCGATGCCCGGCATCGAGGTCCCCGAGCTGGTGGTGTGTGACGCCAAGGTGGCACTGGGGCTGGCCGCGGCCTGGCGCGCCGGGGATCCCAGCCGGTCCCTGGGGATCGTCGGCATCACCGGCACCGACGGCAAGACCACCACGGCGTACATGGTGCGCGCCATCCTGGAGGCCGCCGGCCACCCCACCGGCCTGCTCGGTACCACCGACGTCATCGTGGCCGGCGAGAGCCTGGGCAACGTCGCCCGCACCAGCACGCCCGAGGCCCCCGAGCTGCAGGCGTACCTGGCTGACATGCTGGCCGGCGGGGACGAGTGGGCCGTGGTCGAGTCGAGCTCGCACGGACTGGCCCAGCACCGTGTCAGTGGCGTGGCATACGACGTCGCCGTGCTGACCAACGTCACCTCCGAGCATCTCGAGTTCCACGGCACGCTGGACGCCTACCGCGCCGCCAAGCGCAGCCTCTTCGCCCGGCTGGCGCTGAACGACGAGAATCCCGAGAAGGGCTGGGGCAAGCACGCCGTGCTCAACGCTGACGACCCCGAGGGCGAGGCCGCCGCACCCGTGGCCGCAGCCGCTGGGGCCTGCGTCTGGCGCTACGGACTGGCCAGCTCCGAGTCGGGCCGGCACCCCGCAGGCCTCGACCTCGTGGCGAGCCATCTCGAGGATGGCCCCGACGGCATGCGTGCGGCCGTCCGGGCCGGCGACTGGGTCGGCACGCTCAGGCTACGGATGGCCGGCCGCTTCAATGTCGCCAACGCGCTCGCGGCTCTCGGCGTGGCGGCCGCCTTGCGGCTGGACCTGGACCTCGCGGCCGGCGCCCTGGCTGCGCTCGAGGGCGTGCCTGGCCGCATGCAGCGCATCGACGAGGGCCAGCCCTTCCGCGTCGTCGTCGACTACGCGCACACCGCCGAGGCGCTGGCGAAGGTCCTCGACGAGCTGCGCCCGAGTGACCCGGCTGGGAGGCGTCATCGCCGTCTTCGGCTCGGCCGGTGAGCGTGACCGCAGCAAGCGCGAGCCGATGGGCCGTGTCGCGGGAGAGCGCTGCCGACTGGTGATCGTGACCGACGAGGACCCCCGGGGCGAGGACCGCATGGCCATCCTCGACGCTGTCGCGGCCGGGGCGGAGGCGGTCGGCAAGCGCCGCGGGAGGACCTGCTCGTCATCCCTGACCGTCGCGAGGCCATCGCCACGGCGATGCGGCTGGCGCGCCCGGCCGACGCCGTGCTGCTGGCCGGCAAGGGGCACGAGAAGACCATCGAGATGGCGACAGGCGAGCTACCCTGGGACGAGGCCGCCGAGGCACGAGCCGCGCTCAAGGGGCGCCGCCACTGAGGGGCCTTCAGCCCGGACCGAGCGCCGCCTTCACCAGCTTCGTCATGGGCACGTCGGTGGTCCAGTTGCCCTGGTTGGAGAGCAGCACCACCGACACGCCCGAGGACGGGAAGTACCACATCGAGGACTCGTAGCCGCGGATGCCACCGCGATGGCCATGTCCGCGGTTGCCGGCGAAGATGGCCACGTCCGTACCCAGGCCGTAGAGGCCCGGCTGCAGGAAGGTCGTCATCTGGCGGAGCGAATCGGCAGAGAGGACGTCGCCGCCGTAGAGCGCAGCCGCCCAGGTCGCCAGGTCCTCGGCGGTGGAGGCCATCGCGCCCGCGCCATCGGCCACGGTCACGGCCGCCTGGAAGGGCACGACCGTGGACCCACGGGTGTGGTCGATGTAGCCGGTGCCGTAGTACCAGTGCCCGTGCGCGGCATCGGAGGCGGGTGTCTCCGCCGGTTGGTAGACGGTGTGGGTCATGCCCAGCGGCTCGAAGAAGCGCTGTCGCAGCTGCTTGTGGATGGGCTTGCCTTCGACCGCCTCCGCCACCCGGCGCAGGATCACGTAGTTGGTGTTCGAGTAGTGGTAGTCCTTGCCCGGCTTGAAATAGCCGCCCTTCACGAGGCCCATCATCTCCTCGTACGTCCAGGTGTGTTCGCGGGACTCCAGGCCTGTCGCATCCGGCGTCTCCCACCCACGCCCCGGTGATGTCCAGGTAGCGATGGTTCTCCCAGAAGTTGTAGATGCCGCTGGTGTGGCTGAGGAGCTGCCGCAGGGTGACCTTCTGGCTGCGCGGCGCGTCGTCGAAGTACGTCCCGAAGGGCGCATCCAGGTCGACCTTGCCTTCCTCGGCCAGCTGCAGGATGAGCGCGGCGATGAAGGTCTTGGTGACGCTGGCGATGGCGAACTGGGTGTCATCCGCGATGGGACGGGGCGGTGCCATCTCGGCCCTGCCGGCGGTTCCCAGCCAGGTCTCGCCCGACGGCAGCCGCACCGCGGCCTGCAGCCCGGCGACACCGTCCTTCCTGACGGTGTTGCGCAGGATGGCGTCGAGCTTGCGCCTGGTGCGCTCAGCGATGCGGTGGCCGTCGCTGGCCACGACGCTGGCAGGCGCGATCGATGGCGTCACTGCCGGGGTCGCGCTGGCGGCCGGCGTCGGGATGCGCGTCGCGTCGCGATGGGCGCTGCCGTCGCCGGCATGCTGCTGACGAGCGCCAGCGGCGAACCACTCGTTGTGGGCGTTTGGACCAGCGCCGACGTCGAGGCTTGCGGACTGGCCACGGGCGCTGCCGTCGCAGCGGGATCGGCCGCCACCGTCGCGCACGACACGACGAAGCTCATCGACAGCGCGAGCAAGGCATAGGGGACGCTCGCTCGGGTGGCGAGCGAGAGGGGCCACGGCTTCACGAACACCGACGGTACACCCGGCGCGTCGGTCGTGCGAGCGCCTGGTGTTGGGTTCGGGTGGCGTGAAGGTTGGGTTCGCTTCACCCAGCGCACGAGGTGGGCGTTAGTCGGCTCGAGACACGCGCTGGTGGGGGCCGTCGCACCGGCCCGGTACTAGACTGCGCCCACCACCCCCGCCGCCAGCCTGGAGACCGCATGCGACTCGCCATGATCCCCACCGCCCTGATGACCGCCGCGCTGCTGATGTCAGCGGCTGGCGCCGTGGCACAGGACGACGCTCCAGCGTTCACCCGCTCGCGAGACTCCGCCGCCCACGGCCAGCCCTGCCGCCAGTGACTTGCCGCCAGCCGACGGCAGCGAGCCGCCAGCCGACGGCAGCGGGCCGGCAGCCGAGGCGCTGCTCGCGCTCATCCCCGTCGAGGCGGCCGGCCTGGCACTGCGCGAGCGAGCGACCACCTTCGGTGCAGCCGAGATGCGCGCCAACTCGGCCGAGGAGGAGCTGGCGCTGCTGGATGAGCTGGTCGGCGCTGGCGGCGAGCCAGCAGGCGGGCTCGGCGTCGCCGCGGTCCTGGCCACCACCGCCGACGGGGCCGGCGGCATCCTGATGCAGGTCATCAACGTGCCCGGCATGCTTCCCGACGACGGTATCGACTTCTGGACGGGGATGCTCGACCTCGCCAACGAGAGACTCCGTCGTCGAGTCCGTCGAGATCGCCGGCAAGACCGCCACCACCTACCTGAGCCCGACCGACCCAGATGTCACCGCGTATCTCTACAGCGTCGAAGGAGCGGCCTGGCTGATCATCGCCAGCGACCAGGACATGCTCGACGACGTGTTCAGCCAGCTGCCCTGACGCTGCAGCCAGGAAAGGACGACCATGACCACGCTTCGCTCCCTATCGACCTTGGCGCTTGCCGCTGCGCTGCTCCTGCCCGCCGCACCGCCATGGCGCAGGACGAGGCGGGCGCATCGCCAGGCCCCGACGCCACGGCGCCCTCCCAGGACCCGCGCTTCACCGAGCTGGCGGCGCTGATGCCCGAGTCCCTGGCAGGCCAGGTGCTCGCCGACAACCTGACCCTGGCCACGGGGGAACAGCTGTTCGCGCTGATGCGCCCAGAGGAGACGGCCGTCCTGCAGCGTGTGCTCGACGCCACCGGCACGACCGTGGCCGACTACGCAGCCGCGACCACGTGGCTGCCGGTCACGGCCACTGACGTGGTCGTCGTCCAGGTTCACCGCATCGCCGGGATCGACGCCGCGGCCACCCTCGACGCATGGGTCGAGGTGCTCACCATCAACCTCGCGGAGCCGCAGGTCAGCGAGGGGTCGGTGGCCGGTCTCCCGGTGACGTTCGTCTCCGATGGCAGCACACCCGAGGTCCCCAAGCTGCACCTGTTCAGCGCCGGCGACGCCATCTGGATGGTCGTGGCCGCCGACCAGGCGATCGTGGAGGAGACCGTGGCGGCGGTGGCGGCAGCGGGGGAGCCGGCGGCGGGGACGGAGGCCGAGGCTGAGCCCACGGCGGAGGACTGACGTTCATCCGCGACCGGTGCCGGGTCCCACTCGTGGTGCCCTTCGCTACACTCGCCCGTAGATGACCAGTCCGCCGACCGAGACGACCGCCACCAGCGCGCCCGCACGACCCAGCAGGGACGGGCGCCCAGGGCGCCGTGCCCGGCCCGCGCCAGTCGAGGACTTCTCGCCAGCCGGCATGCAGCGGCAGCTCGGGGAGCTCGAGCAGGAGCTGCAGCAGCGCTACCCGCAGGCGGACCTCTCGGCGGTGACGGAGGCCTACGCCTTCGCCTACGACGCCCACGCGGACCAGAAGAGGATCAGCGGCGAACCGTACATCAGCCACCCGCTGGCGGTGGCCCGCATCCTTGCCGAGCTGGGCCTGGACCCGGTGGCGGTCACGGCTGCCATCCTGCACGACATCCCCGAGGACACCGAGTACTCCCTCGCGGACGTGGAGGAGCGCTTTGGCCCGGACGTGTCCAGGCTCGTCGACGGCGTCACCAAGCTGAGCAAGTTCAGCACCCTCACCCACGAGCAGCAGCAGGCGGAGAACATCCGCAAGATGTTCCTGGCCATGGCCGACGACATCCGCGTCGTCCTCATCAAGCTGGCCGACCGCCTCCACAACATGCGCACCCTGGGCCCACTGCCACCGGCCAAGCAGATGCGGATCGCCAAGCAGACGGCCGAGATCTATGCACCACTGGCCGAGCGCCTCGGCATCTGGCACTTCAAGTGGGAGCTCGAGGACCTCTCCTTCAAGTACCTCGACCCTGCGGCCTACCGCGAACTGGCCGGCCAGCTCGAGAGCCATCGAACCGCGCGTGAGGCCTACGTCGAGCGCGCCAAGGACGTGCTGCAGGAGGCGCTGCTCGAGGCCGGCATCGACGCCGAGCTCTCCGGCCGGCCCAAGCACATCTACAGCATCCACAAGAAGATGCAGCGCAAGCGGGCTGAGTTCGGCGAGATCTACGACGTCCACGCCCTGCGCGTGCTGGTCGAGAACGTGCGCGAGTGCTATGCCGCGCTCGGCGTGGTGCACTCGCTCTGGCGACCCATCCCAGGGCAGTTCGACGACTACATCGCGATGCCCAAGAACAACATGTACCAGAGCCTCCACACCGCGGTCGTGGCGCTCGACGGCAAGCCACTGGAGGTGCAGATCCGCTCACACGACATGCACCGGGTCTCGGAGGTCGGCATCGCCGCCCACTGGCGCTACAAGGAGGGCTCCCGCTCCGACCGCGCCTACGATGCCAAGCTGGCCTGGGTACGCCAGCTCATGGAGTGGCAGCGCGACGTGTCCGACGCCACCGAGTTCATCGAGGGCGTCAAGCTCGACATCTTCCAGGACCAGGTCTTCGTCTTCACCCCCAAGGGCGATGTCAAGGACATGCCCGCTGGCGCCACGCCGCTCGACTTCGCCTATCGCATCCATACCGAGGTCGGCCACGCCTGCATCGGCGCCAAGGTGAACAACCGCCTGGTGCCGCTCGACTACAAGCTCAAGAACGGCGACATCGTCGACATCGTCACCACCAAGAGCGCGCACGGGCCGTCACGCGACTGGCTCAACATCGTCACCACCAGCCACGCCCGCGAGAAGATCCGCGCCTGGTTCAAGCGCCAGCAGCGCGATGAGAACATCAGCCACGGCAAGCAGCTGCTCGACCGCGAGCTGCACCGGCTGGCGCGCACCAGCCTCGACAAGGTCGATCGCGACAAGCTCGAGGAGCTGACCGAGCAGTACAACCTGAAGACCGTGGACGACTTCCTCGCCGCCATCGGCTACGGCCAGATCGGCGCGCAGCAGGTGGTCTCGCGCCTCGGCGTGGTCGACGACGTCGACGAGGTGCAGTTGCCGCAGGTGGCACCGCCGCCGCCACAGCCCGGTGGCGTGCGCGTGCGCGGCGTGGGCGACCTGCTGGTCCGCTTCAGCAAGTGCTGCCACCCCATCCCGGGCGACCCTATCGTGGGCTTCATCACCCGTGGCCGAGGCGTGACCGTGCACCTTGCCACCTGCCCCACGGTCATCAACGAGCGGGCCGTCGAGCGACTCATCGACGTGGAATGGGAGACTGCCGCGCAGCAGACCTATCCCATCGCCATCCTCATCGAGGCCTACGATCGCACCGGCCTGCTGAGCGAGATCAGCAACGTCATGGCCGACGACAGGATCAACATCGTGGCCGCCAACGTGAAGGTCCACAAGGACCACCGCGCCACCATCCAGGCCACGCTCGAGGTCGCGTCGGTGGCACAGCTGTCGCGGGTGATGGCACACCTCGAGCAGCTCAAGGACGTCTACTCGGTCCAGCGCGACCGCTCGTAGCGAGTCGCCCCGCCGACGCGGCCGTCCGCCGCTAGACTCGCCGGGATGCCCAAGTTCCAGGCCCCCCGCGGCACGCGTGACCTGCTCCCGGTCGAACGGGCCGTGTCCCTCCACCTCGAGCAGGTCGCCCGCGGCCTCGCCATGCGCTACGGCTATGCCCCCATCGAGACGCCCATGTTCGAGGGCTCGGCCGTCTACGAACGTGGCGTGGGCGCCGCCACCGACGTGGTCGAGAAGGAGCTCTTCCGCGTCCAGGCTGGCCGTGGCGAGTCCGAGCGGGAGCGCTGGGCCCTGCGTCCGGAGCCCACGGCCGGCATCGTGCGCGCCTATGTCCAGCACGGCATGCGGACCTGGCCACAGCCGGTCAAGCTGACGCTGACCGGGCCGATGTTCCGCTATGACCGCCCCCAGGCGGGGCGGTATCGGCAGTTCTGGCAGTTCGACGTGGAAGCCATCGGCGATGCCGGTCCCGCCATCGACGCCGAGATCATCGAGCTGGCCATGGCCTTCTTCGATGGCGTCGGCCTGGCCGACGTGCGCGTGCTCGTCAACTCCATCGGTGACGGCGCCTGCCGGCCGGCCTATATCGAGACGCTCGCGGCGCACTTCCGCAAGCATGAGCAGGCGCTGCCCGAGCTGGAGCGCGCTCGCCTCGAGACCAACCCGCTGCGGCTGCTCGACTCGAAGGATGAGCGCATGCAACCGCTCATCGCGTCCGCGCCGACGATCACCGCGCACCTGTGTAGCGACTGCCAGGCCCACTTCGACGGGCTGCTGGCTCATCTCGAAGCGGTGTCCATCGAGCCGCGCATCGAGCCCACGCTGGTGCGTGGACTCGACTACTACACGCGTACCGCGTTCGAGTTCTACCGGCCCAGCGCGCAGGGCCAGCAACAGGCGCTCGGCGGCGGCGGCCGCTACGACGGCCTGGTGGAGCTGCTGGGTGGTCAGCCCACGCCCGGCATCGGCTTCGGCATCGGCCTTGACCGCGTCGCCCTGGCACTCGACGGAGCTGGGCATCGCGCCGGCTGTCGAGGCCTGGCGGCCGGCCGTCGTGGTCGTGGGCGCCGACCCCGAGGACACCGTGGTCCGGCTCCAGATCGCCACCGAGCTGCGTGGTGCCGGCCTGGCCTGTCGCGCCGACCTGACGCAACGACGGCTGGGCAAGCAGATCGATGGCGCCGCGCGGGATGGCGCGCATTTCGCCGTCATCTGCGGTGACGAGCTGGAGGCTGGTCACGTGCTGGTGAAGGACCTCGAAGCCGGGACGCAGCGGCAGGTCGACGTGACCGAGCTGGCCCGCGAGCTCATCCGCGCGCACGGCCAGCACAGGCACGGCGAGGAGGGATGATCGAGACGGGGCCGCCTCGATGACGCTCGTCCTGCGCGACGCCACCGAGGCCGACCGCGCCGGCTGGACGGCCTTCCTGGCATCACGCCCGGAAGGCGACCTGCTGCAATCGTGGGCCTGGGGCAAGGCCGGCAACGGCGAGCCCGGCGAGCACTGGGCCAGGCTCGTCGTCGTCGACGGTGGCGGCCATATCAGGGGCGCGGCACAGGTGCTGGACCGCGCCACCTCCTTCGGACGGACCATCCTCTACGTTCCCCACGGTCCGTTGTGGGATCGCGAGGCGCCCGATGCCGCCGAGGTGCTGGCGCGCCTGCTGACGGGCCTGAAGGCCCACGCCAGGAGTCGACGCGGCATCGTGCTCAAGCTCGACCCCCGCGGGTCCGGTGATGCCCAGCGACGACGGCGCGCTCGAGCGCGCCCTCCTGGCCACCACCCAGCGCTCGCCTCACGACCTCCAGGCGCCCACCACTCGCATCGTCGAGCTGGCGGCCGCTGTCGATCCCGTGGCGGGCTGGTCCCGGGACGCACGCGCCGAGGCCAGGCGTGCCGAGCGCGAGGGCACCACGGTCACCCTCGACCGCCAGGGCGACCCCGCGCTGCTGGATGCCTTCCACGCCCTGCTGACGGAGACATCGGAGCGGGCCGGCTTCCGCGTGCGCTCGCGCGACTTCCTCGCCCGGCTGGCCGAACCCCTGGTCGCGAGCGATGACTGGTTCATGGCCGTGGCCGACTTCCGCGGTCGGCCGCTCGCCGGCGCCATCGCGCCGCGCTGCGGCGACCGTGCCTACTACCTCTACGCTGCATCCGCCCGGGACGATGAGCTCGCCGGCAAGCGCGGTCCCTACGCTGCGATGGCGGCCCTCCAGCGGGGACTGCGGGACGCGGGCACGGCCAGTCTCGACCTGTGGGGCGTACGCGAGCGTGATGACGACACGGTCGACCCCTCCTGGGAGGGTTTCAGCGTCTTCAAGCGCCGCTTCGGCGGGACACCCGTGCGTCACCCCGGCACCTTCGACATCGTCATCGATCCGACCTGGAACCGCATCCGGGATCTGCGCGAGCGCTTCCGCGGCGCCCTGCGGTGACGGCCCGGCCGTCCCTGGCGACGGGCCGTCGACCGCTGCGGCTGTTCGACACCTACCCTCGCTCCGCGGCCGTCGCCGCTGCCGTCGGCATCTCCTTCGCGGCCATCTTCTTCGTGCTTTCGGACGCCTCGCCCAGCACCGCCACCGTGTTCCGCTGTCTGTACGCCCTGCCGCTGTTGTTCTGGCTGATGTCTCGCGAGGACATCGCCTACGGCCCACGGCGCTGGCACACGCGCCGCTGGGCGTATCTCGCCGGGGTCTTCTTCGCCGGCGACCTGCTGCTGTTCCACCACGCCATCCTGCTCATGGGCGCCGGGCTTGCCACCGTCCTGGTCAATGTGCAGGTCGTCATCGTGCTGGTCGCCGCGTGGCTCATCTGGGCCGAGCGTCCCAGCCGTAGCCAGGTCGTCGGTGTGCCCGTGGCACTCCTCGGCGTCCTGCTCATCTCCGGCGTGCTCGACGCCGCTGCCTACGGCGAGGACCCGCTGCTTGGCTCGCTGCTGGCCATCCTGACCGCGTTCGCCTACGCCGGCTACCTGCTGTTGCTGCGCAAGGGCCGCGATCGCGAGCGGGCCGCCGGCCCCATCTTCGACTCCACCCTCTCGTGCCTGCTGGTGGCGCTGCTGGCCGGCCTGCTGGTGGGCGATCTCGACCTGCTCCCACGACTGCCAGGCCACCTGTGGCTGCTGCTGCTGGCCCTGTCCGCCCAGGTGGGCGGCGGGGTCATGCTGGCGGTGGCGCTGCCGCGCCTGCCGGCCGCCACGACCTCGCTCATCCTGCTCATCCAGCCGGTGCTGGCGACAGCCTTCGCCCTGCTCCTCCTCGACGAGACGCCGTCGCTGACCCAGCTCGGTGGCGTGGCCCTGGTCATCGGAGGCGTCCTGCTCGGCTCAGCGCGCGGGTGGCGCGGCGGCGGAAGTCCCGCGGCCGGCGTGGTCGGCGCGGCAGGAACGTAGCGCCGCGCGCGGCTACCATGAGGGCTCCGATGCAGACATCCTACCGAACCCTCACCTGTGCCGACGCGCGACTTGAAGCCGTTGGTCAGCCGGCCACGCTCGCCGGCTGGGTCAACCGCCGCCGCGACCTCGGCCAGCTCATCTTCCTCGACCTGCGCGACCGCTACGGCATCACCCAGGTCGTCATCGACAACGCCGACTCAGCCGAGGCCCATGCGGTCGCCGAGAGCGTGCGCAGCGAGTACGTGGTCCGCGTCAGCGGCACCATCAGCAAGCGACTCGCAGGCATGGAGAACGACAAGCTCGCCACCGGCCAGGTCGAGCTTCGTGCCAGCCGCATCGAGATCCTCTCGACGGCCAAGACACCACCGTTCGTCATCAACGAACCCAACACGGAGGTCGACGAGGCGCTGCGGCTGAAGTACCGCTACCTGGACCTGCGGCGGGAGCCGCTGCAGCAGCGCATCATCGCCCGCGGCCGGCTCGTGGCAGCCATCCGCGAAGCGCACCAGGCCGCCGGCTTCGTCGAGGTCGAGACGCCACTGCTGATCAAGTCCACGCCCGAAGGGGCGCGTGACTTCATCGTGCCGTCGCGGCTGCAGCCGGGCAAGGTCTACGCCCTGCCGCAGAGCCCGCAGCAGATGAAGCAGCTGCTGATGGTGAGCGGCTTCGACCGCTACTTCCAGATCGCCCGCTGCATGCGCGACGAGGACCTGCGTGGCGACCGCCAGCCGGAGTTCACCCAGCTCGACCTCGAGATGAGCTTCGTCGACGACGCCGACGTCATGGCCTGGGTGGAGCAGATGGCGTTGGCAGTGACCAAGGCCGTGGTGCCGGAGCGGCCCTTGTTGCAGGAGCCATTCCCGCGCTTCACGTTCCGCGAGGCCATCGACCGTTACGGCTCGGACAAGCCCGACGTGCGCTACGGCATGGAGCTGCACGACCTCGGCGAGCTGGCGGCCGCCTCGGGCTTCGGCGTCTTCGAGCGTGCGCTGGGCGAGGGCGGCCGCGTCTTCGGCTTCGCTGCCACGGGCATGGCTGACGTCAGCCGCAAGCAGATCGACGAGCTGACCGAGCTGGCCAGGAAGGCCGGAGCCGGCGGTCTCGTCTGGCTGGCCGTGGACGGTGCGGGCGGCATCCGTGGCTCCATCGTCAAGATCGTCGGCGAGGAGATGGCGCACAGGCTCGCGGCCGAGGCGGGAGCCGCGGCCGGCGACCTCGTCCTCATCGTGGCCGACGCGGACATCAGCGCCCAGGAGGCCCTGGGGACGCTGCGCGTGGAGCTGGCCGAGCGCAACGCCCTCTATGACCGCGACGTCCTCAGCTACGTCTGGGTCTACCAGTTCCCCATGTACCAGTGGGACGAGGACTACCGCCGCTGGGACGCCACCCACAACCCCTTCAGCGCGGTGCTGCCGGAGGACGAGGCACTGCTCACCACCGCCTCTGGCGACCCCCTGGTGGCCAGCGCCGACGACCCCGCGGGGCGGGCCCGGGCGCAGCAGTACGACCTGGCCCTCAACGGCTGGGAGCTGGGAGGCGGCTCGGTGCGCTTCCACACGCGCCAGATGCTCTCGCGCTCGTTCGCGCTCATGGGCCACTCGGCGGCGGCCCAGGAGGCGCAGTTCAGCGGCATCCTGGAGGCCTTCGAGTACGGCGCGCCGCCCCATGGCGGCATCGCCTTGGGCGTCGATCGCTGGATCGCCCTGCTGACGGGCCAGTCCAACATCCGCGAGGTGATGGCCTTCCCCAAGACCTCGTCGGGCTCCGACCTGATGCTCGACGCGCCCTCGCCGGTCGAGGCCGAGCAGCTGGCCGAGCTGGGACTCGCCTTGAAGCCAGCCAGGCCGAGCAGCAAGGCCTGACACTCCGGCCGCGGCTGGGAGGCCGATGCCGGGCCGCGCCCGTCAGCTGCCGGCGCGCTCCTCGGTCAGCCCGCGCTCCGGCTGATCGGCTGCGGCGGCGCCCCACTCGGGCGGCGGGCCGCCCACCGGCTCGGTCGGGCCGGCGTAGTCGGGCAGCTGGTCGAGGGCGACTTCCAGGCCCGCCACCGAGCCCGGATCTCCAAGCTCGAGCGCTTCGATGCGGCTCGCGGCGAGGACCTCCTCGGCGGTCCCGTCGCCGGCCAGGACATCCGCCGCCTGCTCGATGGGCAGGAGCACCGGCCAGCCGGACGCGCCCGCGCGACGAGGTCGTGCCAGGGACCGCGGATCGCGCCCGTGGGCCTCGATGAGCGAGGTCACCGTCTCCGGGTCGGTCCAGGCCATGCGGCCCGGCCACAGCAGCACCGCGCTCGTCTCACGGACGGCTGCGCCGGCCGCGGCCGCACCCGCCCGGTAGCTCTGCAGCTCCGAGGCAGGCCCAGGTTCGACGACGCTGGCCGGTGATCCCTGCAGCGCGGCGGCGATGCGGCCGTCCGGGTCGGCGGCGACGACGATGATGGGGATGGCGCCGCCTGCCCAGGCCGCATCCACGATGCGACGCACGGCGGTGCGGCCGCTGGCGTCGGCCAGCGCCTCCTCGACGCCGGCGGGGACGATGACCGCGGCGACCGTCAAGACCGCGGCGACGAGGCGCCGCTGGCCGCATCGTCGTCCTCGTCGCGATTCCACTCGGGCGGTGCCGCCCACGCCCAGGGTGAGCGCTGCGCCCTCGGCTCCACCGACGTCGGGAGCACGATGGCCCCGTCAGCGTCCTGTCCCTGCCCGCGGGGTCCAGCGTGGATACCGCGGCAGGATGCTGGATCGAGCCAGCTCGCTCGCCGCCACCGAGCCGCCGCGACCCGATCGGCACCCCCTCCACGCCGGGGGCCTCGCTCAGCTCGTGGCTGTCACCGGCCCCGGGTGGGCGTGCGACCTGATCATCACGCTGGCTGTCGGACGCCACCACTCCGGCCGGGCCAGCGTCGTCGGCGCGAGGAGTGCCCACGTCCCCACTGGGCGTCGGCGCCGTCCGAGCAGCCTGTCCGATGCGCGCCGCCAGCTCGCTGCTGCTGGAGGCCGGGCGCGTTCGACGCGGCAGCGAGCGCGGCACGGCGGCCGCCAGGGCTCGAGTGGTCGGGGAGACCCGTGGGACCGCTGTTCCCGGTCGCAGCTTCTGTCGCTGGTCCCAGCGCCAGCGCCGCGGGGAGTCGAGGAACACGCCGCAGACGATGCCATAGACGGCGGCCAGGACGGCCAGCAGCAGCGGCACGCCTGGCAGCTGCAGGAAGTCCTGCCCGAACCAGTCGAGCAGCAGCGCGAAGCCCAGGAACATGGCCACCGGCGTGTTGGCCGCCGCCATGGGCCAGCCGACACCACCCAGCAGCCAGTACAGCCACGACCCACCGATGGCCAGGCCGAACAGCGCCAGGATGATGGCGACCGGGCCGGAGCCGACACCCCAGTCATCCCATGCCCCGACGGCGAGGTACATCAGCACACCCACCAGGAACGCCTGTGACGCCGAGAGCAGCAGCTCCACGGCCACGACGTCAAGGGGTCGAGCCACCGGTTCGCGAACCTTCACCGCGCCAGCATAGGGGTACCCGCCCGTTGCGTGCGACAATCAGGTCCCCATGGGAACCACGCCTTCCACCCACCTGCCCGCCGCGGTCACTCGCAGCGACCTGCGCGACGTGGCCATCGTGGCGCATGTCGACCACGGCAAGACCACGCTGGTGGATGCCATGCTGCGCCAGTCGGGCGCCTTCCGCGTCGACCAGGTCGTGGCCGACCGCATCATGGATTCGATGGACCTGGAGCGCGAGCGCGGCATCACCATCCTGGCCAAGCAGACCGGCATCGACTACCGCGGCATCCGGCTCAACATCGTCGACACCCCCGGTCACGCCGATTTCGGTGGCGAGGTCGAGCGCAGCCTGCTGATGGTGGATTCGGTGTTGCTCCTGGTCGACGCCGCCGAGGGGCCGCTGCCGCAGACCCGCTACGTGCTGGCCAAGGCCATGGAGCGCCGACTGCCGGTCATCGTGGCCATCAACAAGATCGACCGCGGCGACGCCCGTCCCGCGAGCGTCGTGGACGCCGTCTACGAGCTGTTCATGGACCTCGGGGCCGACGAGCACCAGATCGACTTCCCCATCGTCTACACCAACGCGCGCACCGGCACCGCCTCGCTCGACCTGGCCCAGCCCGGCACCGATCTGCAGCCCCTCATGGACCTCCTGGTGGAGCACACGCCGGTGCCGGTCCACACGCCCGGCCACCCGCTGCAGCTGCTCGTCACCAACCTGAGTGCCAACGACTACGTCGGTCGCATGGCCATCGGTCGTATCCGCAACGGGCACATCCGGATGGGCCAGCGCGTCACCGTCCTGCGACACGAGGAGGAGACGGTCGACGGTTCGGTCGAGCCCGGCCGGGTCGTCCGCCTCGACGGCACGGTCACCTCGCTGACCCACGCGCAGGGCATCGAGCTGGTGGACATCGAGCAAGCCGGGCCTGGCGACATCGTGGCCGTGGCAGGGCTGCCGGAGATCACCATCGGCGACACCATCACCGACCCTGCCGACCCGCGCCCGCTGCCGCGACTGACGGTCGACGAGCCCACCCTGCGCATGACCTTCGGCGTCAACACCTCGCCCCTGTCGGGGCGCGATGGCAAGTACCTCACGTCCCGCCAGATCCGGGCGCGACTGGAGCGCGAGGTGCTGGGCAACGTCAGCATCGAATACCTGCCCACGGGCTCGGCGGACACCTTCGAGGTGCGCGGCCGTGGCGAGCTGCAGCTGGCGGTGCTGATCGAGCAGATGCGCCGCGAAGGCTTCGAGCTGCAGGTGTCGCGGCCCGAGGTGCTGCTGCACGAGGTGGCTGGTGAGGTCCACGAGCCCTACGAGCGCGTCAGCATCGACATCCCACCCGAGCACATCGGGACCATCAGCACCTCGCTGGCGGCACGACGCGCGCGCGTGGAGCAGATGACCACCGACGCCGACGGCCGCACCCGCATCGAGGCCGTCATGCCCACGCGCGGACTGGTGGGCTACCGGGGACAGTTCCTCACCGAGACCCGCGGCACGGGCCTGCTGCACCAGATCGGCGAGGGCTACGGGCCCTGGGCTGGCGAGGTGGAGCACCGTACCAGCGGCGTGCTGGTGGCCGACCGGTCCGGCACCTCCAACGCCTACGCGCTGTTCAACCTGCAGGACCGCTCGAAGCTGCTCATCGGGGCTGGCGTCGCCGTCTACGAGGGCATGATCGTGGGCGAGAACGCGCGCCCCGGCGACATGGACGTCAACCCCACCAAGGAGAAGAAGCTCACCAACATCCGCACCCACAGCCACGACGACGCGTTGCGCCTGACACCGCCGCCGCCGATGACGCTGGAGTCGGCCATCGAGTTCATCGCCGCCGACGAGCTGGTGGAGGTGACGCCGCACGCCATCCGGCTGCGCAAGCGCCTGCTCTCGCTGCATGATCGCCGCCGCGAGCGCGGCCGCGACGAGGATGGGCGGCGCGCCCGGGAACGGGATGGCGCCACAGCCCGCTAGCACCCTGCCGCTACGATGGTGCCGGTGACCGTCTACCTCGACCACGCCGCCACGACGCCACTGCGCCCGGAGGTGCTGCAGCAGATGCTGCCGCACCTCACCGGTCTGCAGGCCAACCCGTCCTCGCCCCACGGCCCCGGCCGGCTTGCTCGCATGGCCCTCGACGAGGCCCACGAGCGACTGGCTCGCTCCATCGGGGCCGAGGCGCGCGCCATCGTCTTCACCGCCGGCGGCACCGAGGCCATCAACCTGGCCGTCAAGGGTGCGGCCTGGGCCGGCAAGGCCGTGGGACACCACATCGTCACCACCGCCATCGAGCACAAGGCCGTGCTGGAGTCCTGCCTGCTGCTCGAGAAGTACGGCTTCGAGGTCACCAGGCTGCCGGTGGACCGCTACGGCCAGGTGGACCCGGACGAGCTCACCGCCGCGCTCACCGAGAAGACCATCCTGGTGAGCCTGCAGCTGGCCAACAACGAGGTCGGCACCATCCAGCCCATCAGCGAGCTCGTGGCACGGGTGCGATCGGGTTCCTCGGCGCGTGTCCATGTCGATGCCGTGCAGGCCGCGGCCTGGCTGTCGGTCGATGTCGCCGCCCTCGACGCCGACCTGGTCTCCTTCGCTGCCCACAAGCTCGAGGGACCCAAGGGCACGGGCGCGTTGTGGATCCGCCGTGCCATCGCCATCCTGCCGCAGCTGCATGGCGGCAGCCAGGAGCGCTACCGCCGGGCCGGCACGGAGAACGTGGCGGGGGCCGTGGGCATGGCCGCGGCCTTCGAGCTGGCCTCGGCCGAGCGCGCCACCGTCGTACCAGCCGTGGTGGCACGGCGCGACCGGTTGCGCGAGGCGTTGCTGGCACTGGAGGACGTGGAGCTCACCGGCCACGCTGCCGAACGCCTGCCCAACTCGCTCTCGCTGATCGTGCACGGCGTCGCCGGCGACGACATCGTCATCGCGCTCGATCTCGAAGGCATCGCCTGCGCCACGGGCTCCGCCTGCACCAGTGGCTCGACCGATCCCTCCCACGTGCTCAGCGCCATGGGCTACCCGCCGGCGGAGGCACGCGGTGCCCTGCGACTCTCGCTCGGCCGCACCACCAGCGACGCCGACATCGAGGCCGTCGTGCGGGTGCTGCCGGGCATCATCGAGCGCCTGCGAGCCGGCCAGGTGCGGCTGCGCGTCGGCGGCGGGGCAGGGGAGCCGGCGGCATGACCCGCGAGCGCGTGCTGGTCGCGATGTCGGGCGGCGTCGACTCCTCGGCCGCGGCCGCATCGCTGCTGGAGCAGGGACACGAGGTGGTGGGGGTGTGGATGCGCCTGCACGACGCGGCCGACACCTACAGCGCCAGCAACCGTTCCTGCTGCTCGCTCGATGCCGCCGAGGACGCCCGCCGCGTGGCCGGCCAGCTGGGCATCCCGTTCTACGTGCTCAACCTCGAACGTGAGTTCAGCAGCGGTGTCATCGAACCGTTCCTGGCCGCGTATCTCGATGGCCGCACGCCCAGCCCATGCGTCGACTGCAACGCCCAGGTCAAGTTCGGGGCTCTGCTGGGGCGCGCCCGTCACCTCTACGGCTGCGAGGCCGTGGCGACCGGGCACTATGCCCGCATCCAGGTGGAATGGCACGCGGACGGTGGCCGGCGCTACCGGCTGCTGGCCGGCCGTGACGCCGACAAGGACCAGACCTACTTCCTCTACGGCCTCGGGCAGGAGCAGCTGGCGCACACCCGGTTCCCGCTGGGAGAGCTCACCAAACCGGAGGCTCGCGCGCTGGCGCGACGCCACGGCCTGGTCACCGCCGACAAGCCCGAGAGCCAGGAGATCTGCTTCGTGCCCGACGGCGACTACCGCCAGGAGCTGCGGCGACGTACCGGCTGGCAGCCGAACCCGGGTCCGCTGGTGGACGCCGACGGCGCTACCGTGGGCCGGCATGCCGGCGCGCCGGCCTACACCATCGGCCAGCGCAGCGGCCTGGGCGTGGCCCTCGGCGAGCGTCAGTACGTGGCCAGCATCGACACCGTCGACAACCTGGTCACGCTCGGCCGCCGCGAGGACCTCTATCGACAGCGCTTCGCGGTGACCGCGGCCTCGTTCGTCGAGGCGACCCCCACGGCCGCCTTCCGGGCGCGCATCCGTATCCGCCACCGGGCCGAGCCCATCCCCGGCGGCGTGTACCCGGACGAGGGAGGTGGCTGGCGCGTGGAGCTCGATCGACCGGCCTGGGCCCCAGCGCCCGGACAGGCCGCCGTGTTCTACGACGACGAGGACGGCGTCATCGGTGGCGGGCGCATCGACGTCGATGCTGCCGTGGCCGCCTGACGGCAAGGAAAACGGCATGGAAGAGGGCCTCGCCACCTTCGTGCTGGGCCCGGCGTTCGTCCTCTCGGTCGTGACCGGCGCCTTCCACACCAGCGTCTACATCTTCGTGCGCGGCAACCTCGGCTGGCATATCCCCGCGGTGCTGGCCGCGGCCATCCTCGGGGCGCTCGCCGGTCAGGCCATCGGTGCCCGGGTCGGCGACGTGCTCTACATCGGCGACTACTGCCTGCTCTGGGCCTCCGCGCTGGCGTGGCTCGGCATCGGCATCGCGGTCGTCTCCAGCGACCTGGCCGTGCGCCGGCCAGGCCCACCGCCAGAGGGTGGCGAGGTGCGTCCCCGCCGCGGCTGAGCTACGGGCTCAGCCGGACCGGGAGGCCGTGGTCTCGACGCCGGTGTCCCCATCCCCCTCCGGGATCGCGTCGTGAGGGGGCAGCAGGAGCGCCGCATCCACGCCGCCGATGCCTAGCACCGCCGGCTTGATGGGTGCCTCCGTCGCTCGCTGCCCTTCGCGCCGGCGCTGGAAGAGGGCGATGCTGGTGGCCAGCAGCGCCGACAGGACGAAGCCGAAGACCATCGCCAGCCACGGCCGGTCCTGGATGAGGGCACCCCCGATGTAGCCAGGCACAGCCGCCTGGATGGCCCAGATGACCGCGGCGATGGCGTCGTAGAGGATGAACCGCGGCCAGCTGAAGTGCAGCACGCCGGCACCGATGGCGACCGCCGTGCGCCCGCCGGGGATGAAGCGCCCGATGATCACGAACGTGCCACCGCGGCGATGGAACTGCTCCTCCACGGCATCGAGCTGCCCGGTGTTGCCCCGCAGCACCTTCTTCACCAGCGGCCGCCCCGCAGCGCGGCCGATCCAGTAGGCCACGTTGTCCCCCACGAAGGCGCCCACACCGGCGGCGATCATGATCCACAGGACGTTCAGCTTGCCCTGTCCGGCGAGGACCGCCGCCGCGGTGACGGCGGCCTCCGCGGGCAGGATCGGCACGATGACATCGAGCGCCGACATGGCCAGGATGACGAGATAGGTGATCGGCGAGTCGGTGACCAGCTCGGCGAGGGCGTCGATGAGCCCGGTGGCCCAGGCGATGATCTCGGTCAGGGTGTCCATCAGTGCCGGCAAGCCTAGGCGCCGCGACGGTCGACGTGAGGAGCGATGATCCGCGCCCAGCCAGGCGCGACGACGCCCGAGGACACGGCGCGCCCGCCTGCAGCGCCGTGTCTCGACGCCATACTGTCGCCTCATGAGCAGCAGCCCGTCGGCTCCGTCCGCGCCACTTCCGCCGGTGCACCGCAGCAGGCTGGAGGAGCGCATCGGGACGCGGCCGCAACGACCGGGACTGCCGCATCGTGTCGCCGCTGTCTGGAAGGACGAGTACGACACGGCCATGAACTGGCCGCGCGGCCGTCGGCACCTGCTCGCGCGCGCGACTCACGCTGTTGGTGGTCAACACCGTCGCGCTGCTGCTGGTGGCAGCGAGCTCCTGAACGGCATCAGCTTCAGCGGCAGCGGCTGGCAGACGCTGGCCGCGGCGGCACTGGTGACCATCGTCTCCGGCCTCATCACGTTCGCCGTCCGGCCCGTCGTCTTCGTCGCGGTCGGCATCAACAACATCGTCATCACCGGCCTGCTCACGTGTCCTCTTCATGGGCCTGACGCTTGCTCCTGGCCGGCTGGGTGGTGCCCGGAGTGCGCATCGACGGCTTCCTCGTGGCCTTCATCGCCTCCATCCTCATCGCCGCCATCAACACCGCCCTCGTGGGCATCATCGGGCTCGACGAGGACGAGTCCTTCTTCCGCCACTCGATGAAACGCATGGCCCGCGTGGGCGGCGACGTCGATGATCGCCCCGGTCCCGGCTTCGTCATCATCCAGATCGACGGCCTCAGCGAACCCATCCTGCGGAACGCCCTGCGCACCGGCTACATGCCCTTCGTCAACGACTGGCTGCACTCCGGCTCGCACCGACTGGGCAGGTACGAGGCCCTGGCGCCATCGATGACGAGCGCGGGCCAGGTCGGCATCATGCACGGGGTCCAGCCGGGCATCCCGGCCTTCCGCTGGTGGGAGAAGGACCGCAACCACCTGATGGTGTCGAACCGCCCTGCGGATGCCTTCGAGATCGAGCGCCGCGCCACCAACGAGCGTGACCTGCTGCGCGACGGCGGGACCTCCATCAGCAACCTCGTGTCGGGTGGCGCCAGCCGCGCCATCGCCACCACCAGCCAGCTCGCCGAGGGCGGACAAGGTCTGCAGATGAACTCGTTCAGCCTGTTCCTGGTGAACCCGTACAACGTCACGCGCGGCCTTGTCCAGTTCACCAGCTGCATCATCAACGAGTACTTCCAGGCGCGACGCCAGCGAGTGCGCGACATCAAGCCGCGCATCGACCGCGGCATGCCCTTCCCCTTCCTGAAGGCTGCCACGACCACCATCATGCGTGACATGCTGGTCGACCTGGTCATCGGCGAGATGAGTCGCGGCACTCCCATCATCTACGCCGACTACCTCGGCTACGACGAGGTGGCGCACCATGTCGGCCCCGAGCGGCCCGAGGCGATGCAGCAGCTGGACCAGGCCGACCGCATGCTGCGGAGCCTGGCCCGGGCCGCTGCCGATGCGCCACGCGAGTACCACTTCATCCTCCTGTCCGACCACGGTCAGACCCAGGGCGCCCCCTTCGAGGACCGCTACGGCATCAGCCTCGAGCAACTCACGCGGAGCCTCATGGAGGGCAGCGTCACCTCGCTCGACGCGACCAACGATGTCGAGAGCTGGGGCCCCGTCAACACCTTCCTGACCGAGGCCAGCCGTACCCCGGGGGCGACGGGCAAGATGGTGAGTCGGGCCCTCCGCAGCGAGACCAGCGAGGGAGCCGTCCAGCTCCAGCATCACGCCGAGACCAGGTCCGACCCGGGTGCCGTGGACACGGGCGGTATCCCCGATCTCGTGGTGGCGGCATCAGGGAACCTGGCCAACATCTACCTGACCCAGATACCCCAGCGGGTCAGCCTCGAGGGCATCGCCCGGCTGCACCCCCAGCTGCTGCCCGGTCTCGTCCGGCACGAGGGCATCGGCTTCATCATGGTGCGCTCCGAGGAGCACGGTCCGCTCGTCATCGGGCGGCACGGCGTGCACCATCTCGAGGGCGGCAAGATCGAGGGCGAGGACCCGCTGCGGCACTTCGGGAAACATGCGGCCGCCAACCTCAGGCAGCTCGACGGCTACCAGCACGTCGGCGACGTCCTCGTCAGCAGCATGTACGACCCCTCGACCGACGAGATCGCGCCGTTCGAGCACCAGGTCGGGGCTCATGGCGGCCTGGGCGGCATGCAGACCAAGGCCTTCGTGATGTATCCGGCGGCCTTCGCCACCCAGGAGCAGACGGTCGACCTCGTCGGCGCACCCGAGGTCAACCGCAAGATCCACCAGTGGATCGCCCGGGCGAAGGAGCTCCATGTCGCCGGTGCACCGCTCGCAGCGGCCGTGATCGAGGAGGAGCAGGCGCTGCCCTCCGTCCTGCGGGCGTGACCGAACGTCGCTCGGGACACGGGCGCGTGTCCGCGCGTCAGCTCAACCGTGCCACGCTCGACCGCCAGCTGCTCCTACGTCGGGCGACGCTGCCGGTGGCAGCCGCGGTGCGGCACCTGGTGGGCTTGCAGGCCCAGGAACCAGCCTCGCCCTACCTGGCCCTGTGGAACCGCATCGATGGCTTCGACCCCACCGACCTCGATGCGGCCTATGCGAGCGCGACAGGTCATCAAGGCCACGCTGATGCGGATCACGCTGCATGCCGTCCACGCGGACGATTACCCCGCGTTCCACGCCGCGATGGCACCGAGCCTGCGCGCCTCCCGGCTGTTCGACCGCCGCTTCAAGACGAGCGAGCTCTCCGCGGCCGAGCTCGACGAGCTCGAGCCCGGCCTGCTCGCCAGCAGCCGATCACCACGCACCGGCGTCGAGATCACGGCGGCGCTGGAGGCACGCCTGGGCCAGGGGGCGGAGCGTGCCTGGTGGGCCCTGCGCACCTACGCGCCGCTGCGGCATGCACCGGGCGCTGACCCATGGTCGTTCGGGCGACGACCGAGCTTCGTCGCGGCGCCGGCGACGTGGCCTCCGGGATCGCAACGCGAGGCGGTGGGTCGACTGGTGATGCGATACCTGCACGGGTTCGGTCCGGCTTCGGTGGCGGATGTGGCGCAGTTCACGCTGCTCACCCGTGGCGTCGTGCGCGAGGCGATGGCGGCGCTGGGCGCCGAGGTGGTGGCGCTGGCGGGGCCGGCTGGCGGCGACCTGTTCGATCTCGCGGGCGCCACCCTGCCCGAGGAGGCCACACCGGCCCCACCGCGGCTGCTGCCCATGTGGGACAGCGTCCTGCTCGCCTACGCCCACCGGGATCGCCTCATCCCGCCGCAGCATCGCTCGCTGGTCATCCGCCGCAACGGCGATGTCCTCCCCACGCTGCTGGTCGACGGCTTCGTGGCCGGCGTCTGGCGACTGCTCGACGGTGCCATCGAGGCGACGCCGTTCGAGCCGCTGTCAGCCGAGGCGTGGGACGGCCTCGCGGCCGAGGCTGCAGCGCTGCTGCCGCTGCTGCAACGGCGCGATCCGAAGGTGTACGGCCGGTTCGCGCATTGGTGGCGCACGCTGCCATCGGCGGGCAGCCGACGGCTTCCCGGCTGAGCGACCGCCTAGCGCACGACCGTGCGAGGTGGCAGCTGCGGCAGGATCAGCATGAACTTGCCGTCGCGCTTGGGCCAGCGAGCGCGCGGCCGGGCATAGGGCAGGTAGTCCTCCGCCAGCGCAGCCACGGGCACGAGCGAGTCGGGCGGCCTCGATGCACCCCAGATGGTGCTGACATAGGGGTACCAGACGTCCTGGATGTACGACCTTGGTGACCTTGAAGTCGTCGCTGTAGGCCGGGTCCGCCGTGGCGGTGAAGCCCGACATCACCCACGAGTGCGCGCCTCGCCACGTGACCAGGCCGACCGGCCTGTCGGTCAGCCGCAGCGCCTTGGCCGCCTTGCGGATGGCACCGCGGCGGGTGGCGGCGCCATCGACGACGTACGGCCCGTAGCCGTTCGTGTTGAGCAGCTCGGCCCAGCCGGTCAGGTCGATACCGATGGGACCCAGCTTGGCCTTGTTGGGCGAGAGCTCGCGGCCGCGCTGGTAGAGCCGCTGCTGGAACGCGGTCGAGCGGTTCGGCCTGCCGCTGTCGATGATGTTCATCATCGTCTGGGTGGAGCCGGCGACACACGAGTTCTTGTCCGCCTGGTGCATGAAGTCGCCCTTGCGGAAGAGGTCCATCTGGAACGGGCCAGGCCTGGGTCGCGGCGACAACCTGATGGTGGTGACCTTGGGGCGATCGCGCCTGGGCGCTGGGTCGCGCGCCGTCTCAGCGGCTCGGACTCGGCAGCACCTTCGGAGTCGCCCGCGGCCTGGCCGTCTGGCGCGGCGTCGGCGTGGCCCGCAGCGTCGGCGTCGCGCGGGCGGTGTCCCGGCGATCCTGGCCAGCTCGAGGCGTACCGGGCACGACAGCGAAGCCATCGCCGGCAAGACCCGAACAGGCGCCGAAGGTGAAGGCGCCGGCGAGCACCAGCAGGGTGAACCTGGCCGGCACCGTCAGCCCCACGACTCCGTCATGCGGGCAACCGTAGCGCCGCGTCCGGCTGCTGTGGCTGAAGGTCAAGACAACTTCACCTCTTCGCGATCTCGAATCTTGACTCGGCACTGATATATGCCTACCATCGATAATCGATGATGGATTTCCCTCATCGGACAGGCGAACGGAGGAGAGACGATGTTCAGGTCATCCGTTTCGGCAGCTGGGGTGCTCTCGCTGGTGCTGACCCTCTCGCTGGGCAGCCTCGTGGCGGCCCAGGATGGCGTGCCCGCGGAGCCGGTCGAAAACCCCAACACCGGCGAGGTATCGGACACGCTGATCCCGCAGGCCAGCTCGTACGACACGTACGTCGAGCACATCCGGGCGCTCAACGCCTGCGACTGGGTGGGGTTGATGGCGCAGTATCCCGATGACGCCGAGGTGCACCTCGACAACGGCAACGTGGTGCGTGGCCGCCAGGCCATCGGTGAGCTCTTCGCGGGCTTCGTTCTGCCGGTCGAGGAGGGCGGCCTGTGCGGCATCACCTTCTCCGAGGAATCGCGCTTCGAGGTGGGCGGCACGCAGAGCGTCCAGTGGGTCGCCGAGGCCGACTTCCTCGCCGAGCCCTATCGCGGCTCGGATGCCTACATCAGCGACGGTCAGTTCATGAACGCCATGGTCTCGACCTTCCGCGGCACGGACCTCAAGATGGCCGCCGCCGAGGAGTAGCGCCGGAGCGCTGTCGCTCACGTCTCTTCCGGGCGGCTCGATGACGCCCGCGGGAGCTCCCGGCTCTCGCGGGCGTGCGCATGTCCCGAGGGCAGCGTTCGCTACACTCGCCCTACATGCACGAGATCGACGACCGGGCTCCTTCGGACACCCGGATGCAACCCCTGTCCGCGGACGAGATCCGCTCGCGCTTCCTGGGCTTCTTCGCCCAACGTGGGCACGAGATCGTACCCAGCGCCAGCCTCGTACCCGGCGGCGACCAGACGCTGTTGTTCACCAACAGCGGCATGGTCCAGTTCAAGGACGTCTTCCGCGGCGTGGAACGACGCTCCTACGACCGCGCCGTCAACTCGCAGCGCTGCCTGCGCGTGGCCGGCAAGCACAACGATTTCGAGGAGGTCGGCCGCACCCCGCGCCACCACACGCTCTTCGAGATGCTGGGCAGCTGGTCCTTCGGCGACTACTTCAAGCGCGACGCCATCCACTACGCCTGGGAGTTCCTGACGCAGGACCTGGGCATCCCCGGCGAACGCCTGGCGGCCACCACCTACACCCACGACGAGGAGTCGTGGGCCGTCTGGCGTGACGAGATCGGCCTGCCGCCCGAGCGCATGGCGCGCTGGGGTGACGTCGACGCGGGCGACGACCACAACTTCTGGCGCATGGCTGACACGGGGCCCTGTGGCCCCAACAGCGAGATCCACTTCGACCGCGGCGAGCACCTTTCCGAGGGACCGGGCTGCGTGCCCGATCACACCGAGAGCTGCCCGCGTTGGCTGGAGATCTGGAACCTCGTGTTCATGGAGTTCGACCAGCCGCTGGAAGGTCCGCGCACCGAGCTTCCCTTCAAGTCGGTCGACACCGGCATGGGCCTCGAACGCCTCGCCTCGGTGCTGCAGGGTGTCGCCACCAACTACGACACCGACCTGTTCGTGCCCATCCATGCCCGCATGCGCGAGCTGCTGAAGCACGACCCCGATGCGTTCGAGAGCGAACGCTTCAGCTACCAGGTCATCGCCGACCACTCTCGCGCCATCACCTTCCTCATCGCCGATGGCATCCTGCCGGCCAACGAGGGTCGGGGCTACGTGCTGCGACGCATCGTCCGGCGCGCCGTCCGCCACGGTCGCCTGCTGGGACGGCGCGAGCCCTTCCTGGCCGAGACCGCCAAGGTGGTCATCGAGCTGATGGAGGGAGCCTATCCGCTCCTGCGCGAGCGCCGAGACACCATCCTCGGCGCCATCACCCGCGAGGAGACGGCCTTCGCGCGCACGCTCGACGCCGGCACCATCCAGCTGGAGGAGGCGCTCATCCCCTTGACCGGTGCCGATCGCGTGGTCGGCCGTCGTCTCGAGGATGTCCCTGACGACGCGCCGGTGCTCGACGGCGACAAGGCCTTCCGCCTCCACGATACCTACGGCTTCCCCTTCGACCTCACCGTGGAGCTGGCTGCCGAGTACGGCGTGCGCGTCGACCGGGCCGGCTTCGAGGCGGCGCTCGACGAGCAGCGGCAGCGCAGTCGCTCGGGCAAGAAGCTCGACCTGGCCCGGCAGGCCGAGCAGACCGCGCTCTTCGACAGCATCGCGCGGCGCCTCGGCGGCTCGATCTTCCGTGGCTACGACACCACCACCGCGAGCGGTCGCATCGGCGCCATCGTGCGCGACACCACCGAGTACGAGGAGCTCGAGGCCCGCGCCGACGCGGAGGGGCACACCGAGGCTGCGGCCGAGGCGCAGATCGTGCTCGACGAGACGCCCTTCTACGCCGAGGGTGGCGGGACAGATGGGCGATCGAGGTGTCCTGCGTGACGAGCGCCGGTCAGGTCGTCTTCAGTGTCGAGGACACGCAGCGCCCCGTGGGCGGGCTCATCGTCCACCGCGGCAGGCTGCATGGCAAGGTCCGTCTCGGCCAGGAGGTCAGCGCCGAGGTCGATGCCGGACGGCGAGCCCGCACTATGCGCAATCACACCGGCACGCACCTGCTGCATCGGGCACTGCGCAACACCCTGGGTGACGCCGCACGGCAGGCCGGCTCACTGGTCACCCCCGACTACCTGCGCTTCGACTATCCCTTCGACCGCGGGCTCACGCCCGAGGAGCGGCACACCATCGAGCACGAGGTGCGTCGGGTCATCCGCGAGGATCGATCGGTCACGCCGGCGCTCATGTCGATGGCCGAGGCCCAGGCCGCCGGTGCGGACGCCTTCTTCGACGAGAAGTACGGCGAGACCGTGCGCACCGTTCGCGTCGAGGGCTACAGCCACGAGCTGTGTGGCGGCACCCACTGTCGCGCCACCGGCCAGATCGGAGGCTTCATCATCACCGCGGAGCGTTCCATCGGGTCGGGCATGCGACGCATCGAAGCCGTCACCGGCGAAGCCGCCGAAGCCCTGGCGGAGGAGCGCTTCCGGCTCCTCGAGGCCGCCGCGGCGGCGGCTGGGGCAAAGACGGCCGAGCAGCTCGTGGCCCGTATCGAGGAATTGAAGCAGCGCCACAAGGCTGGCAGCGGCGCCCCGAAGCGCGTGCCCTCCGCGCAGGCGGCGGTGAAGACCGCGCAGCTGCTGCACAAGGGTGCCTTCATCTCGATGCTGGGCGGCTTCGGCTCCATGGAGGAGCTCAAGGCCTGGGTCAAGGAGGTGCGTGGCACGCTCAAGAGCGGCGTCATCGCGGCCGGCCTGGATGATCCCGAAAAGCCACAGCTCTTCGTCACCGTCAGCGACGACCTCGTCGAACAGGGCCTCAGCGCCGCCGAGCTCGTGGGCGATGCCGTCGCCAGTGCCGGGGGCAAGGGTGGCGGCCGGCCGGAGATGGCGCAGGGCAAGGTCCCGGCGCCGAGCGCGCTGGAGGCCGCGCTGAAGAGGCTGCACGATCGGCTCGAGGAGTAGGACGGGGCTCGAGGTGTCCCTGCTGCAGCGACTGCTCCACCGGGTCCCGGCGGCCACGCCCAACACGGCGCAGCTGGCGCTGGACATCGGCACCGAGTACGCCAAGGCGCTCGTCTTCGAGCACGCCGAGGGTGGCACCGCCGTGGTCACCGGCGTGGGCCGGATGCGGCAGGGCCTCTCGCACATGCAATCCGGGACGGTGGCCGACATCGCGGCCGTGGTGCGCAATTGCCGCGCGGCCCTCGACGAGGCAGAGGCGATGGCGGGGCGGCCCGCGGCGAAGGTCATCATCGGCATCGCCGGCGAGCTGGTGAAGGGCTTCACCACCACGCGCAGCATCGAACGCAAGCGTCCCGACAGCTCGGTCACGCACTCGGAGCTCGAGCGGCTGCTGGAGGACATCGAGACCGAGGCGTCGGCCGAGGCCCAGCGCACCATCACCTGGGAGACCGGCCTGCCCAATGTCGATGTGCGCCTCGTCCACGCCGCGGTCGCTTCGGCCGGCATCGACGGCTATGCCGTCTCCAATCCGGTCGGCTTCCAGGGCCGCCATCTGCGCGTCTCGGTCTTCAACGCCTATGCGCCGCTGGTGCACCTGGGCGCCCTGGAGTCGGTCGTGGAGCAGCTGGGCCTGGACCTCACCAAGGTCGTGGCCGAGCCCTACGCGGTGGCCCGCTCGGTCTCCGGCGAGCAGGTCGGTCAGTCGGGGGCACTCTTCATCGACGTTGGCGGCGGGACCACGGACGTGGCCCTCGTCCGCAGCGGCAGCGTCGAGGGCACGCGCATGTTCGCGCTGGGCGGTCGCGCCTTCAGCAAGTCGCTGGCCGATCGTCTCGACCTCGACTTCGAGACCGCCGAGCGGGTCAAGCTCGGGCACGCCGCCGGCGAGGAGGTGCAGGACGCCGAGCAGGTCGCGAGCATCATCGGCGAGGACGTGGCCGTGTGGGCCGCGGGCGTGGAGCTGGTGTTGGAGGAGTTCGGCCGCGCCGGCCTGCTGCCGGGACGCATCGAGCTCTGCGGAGGCGGCGCCGCACTGCCGGAGATCCGCGCCGCACTGGAGGCCCGGGACTTCGGCGCCGACCTGCCCTTCGCCCGCCGGCCAGCTGTTTCGATGATGCGGCCGGACTCGGTCGCGAAGGTCAGCGACGCCACGGGCCTGCTGGTGGACCAGCAGGACGTCACGCCGATGGCGTTGGCATTCCAGGCCGTCGAGGCGGCCCAGCCACAGGAGCCGCTCGACGCCGCGCTCCGACGCGTGCTGCGGGGGATGCGCGTCTAGGGCAGACTGCCACCGATGGCCGTTTGGTACCTCGACAATGACGATGAGATCACCGACGCCGTGGCGCGCCTCCGAGGCAGCAGCGACGAGCGCGTCGTCTTCGTCGTCCCTCCGGGGTCGCGCATCGCCACCGGGCGCATCAACTTCAGGCTGCTGGCGCGGGAAGCCGGCGCGCGCGGCAAGGAGATGGCCATCGCCAGCGCCGACGAGCAGGTGCGCGCGCTGGCGGCATCGGCCGGCGTGCTCGTGGCAGCGTCCGTGGTGCAGGCCGAGGCGGCGCTCGAACGAGGTGACAAACCCGCCCTCCCGAGCCGGGCGCCAGATGGTGGCGACGTCGCCGGGGAGGAGCCCGCGGACGCAGCGACCGTCGTGGTCAAAACGCAGCGGCGAGGGCTGCTGGCGTGGAGCAGCCAACGCCTGCGCATCGTCGCCGTCACGTTGCTGGCACTGGCCCTGGTGGGCGTGTTCGCCGCTTCGCAGACACTGCCGACGGCGACCATCACGCTGCAGCCGCGGGTCGCGGCGCTCGGCCCCCTCGAGCTGGCGGTGGTGGCGCTGCCGACCATCGCCGAGCTGGACGTGGCGGGCGGACGGATCCCGGCTGTGACGCTGCCCATCCCCCTCGACGTGGGCGGCCGGTTCAGCGCCAGCGGGTCCGAGACCATCGAGTCCCGCGCCAGCGGCGAGGTCGTCTTCTCCTCGCCACAGCAGCTCGCCGAGCAGCTCATCCCGGCCGGGACCCGCCTGCAGACACCGGGCGGCGTGGAGTTCGAGACCACCCAAACGGTGACCCTGCCACCCACCCAGGACGGGGCTTCGCAGATCAGCGCGCCCGTGGAGGCGATCCGCAGCGGCGAGGACGGCAACGTACCGGCCGACGCCATCAGCGTGGTGCCATCACTGGCGGAGCAGGGTATCAGCGTGCGCAACCCCGAGCCGACCGGGGGCGGCCGTTTCGTCCAATCACCGCGGGTCACCGCCGAGGACTACGACGCGGCTGCGGTGGACCTGCAGAACCGCCTCGCGGGCGCGCTCGTGGCGTACCTGCGCGATCCGGCCAACACGCCCGCGGACCTGTCGGTCTACGCCGAGACGGCGCAGCTTGGCCAGGTCAGCTACTCGCCTGCCTTCGACGACCTGGTGGGCACGGCGACGGCGGAGTTCGAGCTCAGCGGCGAGGCCGTGGCGAGCGTGCTGGCGGTCGATGACGGGCTGGTCGATGAGGTCATCCGCGCTCGACTGCAGGCGGCCTTGCCCGAGGACATGGCACTGCTTTCTGACAGCGTCAGGCTGGAGCACGGGGAGGGTAGCGGCGAAGGCCAGGGCATCCAGTTCGAGGCTCGTGGGAGCGCCATGATGTATCCCCTCGTCGACGTCGATCGACTCATCGAGCGGGTGGCTGGCCTGCCGGTTTCCGAGGCTCAGGCCATACTGGAGGAGTTCGGCATCGCGAACGTGAGCGTCTGGCCGGGGTTCCTGGAGGGCCTGCCAGCCGATGGCGATCGCATCGAGTTCGCTGTCACAGAGCCATCGACAACGGAGTGAGCGACCTGATCCATGACATTCGACACGCGCCTGCGCGCGCCGAGGAACCGGTGAGCGTGCTGCTGGGCATCGACCTGGGTGATCGACGTCTCGGCGTCGCCGTCGCCGACACCGTCAGCGGCTCGGTCGTGCCACTGCTCACGCTTCGCCGCAGCAGTCCGGAACGAGACGCCCAGGCCCTGGCACGCATCTGCGAGGAACGACACGCCGAGGCCATCGTCGTCGGCCTGCCACTGCACCTCGACGGCCGCGAGAGCGAGCAGTCCGAGCGCACGCGCGCATGGGCCGCCACCGTGGCCGCCCTCGTCGATTTGCCCCTCGCCCTGCGCGACGAGCGGCTCAGCAGCCAGTCGGCGGAGGCTCGCATGGGCCGCGCACCGCGTGGTCGCTCCGGCGGCGCGCCGTCAGCGGCTGCCCGCCATGCCTGGCGCGCCCGTATCGATCGCGAAGCGGCCGCCGCCATCCTGCAGCGTGAGCTGGCGGCCCGCGCCGGGACGGAGGTGACACCGTGAGTGAACCGCTGCCGCAGGGGCGCACAGGTGGCCGGGTCGGCATCGTCGAGAACTGGGAGCTGCGCCACAGCCAACAGCAGAAAGCCAACTCCGGCGCGTTCAAGGGCCTTGCCTTCGTCCTCGTCGCCATCATCCTGCTGGTGGTCGGCGGCTGGTTCGCCGCCCGGCCCATGATCGGCCCGGCTGCCGCCAGCTTCTTCGAGGAATCGCCCGGCATCGTCAGCCTGCCCCTCGTGTCCGACCTGCTGGCCGTCGAGTTCAGCGACCGCATCGACAAGCCGGCCAGCGACAGCGAGGCGGAGGTCAAGTTCGTCATCGAGCCGGGACAGACCATCGACGACATCGAGGCCGGACTCGTCGAACAGGGCCTGCTCGTCGACACGCTGGCCTTCCGCTACGCCGTGGTCGTCGACCGCGTCGACGAGCTCATCAAGGCCGGCACCTACACCATGACGCCGCAGATCACACCCGCGGGCATCGCCGCCAGGCTGGCCCTCGAGCCCGATGCCCCCACCCCCGCCACGGTGCTCGACATGCGCTTCGGCCGCCGCATCGAGCAGATCGTGGCCTACCTCGTCCAGGAGACCAAGGAGAGCGAGCTGGAACTCGATCCGGCCGAGTTCCTGCGCCTGGCCCGCAATCCCACCAAGGCCATGCGCACCGGCTACAGCTTCCTCGCGCAGCTCCCCGAAGGCAGCAGCCTGGAGGGCTACCTACAGGGAGGCACCTACGAGGTGCCCGCCGACATCACCGCCGAGGAGCTCATCTACCTGATGCTCGACGAGTGGGAGCGCACCGGCAGCAAGTACGTGGCGCAGGCGCGCAAGAACGACATCTCCTTCGAAGACGCGCTCATCGTCGCCAGCCTCGTCGAGCGCGAGGCCAAGGTCGACAGCGACCGGCGCAAGATCGCCGGCGTGTACTGGAACCGGCTCGACCCAGAGGTCAACGGGGAGACCGGCGGTCTGCTGCAGGCCGATCCGACCGTGGTGTACGCGACCGATTCGATGGCCCTCGAGGAGACCAACCTGGCCAAGTGGGACGAGTACCTTTTCTGGGACCTGCTGGGCGTGGCCGACTACGCCAGCGTCGAGGTCGACCAGCGCTACGACTCCTTCCAGACGTACCAGAACGCCGGTCTGCCCGACTGGCCCATCGTCACACCCTCGGCCAAGTCCCTCGAGGCGGCACTGGAACCGGCGACCAAGTCCAAGCTGCTGTACTTCTATGCCTGCCCTGATTCGGACAAGCACAAGTTCGCCAAGAACTTGAACCAGCATCAGCGCAACATCAACAGCTGCGATTAGGGCCCATCACGCCGCGGGTCGCCCAGCCCATCACCCAGCCCACGGAGAACGACAGCACCCATGATCTCGACCGGAGACCTGCGCAAAGGCATCGCCATCGAGCTTGACGGCGACCTCTGGCAGATCCTCGACTTCCATCACATCAAGATGGGCCGCGGCTCCGCCCAGATCCGCATCAAGCTGCGCAACATCAAGCGCGGCCAGACCATCGAGCGCTCCTTCCAGGCCGGCGAGAAGTGGCCGCGTGCCGTGCTCGACAAGCGCCCCGTGCAGTTCCTCTATCGGGATGGCGACGACTACCACTTCATGGAAGACGAGTCGTACGAGCAGTTCCACCTCAGCGGCGAGCAGCTCGGCGAGGTGACCGACTATCTCGTCGAGGGCATGACGCTCGATCGCACCACCCACCAGGGCGAGACCATCGGCGTGGAGCTACCCATCTCGGTGGAGCTCAAGGTCGTGGAGACCGAGCCGGGCTTCGCGGGCGACACCCAGTCGGGTGCCAAGAAGCCGGCGACGCTGGAGTCAGGGCTGGTGGTGCAGGTGCCCATCTTCGTGGACGAAGGTGACACCATCAGGGTCGACACCCGCACGGGCGAGTACCAGACCCGCGTCTAGCGGTCCGCCATGGCGACGCGAGGCCTGTGGGACGAGCCGGCGGCCGAAGCGCAGCCGGACGGTGTGCCGGTCGTGCCGCCTGACATCGTCCCCGTGGCGCCGCCCGATGCTGTCCCGGCCGCGCAACCGGCTGGCCCAGTGGCACCTCAGGCCGGGCCAGTGGTGCTGTCCGTCGTCGATCTCACCCGCCTCATCCGGGACACCCTGCGCCGCAGCCCCAGGCTGAACCCGGTGTGGGTCGAAGGCGAGATCGGCAGCGTCTCGGTCAGTGCTGCCGGGCACGCCTACTTCACCCTCAAGGACGAGCGCGCGCAACTGCGTTGCGTCGTCTTCCGCGAGGAGCGCCTGGCCCTGCCGCTCGAACCGCGGACCGGCTTGCGCGTGGTGGCGCAGGGTCGCATCGATGTCTTCGAGCAGCAGGGCGCCTATCAGCTCTACGTGGAGAGCCTGCAACCGGCCGGCGTCGGCGACCTGGCCCAGCGCTTCGAGGCGCTGAAGGCGCGGCTCGCGGCGGAGGGCGTCTTCGATAGCGCCCGCAAGCGGCCCCTGCCGGCCTGGCCGCGAACGATCGGCGTGGTCACCTCGGCCGGTGGGGCCGTGCTGCACGACATCCATCGCGTGGTGGGCCGCCGCTGGCCGTTGGCGCGCCTGCTCCTCAGCCCTTGCCAGGTGCAGGGCGCCGGCGCCGAGCGCTCCATCGTGCGTGCCCTGAACCGTATCGGACGCTGGACCGATCCGGCCAGCGGGCGCGCCGTGGACCTCGTCATCGTGGCCCGTGGCGGTGGCTCGATGGAGGACCTGTGGGCCTTCAACGAGGAGTCCGTGGTGCGCGCCATCGCCACCCACGCCCGGCCCGT
Organism: uncultured Chloroflexia bacterium; assembly: GCA_963804575.1. GTDB lineage: Bacteria > Chloroflexota > Limnocylindria > Limnocylindrales > CSP1-4 > JAFMJV01. The sequence continues at coordinate 101,440 of CAWDQY010000010.1, forward strand.
CATCGTCGGCGTCGGCCATGAGACCGACGTGACCCTCTCGGAGTTCGCGGCTGACCGGCGGGCAGCGACGCCCTCGGTGGCAGCCGAGCTGGCCGTGCCCGACCAGGCCGAGCAGCGACTGCACCTGCGTGCCCTGGAGTCACGCCTGGCGACCAGTGCCACGCGCCGTATGGCGGCGACCCGGGCCAGGCTCGAGACCGAGCGTCGCGCCCTGGAAAGGTTCCGCCCGGCGGCCTACCTGGCCGCTGAACGGGAGCGCAGCGGCTTGCTGCTCGACCGCGCCACGCGCGCGCTGCGGGCACGGCTGGCCGCCGAGCGGGGGACGCTGGCACGATCTGCCGACCGGCTGCCCGCGGGGCTGGCAGCCCGCACCGCGGAGGCGCGCGCAGCGTTGACCCAGTGCGCCACCGGCCTGGACGCGCTGAACCCCTACGCGACCCTCGAGCGCGGCTATGCCATCGTGCGCACGACCGACGGCCGCGTGGTCGTCGATGCCAAGCGGCAGCGGGTCAGTGACCGGCTGGAGGTCCAACTCGCGAGAGGGTGCGTTGGACGTCTCGGTCGATGGCGTGCGAGACTCCGGCTCGTGACCGAGACCACCACAGCGGCGTCCGAGGGCGAGAGCACAGTCGCTTCCACCGAGCTCGCCGCGCTGCCGTTCGACAAGGCCCTGGAGCAGCTGCAGGAGGTCGTGACGCGCCTGGAGGCGGGCAACCTGCCACTGGAGGAGTCGATGGCGCTCTACGAGCGAGGAGCCGCGCTGCACGCACACTGCGGCCGTCTGCTCGACACCGCGGAGCTGCGCATGCAGCGACTCGTCGACAGCAGCGCCGGTGAGAGCCCGCGCGCCGTGGACATGCGCCCCGACGACCTCGAGGACCTGTAACCCGTGATCGCGCTGCGCGACGTGCGTGGGCCGGAGGACCTCAAGGACATCAGCCACGCCGAGGCGCGCGGCCTGTGCAACGAGATCCGCCGCGAGATCATCGACACCGTGGCCAGCACCGGCGGCCACCTGGGCAGCTCGCTCGGTGTCGTCGAGCTGACCGTGGCGCTCCACCGCATCCTGTCCAGCCCGACCGACCGCATCGTCTGGGACACCGGCCACCAGGCCTATGCGCACAAGCTGCTCACGGGGCGGCTGGATGGCTTCGGCAGCCTGCGCCAGCTGGGCGGCGTGGGCGGCTTCCCGCGGCGCAGCGAGAGCGAGCACGACGTCATGGACGGCGGGCATGCCGGCACCGGCATCTCCATCGCCGAAGGCCTGGCGCTGGCACGTGACGCCCGCGGTGGCGACGAGCGCATCGCCGTGGTGGTGGGAGACGCGGCCCTGATGAGCGGGCTCTCGCTCGAAGCGCTCAACGACATCGGCCACCGCAAGACCCGCATCCTGATCCTGCTCAACGACAACGAGATGAGCATCAGCCCCTCGGTCGGTGCCGTCAGCCAGTACCTCAGCCGCATCAAGCTGTCGCGTCGATGGCGCAAGTCCCGCAGGCGCTTCGATGCCGACATCGCCCGCGTCCCCCGCTTCGGGCCCCTGCTCCTGGAGTGGTCGCGGCGCATCCGCCACGCCGTCGTGGACTTCAGCCAGCCGGGCCGGCTCTTCGAGGACCTCGGTGTCACCTACGTCGGCCCCGTGCCGGGTCACGACCTGGTCGCGCTGGACACCACGCTGCGCAAGGCCTTGCTGGAAGAGGACGCCCCCATCATCGTGCACGTGCGCACCCGCAAGGGCTACGGCTACCATCCGGCCGAGGCGGACAAGGTCGGCTTCCATGGTGCCGCCCTGCCACCCATGCACGAGACCGCCGGGGCAGCCATCGGCATCAACGCCTCGGACGGTGATGCGGCGCCGCCAGCGCAGGAGCGGGCCGTACGCAAGGTCCCCAACTACACCGCGGTCATGGCCGAGGAGCTCATCCGGATCGCGCAGGACGACCCGCGGGTGGTGGCCATCACGGCGGGCATGCCCACCGGCACCGGCGTGGCGGCCTTCGGCGAGCGCTACCCACGGCGTACCTACGATGTCGGCATCGCCGAGCAGCATGCGCTGACCCTGGCCACCGGCATGGCGCTGGCCGGTCAACGCCCGTTCGTGGCGCTGTATTCGACGTTCCTGCAGCGCGCCTTCGACCAGGTGGTGCACGACGTCTGCCAGAACGATGCCGCCGTGGTCATCGGCGTCGATCGAGCCGGCCTGGTCGGTGAGGACGGAACCAGCCACCAGGGCATGTTCACGCTCTCGGCGCTGCGCCAGCTGCCCAACCTGGTGCTGGCGGCACCGCGCGACGAGCAGGAGCTGCGGCGGCTGTTGCGCACGGCCTTCGCGCAGGCGCACCCCTTCGCCTTGCAGTATCCGCGCGATGCCGGCTTCGACCTGCCAGCTGTCGAGCCCACGCTCATCGAGGTCGGCCGCGGCGAGCTGCTGCGGGCAGGCACGGACATCGTGATCATCGGCCTTGGCCCGGTCATCGCCCGCGGCGTGGCCGTCGCCGACGCACTGGCGCTGGCTGGCTGGTCGGTCGGCGTGGTGGACGCGCGCTTCGTCCGGCCCATCGATCGCGAGCTCATCCTGCGCAGCGTCCGCGGCCAGCAGCTCGTCGTCACGCTCGAGGAGAGCGCCCTTCCGGGTGGCTTCGGCTCGGCCGTGCTGGAGGTGCTGGCCGATGCGGCTGAGGCGATGCCGATACCTCCGCTCAAGCGCATCGGCCTGCCCGACGGCAAGTTCATCGACCACGGCTCGGTGGCGGACCTGCGTGCGCTGGTGCGCATCGACGCAGTCGGTATCCGGGAGCAGATCGAGGAGGCCATCGCGGTCCATGGACTGCAGCCCGTCGGGCGCGCGGCCGTCGAGGCCTGAGCGCCTGAACACGTCCAAGCCGCACAAGCAGCGACTCGACCAGCTGCTCGTCGAGCGGGAGCTGGCGGTCTCGCGTAGCCGCGCCCAGGCACTGCTGCTCGCGGGGCGAGTGCGTGTCGGCTCGGGCGATGCGGCGCGGCGCGACCGGAAGCCGGGCGAGATGGTCGCGGCGGACATCGAGGTCGCCCTCGACGCCAGCCCGCGCTACGTCTCGCGGGGAGGGGAGAAGCTGGCCGGGGCCCTCGACGCGTTCGGCATCGACCCGGCCGGCCGCATTTGCCTTGACGTGGGGGCCTCCACCGGTGGCTTCACCGACTGCCTGCTTGCAGCGGGGTGCCAGCCGTGTCTACGCGCTCGACGTGGGCCGGGGCCAGCTGGCCGAGCCGCTGCGCCAGGACGCGCGCGTGGTGAGCCTGGAACGCACCCATGCCGCGCGCCTCGACCCCGCGTCGGGCGACCGGCTGGAGCTGCCGGAGCTGGTCGGCCTGGCGGTGGCCGACGTCTCGTTCATCTCGCTGACGAGGCTGCTGCGCGGCGTGGCCGCGCAGGTCGAGCCCGGGGGTGACATCCTGCCCATGGTGAAACCGCAGTTCGAGCTCAGCCCGCGTGAGGTGCCCAAGGGTGTGGTGCGCGATCCGGCAGCCCGCGCCGAGGCCGTGGCTCGCATCCAGCAGCACGCCACCTCGCTCGGCCTGGAGGTCATCGCCGAGGCCGAGTCGGTGCTGGTCGGTCCGTCTGGCAACCACGAGTTCTTCCTGCACCTGCGCGTGCCGCCGGCCGCTTCTTCGCGCGTGCCGGAGGTCCCGGCATGAAGCGCATCGGGTTCGCCTTCAACCCGACGGCGCCGATGGCGCTGGAGCTCCGTGACCGCGGGCTCGCCTGGTGCGCCGCCAACGGCGTGGAGGCCTGGGCAGGGCCCTCCGATGAAGCTCCCGGCGAGGCCCAGGCAGCTGCGCGGCACTGAAGCCATCGTGGTCCTGGGCGGGGATGGCACGTTCCTGCGAGCGGCGCAGCTGGCAGCCGATATCGGTGCACCCATCCTGGGGGTGAACGTGGGCAAGGTCGGCTTCCTCTCCAAGGTCGAGGCCCACGCTCTCGAGCAGGTGCTGGGGCAACTCCACGAAGGTGCCTTCGAGCTGGAGCCCAGGCTCATGCTGGAGATCCAGGTCGTGCATGCCGACGGCAGCAGCGAGGGCTGGGTCCACAGCGCCCTGAACGAAGCTGCCGTCGTGCGCGGCCGCCACGCGCAGGTCATGCGCGTGGTCGTGGACGTGGGTGATTCGCGCGTGGCGACCTACGTCTGCGATGGCGTCGTCATCGCCTCGCCCACCGGATCGACCGGCTACAGCTTCAGCGCGGGTGGGCCGATCGTCGAGCCCACCAGCCACAACCTCGTGGTCACGCCCATCGCGGCCTACCTCACGCCGCTGCGTTCGAGCGTCGTGGGTGCGCAGCACGTCGTGAGCGCGACCGTGACCGCGGCGTACGACTGCCTCGTCAGCATCGATGGCCGAGACGACATCTCGCTGGAGGTCGGCGACCGCGTCGACGTGCGCGCCAGGCGAGAGCCCATCAGCTTCGTCCAGCCGCGCGGGACGACACGCTTCTGGGACCTGTTGCGCCAGAAGGCCACCCTCCTGCCCGACGGGTGAGGCCATGACTGCCAGCCAGCCCGAGCACGGCCACGACAGCCGCCCGCGAGACCTCGTGGCCGCCGCGGCGGCATACGCCGACTACCTGCGCGTCGAGCGTGGCCTGGCCGCCGCGACGATGCGGGCGTACGACACCGACCTGCGCCTCTTCGGCCGCGATGCACCGGGCGTGGAGCGCTGGGCCACCTCGCCCGAGCCGGCGCGTGGCTACCTGGCCGCCATGGCTCGACCACCGCGCGTGCTGCGTCCCACCAGCCTGCGTCGCAAGGCTGCATCCATCAGGGCCTTCTACCGCTTCTGCTACGCAGAGGAGCTCATCGACACCGATGTCGCGGGGCTCATCGACCTGCCACGTCAATCGCAGCGGCTGCCCGATACGCTCGACGCCGGCGAGGTGGTGGAGCTGCTCGAGGCCACCGGCGGGGATGACCTCAGTGGACTGCGCGACCGCGCCCTGCTGGAGCTGCTCTACGCGGCCGGCCTCAGGATCAGCGAGGCGCTCTCGCTCGAGCGTGCTGACCTCTCGGCCGGTGGTGGCTTCGTGCGGGTCATCGGCAAGGGTGACAAGGAGCGTCTGGTGCCGGTCGGGGACATCGCGCTCGAAGCGGTCGCCAGCTACCTCGCCGAGCGTGACCGCCTGGCGGGACACACCCGCGAGGCCGCCGATGCGATGATCGGGCGCGAGCCGCTGTTCCTCTCTCGACGGGGCCGGCGCCTCGACCGCATGGCCGCCTGGCGGGTGATGCAGAAGGCCGCGCGGCGTGCCGGACTATCCGGCCGTGTGACTCCGCACACGTTGCGGCATAGTTTCGCAACACACATGCTCGAGGGCGGGGCCGATCTGCGCGTCGTCCAGGAGCTGCTGGGGCATGCCAGCATCACCACCACGCAGCTATACACGCACATCACCGGCGAACGCATCCGCCAGGTCTACGCGCGGGCTCATCCTCGCGCCTGATGGGAAGAGAGGGACGAGAGGACGATGGGAACCTACGCCGAGTCACTGCTGACACCGGAGGAGCGGGTGCTCCGACGCGAGCGCCAGCACCCCATCGCGCTGATCCTCGACAGCTGGGCGGCCATCATCCTGTGGGGCGCCACCATCGTCATGATCATCGTGCGCGTGGTCCTGCCGAACGAGATCGCTGACCGCGACCTGTTCGGACCGGACACGCTGTTCGCCGACGTGGCCAACTTCGCCATCCTCATCACCCTGATCGGCGGCATCGTCGTGCTCGCCTGGCGCTGGTGGTGGTGGCGCACGCAGGAGTTCCTCATCACCAACTACCGGCTCGTGCTCGCCTGGGGCGTGCTCAGCAAGAACTCCTCGGACAGCTCGCTCGAGAAGATCAACGATGCGCAGCTCGAGATCAGCCTGCTCGGTCGCCTCCTCGACTACGGCACGCTCAAGGTGCTCACCGCGGCCCCCCTCCAGGGCGCCGACCTGCTGGACCGCCTGAACCACGCCACGGACTTCAAGAAGTCGATGATGACCGCCAAGCACGAGCTGCAGAGCGGCAGCGGTGATGGCGAGGACTACCGCCGCCGGAGCGCGGCACCAGCGAGCGCGACGCCTGCCGAGGCTCCCGCGGTCGCCGCCGCCATCGATGTCAGCGGCGGCCTCGATCCCGCCAAGGCGGATACGCCCGAGGAGGTCACCGCCGTCCTGAAGGAGCTGACTGGGCTCCGCGACGCCGGTAGCCTCACCGCCGAGGAGTACGAGGCCAAGAAGGCAGGAGCTGTTGGGTCGCCTGTGACCAGCCGCTGTCACAGCTGATGGACCAGGAAACCGTCCAGGCGCTGTTCTCCGCCTTCATCGTCGTCGCCACCATGCTGCTGGTGGGCTTTCCGGTGCACGAGTTCATGCACGCCTGGACGGCCATGAAGCTGGGCGATAACACCGCGCGCTGGATGGGCCGTGTCTCACTCGACCCGCGCGTCCACCTGGATCAGACGGGTGCCCTGGTGCTGGGCGCCACCGCCGTCTTCAATGCGCTCGGCGGTGGGCTGCTCTTCGGTTGGGCCAAGCCCACGCCGGTCAACCCGGTCAACCTGCGCTACGGCCGCCGGGGCCACGCGCTGGTCGCCTTCGCCGGCCCCGCCAGCAACCTGGTGACGGCAGCGCTGGTGGCGATCGTCATCCGCGCTCGTCATCTGGGCCGACCCCGACATCTCGCCCATCCTGGAGCTGTTCTGGACGGCCCTGTGGTTGCTGCTCTGGTTGAACATCGTGCTCTTCATCTTCAACCTCATCCCCATCCCGCCACTGGACGGCTGGAGCGTGCTGAAGGGACTGCTGCCGGCACCGGCGGCACGCCGCATGACGGAGTTGGAGATCCAGTACGCCAGCGTGCTGCCGATGGTCTTCTTCGGTTTCATCATCATCCTGTTCGTGGGTGGGGGCGACATCCTCCTGCCCATCATCGACAGCATCGCGCGCTTGCTGGTGGGTGCCTGAGGTGGGCTGGTGGAGCACCAAGGTGCGGCAGGCCGTACGCCACCTCACCGGTCACCCCAGCGAGCAGGAGCGGGCGCAGCTGGCCGGCTGGCTGAGCGACGCGCAGCTGGCGCTCTTCGACTCGATGCACCGGGCCGATCAGCGCCACGGCCTGGACGTCGCGGAGATGCTGCGGGACCAGGGGTATGACGACCCTGAGCTGCTGCTGGCCGCTCTCCTGCACGACTGCTCCAAGGGGCCCGGCGTGCGCTTGCCGCAGCGCGTGTCATGGTCGCTCGGAGAGCGCTACGGTGCAGGGGTGACGGAGATGTTCGCCCGGCTGCCCGGGTTCGCTGCCGCCTTCGAGCGCCTGCGCCGGCACGCCGACGATTCGGCTGCCCTGGCCCTGGCGGCCGGTTGCAGCGAGCGCACCGCGGAGCTCATCCGTCACCAGGCCGACCCGCTCGACACGACGGCCGGCCTGGCGCTGCGACTGGCCGACGAAGCCTGCTGATGACTGCGCAGCCAGCATGACGAACGCCGCGGACGTGCCCGATGCGTGAGGCGCTGGCCGGTCCGGCCGAGGCCCGCGAGCGCGGCATCGCCATGTTGCCCCCGATGCGCCGGCCGGTGCATGGCGAGACCAGCGTGCGTATCACGGACACAGACCACCCGGATCGAGCCGCCCACGTCCGCGTCGAGGGCTACGACGGACCCCTGGCCTTGCTGCTCGGGCTCATCGAGCAGCGCGAGCTGGATATCCTGGAGGTGCCGCTGGGCGACCTTGCGGGCGCCTACCTCGAGGCCTTGGCCGGGCTCGACGAGGAGCAGATGTCCCACATCAGCTCATTCGTGACCATCGCCAGTCAGCTCATCCTCATCAAGAGCCGAGCGATCCTGCCGCGCCCCCCGGTCGTTGCCATCCCCGTCGAGGACGGCCCCGACCCGGAGACGGCGCTGCGCGAGCGCTTGATGCTGTACCGCCTGTACCGCGACGCCGGGCGAGACCTGAAGGGACGCCTCGAGAGCGGCTGGGAGGTCTTCCGTCGCGAGCCCATCGCAGCCGCCGCTTCGGCACAGGCCGGCTCGCGTCCTGACGAGGGTCCAGCGCTGGACCCGGAGCGTGTTGCCGCAGGCGCTCGAACGCGCCCTGCAGCAGGTCCCGCCACCGGCACCACCCCCGCAGATGGTGCCCAGGCTGGTCACGCTCGAGGAGCGTGCCCGCATCATCCGCGCCGCCCTCGTCGATGCCCCGGTGGTCGTGCTGCAGGACCTGCTGGAGGATCTGACCGACCGGGTGGTGGTGGCGGTGACGTTCCTGGCCATGCTGGAGCTGGTCAAGGGTCACGAGTTGAGCGTCGAGCAGGACGAGCCCTTCGGGCCCATCGTCTGCCGCTCGCTGGCGCGGGCATGAACGAGCCCGACGTCGTGCCGGTGGGTCCCGGCCCCGAGGACGAGGCGGCGACCGGGGCGGCCGACGATTCGCCGCGTCCGCTGGCGAAGCTGGACGTGGAGATCACGCCCGAGGCGCTGGAGATCCCGACCGGCACCGAGGAGGACGGCAGGGGAGCCTCGGTGGCCGACCTGGAGGCGCTGCTGTTCGTCGCCGAGCGGCCACTCAGCCGAGCCGAGCTGCAGGCCCTGGCACGACTCTCGGCAGCGGAGGTCGACGAGCGGCTGGGCGACCTGGAGGTGCAGCTGCGCGAACGTGGCATCCGACTGGTCGTCTCCGGGGAGCAGGTGATGCTGGGGACGTCACCCGAGAGCGGCCAGCTCATCGCTCGCTACCTCGGAGCCGACAGCGTGCGCCTCTCTCCCGCGGCGCTCGAGACGCTCGCCATCATCGCCTATCGCCAACCCGTCACCCGCGGCGTCATCGAGCGCATCCGCGGTGTCGACACCGGTCACGTGGTCCGTGGCCTGCTGCACCGTCGGCTCATCCTCGAGCAGGGCCGGGCAGAGACGCCGGGCCGCCCCATCCTCTACGCCACCAGCATGGAGTTCATGGAGCGTTTCGGGCTGACCTCGCTGGACGACCTGCCGCCGCTGCAGGCCGAGATCGCGGCCCAGCTGGCGCAGGCGGAGGAGGATGCGCGAGCCGCGGCCGACAGCCGGGCCGGGCCCGATGTCGGGCCGGCCGAGGCGCACGACCCGGATGCCTGAGCCGATCCGGGTGCAGAAGGCGCTGGCCGACGCGGGCGTGGCCTCGCGGCGGGGCGCCGACGCCCTCGTGGCAGCCGGCCGCGTGACGGTCAACGGCCAGCCGGCCGTGACCGGGCAGCGCGTCGATCCGAGCGTGGACGCCCTGGCCGTGGACGGCCGACCGATCGTTCCGCCGGGCAGGCGCACATACCTGGTGCTCAACAAGCCGGTGGGCGTGACCAGCACCGTCTCGGACCGCCATGCCGAGCAGACGGTGCTGGACCTCGTCCCGGACGAGCTGCTTCGCCCCGGGACTCGGCTCTACCCGGTGGGGCGGCTGGACAAGGACTCCGAGGGCCTCATCCTGCTCACCGACGATGGCGAGTGGGCGCAGCACCTGCTGCATCCGCGCTACGGCGTCGAACGTGAGTACGCGGTGGGGCTTCGACACCCGCTCGACGCCGCTCGAACGCGGGCACTCCACGAGGGCATCGAGCTGGACGAGGGCCTCGCGCGACTGTCGAGCCTGCGGCAGTCGACGCGCACCGAGGCGGCCCGACTCGAGGGTGGCGATGACCCCGTGCCTCGCTGCACTGGTATCGCGCCGTCATCACGCAGGGCTGGAAGCGCCAGCTGCGGCGGATGTTCGCAGCCGTCGACGCCCCGGTGGAGCGACTGGTCCGCGTGCGCATCGGCACCCTGCGCCTCGACGCCATGGCCGCCGGCAGCGTCCGCCGGCTGAGCAGCGCGGAGCGGGAGCACCTGGCCGCCACGCGGAGTGGCCGGTGAGCGGCCTGCGAGTGGCTCTCGATGGGCCCGGCTCGAGCGGCAAGTCCTCGGTCGGCGCTGCTGCCGCAGCGCAGCTGGGCTATCGCTTCCTCGACACCGGGGTGCTCTACCGAGCCATCACCCTGCTCAGCGTGCTGCGCGACATCGAGCCGGACGCCCAGGCGGAGCTGGTCGCGCTGGTGCCGCAGATCGAGCTGCGCGCGGACGACGACGGTGCCCTGCGGCGGGCCGCCGTCGGCGGCGAGGACGTCACGGCGCAGCTGCACGTGCCTGCCGTCGACCGCCTTGTCAGCGCCGTCTCCGCCCTGCCCGAGGTACGTGCCGCGCTGCTCGGCGCCCAGCGGGACATCGCCGCGCCCGGTCGCATCATCCTCGCCGGGCGTGACATCGGCACGGTCGTGCTGCCGGACGCGGACCTCAAGCTCTACCTCGACGTCTCGGTCGAGGAGCGTGCCCGCCGCCGCGCAGCCGAGCGTGGCCTTGCCCCCGACTCCGAGGAGGCGGCCGTCATCCTGGCCGACCTCTACCGCCGCGACCACCTCGACGGCAGCCGCGCGGTGGCACCCATGCGCGTGCCCGAGGATGCTGTCATGGTGCGCTCCGACGGTCGGCGCTTCGAGGACACCGTGGACCAGGTCGTGGCGATCATCCGACAGCGCGAAGGGCAGGAAGGCAAGCAGGCATGAGCCATCACGAGGGCCTCACGCTGTACTCGCGCTTCATCGCGGGGCTCTGCCGCGTGGGCCTGCAGTCGATCGCGCGCGTACGCGTCGAGGGCATCGACGCGCTGCCGCGCCACGGCCCGCTCATCATCGCCGCCAACCACATGAGCAACGCCGATCCGCCCTTCATCGGTGGCTGGCTGGCGCCCGCGCTGGGGCGACGCCCCACCTTCCTCGCCAAGGACGTCCTGTTCAACGGGCCGCTGGGTGTCCTCATCCGCTCCCTGGGGGCGGAACCGGTCAAGGCGGGCGGCAATGACATCGCTGCCTACCGCGTGGCCAAGGGCATCCTCGATCGAGGCGGCGTGGTGGCCATCCTGCCGGAGGGCACGCGTTCGTACGATGGCGTGCTGGCACAGCCCAAGCCCGGCGTCTCCCTGCTGGCCACCCGCACCGGCGCGCCCGTCCTGCCCATCGGCATCTCCGGGACGGACGCCCTCATCGGCCGCGGGCGGCGCGTGCCCCACGTCGGCAGCCGCATCGTCCTGCGGGTGGGTCGTCCCTTCCACCTGGCCATCCCACCGGGCGCCGATCGACGCGCTGCCCTCGCCGACGCCGACGTCGAGCTGATGCGGCGTATCGCCGCCCTGGTGGAGCCACGCCACCGTGGCGCTTGGGAGCCCTGGCCAGACGCCTGACACGGCGCCGCCATGGCCCTTCATGCCATCGTCAAGCACCGATGCGATACTTGCCGTCCCATGGGAGCCGTCACCGAAGTCCGCATCGCCCGTCGCACCGGCTTCTGCTATGGCGTGCGCGAGGCCATCGACGCTGCGCGCATCAGCGCCGCCGAGGGCAAGCGCACGCACACGCTGGGGCAGGTCGTCCACAACGAGGGCGTCATCAGTCAGCTTCGAGAGCAGGGCATCGTCTCGGTCAAGGAGCTCGACGAGGTCGAGCAGGGATCGGCCGTCGTCATCCGTGCCCACGGCGTGACGCCGGAGGTCATGTCGCGTGCCGAGGCCAGGGGCCTCGACGTCATCGACGGCACCTGCAGCTGGGTGACGCAGGAGCAGAAGGAGCTGGCCCGGCTGGTGGAGGAGGGCTACACGGTGGTCCTGCTGGGCACCCCGAACCACCCCGAGGTGGTGGGCCTGCTCGGGTTCGCGCCCGATGCCATCCTCGTGGACGAGGAGGAGGACTGGCCGCGCATCCCGCGCCGCAAGCGCATGGCGCTGCTGACGCAGTCGACGCAGCCGCCGTGGAAGTTCGAGCGGCTGGCCGGCTTCCTCACCACTCGCGCCCACGAGCTCAAGATCGTCAACACGGTCTGTCCGGTCACCATCCGTCGCCAGCAGGACACCACCGACCTCGCCGAGACCGTCGACCTCGTGGTCGTGGTCGGCGGGCGCAACAGCGCCAACACCAGGGAGCTCACCCGGCTCGTCGGCATCGTGGGCAAGCCGGCCCTGCAGGTCGAGCACGCCGCCGACCTCGACGACGCCTCGGTCTTCGACGGCTACACCCTGGTCGGCGTGACCGGCGGGACCTCCACGCCCATCGAGGACCTCGAAGCCGTGGCTGCCCGCATCTACCAGCTGGCTGGCACCGCCCAGACGCGGGACGACGCCGTGGCGCTGGCGCACGAGGCCGTCACGGCCGTCGCCGAGTCGGCCTACCGCAGCACCTCGCTCAGCGCCGTCTAGCACGTGCCCACCCGCCGCCTTCACCGTCGTCCGCGCAGCCTCGACCAGGGCACATCCGCGGCCGGCCTGCCCGTGGTCGCGATCGTGGGCCGCCCCAACGTCGGCAAGTCGACGCTCTTCAACCGCATCGTCGGCCAGCGCCAGGCCATCGTGGAGGACCGCGCCCGAACCACGCGCGACCGCCTCTACGGGGTCGCGGAGTGGAATGGCCGCCGCTACGTCGTCATCGATACCGGCGGCATGGAGATCGAGCCCGGCGACGCCATCGAGGAACGCGTGCAGGAGCAGGCCCGCCTGGCCATCGAGGAGGCCGACGTCATCGTCTTCGTCGTCGATGCCGCCACCGGTGAGACCCCCGCCGACCAGGAGGTGGCAGCGACACTGCGCCGCGCTGAGACCCCCGTGATCATGGCCATCAACAAGGCCGACAACGAACGCCTGGAGATGCAGGGCGTCGAGTTCCTCCGCCTGGGCTGGGACGACTGGTACGCCGTCTCGGCGTTGCACGGACGGGGCTCCGGCGACCTGCTCGACGCCATCGTGGCGGCGCTGCCCGAGGAGTCCTTCGATGAGCTCGAACGCAAGCGTCGGGCCAGCGAGGCCGAGCAGCTGGCCGACCAGATCGACGAAGGCATCCTGCCTGCCCCCAGCGATGAGGAGAGCGCAGCCGAGACCAGCGGCACGGCCTGGTTCGATGACGAGGCACCGACCCCGAGGATCGCCATCGTGGGCCGACCCAACGTGGGCAAGTCGTCGCTCCTCAACCAGCTGCTGGGCGAGGAGCGCGCCATCGTCAGCGACATCCCCGGCACCACCCGCGATGCCATCGACACCACGCTCGAATGGCAGGGCCGCGAGCTGCGACTGGTGGACACCGCCGGCCTGCGGCGTCGCGGCAAGATCGCTGCCGGCCCGGCCGCCGAACGCTACTCGGCGCTGCGAGCGCTCAAGGCCCTCGGGCGCGCGGACGTCTGCGTGCTCGTGCTCGACGCCCGCGATGGGCTGGCAGCGCAGGACGCGCACGTGGCCGGCTACGTCGTGGACGAGGGCGTCGGCCTCGTCATCGCCATCAACAAGTGGGACCTCGTGGAGAAGGACGGCAAGACCTTCGAGGAGTACGTGGCGCGCATCCGCCAGCAGGCCCCGTTCCTGCACTTCGCGCCCATCGTGGCCATCAGCGCCTTGACCGGCCAGCGCGCCGCCAAGGTGCTCGACGAGGCCCTGCTCATCGCGGCCGAACGCCGTCGTCGCATCCCCACCGCCACGCTCAACAAGGTGCTGTCGGAAGCGGTGTCCCGACACCAGCCGCCGGCGGTGAAGGGGCGTCGGCCGCGCTTCTACTACGCCACGCAGGTCACCATCGAGCCACCCACCTTCGTGCTCTTCGCCGCCGACGCCAAGTCCGTGCACTTCAGCTACCAGCGCTTCCTGGAGAACCGCATCCGCGAGGCCTTCGACTTCGAGGGCACACCGTTGCGCATCATCTTCCGCGAACGCTCACGGGTGGAGCTGGAACCGAAGAAGCGCCGCCCCAAGGCCAGCGCCAAGACGAAGTCGGGTCGTAAGCCCACCAAGCGATCGGTGCGCAAGGGGTCCTGATGCCGGTCGCCGCTGCCCGCCTCGCGGTCGTAGGGGCGGGCGCCTGGGGCACCACGCTGGCGGTGCTGCTGTCCGGGCGAGGAGCGGTCACGTTGCTGGCTCGCGACGACGCTCACGCCGAGCGCCTGCGTGCCGATGGCGAGAACCGTCGCTACCTGCCCGGCGTACCCCTGGCCGAGCACATCTCGGTCACGGCGGATGTGGCAGCCCTGGCCCTCGCGACCGAGCTCGTGGTCATCGCGGTGCCAGCGGCTGCGATGCGCCCCACGGTCGCGCGCATGGCTCCACACGTGACGGCCGGGACGGTGCTGCTCTCGGTGGCCAAGGGTATCGAGCGCGAGACGCTGCTGCGCATGACCCAGGTCATCGGCAGCGAGGTGCCGGCTGCGTCCGCTCGCGTGGCGGCGCTGTCCGGGCCCAACCTCGCGCTCGAGATCTCGCGCGGACTGCCCGCGGGCGCCGTGGTAGCTGCGCTCGACGATGCCGTGAGTCGCACGGTCGTGGACATCCTCGGCAGCCGCACCTTCCGGCTCTACCGCAACCAGGACGTCGTGGGGGTGGAGCTGGCCGGCGCGCTCAAGAACATCATCGCCATCGTGGCCGGTGCCGTGGAGGAGCTCGGGGCAGGGGACAACGCCAAGGCCGCCATCACCACGCGAGGGCTGGCCGAGATCACCCGCCTCGGCGTGGCCATGGGTGCCAACCCGCTGACCTTCGCCGGGCTGGCCGGCGTCGGGGACATCCTCGCCACCTCCGCCTCGCCGCTGTCGCGCAACCACCGCCTGGGGGTCGAGCTGGCCAGGGGCAGGGCCTGGCGCGACATCGAGCGGTCCCTTCCCGGAGTGGCAGAGGGCGCCTACACCGTGCGCGCCGCGATCGAGCTGGCTGCACGGCACGCGGTGGAGCTACCCATCGCCCGGGAGGTCCATGCGGTGCTCTACGAGGGCAAGGACGTGCGCGCCTCGGTCGGCGATCTGCTCGCCCGCGATCCTCGCGACGAGCTCTCGGGACTGGCCTGATGCGGCGCCGCCACCATTCACTCGTCGCGGGCATCGTCATTGCTGCGCTGTCGACGGCGCTGGCGCCAGCCGTCATCGCCCAGGCCTCGGCAACGCGGGTCGAGGCAGCCGCCGCCGAGGCTGCCACGCTGTCCGAGCTTCCGGCCCGCATCGAGGAGCGCGTTCGTGCGGTCGCGGTCGCCTCATTCGCGCTCGTCGGCGAGGCCCAGGATTCCGGCACCACGGACACGCCCCTCGCCGAGGTCGTCCGCTCGGGGCCGCGCTCGAGCGGTGCGGTGGCCCTGACCTTCGACGATGGATTCGAGCCCGCGGTCTGCGCGGACATCGCAGACGCCCTGCGTGATCAGGGCGCCGTGGGCACCTTCTTCGTCAACGGCATGCACCTGCAGTCGAAGCCCGCGCGCTGGCGCTCCATCCTCGAGGGCATGCCGGTGGGCAACCACACCCGCTCGCACCACGACCTGCTGCGTGAGCCGCACCCGGTCGTCATCCGGCAGATCCTGCACAACGAGGCCATCCACGAGCGCGTCCTGGGCCGACCCATGTCGAAGATCCTGCGGCCGCCCTACGGCGCCTATGGCGAGCGCATCCAGGCCATCGCAGCGCAGCTCGGCTATGACCGCGTGCTGCTCTGGAGCGTGGACACGTACGACTGGAAGCCGTCGACGTCCGCTCGGGAGATCGTCCGTCGGGCGACCCGTGCGCCGCCGGGATCGATCATCCTGATGCACTGTTCGCGCGACGCCACGGCCAGGGCCCTGCCGGCGATCATCCGTCACTACCGGTCGCGAGGCATCACCCTGGCCAGCGTCGACGAGGTCCTCGGGCTGGCCGCTGCCGAGCCGACGACGAGCACGCGAACGTTGCCGTCTCGCCTGATAGACTCATAGGCCGCCGTCGGGGCGTGGCGCAGTCTGGTAGCGCACTTGACTGGGGGTCAAGAGGCCGCTGGTTCGAATCCAGTCGCCCCGACCATACTTCTGAGCAGGAGACGGCCCTTCCGGTCCAGCCGGAGGGGCCATTCTCGTGGGGCTGTACCGCCGTTTGCACCCCTGCTGGGCTCAAGAGCCGTCGACAGCGAGGCCTGCGCGCCCAACCTTCGTCGGTGACCAGCGTCTGGAGTTGAGGGCGCTGGCCCGCCTTCACGCAGTCGCGATGGTCCCCAGCACGGTGCTTCAGCCGATCATGTTGAGGTGGCATTCAGCGGGTCGGTCGATGCCACATGGCCGGGTCTCCGCGGCGGTTCCGACACCGGCCGCAGCAGCAGAGCGGAGACGCCATAGAGGGGGACGGCCAGGAAGAACGTGATGCGCGGGGCGACCTCGTCGCCCGCCAGCGACGACGTCGCGTCGAGGACGATCGCGCCGATCGCGGCCGCGAACAACGGTGCCGCGCCGGTGGCCACGTTGCTGATGCCCATGTACCGGCCGGCAGAGGCCCGCGGGATGATGTCCGTCATGAGGGCCCAGTCCACCGACAGGAAGATCCCCGCCGACATCCCGAACAACCCAGCACCCAGGATGGCGATGGCCACGTGCGGGGCAAGCGAGACCATCGCCGCGCCGACGGACCCGACGAGGCAGGCGCCGTAGATCACCGGCTTCCGCCCGATCCGGTCGGAGAGCCGCGACACGGGGACCACCACGAGCAGGGTCCCCACCGCCACGACGACGAGCATCACGGTATTGACGCCGCCGGCCCCCGACTCGTCATACCCGAACACGTCCCGCAGATAGACCACCACGTACGCGAAAAGGATCCCGCCGGCCATCAGGAAGAACAGGCGGGAGGCGACCAACCACACGTAGGAACGCTCCTGAAGGATGTCCGTGCCCCAGGTCTCCCGCGCGATGGCCACCCATGACTTGCCCTCGCGCGGCTTGGGCGGCATGCCTTTGCCGACGCCCACGACCACGCTCAGCATGGTCACGAGCTCGATGATCGCGACCGCGGCGATCGCCAATTGCCGGTTCTCGAAGTAGGCGGCGATGGCCACCAGAGCGTAGCCCGTGATGTTGCCGACGATCTGCATCATGCCGACCATCGCGCTCGCCATGCCGACTTGGGCGTCCGCGACGAGGTCCGGGACGTAGCCCTGGAACGGCCCACGAGCGATGTTGGTGGAGATGTTGAGCAGGAGCAGGGACGTCGCCAGCATCAGCAGCGTGTTGGACGTCGCGAGCGCGAACAGGAACACGAGGTCCAGCAGCGACCCGACGACGATGAATGGCTTGCGCCGACCCCAGCGCGTCACCGCGTAGTCGCTCATCGAGCCGACCGTGGGTTGGACAAGGATCGCCACGGCCGCGCCGGCGAGGGTCACGAAGGCAGTCGCGGCACCAAGGGGGACGTCCCCTCGGATGCTCGTGTAGGCGAGCTGGTACCCGATGTAGAGGCCCACGGCCCCGTCGATCGCGGTCAGGCCGAGCCAGTAGGCGGAGATCCGCGCCAGCTGCGTCGTCGGCAGCAGCGCGGTCGGCCGACCACCTATCTCGGAGGGGATAGCGCTGGCGTCGGTCGCTGCCGTCGGCGTCGTCACGGTGTTGTCCGGCAGCGTGGTCCCCGAGGTGGATGGCGTCACCTGCCGAAGGTCACACCGCAGGGCACCGGCAAGAGGCTCAACGGCGCCACAGCGCAACCGCTGCACCCTTGGCATGGAGGCACCCTGCGTGCCAGCCCACGCGCGTCTGCGTTCGTGACGGGGCCTGCACCTTGCTCGCCCGGCCCGCATGCCGGCGATGCGATGGCCAGCAGGCCCGGCGCGAGCGCCACCGTAGGTGCCCGTCCGCGAGAGGGAGCCTCCTTGCGTGCCGGCCTTCACGACCTCCGGCTCTTGAACCCCGTGGCAGAAGGTGGCGTCATAGCGGGTGAACGGGAGGCGCTGAGGCACGGTCCATACCCTGGCCGCCGGGACCGCGTCGAGCCACTGGCGGACCCGACCCGCGCATCTGAAGGGGGATCACTGATGCGCAGGATGTGGGTCGCGCCTGCGGCCGTCGTGGTGTGCCTGGCCCTCGGCGGGCTGCCTACGCTGGCACAGTCGTCCTCACCGGCACCGTCCCTCGAGCCGCCGCCGAGCGCGGCACCTCCTGCTGCCTCCGACGGCCCCACCGCCGAGGAGCTCGTGCTGCTCTCAGGGATCCGTCTCGACCTCCAGGGCACCTGCGTGCCGCTGCGAGCCGACCTGGCGGAAGCGGCGCTGGCCGGCATCGAGTGTCGCCCGCCGAGCGAGGACGTGGACCGGGTCCGCGTCTACCTGTTCGACACCCAGGAAGCGCTCCTGGAGACGTACCTGGCCCGGCTGGCCGCGCAGGGCGTCGAGCCCGGAACGGCC
>CAWDQY010000011.1:0-154736 GCA_963804575.1 uncultured Chloroflexia bacterium
GCGTCACGCCGGTGGCGGTGACGGGCGAGCGTGCGGCTGCCTGGGCGATGCCGAAGTCGGCCACCTGGACGCGGCCATCGGGCGAGAGCAGGATGTTGCTGGGCTTGATGTCGCGGTGGACGATGCCGTGGGCATGGGCGATGGCCAGCGCATCCGCGACCTGCTGGCCGGTGTTGGCGACCGCTGTCGGGGGCAGGCTGCCGTGCTTGCCCAGGGCCGACGAGAGATCACCCCCGGAAACCTGCTCCATGACGATGTAGGGCCCGGCCGGATCGGTGCCGTAGTCGTAGACCTGCACGATGTTGGGGTGACGCAGCGAGGCGGCCGCCTGGGCTTCGTGCTTGAAGCGCTCCACGAACTGCGCATCGGTGCCGTACTCGGGGCGCAGCACCTTGACGGCCACCTCGCGGCCGAGCTTGTCGTCGGTGGCGCCGAAGATGGTGGCCATGCCACCCTGGCCGAGGACCTGCTGGAGCCGGTAGCGACCGCCCAGCAGCGCACCCAGCTCAGCCACCCCGTGTCCCCCCGTGGTCGACCGTCCGCCCGACGATCCCGGCCGCGATCACTTCAGGTCGATCCCCGCCAGGTAGTCGCGAAACTCCACGCCGATGTCATCGCGCGCCAGGGCCAGCTGGATGGAGGCCTTGAGCCAGCCCATCGTCGTGCCGGCGTCGTGACGCGTACCCTCGAAGGCGTAGGAGAACACCTCCTGCTCCTCCATCAGCGCCTCGATGGCGTCAGTCAGCTGGATCTCGCCGCCGCTGCCAGCCTGTGTCTGCTCCAGCTTCTCGAAGATCTTGGGCGTGAGCACATAGCGCCCGATGATGGCCTTGTTGCTCGGCGCCTGGTCGGCGGGCGGCTTCTCCACCACGGCCCGGATGCGGTTGAGGCGGACGTCGGGATCGGACCAATCGGGATCGACGTCCACGATGCCGTAGCGACTGGTCTCCTCCTGCGGAACCGGCATCACCGCCAGCGTGGAGCCGCCGGTGTGCTGGTAGGCATGGATCAGCTGCCCGATGCAGGAGCGTTCTGCCTGCACCACGTCGTCGGAGAGGATGACCGCGAAGGGCTCGTGGCCGACCAGCTCCTTGGCCATCAACACCGCGTGGCCCAGGCCCAGCTGCTCCTTCTGGCGCACGTAGCTGACCTGGGCCATGTCGCCGATCTGGCGCACCCGGCGCAGCATCTCGATGTCACCGCGACGCTCCAGCAGCGACTCCAGCTCGAAGCTGTGGTCGAAGTGATCCTCGATGGCACGCTTCTGGCTGCTGGTAACGATGATGACCTGCTCGATGCCGGCGGCCACAGCTTCCTCGACGGCGTACTGGATCACCGGCTTGTCCACCAGTGGCAGCATCTCCTTGGGCTGCGCCTTGGTGGCAGGCAGGAACCGGGTCCCCCAGCCCGCGGCCGGGAACACTGCTTTGCGAACGCGCATCGATCCTCCACTGTGGGTGCCGGTACGTGCCCGGACTTGGTGGGTGGCGCGGGTGTCTCCGACGCAAGTAGCGCGAGTTTACAGCGCAGAGGCCGGTCGGCTCATCGCTCGCGCCCAGCGCATGGCGTCCTACTCGGCGAGGGGCGCCGGAGCGGGCGACGGCCTGCGGGCGGGCGTCAGCTGCACCAGCATCGCACCGACGAGGACAGCCAGGCCACCCGCGAGCTGGATGGGCGCGGGCTGTTCGGCCAACAGCAACGCTGCCAGGAGCGCGCCCGTCAGCGGCTCGAACAGCATCAGCACGGCGCCCCTGGTCGGTCCGATCCGGCGGTACCCGGCCAGCAGCCCGGCCGTCGGTAGAGCGGCGCTGAACAGGCCGGCGATGAGGATGAGCAGCCAGGCATCAAGGCCATCGAGCGGACCGACGAGCCGGTCGCCATCGCCCATGAGCAGCACCAGGGGCAACAGCATCACGAGGTAGGCAAGCACCGAGAAGCTGCGCAGCAGCAGCGAAGCCTGGAAGGTGGGCACGGACGCGAACCCGCGAGCGGCCACCAGGGCGTAGCCCGTCTGGCAGGCAGCCGCAGCAAGCGCGAACAGGAAGCCCAGCAGGTCCACGCCAGCGCCATCGACGGCACCTGGCCCGAGCACCACCAGCACCATGCCGAACGATGCCAGCAGGATGGCGGCTGCGCGCCGTGGTCCCAGCCGCTCGCCGTACAGGCGGACGGCCGCCACCGCCACGATGACCGGGTAGGTGTAGAAGACGATCAAGGTCAGCGCGATGGTGGTGCGCTCGAAGCCGAGGAAGAGGCCCAGCGTCGTGCCGGCCACGAACAGCCCCATGGCCAGCAGCTGCAGCCACTCGAGGCGCCGGATCGAGCCCAGGGCAACCGACTGCAGGCGGCCCACGAGGGTCCCGATGGCAAGCAGCAGGGCCAGTGCGATCACCGAGCTGGTGGCACGCCAGAAGGCGAAGGTGGTGCCGTTGAACCCGGCGTCGGTCGCCGCTCGCGCCAGCGGGCCACTCAGCCCATACCCCACCGCGGCCAGGACCACGAGACCCGCACCGGTCGTGTCGACGCGCTCGCTCACAGCAGCTCTGCCTCGGCTCGCTGGACGTCATCGGCGCGACGGGTTCGCCAGTGGACCTGTGCCAGGGCTCCCCCGAGCAGGACCATCAGCCCGCCGGCCAGCTGCAGCGGCGAGGGACGCTCGGCGATGAAGACCGCTGCCAGCAGCACGCCCACGACCGGCTCGAAGAGCATCAGGATGGACGCGCGCGTCGGGCCCAGCTGCCGGAACCCAGCCATCACCGCCGCCGTGGGGATGGCCAGCCCGATGACCGCGCCCATCAGCAGCCAGATCCAGCCGCCCCCTTCGAAGGGCTCGGTCAGCGCGGCCGCCGAGCCAGCGAGGACGGCGAACCCAAGGTAGCCGAGCGCCGCCGCCGAGGAGATGGCCATGGCCGCCTGGCCCGCGGTCAGCGAGGGGAAGCCGCGTCCGGCGATCAGGGCGTAGACAGCCTGGAAGGCGGCCGCCGCCAGTCCCAGCGCGATGCCGATGGGCTCGACCTTGACGCCCTCCTGGCCCAGGGCCGGGGCCATCACCACCAGCAGCATGCCGAGCGATGCCAGCAGCAGGGCTGCCACGCGCGTCGGCGAGAGGGGCTCGCCGTAGACGCGCACCGCGGCCACCGCGACCATCACCGGGAAGGTGTAGAAGCAGATGAGC
Organism: uncultured Chloroflexia bacterium; assembly: GCA_963804575.1. GTDB lineage: Bacteria > Chloroflexota > Limnocylindria > Limnocylindrales > CSP1-4 > JAFMJV01. Next base: position 3,176 of record CAWDQY010000011.1, read on the forward strand.
ACGATGGCGATGGAGGTCCGCTCGAAGGCCGTGAAGATGGCCAGGTTGATGAGGATGGTGAGGACCGCCGCGGAGATGACCTGGGCGTGGTGCAGCGGTGACATGTCGCGCAGGCGCGGGGCCGGCATTCGCTGCGCCCGCACCAGCGCCACGACGGCGATGACCAGGAGCGCCGCGCCCAGCAGCGAGCGCCAGGTCACGAAGGTGACCGTCGAGATGCCGGCGTCGCCGGCGAAGCGGGACACCGTGGGCAGGGTGCCGTAGCCGAGCGCCGCGATCAGGACCAGGCCTGCGCCGGTCAGACCGTGCCGGCTCAGTGTTCGGTCGCTTCGCGCGGCTCGGAGCGAGCGCCTCGCAGCACGATCGAGGTGAAGGGCACGCGGATCACGCTGAACGTCTCGGTCGAGACCAGGAAGCCGGCCAGCAGCAGCAGCACGCCGATGAGCTTGCCCAGCTGGAACCACTCGGTCGAGCCGAAACGGTTGAGGCTGTCGGTGAGAGCGGGGACGAAGGCGCCCAGGGCGATGAGCAGCGTGGCGGGCACGCGGCTGTTGATCTTGCCCGTGAAGAGCGCCTTCAGCGCGCCCGGCAGCGAGGCCACGAAGTTGACGCTGATGGCGATGGGCGCGATGAAGAGGTTGAACAGGAAGCTGTCACCCGGCTGTGCCGGGTCCAGCGAGTAATCCAGGATGCGCCGCTTGGGCATGAACACGTAGGCCGAGAAGAGCGCCCCCAGGATGAGCGCGAAGGCGCCGGTGATGTTCATGAATGGCGTCAGGAGGCGGAGCTCCGGCGGCAGGATGGCAGCCGTGGGCACGCCCGTGGCGGGATCCAGGGCGTAACCCGGCTCGGGCAGCACGGCCACGGCCATGAGCGCGATCGACAGCAGCGTCGCGCCACCGACCGCCAGCAGGGCCATCCACGGCCAGCGCCAGTTCTGGAAGTACGTCTCCACCGAGACCGCCAGTGCCAGCACGGCCGCGATGAGGAAGTAGAGCATGGCGGTGGTGCTGGCATCGGCGTAGATGACCGGGTCGCGTCGCGCCGTCAGGAAGGTGAAGAGGCCGGCGAAGAACAGGCACAGCGCGAACGAGAAGCCGAAGCGGGTTCGACCCAGCAGGAAGGCGTTGCCCAGGCCCAGCCAGCCGGCCGTCCAAACGGCCCCGGTGAGGTACCAGACGCGGTAGATGGGTTCGCTCCAGCCGACCGCGGCGGCGACGGCCTCGCACAGGACGGCGACCGAGAAGAACAGCATGCCCAGTGCCCAGACGGCCTGGTAGCCGCGGCGGCGGATGCGCCACTGGTCGGTGAGCGCGAGGAAGAAGACGCCCGCCAGGACAGCGGTGATGGCGGGAAGGAGGACGTTCGCGTTCATGACCGTGTGGGCGGATCGGCCGTCAGGCCGCTTCGAACTCGTGATCCTCGCGATGGCTACCGTCACACAGGCCCCAGGCCGGAGGATCGACGGGCAGTGGGGTCGGCCGCATCAGCTCGCGCACCTGGGAGCGTCGGCAGATGTAGTGGCCGCGGCCGCGAGCCCAGCGACGGAAGCACTCGGAGGTCGAGTGGAACTGATGCGGTCCGGGGTTGAGTGGCGCGACCTCTGCCCAGCTCGGCGCGGCCTCGCGCGCGACATTGTCCAGGAGCGTGACACGAAAGGGTCGGCCGTCGATGGACTCGCCACAACCGGCGCATCGCTTGGCGTCGTTCTCGCTGAAGAGGGTCGGGATCCGGATGCCCATGATCTGGCCACCACGGAACCGGGTGGTGCTCATGCGGCGATCGTAGCAGAGGGGTCGCGCGATCGATGACGACACGCAGGGCCTGGTGCCGTGCCGCCGTCACCGCCCCCGGCCGGGACGCCAGCTCCCGGATTGCACCGGAGCGCTCCCGCATTGCGCCGGAGGCCTCTATTGTCTATAATCTCGCCTACATCTATAGACTATACGGAGATAGCCGTTTGGACATGTGGACGACCTTCCTGGTCGTAGGCCTGATCGGGTTCGTGGCCCAGTTGGTCGACGGTTCGCTGGGCATGGGCTACGGCGTGACCTCAGCCACGCTCCTGGCCGGCGTCGGTTTCAACCCGGTGACTGCGTCGGCGACCATCCACGTGGCCAAGATCGGCACCGGCTTGATGTCCGGGGCGGCGCACTGGCGCTTCGGGAACGTGCACTGGCGCGCTTTCGTCATGCTGGCGGTGCCCGGCGCCATCGGAGCGTTCGTCGGGGCCGTGGCACTGACCCAGCTGGCGGCAGAGGTGGCGGCTCCCTGGGTGTCGTTGATCCTGGCGGCCCTCGGATGCCTGATCCTGGCTCGGACGGTGCTGAACCGGGCACCCGCGATCCGCCTGTACACACCACGCTGGCGAACGTTGGGGCCCCTGGGCATGATCGGAGGAGTGGTCGATTCGATCGGCGGCGGCGGCTGGGGGCCGGTGACGACATCGACGATGATGGCGGCCAATCGCCTGAGCCCGAACCAGGTGATCGGCACGGTCAGCGCGGCCGAGTTCGTCGTCGCGATCGGTGCCACCGTGGGCTTCCTCCTCGCGCTCGGGAGCCAGAGCGTCGCCTGGGGCGCCATGCTGGCACTGCTCCTGGGTGGTCTGATCGCAGCGCCCATCGCCGCCTGGGCGGTGAGCCGGCTGGACCACCGCGTCCTCGGTGGGCTGGTGGGAGGGATGATCCTCTTCTACAACGCCGAGCGCGTGCTCAGCCTGGTCGGCATCGACGGTGACGCCGTCGTCGTGGCGCGGGTGGCCATCGTGGTCCGTGACGGGCGTCATCACCGCCGCATCGGTGCGCAGCAAGAGGCGGAGCCGAGAGGTCGCGACCACGGAGGCCACGGAGCCCGCGCTCTCGGCCTGACGTCGGCTAGAAGGCTAGCCCTGGCGGTGGCGGCCCGAGCGGCGGAACCGTCTCGTCGGCCAGCCGGAACCCGTTGGCCTTGTAGGCCTCGTAGTCGAAGTGCTCGGTCTCCTCGAAGCCGACCACGTGGTACTCGTCGAAGCCCTCCCAGTCCTCGTAGCCCTCGCCGAAGGCGTGGTCGAGGAACGCGTCGGCCATGGCCATCCCCAGCCTGGGCCCGATGAAGAAGGCGCCCATGGCCAGGACGTTGCACTTGTTGCCGGTGGCGGCACGCTTGGCAGCTGGCACGCTCTCGCAGACCGCCGCGTGCACGTGCGGGACCTTGCTGGCCGCGACGTGGATACCCATGCCGGTGCCGCAGAAGGCGAGGCCCTTCTCGAACTCCCGCTCGGCGATCCTGGCGCCGAGCATGAAGCCGGCCCGCTGGTACATCGGGGTCTCCTCGAGGACCGGTGTCAGGTCCTCCACCGTCCAGCCCCGCTCGACCAGGTGCTTCTTGACCACCTCCTTCAGGGGGAAGCCCGCGAAGTCGGCGCTGACGACGACGTGCTTGTCCTTGACGTGTCTTCATCGAGGTGTGTCCCTTCCTGTTGGCTGATCGGTCCGGGGAGCCGGCCCTGTTTCGCTGCATCGTACGGCGGCGCGGTCGGCGCCATCGCCTAGAACCAGCGGTCGGTCCTGGCCGTGCCGGCGTAGGTCTCGAGGGGAGCCCAGCCTGTCCAGAAGAACTGGGCGAGGGTCTTCTGGGTCACCCCGAAGGTGACGAACTCCTCCGCTGCCAGGGCGCCTTCGTCGTACGCCCGCACGAACTCGGGGATCCTTCGCAGCCGCTCGATGACATCTGCCGGGATCTCCTCGTCGATCCTCTCGACATGCGGCAGGTCGGCCTCGATGGCGAGCCGCTGGACCCGCGTCTGCAGCGAGAACACCATGTCGGCGCCGGCCATGGCCGCGAGGTGGTGCACCCCGCGCAGTCCCGCGGGCATGATCCTGGCGGAGATGCCCCTCTGCTTGAAGAGGCGATAGGCCTTCTTGCAGACGGCATTCCCGGCGTTCCTGACATCCTCCTGCGGCCACGGCGATGCCGTTGTCCTGGGCGGTCTCCAGGAGGTATTCGTCCAGCCGGCCACCCTGCTGGACGGCGAAACAGGGTCGCACGGGAACCCCGGCTGCCCTGGCACGGAGCGCCCCTCGCTCGTAGGCTTCGCCCGCGGCCAGCGCCTGCGAGACCGAGAAGTTCAGCGTCGTGCAGACCGCGATCCCTCTTGCCGCCAGCTCCTCGATGACGGGCAGTGCAGCCTTCACCGTGGGTAGCTTGACGGCGATGTTCTCGCCCCACGACGCGAACCTCAGGGCCTGCGCGAGCATCTGCTCCGAGCTGGCACAGATGGAGGGATCGAGCTGGCCCAGGGCGTATCCGTGCTGACCCCCTGTCCGCTCGTAGATGCCACGGAACCTCGCCGCCGCGTGCAGGGCGATGATCTTGAGAAGCTCCTCCGCGCGCTGCCCGGGGGCGAGCTCGCTGGGGATCCGCTCGACCTCGGGCTTCCAGAAGTCCGGGACCGCCTGCAGGCTCTGGTAGGTCAGGACGGGGTTGGTGGTGACGCCAAGGGCGCCGTTCGCGATGGCGGCATCGATCTCGGCGGGGATGGCGGAGTCATGCCACCACTTGGTGGGGGTGTCCTGCGCCAGCCACTCGAGGTAGTTCTTCACGCGGCCTCCGGAGGCGGCCGCATGCCCCCTCCCGTGATCGCGTCCACGCTGGCCTGCGCTTCCTCCAGGAGGCCGGCGACCGGGCGCTCGGTGTCGATGGTGTCGATGACCAGCTGGTCGATCACCCTGCTGATGGGGTGCCAGACAGCGACGCGGGGCAGGGTGCTGGCGTAGCCGTGGATCTCCTCCAGCCGGCTGTAGTAGGGGATGGCCTGGTTGACCCGGGGGTCGAACCAGGTGGATCTCCTGCAGCCGATGCCTCCCTCCAGCGTGAGGATGACGTCGTTCTCCTTGCTGACGCAGTGCTTGACGTACTCGTAGGCGAGGTCCTGGTGATCGCTGTCGGGGCTGATGGACCAGACGTAGTAGACGTTCAGCGATACCGGGTCCGGGTGCGAGTCGGCATGGGGCACCGGGCTGATGTCGACGCAGCCGCGCACCATGGAGCCCTCGACCGTCTCGCACATCGTGGCGAAGCCGAACCAGTTCACCATCATGGCGACCTCGCCCCGGGCAAAGGCCCAGCAGGCGCCGATCGATTCGAGCTTCCGGCTCTGCGGGTGGATGAACGGACTGTTGATGAGGCGGCGGTAGTCCTGCAGCGCATCGAGTGCCTCCGGCGTGTCGAGGACGACGCGACCACCGTGCTCCAGGCTTCCGCCCCGGCTCAGGACCTGCAAGGCGAAGTCGAACACGTTGTTGTGCCCGTCGGGGTACAGGGCGAAGAGCGTGCCGTACAGGCCCTCCTCGGGACGGTCGAAGAAGGCCGCGATGCGGGAGAACTCGGCCCACGTCGCGGGCGGCGCCAGCTCGGTGCCGTGGCGGGCTCGATAGCTCTCCCTCTCCCGATCCGAGCGGAAGAGGTCCGTCCTGTAGATCAGGCACTCGGGGCCGTCGTGGAAGGGGATGCCGGCGAGGCCGTCGGGAAAGCGCTGCAGGCCCAGGAGGGACTGGGGCCAGCCGTCCGGGTAGTCCTCCGGCGGGTCAGCGCGGGTCCGTCCCGAGAGATCCTCGAGGCACCCCTTGGCCCAGCACTCGGCCAGCCAGTCGGTGTTGACGTGGGCCACGTCGAAACGCCGGGTCAGGATGGCCGCATGGAGCTCCGGCAGGTCGAGGGCGACGAGCTCCAGCTCGAGGTCGAGCCCTCTCGCCTCCACGAGCTGGTCCCAGAAGATGCGGACCGCCTTCTCGAAGGGGTCGAACTTGCGCACCAGGATGGTGAAGCGCCGGCTCATGTCAGGACGCGGTCGAGATGGCAGTAGCCGCCGTCGTTGACGATGATCTGGCCCGTCAGGTGCGAGGCCCGATCGGAAGCGACGAAGACGACCATGTCGGAGAACTCCTCGATGGTGGTCATGCGCCGGCCCAGCGGGATGTTCGTCTCGGCCATCCTCCGCCGCTCCGCGGGATCGGGGAACTGGGCGGCCCACCGGACGTACGAGTTGGTCCACACGGAGCCGGGGACAAGGCAGTTGACGCGGACGCCCTTGTCGCAGAAGTAGGCCGCCCATTCCCGCGTCAGACCATCGATGGCGCCCTTCGCGGCGACATACGCGCTGGTGTGGCCCTGGCCGGTGATGCTGACGTGGGAGCCGATGTTGACGACGTTGCCCGCGTGCTGGATGAGGCTGTCGTGCGAGTAGTGGACGAGCGCGTAGTAGTGGATGAGGTTGTCGCTCAGGCCCTTCATGAAGGCCTCCGGCTCGCTGCGCAGGTCGAGCTGGTTGTTGAAGCCGGCGTTGTTCACGATCACGTCGATGCGGCCGAAGCGCGCCAGGGCCGAGTCCACGACCTTCCGGCACTCGGGGACCTCGGTGAGCTCGGCCGCGAGGTAGGTCACCTTCAGCCCCTTCGCGGTCAGCTCCTGCTCGATGGCAGGCCCCTCCGGGCCGTCGCGGTTCACCATCAGGACGTTGGCACCCTCGGCGGCCATGCTGCGGACGATGCCCTCGCCGATGCCCTTGGTGCCGCCAGTGACGATGACGACCTTGTCGCTCAAGTGCAGATCCACGTCGCGTGCCCCCTCGACGGTCTCCGGCTCCACGGCCGGCCCAGGCCTGGCTTGCTGCCACGGTGCTCGGGCTCTGATCGAACTGTAGAGCGGGAGCAAGACGCGCGCGACCCGCGCACGTGCGGCCTGCCGGCCTAACTTCCTGCGATGCGACGTCGGCTACGGGGCTGACGCCAGCGCTCTCATGTACCGCCGTCGCCTTCGCTGGTCATCGCTGCTGGACGCGGCATCCGCGCTCCGACACGTCTCGATGCTCGAGGTCCCCGCCCGGAGCGCGAGAGGTCCAGCGCAGCTGCGACCGCACCGAGGGCCGTCGCCTCTCCAGCGAGTGTCGAGGTGAGGACCCTCGGATGTGTGGGCAGGTGCCGGGCTGCGAGTGCTTCGATGTCCGGAGCCCAGCGGCCGAGGGCGAGGCCGACTGACCCATCGAGTACGACGACGTCTGGATCGACCACCGAACCCAGTGCGATGACGACCATGGCCACGTGGTCGACCACCCCGCCGACGATGTCAGTCGCGATCGCATCGCCAGCATCTGCGGCTGCAAACAGATCCAGAGACGACACGGCGTGGGGCAGGCTGCGCAATGACGAGCGGGATCTGTCAGCGCGGAGAGCCTCGCTGGCAAGCATCGCCACACCGACCCCGGAAGCGAGGGTCTCGAATGACCCGAGGTCACCCGGACGCTCGGCACGCAGAAGATCTCGGTCGAGGACCATGTAGCCGACCTCTCCTGCGCCGCTGTTGCGACCCCGGAGTAGTCGGCCGTCGACGACCACGGCAGCTCCGATCCCGGTGCCCAACGACAGGATGACGAAGTCGGACAGGCCACGAGCATCGCCCTTCCAGGCGTGCCCCAGAGCGGCGAGATTGACGTCGTTGTCGACGACGAATGGAACGTCGAGGCGATCGCGTAGCTCAGAGAGCAATGGGAAGCCATGCCAGCGCACGTTGGGGCCACCGACGGCGACGCCGCTGGAGGCATCGACTATCGCTGGCACGCCGACCGCGACCGCCGCCAGTGGAGCTCCGGCACGCTCTCTGCGTTGCGTCAGCCGCTCGACCGATCCGACGAGGGTTTCGAAAGGGCTGCCATCAGCATCGCTAGGACGAACCTCTTCATAGAGCAGCCCCCCAGCCAGGTCGGAGAGCATGGCGTGACACTTGGTGCCACCGAGATCGATGCCGATGACGCAGCCAGAGAGCGCGTTGAAGGAGAGCGTGGTGCGTGGACGACCGCCCGTACTCTGACCCGGCTGCTCTCGAACAAGGTCTCGGACCACGAGCCTGCGGATGGCTCGGCTCACCGTCGCTGCCGAGAGACCCAGACTGGCGGCGATCTCCGGACGCGTCGTGGTCGCGTGCGCGTGGACGAAGTCGAGCACCAGCTGCTCATTGAGCTCGAGCATCACCCCGTGACGGATGGCGCCTGAGTCGCTCGCGAGCTCCGGGTGGGCTGGCGCTCCGCTGCTTTCGGTATAAACACTTCTTTCTTGCATGCAGATAGAAACTATGCTATCCATAGGCCTGCGTCAAGCGATCCATGGGGTCGCGAGCGAGGAAGTCGAGGTGAGGGGCGCCGATGTTCGTCGAGCGACTGAGGAGGCTCAATCCTTCCCTGGCAACGGCTGCCATGCAGTTGCACCAGGGTGGCGAGCTTCGAGCCAACACCTACCTGCTGGACACGGCCACGATGACCACCAACGCTCGCCTCATCAAGGATGAGGCCGACCGCCTGGGTCTACGCCTCTACGCCATGGCCAAGCAGTTCGGCCGCAACCGCGATGGATGCGACGCGGTCGTCGAGGGTGGCATCGACGCCTGTGTCGCGGTCGATATCCAGTGCATGGAGGCCGTACAACGGAGCCACATGCGCATCGGCCACGTAGGACACCTCGTCCAACCGCATCGTGGCACCGAAGACGCGGTCATCGCGGCGCACCCAGAGGTGGTCACAGTCTTCCACGAAGTCGTCGCGCAGCGCCTTGGGGCGGCTGCGACGCGGGCCAGGGTCGAGCAAGCGGTCCTGTTGCGTGTTACGGCCCCCGGCGATCGGTTCTACTTCGGCCATGGTGGTGGTCTGGCACTAGAAGGGATCGAGGGCACAGCTCGTCGCATCGATGCCATCGACGGCCTGCGCGTGGCCGGCGTGGTCAGCTTCCCGGCCCTTCTCGCCGACAGGGAGAATCGTCGACTGACCACGACTCCTAACCTGGACACCGTGGTCGAAGCTGCCGAGCGACTGCGGCGCGCTGGCTTCGGGATCGAACAGGTCAACGCCCCCGGGACGACCTCGTCCGGTGCGCTCAAGCTGCTGGCCGATGCCGGCGCTACGCATGCCGAGCCCGGCAACGGCCTGCATGGCACCACTCCCCTGATGGTCTTCGACGACGACGCCCCGGAGATCCCGGCGATCGTGTACGTCTCGGAGGTGTCGCACTTCGACGGTGACGACGCCTACGTCTTCGGCGCCGGCCTGTACATCGACAAGGTCATTGGCGAGTATGAGCTGCGTGCCTTCTGTGGCCGTGACGAGGCGATCCTCGATCAGGTCTATCCAGCCGAGATGGCTCCCGACGGCGCCATCCACTACTACGCCGTGCTGCACCTCCCCGCAGGCCATGACGTGCGAGTCGGTGACACGGTCGTGTTCTGCTTCCGGCCCCAGGTCTTCGTGACTCGGGCACGGACGCAAGCTCTCTTCAGGAACCACGACGGGACCGTACGCCTTGGCGCCGCCTATGACGCCAATGACGGCCGGTCTGTCGAGGGCGTGGCATAGCGGACCGACAAGGAGGAAGGAACCATGATGAACAAGCGAGCAGCCGCCATGGCGCTCAGCACGGTGCTGGCCGCCTCGCTAGCGGTGCCGGTGGTGGCACAAGATGCCATCGATCTCGACGCAGCGACGGTCGGGCCGAACGGCGAGCCGAGCACGTCGGTGACCGACATCCCTGCGCTGACAGACGAGGAGATCGCCCAGATCCAGGAGGGTGACTACAGCGCCGCCCTCATGTGGGCAGGGGCCGGCACGTGGTACAACGCCCTGACCAAGGGTGCCAAGGAGCGGTTCGAGGAGCTTGGCATCGATGTCGTGGCCGAGGCGGAAGCCGACTTCGACCCGGCTCGCCAGCAGACCGATATCGAGACCGCCATGGCGCTCCAGCCGGACGTCATCCTGAGCCTGCCGGTCGACCCGGTCGCGGGCACCCAGGCCTTCCGGCCAGCGGCTGACGCGGGCACGGTCATCGTCTTCGTCGACAACGGCGTCGAGAACTTCGTCCCAGGTGAGGACTACGCCTCGATCGTCACTGGCGACCATTTCGAGATGGGCAAGAAGGCCGCGGAGCTACTCGCCGAGGCCATCGGTGGTGCGGGCCAAGTCGGCTTCATCTTCCATGACGCGGTCTACTACGTGACGAACAACCGCGACACGTACGCGAAGGCCGCCCTCGAGCAGCTCTATCCCGACATCGAGATCGTGGCCGAGCAGGGCTTCACCGACGAAGCCAGCACCTACGAGATCGCGCAGGCGATGCTCGTTCAGAACCCAGACATTGATGGCATCTACGTGGCCTGGAGTGCGGCCGCGCAGGGTGTCATCTCAGCGCTACGTGAGGCCGGCAAGAGCGACGTGAAGGTCGTGGCCTACGACCTCGACGCCACCAACGATCTCGACATGGCCCAATGCGGCAACTACTACGGGGCATCGCTTGACTGGCCGTATGAAGAGGGCAAGGTCATGGCGGACCTGGCGGCGCAGGCACTCCTGGGCAAGGAGGTCCCGCCCTTCGTGACCGTGGAAGCCCAGGCGATGACACGTGACAACCTGGCCGAGACCTGGTCCACGAACGTCGGCGTCGATGTCTCCGACGAGATCGCATCGGCGCTGGAGGAAGACTGCTAGTGAACCTGGTTCCGTCGCTCGACCAGCACTCGAAGAACGATGAGCACGCCTGACACCTCGGGCGCCGGAACCACCGATCCGGCCGTGTGGCGGCGCATCGTCGCCGCACGGCCGGACAACCTCATCGTCTATGTGGGTTTCCTCCTCGTCGTGGGCTTCTTCGCCATCGCCCTCCAGGACCGAGGATTCCTGACGCCAGACAACTTCGCCAATATCGCTCGGCAGACCGCGATGGTCTCGATCATGGCCTTCGGCATGACCTTCGTGCTCTCGGCCGGAGAGATCGACCTCTCCATCGGCTCGACGGTGGCGCTCTCGGCCATGGTCGTCGCCGTGCTGCTGCGCGAGACCAACATCGCCGTCGCCATCGCTGGTGCCTTGGCTGTCGGCCTCCTCATCGGCCTGGTCAACGGTCTCCTGACGACGAAGATCCGCATCCCATCGTTCCTCGTGACGCTGGGCACGATGACCATCCTCGTCGGCCTCGCGCGCATCATCACCGACCTCGAGCCGGTACCGATCACCGACAAGACCTACGCGCAGCTGTTCGGGTCCGGCGACTTTGGCCCGATCCCAAGCCTGCTGGTGTGGACCTTCATCTTCCTGGTGGTATTCCACGTCGTCTTCCGACATACACCCTTCGGGCGCCAGGTGCTCGCCACTGGTGGCAACAAGGTGGCGGCGATGTTCAGTGGCATCAACACGGACCGCACCAAGATCGCCGTGCTGATGATCAGCGCGGGCACGGCCGCGTTCGCGGGCATGCTCTACGCGGGTCGCCTGCAGGGCGCGCGCTACACGCTCGGCGAGGCCGACCTCCTGACCGTCATCGCGGCCACCGTCATCGGTGGCACGAGCATGTTCGGGGGCAAGGGCTCGATCATCGGTGCGCTCATGGGCTCGCTGCTCATGGGCGTCTTGAACAACGGCCTATTGCTGATGGGTCTCTCGGTCTCTGAGCAACTCGTGGCCCGCGGCGTGATCATCATCATCGCGGTCGCGCTCAGCCTGCGTGAGGCCCGCACATAGTGCCGACGAGCTCGGCTGCGGACATCGTCCTGCGCGCTTCGGGCGTGAGCAAGGCCTTCGGCGGTGTCCAGGCGCTCGACGAGGTCGATTTCGCCCTTCGCAAGCGCGAGGTTCATGGCCTCCTCGGCCAGAACGGCGCCGGCAAATCGACGTTGGTCAAGATCATCAACGGTGTCCATGCCCCAGACGTAGGCTCGCTTGAGGTCGACGGCAATGTCGTGGAGCTGAACTCGACGACAGACGCTCGGGACGTCGGGGTGGCGATGGTCTTCCAGGAGTTCAGCCTCATCCCGACGCTGAACGTGGCACAGAACGTCTTCCTGAACGCCGAACCCCGACGCGCCCGCGCCTTCATCGACGACCGAGCCACGGTCCGCCGGACCCGAGAGCTCCTCGACCGCCTCGGGGTCGACATCGCCCCGGATGCGAACGTTGGGTCGCTGCCCGTGGGGTCACAGCAGCTGGTGGAGATCGCCAAGGCGATGTCGAGATCACCATCGATCCTCATCCTCGACGAGCCCACGGCGTCGCTCTCGCAGGCCGAAGTGGCGACGCTCTTCAAGACGATCGACGTGCTCAAAGAGCAGGGCGTCTCGATCATCTACATCTCGCACCATCTGCAGGAGGTGCTGACCGTCTGTGACATGATCACGGTCCTGCGCGACGGACGGCTCCAGTTGACCGGCCCCGCGGCCGACCTGGACCTCGAGAGCCTGGTCGACGCGATCACCGGCACGAGCGCGGCCGACCGCCAGGACAAGGGTGAGGCACGGCCGCCGGTCGACCGTTCCGGGCGGGCGGCGCTCGAGGTGCATGGCTGGTCGCTCGGCGGCCGATTGGTCGACGTCGACCTGGTGGTACATCCCGGCGAAGTGGTCGGTGTCGCGGGGCTGCTCGGGAGCGGGCGAACGTCGCTCCTACGCTCGATCGTCGGCCTCGAGCCTGAGGCGCGCGGCACACTCATCCGCAACGGCGAGCAGACGCGCTTGGGCTCCCCTTCGGAGGCACTGAAGCGCGGGGTGGCCTACGTGCCAGAAGACCGTCGACGACAGGGCATGGTCGTCGGGCAGTCAGTACAAGCCAACCTCCTGATGACGGTATGGGAACGCATGGCACAGCACTTCCTTATCAGCGAGTCTCTTGCGACCGCGGCCAGCGAGGGACTCATCGACCGCCTCGGTGTCAAGACATCCGGCCAGCACCAGCTCATCGAGTTCCTGTCCGGCGGCAACCAGCAGAAGGTCGTCGTGGGCCGGTCATTGGCACGCAGCCCGAACGTGCTCTTGCTCGACGACCCCACCGCCGGCATCGACATCGGCTCACGTCGTGATCTACTCGGTCACGTGCGCCGCTTCGCCGATGAGGGCGGGGCCGTCATCGTGGTCTCGTCTGAACTGGGGGACCTGGGTCGCATCGCGGACCGCGTGGCCGTGCTCGCCCATGGCGCCCTCATCCAGGTGCTCGATCGAGACGCCGGTGATGTGCTCTCCGAGGCCAACCTCTTGACGGCGATCCATCAGGAGGCGGGCGTCTTGGCCTGAACCAAGACTTCGGTCGCGCTGAGACCAAAGCGCAGCTGGCCGGCGCTCAGCGACTTGGGGGCGCGTGCCTCAGAGGGGTATCGATGCCCTGCATGAAGAGCTCGGAGTTGGCAAGGTGCTCCCGCATCAGCCGCCGTGCCCGAGCGGGATCTCGAGTCTGGATCGCTGCCAGTAAGGCTCGATGGTCCTCCACTCCCTGCTGGAAGTAGCCCTCCTTCTTCAGGGTGAGGAGGCGGGTCTCCAGCATGATGTCACCCATCGAGTCGAGCAACAGGGGGAAGAGTTCATTGTGTGTCGCGTAGGCCATGCGCAGATGGAAGTCGACGTCGGCCACCGAAGCGACTTCCTCGTCTTGGTCCGCGGCCGCTTGACGCTCCAGGGCCTCCTCGATCGCCGCCAAGTCATCTGGCTGCGCGTGAGCCGCGGCGAAACCGGCGATGGGCACCTCGAGGATGCGCCGTATCTGCTTCACTTTGTCGTAGCGAACGACGAAGCTCCCGCGGAGGAGCATGTTGACGGACGCTCTCGCTGCCGAGCCAGTCGCCGTTGCGACGTAGAGCCCGCTACCCGGCTGTATCCGGACCACACCACGCCCAGCGAGGGACCGGATCGCTTCCCGCACGACCGTTCGAGAAGCCTGTAGGTCGACCTCGAGCTCTCGGACCGATGGCAGGCGGTCACCGGGTTGGAGGCCCAGGGTCAGGATCCGTTCCATGATCAGGTCAGCAACGCGGTCGGAGAGAGTGCCGCCCCGATCAACAGGCCCCAGGGACAACGCCACACGCGACCCCGGCGCGTGAACGCCGGGCGCTGCATCGGAGGGAGGTTGAGCGCGCGGAACCGGCGACGTCGCACCGGGACCTGGGTTGCCTCGTTCTGTCATTGCAGTCCTTGCCTAGTAGACGGGAGTGGCGGGATCATCCACATACTGTGCCGCCCCTGACGATACTGTGAGCTCCACACCTTTCGCGCCTTCACTGGCTAGCACTCAGATCACGGCAAGCAGTCCACCATCCACATGCAGGATCTGACCGTTTACGAAGTCTGACGCGGGCGATGCCAGAAAGATGGCCGGACCGATCAGGTCCTCGAGGTCGCCCCATCGGCCAGCAGGCACTCGGGACCGGATCCAGGCGTCGAAGACGGCATCGTCGTGAAGGGGCTGCGTCATGGGGGTCACGAAGTAGCCCGGTCCGATAGCGTTGACCTGGATGCCAAAGCGTGCCCAATCGGCGCACATCCCTTTAGTGAGCATCTTGACGGCGCCCTTTGTCGCCACGTATGGCGCAATGCCGGGGCGCGCGCACTCGTCATTCACCGACACGACGTTGATGATCTTGCCGTGGCCACGCTCGATCATCCGACGCGCCACCGCCTGGCCGACAAGGAATACACCCGTGAGATTCACATCGATGACCCGGTTCCACGCCTCGATTGCCACGTCCTCCAGGCTCGCGCGGTGCTGAACCCCAGCATTGTTGATGAGGATCTCGATCGGCCCCCCCTTCTCCTCGGCGGCGGCCACGCCGGCTCGGACCTGATCCGGGATACCCACGTCAAAGGCACATCCCGCCACTTGAAGGTTCTGCTCCCGCAACTGGGCAAGCGCCACTTCGAGCTGGGATTCGTTGCAGTCGTTCAGTACTACGAAGGCCCCGGCTCGTCCAAGGCCACGAGCGAGGGCGAATCCGATGCCCTGTGCCGCGCCGGTAACGAGTGCGGTGCGGCCGGTGAGATCGAACGACTCAAGGTCAGACATCGTCCACGCTCAACGCTTCAGGCTGAGAGACGGGCTGTCCAACCATGGTGACCACAGCCGAGTTGTCAAGGTCCCCTCCTCCAGCTTCCACGAGGCGTTCGAATTGGCGGGCAGCGGCTCCGAACACCGGCAGCTCGAGGTCCGCGTCGCCGGCCAACTGCTCGATCGCGACGATGTCCTTGAGGTGGAAGCGCGCTCGGCCACCGGGTACGAAATCGCGTGTGAGCATCCGAGGGCCTTGGATCTCGAGGATGGGACTAGCCCCGTAGCCAGCCATCAGGACCTCACGGACACGCCACGGATCGAGGCCAGAGGCTTGGGCAAGCACCAGTGCCTCGGCGATCGAGGCATGCGTCGCCATGACAACGAGCTGGTTGCATGCTTTCGCGATCTGGCCGGCTCCGACCTGACCGCAGTGGACGACAGCCTTGCCCAGGCACTGGAGTACCGGAAGCGCCCGTTCGAAGTCGGCGGCCGATCCTCCGACCATGATCGCTAACTGGCCCGTCTCGGCACCGCGGACGCCGCCGCTAACGGGTGCATCGAGAAACGCCACGCCATAGGTGGCCAGGTCGGTCGCGAGAGTACGTGCGTCGGTCGCCAGCAGGGTCGACGTATCGACGATGAGCGTTCCGGTGCGACCTGCACGCACTAGTCCTCGGTCACCGAAGACCGCCATTCGAACCGCCTGCACATCGGGCACGGAGATGATGACGATGTCAGCCCGCGAGGCGACGTCACTCGGATCGGAGGCCAGTACCGCTCCGGACCTCGACGCGACGTCCATCGCCGGCCCTGCCGGATCCCATGCCACCACCTGCCACCCCTCGCGAAGAAGGGTTCGGCACATCGAGCCACCCATCTGGCCAAGCCCGACGAGACCAACGACGCGTTGATGCGTGGTCATCTGCATGCCTCCATTCGTCCCCAGCCTGCCTTGGCTTTCGGACGTCCTCTGTCCCCTCGGCCGTGGCCCGCAGCTACTGAGCGGACGGCATGGCACTCCGCACTAGTGCGTCTGCAACAGGGTCTGCTGTACGGCCTCGATCGATGCCTTCAGGATCGCGATGAGCTCGTCGACCTGCGACGGCGTGGTGATGAGGGGCGGCGTGACGAGCATCATGTCGCCCGCCGTGCCCTCGGCAGCGCCGAAACAGGAGAACAGGATCAGACCCCGCTCCATCGCTTCTTCCTGGAGCCGAGCACTCGCGTGCAAACTGGGGTCGAACGGCTCCTTCGTTTCCTTGTCCTTGACGAGTTCGAGACCACACATCAACCCCTTGCCGCGGACGTCGCCGACGATGTCGAACGCCAGCAGCTCCCGCAGGCGATCTAGAAGGTAGGCACCCGTCTCGCGACTGTTCCGAGCGAGGTCGTTCTCCTCCGCATAGGCGATGGCCTCGAGTGCCGCCGCGCAGGCGACGGGATTGAGGTCCATGGTGTGGCCCGCGAGATACGGGGTACCCGTGTCCTCGATAGACTGCCAGATGTCCTCGCGCCCGATCGTGGCAGCCAGGGTCGCGTACCCGCCGGTCAGTCCCTTCGCGGTGGCGATGATGTCGGGGGTGACCCCCCAGTCCTCGATGCCGAACGAGTGTCCGATCCGACCCCATGCGGTCATGACCTCGTCAGCGATGAAGAGCACGTCGTACTTGTCGCAGATCTCGCGGATGACCTGGAAGTAGCCGTCGGGGGCCGGGACCGCACCGAGGGCAGCGCCAACGACGGGTTCTGCTACGAAGGCCGCGACGTTCTCTTCGCCTTGTTGCTTGATCTCGGTCTCCAGGGCCCGTGCGCACTTGAGCTGACAGGTCGCACGCGTCATCTCGTAAGGACACCGGTAGCAGTTCGCTGGCGGGATGTGTGGGCTGTTGATGTTCATCCCGACGTACATGCGCCGACGAGGCGTGGTGCCGTGCATCCCGGTCACGGCCAGGTTGTTGCCATGGAACCCCTGCCAACGAGCGATGAACAGTGTCTTCGAGCGCTTGCCCTTCGATACGAAGTACTGCCGGGTGAGTCGCATGGCATCATCGACGGCGTCGGTTCCGGTGCACGTGAACCAGACGCGGCAGTTGTTCTTGAGCTCCCCGGGGGCGCGTTCCGCGACAACCTTGGCGAGTTCCAGGAGCGGCTCATTGGCAAACACGTGTGGAGCCGCAAAGGAGACCTTCTCCATTTGTGCATACATGGCATCCCTGATCGACTTGACCCCGTGACCGAGGTTGACGACCACGGACGAGCCCGAGGCACCATCGATGTACCGCTTGCCCGCGACATCGTAGATGTAGATCCCCTCGGCTCGGTCCGCCACCGGCATCGATCGCCATGTGCGCAGCACGGCAGCCTTGTCGCCGGGACCAGTCATGTGGTTCATCCGAGTCCTCCAAGTGATGCGCCCTGTACTCCGCGATCCAGTGCATCCGGATCCGGCAGGAGGAAGTTGGTCACCAGCGCCAGCATGTCGTAGTAGGACTTGGTGAAGGCACGCAGCGTGCGCACCGTGGGGGGAAAGGAGTCGAACTCATCAGGTGTGAGGCCTTCCTCCGCGTAGGCTCGTCGGAAGTCCTGGAAGGCCGTTGCCAGGCCCTCCATGATCACCGGGTCGACCGGATCGTCTATGCGTGATCGGACTGCCACCTCAGAAGCATGGAAGCGTTGTTGCCACGGATACGGGATCGTGAGCGACAGACGCCCTCCGATGAACTCACTCCACTGGTAGGCATTTCGATACGCTGCGACGAGGAGCCTGGTGCGGTACCCGCGTTCGCGGAAGATCTGGTAGGCCTTCTTCATCACAGCGACCCCCGCCCAGTCGATCCAGCCCGGGTCGATGTCGAGACCATCGCGCTCTGCTTGCACTCGCAGCCAGTCATCGAGCCGGCCGACCATGATGGTGCAGATGGGCCAAAGTCTGGGTGCGTCAGGCATGGCCTCGGAGCGTGTCCGGAGCCCGCGCTCTATCGCCTCAGCCGTCGCCACTGCTTGCGCCACTGAGAATGAGACAGTCGACGTGACGGTGATCCCCAGGCGGGTGGCTTCTTCGATCGCGGAGATGCCCGCCTTCGTCACCGGAAGCTTGACCCGGATGTTCGGGGCGATCCCGCTGAGAGCTATCGCCTGCTGCACCATGGCTTCTGGGTTCGCGTATTGCGTGGGGTCGACCTGCACAGAGACATAGCCCTCGCGCCGCGCCTCCCGCTCGTACACCGGGAGCAGCGTCCGTGCGGCTAGGCAGGCGACCTCCTCGTAGAGGGCCCAGGTGATGTCAGCGATCGACCAGGTCGGGTGTTCTCGCCGCTGTGCATTGGCCCGCGCCTCCCAGTGGTCCCGGTCTCGCTCCAACTCGCCGAGGATGAGGAACGGGTTCGACGTCGCACCCACGGCACCTCGCGACACGGACTCGTCGAGCTCGACGACGGACGGCCCGTCATTCCAGAACTCCGTCGCCGTCATCCGGACACTCTCGGTCAACGGCGACGTCGACATCGCACTCATACCACCTGCTGCCCGTGCGTATCGAACGCTTCGTCGGCGCGACGGCGATCAGATCGAAGTGGCAGCAGGGTGAGGCGCGATCTGTCCCATCCCTGACGTGCGTTCACCGTTCTAAGCCCCTCGTGCTGTTCGAGCCCGTGATCGGGCGTGTCGTCGTGCATATAGGCTTGTCAGCATCTTATCATCTGATATTATCAGTCGGCACAAGGAGCCCCCAGTGCTGGATTGGATCCTCGAAGGCGGTACGCTGATCGACGGCTCAGGCGCTGCGCGCAGCCGTGCGGATGTTGGGATCCAGGGTGACCGCATCTCGGCGGTCGGAGATCTGGCCGCGGCTGCCTCTGCCAGGCGGCTCGACGTCACCGGGAAGATCGTCACGCCCGGATTCATCGACGCTCACAGCCACAGCGACTTGACGGTGCTGGCGAATCCGGGGTTCGAAAGCACCGTACGGCAGGGCGTGACGACCGAAGTCGTCGGGAACTGCGGTCTCGGGAACGCCCCCCTAGCCCGCAACAGCGCGGGCCTGTCCTCGACCAGCTTCGTACCTATGGCTACTCAGGTGAGGTCGACTGGTCGAGCCTCATGGACTATCAGCGAGTCATCGCTGACGAAGGGATCTCGGCGAACCTCGCCTGGTTCGTGGGACACAACGCCCTGCATTCGGCGCTCACGATCGATCCCCACAGCGATCGCCGCCGTCTGATGGTCAAGGTGCTCGAGGAGGCGATGGACAACGGAGCCATCGGCCTATCGACCGGGCTCGAGTACGAGCCCGGTCGGGGAGCAGACCCTGCGGAACTCACCGACCTCGCTCGCGTCGTCGCCAAACACGAGGGGTTCTACGCCAGCCACATCCGCAACCGCGACAGTGCCCTCATCGAGGCGGTCGACGAGTTCCTTGACGTGGTTCGCCTGAGCGGCGTCCGCGGTCAGGTATCCCATCTGAACGTTCGTTATGAAACCGGGGCGCCGCCCGACGGTTGGGAGCGAGCGGTTGCGATGATCGAGGACGCAAGAGGAACTGGCCTCGACGTCATGGCCGACACGACGCCGTTCACGTTCGGCATCGGCTTGATGGCGAACGTCCTGCCACCGTGGCTCTTCGAGTCCGGGGCCATGGATGCCGCCTCTCGGCTGGGTGACCCGGAAGTTCGAAGGAGGGTCCTGCGGGACGTCGATCGCTACTGGCGATTCCTGCACCGGGGCGACTGGAGCCGAGCTCGGCTTCTCACCTCTCCCACATACCCGGAGTACGTAGGGCTGACGTTCACCGAGATCGGCGACATCAGGGGGACAGGCCCCTGGGACGCCTATCTTGACGTCCTCGAGGGGGCGGGGCCGCAGTTCGACAGCGTGTGGATGATCGGTGACCTCTTCACCGAGGATCATCTCGTCGCCATGGTGCGCCATCCGCTGTTCCTACTGGCCGCCGATACCATGAGCACCCGAGCAGACGGTGCGATGGGGCGCGCGTTCCGCAATCCGATCTCCTATGCCGCGCATATCCACTATCTGCTTCGCTACGGCGTCGAGCTTGCCGTGCTCCCACTCGAGGAGCTCATCTGGAAGATGACGGGTCTGCCAGCGGACCGGTACCGGCTGGTCGACCGGGGAGTGGTTCGCCCAGGAGCATTCGCTGACGTCGCGGTCGTAGACCTGCCTCATATCGCTGAGAGGCTCTCACCCCCCGGGTACGCGAGCGGCGTCGATTTCGTGTTCGTCAACGGGGCACTTGTCGTGGATCGTGGCCAGCACACGGGGTCCCGACCAGGTCGCCATCTCTCGTACCACTGAGCACTCGCACAACAAGGGGAGCCGGCCATGGAGTACAGCGTCAGGTCCCTCGACGTTGGCACGTCAGAGATCAGAGGACCCCAGCTCTTCTGGATGGACGCTTGGGACGAGTGGTATCCGCTGCAGTTCCAGGCGGTGCTGATTCGCGGAGGCGACGTTACCGCCCTGGTGAACACGGCGCCGCCGCTGAGGCTCGATGAGCTCCACAAGGAATTCCCCGACCTCGAGTTCGCACGTCCAGCGGGCGAGCGCGGGAGCTTGGTGAGGGGGCCACAACAGGATCTGGTCGCCGCATTGGGGTCGGCCGGTGTCACACCGGATGAGGTCACCCACGTCATCCTGACCCCCCTGGAGACGTACGCAACGGGTCGAGTCGACCTGTTCGAGCGGGCGCAGATCTGCATGTCTCGCCGTGGCTGGGTCCACTTCCATACCACGCATGCTCACCCCCATGATCGACGTTGGCGTTCGTTCTCCCGGAGCTTGCTCTCCACCCTGATGGTGGAGGCTTGGGATCGCGTACGCCTGCTGTCTGACGAGGATGAGATCGCGCCGGGCCTGAGGACTTGGTGGGCTGGGGCGCACCATCGCGCTTCGATCGTCATAGACATCGATACCGCTGTCGGGACGGTATCGGTCTCAGACGCCTTCTTCTATTACGAGAACGTCGAGTCGGCACGCCCCATCGGCCTGCTCGAGAGCATGGAGGAAGCGGAGACTGCCTACCGTCGGGTTCGGGCGGTGAGCGCTCACCTTCTGCCTCTGCACGACCCCAAAGTGTTCGAGCGGTACCCAGGCGGGGTGGTCGCACCGTAGACGTATGTCTCACCCCAGAACGTGAGGGAGTGATGGAGATCGAGTACCGAGAGTTCGCAGGGAAGGCCGTCGTCGTCACCGGAGGAGGTGGCGGGATCGGCCTGGCGACCGCGGAGGCGTTCGCCGAACGGGGAGCAGCTGTCCTGGTGGTGGGCCGCGACCCCGAGAAGATCGCTGCTGCCGCCGACGGGATCCAGCGTCGCGGGTCCGCAGCGTCCTGGTTTGCTGGTGACGTCTCCCGGGAGGAGGACTGCCTCGCCTTCGCCCGCAGGGCCGAAGAGGAATTCGGGGGCATCGACTTCCTGTTCGCCAACGCAGCGCTCATGTACCCGTGGGGCAACCTGCTGACCACCTCCCCGGAGGAGTGGGACCGGATGCTGGCCACCAATCTAAGGGGAGCATTCCTCTCCGCCCGTGCGTGCGTACCATCCATGATCCGCCGTGGGGGTGGCGTGGTCATCGCTGTCTCATCTGACTGCGCGGTTCGCGCGTGCGGCCACAATGTCGCCTACAACGCCAGCAAACACGGAGTCATCGGACTGATCAGGTCCATCGCCGTCGACTTCGGCGCCTCGGGCATCCGGGCGAATGTCGTCGTCCCGGGTGTCGATCGAGACGCCTGGCCTTCATACGGCCTACTCCGTGCCGGGACACACACCCGAGAGCGGAATGGCCAAAGCAGCAGCGATCAGCTGCCTCGGGAGGGTGGGCCAACCTCGCGAAGTCGCCGAGGTCTCGACTTTCCTGTGCAGCAGCCGCGCCTCGTTCGTCACCGGTGCGACGATCATGGTCGACGGCGGAATGACGGTCACATATGGCGCTGACTGAAGGCCGGGGCCACGCTTCGGTACATGTACAAAGGCAGCCGGACGGCCTGCTGGTCGAGGATGCCGTCGTGATCGACGGTACGGGTGCCGCTCCTCAGGAGGGCCTCACGATCCTCGTGGTCGACGGAGTCATCGAGTACGTCGGGCCGCCTACGCCAGTGACGGCAGCCTGGAACGGCGCGCGGCTGGCTGCGGCGGGCCGGACAGTGATCCCTGGCCTCTTCGATCTGCACATTCACACCACGCTCGAAGCTGACATGCGGTCGTACCTGCATAACGGTGTGACGACCGTTCGCTTCGGAGGGATCGACTCGTCCTCGGTGTCGCAGTTGCGGCAGCGGCTTGCGAGCACGGGCTGCCCAGCACCGCGCATCCTGAATCTCGGACCAATGCTCGATACAGCGCCCGCTTCCTGGCCTCAGTGGGCCCGCGTGATCGATGGCCCAGAGGACGCCCGCGCGGTCGCCCGGGGTTTGCTTATCGATGAACGGCTTGGACGGGCTCTTCTTCGTCCAGGGCATCACTGGACGAACGCTGCGAGCGATCGTCGAGGTCGCACATGAACAAGACCGTCCGGTGGTTGGCCAGTCGTGGCAGACCGACGGGGCGGAGTGCGCCGAGCTGGGCGTCGATCAGCTCGACAACACATCCCGGATATTCGCCAGCCGCGCCTATCCGGCCGAGGAACTGACCCGGCCGTGCCCGGTGCCTGATCGACTCGCCCTCCTGGCTCGTGCCTGGACGCATGTGGACTGGGACCTGACGATGCCGATCCTCGAGACCATGGCCGCGAAAGGAGTCGCCTATTGCCCCACCTTCGTCATCACCAACTACCTGGCAGGGATCGGACGCAGCGAGCTGGAGGAGGATCAGGACTTTCTCCGCCACTTCGACGCAGCCGATCACAGCGTCTTCAGCGAGCTCGCTGACCAGATGAACGGTACGTGGTCTGCTGAGGATGCCTACTACTGGAAGGCCGCTCTTGACAACAGGTACGAGTGGGTGCGGCGCTTCCACGGTCTGGGCGGCGTGGTCCTCCCAGGCACTGACATGCAGTACGGAGGCATCCAGCTCCACCGCGAGCTGGCGAACCTCGAGGACTGCGGGCTCTCACGGCTAGAGGTCATCACGGCTGCGACAGGCGCCGCCGCCCGAGCGGCCGGCCTGTCTGATTCGCTCGGTGCGATCCAAGCAGGCAGGAGGGCTGACCTGATCGTCCTCCGCGCAAACCCTCTGGAGGACCTAGCGAACCTCCGGGCGATCGACCTGGTCGTCCAGGGCGGAGAGCCACTCAGTCCCGCCCAGATATCGTGGTCCGCCCAGGATGTCGCAGTCTGACCATGTGTCAGCGCCCTCGGCATTCTGGTTCATGGTTGGCGTCCCGACCAAGCGCCATGACAACAGCACGCTCATAGGCCCTATGGAGGAATGAGAATGAGCCAGCTCCTCACGCCATCAGGAACCAGTGAGACCCGGCCGACGCGTCGGCCTGTCCGAGCCAGGACGTTGGCACTGTCGATCGGCGCGGTCATCGTCGCGAGCTTGGTCGGCGCTACCGTCATCGCCCAGGACTCGACCCCGGCGCCCGAGCTTGGAGGCACCATCAACTGGATGGGCTTCGAGGGCGAGGACGGCGGCGACTTGCCAAAGGCATGGTTGGAAGAGAACAACCTGACGCTGAACGTGACGTCCACGCCGCAGAGCGACATGGTCATCGCCCAAGCCAAGCTCGGCAGCGTGATCGACGTTGCTTCTGTCAACAACGGCTATCTGCCGGTCCTCGTGGACGCCGGCCTGCTGACGCCGCTGGACCTGTCGAAGATCCCGAATGCTGCCGACCTGTTCCAGGTCCTGAAGGACGTGGACTGGGCAAAGGACAGCGAAGGACGCATCGTTGCGATCCCGATGTTGTGGGGCGATGGTCCGACTGTCTACAACCCGGAGAAGGTCTCCGAGCTTCCCGCGTCCCCACTCGAGCTTGCTGACCCGGAGTGGAGCGGACGGCTCGTGTGGCTCGACGACCCCTACTATCCCCTGTGGGTCTTCGCCGGCGCACTTGGTCACCCTGACCCGTCATGCTTGACAGTGGAGGAACTGGAGGAGGTCGGCGAAGCGCTTCGACCTGCCATCAAGAATGGAGTGGCGATCGCTGGATCGTTCGGTGAGCTCGCTGACTACCTCGTGCGGGGCGACGCTGACATGGCACCCCAAGGGTGGGAGGCCATGCTCGGGATGGCGGCCGAGAAGGGCGTGACCCTCGAGTACGCGACCATCCCGGGCATGAACGCAGGATGGTCGGACAGCTACGTGATCCCCACGACAGCCGAGAACATCGAAGCCGCATATGCCTTCACGAACTTGATGCTGAGCCCTGAGATGAACGCCCAGCTCGCGACCAACCTGGCCTCTGGCGTGGCCAACGAGAAGGCCTATGAGCTGCTCTCACCCGAGATGCAGCAACTCTATGACTACACCATCGTGGAGGATCCGGACTCCCCCGTGAAGATCCCGGTCTATGTCCCTCCGACCGATGATCCGGCCTGCGCCGCCCCGGCGGACTGGGCCAAGGTCTGGAGCAGTCTCAAGGCATAGGCCTGGACCAATGCCTGGCAGGGACGACTGAGATGCGACGCGTCGGCCTACTGGCCCCCACGAGTCTGTATCTCGTTGCCTTCTTCGGTATCCCGCTACTCATCCTGCTTGCGATGAGCGTCTTTCGGACCGAAGGATTCGATGTCGTCCCTGCCTTCGATCTCAGCAACTACGCGGAGTCGGTTGGTGACCCGCTCTACCGTGGAGTCCTGTTCAACACCATCGCCGTGGGCCTCGTCACGGCCGTAATCACGCTCCTCATGGCTTGGCCACTCGCATACATCGCTACCTTCGTGTTTACGCGACACCGTGAAGCCCTGTTCTTCCTGGTGCTGCTGAGCCTCTTCGGCGGATACCTCGTCAGGATCTATGCGTGGCGGACGATCCTGGGCAATGAGGGGATCGTCAACAAGACCCTGGTCGGCCTGGGGCTCGTGGACGAACCCCTGACGTTTCTGCTCAACAGCCGATTTGCTGTGACTCTGACCCTCGCCAACTTCCTGGTTCCGCTGGCAGTGCTGCCGATCTTCTCCTCCATGCAGAATCTCAAGCCAGATCTGCTCGAGGCCTCGCGTGACCTGGGCGCGGGCCGATGGCGTATGCATCGCACCGTTACCCTCCCGCTGACGCTGCCCGGCCTCATGACAGGGTTTGCGTTCGCCTTCGTGCTCGCGGCCGGCGACTATGTAACGCCATCGCTCGTCGGGGGCACGAGTGGGCTGATGCTCGGCAACCTGGTCACATCCCAGTTCACGCTCGCGGCGAACTGGCCCTTCGGAGCCGCCCTGGCCTTTGTGTTGATGGCCGTGATCCTGCTGGTATACGGGCTTGTCACGCTGGTCATGAGGCTCGCATTCCGTTGACCAGGCTGCCGGGCCTCGATCGGCGCCCACGCAACGTCGGGTCTGCGGTGTTCGTTGGCCTGATGATGCTCTATCTGTTCGCTCCGCTGGCGCTCGTGGTGGTGTTCTCGTTCTCTACATCGCCACGGTCCGCATTCCCGCCGACCGACTTCTCGCTGACCTGGTACGAGCAGGCGTTCTCCGATTCGCGCTTCATGCCAGCTCTCAGGAACAGCGTCATCGCTGCCGCAGTGAGCGCACTCGTTGCGGCGGTGCTGGGCACGCTATTCGCGCTGGGCCTTGTCGGGGTCCGAAGGAGGGCGCGTAGCGCAGCCTCGGGTATCTCACTCCTGCCCGCTGTCTTCCCAGGCCTCCTGATCGGCATCGCCTTGACCGTGTTCTTCCTGTGGTTTGGCGTCGGCCTCAACCTGACGACTGCCATCATCGGCCATGCCCTGATCGGTCTCCCGTTCGTGATCCTGACGATGAATGCGCGAATGGATGGCTTCGATCTATCGATGCTGGAAGCCGCCCGTGACCTGGGCGCGAGCCCCACCCGGACCTTTCGTGACATCACCTTTCCGCTGATCCGACCATCGATCATCGGGTCCATGATGCTGGTCATGGCCATATCCCTGGACGAGTTCGTGGTGACGTTCTTCCTCGTCGGCAGCGACCAGACCCTTCCGGTCTTGATCTGGTCGATGCTGCGAAGAGGCATCGACCCATCGGTGAATGCCATCGCCACGGTGCTGATCGTTGCCACCATCGGCTTGACGGTCGTGGCAGGACGTTGGGCGAGACTCAAGCTATGACGACTGACCCTGGCATCTCCGTCCGAGTGGAGGGTGTGACCAAGTCCTTCGGCGACGTCAGCGCAGTCAACGATGTGTCGTTGGCGATCGCGGATGGGGCCTTCGTATCGTTGCTCGGGCCCTCCGGCTGCGGGAAGACGACACTGCTGCGCATCATCGCCGGGTTCGAGCGGCCGGATACGGGCCGCATCCTCGTGCACGGTCAGGACATCACGAGCTTGCCGCCGGAGAAGCGGCCCATGAACCTGGTCTTCCAACGCGGTGCGCTGTTCCCCCATATGACCGTGGCGAAGAACGTCGGCTACTCTCTCCGGACCAGAGGCGTGGGTCGTGAAGAGATCGCGGCGCGGGTCAACGACGCCCTCGCGCTTGTCCGCCTCCCGGGCATGGCCGAGCGGATGCCGAGCCAGCTGAGCGGAGGGCAGGCCCAGCGGGTCGCGCTTGCTCGCGCACTCGTTGGGGAGCCCAGCGTCCTACTCCTCGACGAGCCATTGGCCGCCTTGGATCTGAAGCTGCGCAAAGAGATGCAGCTAGAGCTGCGTCGCATCCAGCAGACGCTCGGCAGGACCTTCTTGTATGTGACGCATGACCAGGAGGAGGCCCTGGTGATGTCAGACCGGATCGTCGTCATGAGCGACGGCAGGTTTGTCGAGGACGGCACCCCGGAGCAGGTCTACTCACGCCCCACGAGCCTGTTCGCGTCGAGCTTCATCGGCGAGACGAACCAGATGCCCGGAGAGCTGACCCTCGTCACCGGCCGGGTTGGCAAGGTACTCCTTGACGGCGGCCTCACGGCGACGGGAACACTGAGCTCCGGTCCAGTGACGGTCGGCAGTCCCGTCATGATCACGCTCCGCCCCGAGCACGTGAGCATCGCGCGCCCAGGGGCGACCCAGCCCTCTGGGTGTCACGCCTCGCCGGCCCATGTGATCGAAGTCGTGTACGTGGGCAGCCGTACAAGGGTCAAGTGCCGCATCGCGAACGGGATCGAGCTCTGGGCGGAGGTTGCCCCATCGTCCGCGCCATCGCCCGGCGACGAGATCGAACTGCAGTGGCCCGAGAGCGACGCGCTCATCCTCGCCAGATGAGTCCGGGGCTCGATCGCGGCAGGCACTCCCGACACGACACCAGCTGCTGCCGCCGACGTGACGAGCGAAGCCAGGCATCCGCGACCCGGACCGCCACCCTCGACTCGCGACGCCTGCCGATGAGCTACTGCACTTCACCCACAGACTGCTAGCTGGGAGAACCCTCGAATATGGATGCCAAACCCTCTCTGGGCTTGATCGGTCTCGGGATCATGGGTCGCCCGATGGCGCGCAACCTGCTGCGCGCCGGCTACGCCCTGACGGTCCACGACGTGGATCGAGCGGCCGTCGACGACCTCGCAGCCGAGGGCGCACTTCCGGCGACATCGCCGCGAAGCGTGGCCGAGGCGACCGAGATCCTGATCACGATGCTGCCGGACTCGCCGGAAGTACGCGAGGTGTATGCCGGAGTTCGCGGAGCCTTCGAGGCGCTTCGGCCCGGTTGGCTCGCGATCGATATGAGCTCCATCTCTCCAGCCACCGCACGCGAGCTTGCGGCCCACGCTGTCGCCGGCGGCGCCACCATGCTTGACGCCCCTGTGAGTGGCGGTGACAAGGGAGCCATCGCGGGAACTCTGTCCATCATGGTCGGCGGCGATCAGACGGCGTTCGACCGAGCACTGCCTATCCTCTCCGTGCTGGGCAAGACGATCGTCCATGTAGGTCCTGCGGGCGCAGGCCAGGTTGTGAAGGTCTGCAACCAGGTGGTCGTCGCCATCGTCATCGAGGCTGTCGCCGAGGCCCTGGTCCTTGGTGCGAAGGCTGGGGTCGATCCCGCGCGGATCGCCGATGTGCTGCAAGGAGGACTCGCCGCTACGAAAGTCCTCGAGATGCGGCGCGAGAACATGCTGACCGGCCACTTCGACCCCGGCTTCCGGATCCGCCTTCACCTCAAGGACCTCAAGAATGCGCTCGAGCTCGGTCGCGAGATCAACGTCTCCCTGCCCGCCGCCGCCCAGGTTGAGCAGTCGATGCGTGCCCTTGCGGCGATGGGGCGTGCGGACTACGACCACTCGGGCCTGGTTACGCTCGTAGAAGACCTGGCCGCCTTCCGGCTGGCAGACCACTGGCGGAGTAGCGACTCGGAGGATTCCTAGTCAGCGATGACGAGGTTGCTGAAGCTGAGGAGGGTGCCGGTCTCGGTCGTCTTGACTGCTGCGGCGATACGCAGGTCCTTGTGTCGCCACATGCCATCATGGAGGTCGGGGGACGTCATCGCGAACGCTTCGCGGCTGGTCATCAAAGGCGCCGGATGGAGTGCATAAAGGCGACCTCTCCCCCGCCCGCAAATAAGGTTGACCCTCGCGACGAGGAGCACAGGTCAGGAAGGTTAACGCGCTTCCAAAGCTTCAGACCCCCCCTCCCATCCTTCTCGTACGCCGATCCTGGCGTGGCAGGAAAGGCTCCCGGGTACCCTGCGGGTGCGCCGCACGCCTCGCACGGGACGTCGGTCAGAACGACCGCCGGTCGGCCTCGTGCCTCGCAGGGTCCGTGCTCGCTACCCCTTGTCGACGAGAGATGCGCAACGTCTCGGTCGCCCACCGGGCGATCCCCGCAATATCGACGTGCTCGAGGTCCCGTGTGTCTACTTCATAGACCGGACCGATACCCATAGCCGCCATCTGCGGGGCGACCCGGGCAAGCTCCGGTGCGTAGGAGGCATCGGGGTGGCTGGGGTGACGGCGGCCGACACGCGCTGCGTAGCGGGCGGCCAGCACGTCACCGGGGGCATGGCACCATAGCTCCGCCACTTCACTGATCCGGGCGCGCTGGAGGCCGGTCATCACTTCGTCGTGAGGGGGAGCCCCGAACCAGGCTTCGACGATGACATCGAGTCCGTCGGGGAAGTCCGCGATGAGGGCCCAGATGATCGCAAGGCTGGTCCGACCGAGCGCCCGGTTAGTCTCACGATCGGGTACACCCAGCACATCGAATAGCGGTTCTTTGACGGTATCGCGCGAGAGGAACGGCAGCTGCAGCATCTCGGCCAGTCGAAGCCCCAGTGATGTCTTACCGGACGCCGGTGGCCCGTTGATCAGCAACG
The DNA here is from genome assembly GCA_963804575.1 of uncultured Chloroflexia bacterium. GTDB lineage: Bacteria > Chloroflexota > Limnocylindria > Limnocylindrales > CSP1-4 > JAFMJV01. Next base: position 32,325 of record CAWDQY010000011.1, read on the forward strand.
CCCGCCTCATGTCAAGCCTCCCGGAGGTTGTGGGCGACCGACCGCTGCCGCCCCTCACCTGCGGCCGCAGTCACCGTCATCGCCCGCAGCGCCGCCCCGATCACACCAGCACTGTCACCGAGTCGAGCTTCCACGACCGGGCGACGGAACCAGTCCGACGACATGGGCACCGACTTGAGCGCCTCGCTCGCGATATGCCCAAGACCGCCGCCGAGGACGATGAGTTCGGGGTCAAGGGCAGCCATGATGCTGTCGATCGCCCTCGAGAGCGGCTCCGCCCACCGCCGCAGGACGTCGGCTGCCAGCCGGTCTCCGGACTCGGCCATCGCGAGCAGGTCGTCGGCTCTCGTATCCGCGCGCAAGCCAGCCTCTTCGATGAGTGTGTTCAGGATGGTTCCCGAGCTGAACGTCTCGATGCATCCGGTGCGCCCGCATCGGCAGGTCGGGCCTGATGAGGCGACCGTGATGTGCCCCAGTTGCCCGGCGATGCCGCTGCCGTAGTAGATGGCGCCATCGATGACGATGGCGCCTCCGACGCCCGTCCCGATGGTGAACATCACCACGTGCCGATGGCCGCTCGCTGCGCCCACCTCCAGCTCGGCGGTCATCGCCATGTGGGCGTCGTTGTCTACGACGACCGGCACCCGATGCTCTTCCTCCATGACCGACCGCAAGGGCTCATCCGCAAGGTCGAGGAAACCGGCGCTCAAGATGTGACCATCGCTTTGACGGACACGTCCGGCGATACCGACACCGATGCCCGAGATGACGCTGTGATCCGGTGCGTCCGGCCCGGCCAGCTCTCGCGTCAGTGCGTGGATGCGCCGCAACTGTTCGGCGCGGCTCGATCCGACGCGCTCTGCTCGAAGCGCGGTCACCACCCCCTCCTGGTCGACACGGGCGACTCGGAGATTCGTGCCCCCGAGGTCGATGCCGATAGCCTCACGCAGGGACATCATCGAGGAGTCGCCCTAGCTGTTCCGGACGGTCAGCATCACGCGGGGACGTCGGCCAGCAGGGACTGGATCTCTCGCAACCTGGGCAGCGCGATCCGCTCGAGTCGCTCCGCTCGCTCCCCAGCGTCGAGTGAGACCGCGTCCTTCCAAAGGGAGCGACCGGCGATGGCGCCGGAGGCGCCATTGGCCAAGGCGGTCCGGAGCTGCTCCAAGAAGGTAGCGTGATCCACGCCCGCAGAGAGGACCGCCCACGGAGCGCCCGCCGCTGCCTCGGTCACGTCGCGGCAGGCGGCAGCGGAGCCTGGGTACTGAAGCTTGAGCACCTTCGCGCCCGCCGCGACCGAGAGTGATGCCGCGGCTACGATGAGCTCGGGCATCAAGCGCTCGTAGGCCTCCGGCAATTCACTCTCGAGTCGGTAGACGAGAATCTCGACTACCAGGAGGACGTCGTGGCGCTGGCAGTCGGCCAGGATGCTACCGATGAGCTGGATGGCATGCCCAGCTTCACCCTCGTGGTCGGGCCGCATGTACACGAGCATCTTCGCGGCGGTGCCGCCCAGCGCGCGGACCCGTGCAGCATCGACGCCCGGGATCACCGCCGAGTAGCGGAGTGGAGACCCAGGCTTCGTCTGCCAGCCGGATGCATCCATCGCCACCAAGAGGCCGACATCCCGCCCTAGTACCCCTTCGTCGACGACCCGCGGTAGCGCACACTCGGGATCCAGAAGCACCGATGGCGCATGGTTTCCCAGATGCCGGACCAGGTCCGCCTTCACCTCGCCGAGTTGGGCATTGCTGATCGCCGCCCGATCCTCCGCTGTCGCTGCGAGCACCTGGCGCATCGCGCCGCGTTGGTCACAGGCGATCACGAGCATCCGACCGTTGGCATCACACAACTGGCGGTATGAGCGGCGCTCGGCCGTCGTCAGCGCGCCAACGCGCCCGGTCTCGTCATGCTCTCTCGTGCTGGTCACAGTCGACGCTCCTCGCTCATCATTGGCCTCGGGCGTGGCCGTCGACTCGCCGCCGGGGCCACCGACGATCAGCGCGACGACTTCGTTGACGTCGGTGTCTCGCGTGACCAGCTCACCGACCTTCAGTCCTCGACGCATGACGACGATCCGGTCGGATACCTGCATCACGTCCTGGATGTTGTGACTGATGATGAGGACAGGCACTCCTCGGTCACGCAGGGTGCGCACAAGGTCGAACACTCGTCGCTGCTCAGGCACCCCGAGCGCAGCGGTCGGCTCATCCATGATCATGACGCGTGCGTTCCAGTAGACAGCCCGGGAGATAGCCACGGCTTGTCGTTGACCGCCTGAGAGCTGTCGGATCGGCCGCGTGAGATCGGGGATGGCGATGTCGAGCTGCCGGAGGACCTGGCTGGACTCCGCACGCATCGCTTCGCGATCCAGCGACGGGAGGATGCCCAGCGTACGGCGCCTGATCTCCTGTCCAAGGAAGATGTTCGAGGCGGCATCGAGATTCTCGCACAAGGCGAGGTCCTGATAGATCGTCTCGATGCCCATCCGTCGTGCGTCCATGGGCGTCGAGAAATTGACTGCTTGTCCGTCCAAGAGGATCGAGCCTCCGTCAGGCAGGTACTCGCCCGAGATCATCTGGACCAAGGTCGATTTGCCGGCGCCGTTGTCGCCTACGAGAGCGAGGACCTCTCCTCGTCGAAGCTCCATGTCCACGCCATCGACCGCGGTCAGGCCTCCGAAGCGCTTCGTCAGCGCGAGGCACTCCAGCACGACCTCGCTAGCGACATCGCTCATCACCGTCTCGACGCTGCTCATGTGGCTAGTCTCGATTTCGCCTGGTCGACCAGGACCGCAAGGATGATGACGACACCGACCGCGACGTACTGCCAGAAGGGATCGATGCCCAGGATCACCATCCCGTTCTGGATGATCGCGATGATGAGCGCCCCGATGAAGGTCCCGATGACCGTTCCCGCACCTCCCATGAGCGAAGCACCTCCGATGACGATCGCCGCGATCGACTGAAGCAGGAGGGCTTCCCCGCCGGCCGCTGCACCGCCGGTGTAGCGGGTGAGGTAGAGAAAGCCAGCAACGCCCGCGAGACCTGCCGACAGCATGTATACGGAGATGAGATTGCGCCCAACGGGGATCCCGGCTCGCCGAGCCGCGCGGACATTCCCGCCGATCGCGTAGACGTGCTGCCCGAAGCCGGTCCGGGACAACAGCCAATGGGCCGCCAGCAGGATCAACCCCAAGTAGACGAGCATGAGCGGCAGATAGCCTGCGGTCTGGCGTGCCGCTTGCCCTTCCAGACTCCCGGGCGGCTGGAGGAAGCTGAAGCCAGCCTCAGGATGGTGGTAGATGACGTAGTTGTTGCCGATATCCCCGAGTCCAGCGATCGGGACGCTGACGGGTGGGCCGCCCGACAGGATGAAGGCGAGGCCCTGAGCGATGCCGAGCATGCCCAACGTCGCGATGAAGGGCGGGACATTGAGCTTCGAGACGACGACACCGTTCACGGCTCCCGCCGCGAGACCGGTGAGGGCGGCAGCCGCGAAACCCCCGGCGATGATGACCCCGAGCGGCATGTCAGGTATGACTCGCCGCATGAATAGGGCGGCCACGACCGACGCCAGCCCCATCACGAAGCCCGTGGACAGGTCGATGCCACCGGTGATGATGACGAAGGTCTGTCCGATCGCCATGACCACGAGCAGCGACATGTTGGCCGCGACCGCCTGGAAGTTGGTCAGGCTGAGGAAGCCATCCGCCGTGACCGAGAAGAAGACGACCAGTACCAGAAGAAAGATCCAAGCCCAAGCCTGGCCCAGGAGAACGACGCTCCGGTGCCGTGGTCGCATGGTGCCTGGGGTCGTAGGCGGAGCTGTTTGGCTCCGCCCACGCCCCATGATCCAACGCATCACCGAGGACGCACGGTCACTGTCGGGTCGGGGTTCCGGTGAGCTGGCCACCTATTGCCTCGAATCTCGCTAGCGAAGTCCGCCGCCCTCGTCGATGACTGGCTACTCGCTCTTGTAGATGGCCGCCTGAGCCTCGGGCGTATCGACGTTGTCCCGCGTGATGATGACGAATGGTGTCGCCACCTTCGGCGGGATCTCAGCTTCGGCGCCGGTCAGTGCGTCATATGCGTACTGAACGGATGTCGCGCCGATGAGTGCCGGCTGCTGGGCGATGACGATGTCGACAACGCCGTTCCGCAGGTCGTCGATGGCCTGTTCTGGAGCATCGAAGCTCGCGACCTTGACGACTCCCTGGAGATTGGCGTTCTTGACCGCAGCGGCGGCACCCTGTGCACTGAAGAGGTTGGCTCCGAAGATCGCCCCGAGGTCCGGCTCCTTCTGGAGCATGGCCTGGGTCTGCTCGGTAGCCTTGGCGGCACTGCTCTCGGTGTAGTCGATGCCGACGAGCTCGACATCGGGGTTGGCCTCGACGACCTCGACGCAGCCGTCGCGGCGCTGGACGTCCGACGGGACATAGGCCGTGGTGGCCAGGATGTAGAGCTTGCCGCTCCCTCCCATGCCATCGATGAGCGCCTGGCAGGCGATGCGGCCGCCCTCCATGTTGTCTGAGGCGATGTAGGAGAGCGGGAATGTGACGCTCCCGTTCTCATAATCGCCGTCGCCGATGTACTGGTCGTTGGTGATGACCGGCATGCCGGCATCGAAAGCCCGCTGAAGCGGGAGGATCATCGCCTCAGGGTCATTCGGCACGGCGATGAGGGCATCGACCCCTTTGGCGATCATGGCATCGACGATGGGAGTCTGGACAGCAGGGTTCCACTCGGCGGGTCCATCGGCGACGAGCTCCACTCCGAGCTCAGCGGCCTTCTCTCGCGCGCCCTTCTCCATCGTCACATAGAAGGCATCGCCTCGGATCCCGTACACGAGAGCGATGGTCAGGTCCTGTTCTGCAGCGTCGTCCTGTGCGGTCACGCTCGCTAGGGGTGCCACCGCCAGCAGGCACACCGCCAGCAGGGCTATGAGACTGAATCTGCGCATCCTGGTTGGACTCCTTCCATTCCTGACCTCCTCACCGGGTGGTGGCAAGAGGTCGTGCCAGAAGATCGGCTCGTTTGAAGTGCTGCCTGCGCGGTTCAGGTGCCCCGCCTCGCGTCCGACTCACAGGCGCCATCGGCCGCGACGATCAAGCGTTGCGGGCTCAGGGTCGACGAGCCGCGACCCCCAGACACACGTCGGTTCGCTCCGATCCACCTCCCCTGGCTGGCCGTCATCGGCGAGCCGCGTCAGGACACCGTCTGTGTCTGGCGAGCTGGCCTCCGACCAGCTGAACTGCGCCACCGGTGTGCCCTCCGACAAGGTAGCATAGGACTGCAAGTACTTACAGAGGATTCTTGCATGTCGATGGGCAAGCGTACGGGGTTGGCCCACACGGTGGCGCGGCTGTACTACGAGACCGAGCTGTCCCAGGCCGAGATCGCAAGGCAGTTGGGCGTATCCTCGGCGACGGTGTCCCGGCTGCTCCGAGAGGCGCGCGAGACGGGGATCGTGACGATCCAGATCAGGGCACCGTCCGATACGACCAACCTCCCTGATCGCCTCTGCGAGGCCCTGGGGCTGAAACAGGTGTCGATCGCGCGCGGTGTCCGGTCGTCGGCGCCCCTCGCCGTACTCGCCGAGCCAGTCCAGCGAATCCTGGTCGACCTGGATCTCCAGGCCGGCGCGGCCCTTGCCATCGGATGGGGTCAGACGGTCTGGGAAGTCCTCGGGGTGGGCCTGCCCCAGATACCAGGTGTCGTCGTGGTCCCCGCTAGCGGGGGCATGCAAGAACCATCTGCCCACTTCCAGACCAATGAGCTGGTGCGATTGGCCGCGACGCAGACCGGCGGATCTGCACGGTTCATCCATGCGCCATACCTCCCATCCGCATCGCTGCGTGAACAGCTGGCATCGGACCCGGATGTCATGGCCGCGATGTTGCTGTGGAACTCGCTTGAGGTAGCCCTGGTGGGTATCGGCCTGCCGTATGCAGTCGATCGACAACAAGGGGGGACATCGGTCACGCCGCGAGGTCCGAATGCTCCAGAGGGCGCGACGGGTGATGTCCTCCTCCATTACTTCGACCTCAATGGGGAACCGGTGCCGTGGCGCGATGAGGGCGATCTTCTGGCCGTCACGCGTGAGCAGCTTCTCGGCACCCCTATCGTCGTCGGTGTCGCCGCGGGGACCGTGAAGGCGCCCGGAATCGTGGGAGCAGCGAGAGCGAAGCTCATCGATGCGCTGGCAACAGATGAGCGGACCGCCGAAGCGGTGCTGGAGCTCCTGCGGTAAACCGTGTCGCGTGCCTAGCGCCCGAGTCCCGGTCGAGGTTCGGCTTCGACGACTCCCTCGTGTCAGGCCTAGACCCCCGAGGGCAATCCCGTCTCAGGTCTTCCATACAGGGGTGTGATCCCCATCCTGGAAGACCCCTTCGAACCGCGTGCGCGACGATTGTGCCCCCATAGGTCTCCGAGGGCCCGCCGTGCCTACCGGCAATGCAGTCCAGCATCCCACTTGCATCGCGCGAATACGCAGTCTCGAGATCGCGAGGGACGGGAAGCGGCCGTCGAGTCGGCTCAGCCCAACGGGTCGCACTTGGCAGCCTGCCGCGTGCGTTGAGGTGTGAGGACGCCGTTTACGCACTCGACACCAACTCCAGCGCAATCGGCATACGATTCGGAGAGCTAGGCCTGCCTGTCAGTCCTCGACGGGTCGCTCCTCCTCAGGGATGTCCAGCAGTGCAACGCGCTTGTCGCTCGGTACGCGTTCCACCTCCGCGCAGAGCGTCGCCAGCTCGGACGAGACATAGAAGCTTCCCTCATACTCTGCGACCAGCTTGGAGCCAAACTCCCTGAGCAACGCCCCAAGTACGGCGTCGCTCGCGGTGATCGAAGTCGCATTCAGCAAGTCTGGATGCCGTTGGAGCAATGCGCCGAGCTGGCTTGTCTCAAGCCCAGAGGCCACGACCCAACCCGCTATCGTCTCAGCCAGGCGGCGATAATCGTCGGGCAACTGCTCCGTTGGGAAGGTGTCCGTGAGGACTTCGAGCACAGCCACCTGAGTCAGCAAATCAGGCGGCAGGGCACCGCTATGAGCCTCCAGCAGCGCAGCCGACGGCTCCATTGTGTCCAATAACCCGTCGACAAGCTCAAGGGCCGCCCGCAACTGTGCGACGAGCCGCCGCCTTCCCCAGTCGAGGCTCGTACCCTTGTAGTCGAATCCATGTGTCGCCTGGTCCAGAGCGTGCTGGACTACCGAAGTCAGCTGCACCTCCACAACCAGCCGAGCGAGATCTAAGTTCCGTTCTAGGTAATCCTGGGGCGCCCGGACAATCAAGTGCCGCTCTCGGTAGCTGAAGTCGCTGGCATCGGTCATCCGCTCCTTCTCCCGAACAAACTGGAACGACTTCTGCACAACCTCCGCTGCAGCGGCAATCTCGCTCCGACGCAATACCACGATCTTGATTCCAATCAGGTCTTCGAGCGTCGGAAGTGAGCGGACGCGGCCCACCTGGAGCTTCTGATGGATGCTGTACAAGTCCTTGACCCGCCCAACTACGGCAACGGGACGAATCGAGTCCAGCTCAGCTTTCAGACGGCTCTCTGCGTAGGTCGCCAGTTTGTGGAGCGAGGGCTCGAGCTGAGCGTGCGCCAACACCAGATCTACCGGCAGCATCGCTAGGTCTCCGACGCAATCACCGCCCTTAGGATGTCGGCCCGAGCCTCTCTGTTGGACCGCTTGTTGGAGCCTTGGCGTGCCGCCAGGAGATATCTCTTGGAGCGATCCGTCTCCTGAGCGTCGACCTCCTGCTCGAACTCAGCAAGCCTCCCGGCCGCGTACTGAGAGTCGATGCCGCTGGTGTCTATCGCCTCACAGATAGCCGACCACAAGGAGTAGAAGTCGGCAACATTCGAGAATCGTGTGCCGCCTAGAGGCAGAGCAGCATGGATGTCTCCTAGTGTCTGCCGCGAACGCCTGAACAGGCGATCCGTACGTCGCTCCTGTGGAATCTCGGCGTCGTAACTCGAGTAGGCGTCGTCGAGGTAGTCCTTCCCGTCCTGGATGCCATTCAGAGCGACGATGTAGAACTCGGACACGTACTCCACGTCAAGCATCCTTCGCCGGCGTGCTGGAGTGACGAGTCCAATCTCTGCCCAGAAGTCGTCGTTGGCGAGATCCTCCATCTTGCTGATGAAGGCGCCGCCGTAGCGTGCGTGCCGCAGCTCCTGCTTGTTGAGGCGCGCAACGTTGCGGTTCAAGCGGTCAAACACCTGATTGAGCACTTCACGGCCCGCGTTCTGAATGTTCTCGACGGTTAGCTGATAGCTAAGGACCTGAGTCTTGATGGTGTTCGGAAGGTCCGAGTAATAGGAATTGCCTAGCTTGAGGTCCTGCAGGCTCTCCGGGGTGGGGAACTCGTCACGCATGAACATGAAAAGGGAGGTCAGGCGTTGCTTGCCGTCGAGGATGCGGTATTGGGTCGGTCCATCCGGATCGATGACGACCTCCACAAACACGGCCTGCGTCGGGTAGTTCCGAACGACAGTGTCGATGAAGAACTGACGGTACTCGAGGTTCCAGATGCTGCGACGTTGGTAAGGTGGGTCCAGATCTAAGCGCCCTGCTGAGTCCAGATCGACGAACCACCCTACTTGCTGGGTGTTGGGATTTCGCGAGAACCGATCCGTTGCGTTCACCACTCCCTCTCTCTCGTGTCACAGCGCTCGGCCTTTCCTAGCCCGAAGTGCCGTTCGACGTGCGGATAGCGCTCTCCGTCAGCTCCTCTTGCCTCATTTGAATCCTGGACGGCAGCCTCAACGATCGGTCCTTGAGCAGCTTGACAGTGTCCGGGTCGAGTGCGGCCGTAGGAAGTCAGCGGAAGCGAGGGAGTGCTCAACTACTTGAGACAGTGCACCTTCGACGCGATCGCTTTGTTCTGGCGCCCCCAAGGGGATTCGAACCCCTGATCTCCACCTTGAAAGGGTGGCGTCCTAGGCCTCTAGACGATGGGGGCCCGCGACCGAACGGAGTGTACCCGAGCCGGCTGCTCCGGCCCTGCTAGACGCGGATGAAGGCGAAGACGGACGCCACCGCCAGGCAGCCCGCCGCGGCGATCGCGAACAGCCCGCCCATGACGGCACCGAGCAGCGCGCCACCGCTGCGACCCCACCGCGCATCGGACAGGGCGCGCGAGAGGAACCACGCCGAGATGAAGGCCAGCGTCAGCCCAAACACGGCCAGGCCGGCCACGGTGAAGGCGATGTTCAGTCCGGAGCGATCGAGGATCAGGCCGTACAGGACCACGAGGCCCGATGCGACAAGGACGACCACGACCGCGATGCGTACGAGCGCCACGTCCCGAGTATAGGTAGTCCGTCGGGGCAGCCGCATCTGCGCGTCGGACCCGTTCATCCCACCGGCCGGCTCAGGCAGGCGTGGCTCCGCTGGAGGCGCGTGCCTGGGGCAGACGCAGCAGCACGTACGCGACCAGGACGCCGACCGCGACCGCACCGACCAGGCTCGCGACCACGGCCACGAGCGCCTCCTGCTCGGCGGCGATCCCGACGTACGCCCAGATGATCACCAGTCCGTAGGCCCAGTCGAACTCGCGCAGCAGCACCGCCGCGGCGATCCCGACGCCCACGGCCAGGATGATCAGCGCCCAGAGCTCCTCGCCCAGCGGCTCACCTCGATAGCCCGCGCGGTAGAGCATCTGCGAGATGTTGGCGATGGTGGCCACCGTGATCCAGCCCAGGTAGACCGAGAAGGGCAGGGCGACGACCCAGCGGGCGAGGCCGCCGGCGCGACGCGTGGGCCGTAGTCGTCGGTGGATCAGCACGAGCGTCCCCAGCAGTGCCAGCATCACCGGGACGGTGAGCAAGAAGACCTCGTAGTGCCACAGGAGGACCCAGGTGGCATTGAGCAGCCCTGCCAGCGCCGGAAGGTAGCCGATGGCGCGAAGCTCGGGTTGCTGACGCTTGCTCGGGAGCGCCTGGTACAGCGTGAAGACGGCCAGCAGCAGGTAGATCAGGCTCCAGATGCTGAAGACGTAGCCAGCCGGCGTCACGAGCACCGGAAATCGGTCGGAGATCTCAGCCGTCGCCAGGCCGTTGAGGGGCAAGGCCACCGCGAGGCCGTTCACGGTCACCGTCAGCGCGTAGCTGACCACGTTGACGATCTGCCGCTGCAGGTCCTTGTCCATTGTGGTTCCTCCGTCTTGCTGGGACGATGGTCATGGCTCGCGGGCTCGAACGGTCCTTACGGCTGCAACCGGACGACCATGCCGTCACGCGCCGGCAGCGTCACGTGCAGCGACGCGCTCCTCGAGCCTGGCGGAACGTTCGCCCGGCCTGCCACCGCGCAGCGGCAGGACCTCGGCGCTGCGCGCCTCGAACGGCAGCGACAGCTCCCACGTCAACGGCTCCCGGGCGGCATTGGCGATGACCGCGAACACCTCGTCACCGGCACGCCGAAGGTAGGCCAGCGCCGCGCCCCTCGTCCCCAGCAAGGTCAGCTCGGCGTCGCGCATGGCACGACTGGAGTGGCGCAGCGCCACCAGGTCGGCCACCCAGCCGTAGGGCCCCTGCTCCCATCCCGCCGGATCGGTGGGGAACCCGCGGCGGCAGGCCGGGTCCATGCTGCCGGCCATGCCGATCTCATCGCCGTAGTAGATACAGGGCGCACCGGGGAGCGTCATCTGCAGCAGCGTCGCCAGGCGCAACGAGTCCAGGTCGCCGCCACAGATGGTCAGGGCGCGTGGCGTGTCGTGGCTGCCGAGCAGGTTCAGCTGCACCGCCGTCACCGACGGATGGTTCACCGCGGCAAGCTCCTCGATGCGGGCCCACAGCGCCGCGCCGTCGAACACCACCAGCTTGCCCTCGTACTCGCCGGGCCCATGCACGCCCAGGTCAAGGTGCTCCTGCGCAGCAAAGCCCAGGAGGCCCAGCGCGAGCGGGTAGTTCATGTACGCGTCGAACATGTCGCCCTGGAGCCACTCGGGCTTGTGGTGCCAGATCTCGGCCACGAGGTAGGCATCGGGGTCGGCCCCGCGAACACGCGCCCGGAACTCTCGCCAGAAGTCAGCTCCCACCTCCTCGGCGACATCGAGGCGCCAACCGTCGATGCCGAAGCGGATCCAGCGCTCCGAGACTCCCAGGATGTACTCGCGCAGGTGCGGCTCGTCGAGGTTCAGCTTGGGCAGCGCCGGCAGGTCCCACCAGGCCTCGTAGCCCAGCACGGCGCGAGAGGCGGCGCCGAAGGCCGCTCCTGCCGCTCGCAGCTCGGCCATCTCGGCCACCTGGCCGGCGCTGGGGTACGGGCTGAGCGTGCGTGAGCCATCGCGAACGTCGTCGGCCAGGTAGAACCAGTCGCGATAGGGCGAGCGGGCGCCGTTCTCGGCCACGTGATGGAAGGGCCACCAGCCTCGACCGCAGTGGTTGAAGACGCCGTCGAGCACGACACGCATGCCGCGCATGTGCGCCTCGTCGAGCAGCTCGCGCAGGGCCTCGTTGCCGCCCAGCAGCGGGTCGACGTGGTCGTAGTCATCGGTGTGGTAGCGGTGGTTCGACGCCGAGGTGAAGACCGGGTTGAGGTAGAGCGCGTTGACCCCGAGACGCTGGAGGCGGTCGAGGTGGGCGACGACACCGTAGAGATCGCCGCCCTTGAAGCCGTCGACCGTGGGTAGGGCATCCCACGGCTCCAGCGGCCCCGGCGCCGGCACGCGGCCACTGCGAGCGAGTCGGTCGGGGAAGACCTGGTAGAAGACGGCGTCGCGCACCCAGGCGGGGGTCTCGATGGTCATGTGGCGCAGGGTATCGCGTCCGGCGTCGGCACCCCGCCGGCGTGGCACAATCGGGCCGATGTGGCAGACCGTTCGGGCGATGCCGCCGGGGGTGCTGATCTTCCTCGGCTACGCCTTCCTCGTGCTCTCGATCCTGGGCCTCTCGATGCCCATCGTCATCGACCAGGCGGTGCAGGCCCCCATCACCTTCATCGGCCTCGTTTGGATGCTGCTGCTGGCATATCTCATCTTCACCATGACGCTCGTGCTCCAACGGAAGCAGGCAGCCTTCATGCTCGCGCTGGGCCTGACCTCGCTGCTGCTGCCGCTGGCCGGGGTCCTGCTGTTCGCGCCCGCCGGCTTGATCATGTCGATCGTGGCGCTGCTCCTGTTCATCGTGGTCGTGTGGTCGCTGCGCCGGCCGCGCAGCCGCGAGTGGTTCTCGGAGCCATAGCCCAGCGAGGTCAGGCTCTGTCGGCTACCCGCGGACCTGCTCCGCGTGACGGTCGACCGTCGGATCGGGCACGCCGGCTAGGCGCACCACCATGTCCCAGAGCCGCCGGCGCTCGGCCGCCGACAGGCGTGTGGCCGGGAGACGGTCGAAGGGCCGCGGTCGCCGATCAAGGTAGAGGTTCCCGTCTCGCCGCTCGGCCGTCTCGTCGGTGGCCAGCCAGGTGACGGTGTCGATGCCTTCTGCTGGCGTGCGCAGGAGGGGGCGCATGAGGTCGTAGAAACCCGGTAGTGACTTGGCCAGGCCGGGCGTATCGGCCCAGCCAGGATGCATGGCGTCGAAACGCACCGGTCCGTGATGACGCCTCGACCACTCGCGTGTCAGCGCCGTGGAGGCCCGCTTCGCTCGCGCGTAGGCGCGCGTGCCGTCGAAGTCGCCGCGTTCGAACTGCAGGTCGTCGAGCGGCAATGGCTGCGCGTACATGCCCCCCGAGACGACGCTGATGACCCGGCCGTCGCCGCTGGCTTCCAGCAGCGGCAGCAGCCCGGCGATGAGAACGAAGGGTCCGACCACCATGGTGGCGAACGTCATCTCCAGCCCATCATCGGTGACCTGGCGGTCGTCGAAGATGGCGCCGGCGTTGTCGACCAGGACGTCGAGCCGCACCTCCTGCTCGAGCACCTGGTCCACCGCCTCACGAACGCTCGTCAGCGACGACATGTCGACGACGACGACGGGAAAGCGGTCCTCGCCATGGCGCTCGCTGAGCTCGTCGCGCACACGTTCGAGCTTGTCCCGGCTACGACTGAGCAGGACGACGCGCGCACCCAGCGCGGCGATGGCCTCGGCCGTGGCGCGCCCCAGGCCGGACGTGGGGCCCGTGATGAGCACCGTCTTGCCCTCGAGCGATCGAGGCCCCGGATCGGACCAGCCGAAGAGGCGTCGGCGAACGTGATATCCAGCTCGGCTGAAGCTGCCCACGACGCTCAGCTCGAGCGCGCCGTCAACGAACGTTCGGGCATCCACGGTCACGCCTCCGCTGCCGCGTGGGCCGCCGAGGCCTGAGCATCAAGCTCGCGCTTCATGCCTGCCACCGCGCCCTTGGCGATGCCGTCGAAGGCGCGGCCCAGCAGCGGCTGCAGCAGACCCAGGACCCCGCTGAGCCTGATCTCGGCTTCGTACTCGACCCGGGTGCCGGAAGGCGTCTGACTGAAGGTGATGACGTCCTGGCTCCACACACCTGAGCCCTCGCCCACGAGGACGAGTCGATCGGGCGCGTCCAGCTCGGTGATGCGGTACTCCATGGGCACGGCCCGCGGGCCCATCTTCACCTGCAGTGCGTAGCGTGCGCCGACGCGAGGCGCCGCGTCTGTCCCGATCAGCTCGGACGAGACGGTGTTGGGGTCCCACTCGGCCTGTCGGCTCCAGTCCGCGACGTAGGCGAACGCGCGTTCCTGCGGCAGTGGTGTCTCGAGCGACTCGGTGAGCTTGGTCATGCTTCGATCTCCTTCAGGCTTGTGGACTCTGTACAAAGATTGTACTATCTCTGTACAGCCTGCGGCACGAGGCACGAGCGCGAGCAGCGTGACGCGGGGGTGGGTCAGGTTCAGGATAGGACCGCGCGACGGGGGAAGGACAGGCAGCAACATGGACATCGCCATCATCGGTGCCGGCGTGAGTGGGCTCAGCGCGGCCTACGCCCTGCGCGATCAGCACCACATCCGCCTCTTCGAGCGCGACGCCGAACCGGGAGGCCACGTGAAGACGGTGACCGTGCCCTCCCCTGCCGGCCCGGTCCGGGTGGACACCGGCTTCATCGTCTACAACGAGCCGACCTACCCTCGGCTGACCGCCCTCTTCGCGGAGCTGGGCGTCGAGACCCAGCCGACCGAGATGTCCCTGGGCCACTCCTGCCTGGCCTGCGACCTGGAGTTCGGCTCGCGTGGCGCTGCCAGCATGTTCGCCCAGCCCGGTGCCATCGCCCGACCCTCCCACTGGCGCATGATCACCGACATCCGCCGCTTCTACCGCGTTGCGCGCGAACGCCTCGATCAGGACCTGTGGACGCGCGACACGCTCGGCACCTTCCTCGAAGACGGTGGCTACGGCAACGCCTTCCGCAACCATTTCCTGGTGCCGGTGGTGTCGGCGGTGTGGTCCACCTCGGCCGCCGAGATCATGGATTTCCCGGTCGACTACCTGCTGCGCTTCCTCGACAACCACGGGCTCATCGGCTTCGCCAAGGGCAAGCCCTGGCGCACGGTGGTGGGTGGTTCGATGAACTACGTGGACCGCATCATCGAGCGGCTTCCCGAAGGCTCGCTGGTTGCCGGCGACCCGGTCGTGGACGTCCGTCGCGATACCGACGGCGTGCTCGTGACCACGCTGTCCGAGCGGGTCGAGCGCTTTGACACGGTCATCATGGCCACGCACGCGGACGTGGCCCTTACGCTGCTCAACGATGCCGATGCCGATGAACGTGCCGCCCTGGGCCGCTTCGAGTACACCACCAACGAGGTCGTGCTCCACACCGACGACTCGGTGCTGCCGCGGCGGGGTCGAGCCCGCGGCTCGTGGAACGTCGAGACGGCTGACTGCCGACGCCCCGCCGAGCAGCTGACGATGACCTACTGGATGAACCGCCTGCAGCGGCTCGACAGCAGCGAGCAGTACTGCACCTCGGTCAACCCGGGCCACCGCATCCCCGACGAGTCGGTCATCCTGTCGCGCCCGATGTCGCACCCCAAGTACACCTTCGACACGCTTGACGGCCAGCAGGCGCTGGCGAAGCTGCAGGGACACCGCAGGACGTTCTATGCCGGCGCGCACCTGGGCTATGGCTTCCACGAGGATGGCTGCCGCTCCGGGTTCGAGGCTGCCGAGATGGCGCGGAGCGCCACCACGATGCCGGCAGGCGAGCCGGCCGTGGCGGCGAGGGCAGCGCCGGTCGGAGCCGCCACGTGAGGTCGCACCTGCTGACCGGCAAGGTCCGGCATCGTCGCTTGCAGCCGATGGTCTACGAGCTGGAGCACGACGTCTTCTACCTGGCGCTCGACCTGGCCGAGCTCGACGAGGTGGCGAAGCGACTGCGTCTCTTCAGTCGCAACCGCTTCAACATCCTCGCCCTCCACGACCAGGACCATTGGCTGCCGGCCGCGAGCGACCTGCGAGCGTCCGTGCTGGCGCACCTCCGCAGCGAGGGCTTCGAGCCGGCGGGATGGCGCATCACCTTCATCGCCACGCCACGTGTGCTGGGCTACCAGTTCAACCCCGCCAGCTTCTACCTCTGCCGGGACGAGTCGGGAGCCATGACGGTGGTCGTCGTGGAGGTCCACAACACGCACGCCGGACGACGTCTCTACACCCTGCGGCCACAGCCGCGGGGCAAGGGCTGGGTCGACGAGATGGACAAGGACTTCTACGTCTCACCCTTCATCGACATGGATGCCCACTACGTCGTGCGCGTGCAGGACGATCCCGACCGCATCCGCATCGCCATCAGCGAGACCGAGCGGGGCAAGCCAGTGCTGTCCGCCACCCTGGTCGCCGGACGTCGGCGGCTGACCGATCGCAACCTGCTGCGCACGCTGCTGCGCATCCCGCTGGCCACGCAGAAGACCATCGTCGCCATCCATCTGCACGCCTGGCGCATGTGGCGCCGCGGCTTCCACTTCCACCGACACTCACAGGTGACCCGATGACCACTCCCCCGGTGGCCGAACGACTGGCCGCTCCACTCGAACCGGTCCTCACGCAGCTTGCCGGCCGCATCGCCCTCTCGGCCGCGGCACGCATCAAGGTCGGCTGCCTGACCGTGCAGCTGCCCGATGGCGAACGCCGTGTCTTCGGCGACCCCCGCTCCGACCTCAGCGCCGAGATGCACATCCACGACCCCGAGGCCCTCAGGCGACTGCTGACCGGTGGCGAGGTCGGCGGCGGGGAAGCCTACATGGACGGCCTCTGGTCGAGTCCCGACCTCGTCGGGCTCATCTCGCTGGCGGTCGCCAACCGCCAGGCGTTGGCGCTGTCGAAGGGCTGGTGGCGCGTGCCGGCCAGGATGAGCCGCACGGTCGCGCACCGTCGCAACCGCAACACCAGGTCGGGCTCGAGGCGGAACATCAGCGCCCACTACGATCTGGGCAACGACTTCTATCGACTCTGGCTGGACGAGACCATGACCTACTCCAGCGCCGTCTTCGAGACGCCGCAGCAGTCATTGGCCGATGCCCAGCGCAGCAAGTACCGCCTGATGGCCGAGGGTGCCGGCGTGGAGGCCGGCAAGCACGTCCTCGAGATCGGCACCGGCTGGGGAGGCTTCGCGCTGTACGCCGCGGGGACGCTGGGCGCCCGCGTCACCAGCGTCACCATCTCGCAGGCACAGCATGACCTTGCCCGCGAGCGCGTGCTCCAGGCCGGCCTGCAGGACCTCGTCAACGTCGAGCTGCGCGACTACCGCGACATCCGCGGCCGCTACGACGCGGTCGTCTCGATCGAGATGCTCGAGGCCGTGGGCGCGGAGTACTACCGCGACTACTTCGCGGCGCTGGCAAGCGCGCTCGAGCCGGGCGGCAAGGCCAGCGTCCAGGTCATCACCTTCCCGCATGATGCCTTCGAGGCGCAGCTGCGCGGGGCCAACTGGATCCAGCGCTACATCTTTCCGGGCGGTGTGCTGCCGTCACTGGCCGCCATCGAATCGTCGCTCGAGGGCAGCGGCCTGCTGCTTACGGGCCTGCGCGACATCCGCGACAGCTACGCGCGCACGCTCAGGATCTGGCGTGAGCACTTCCATGAGCGCATCGACGAGGTGCGACAGATGGGCTTCGACGACCGCTTCGTCCGCATGTGGGATTACTACCTCTCGATCAGCGAGGCCGGCTTCCGCACGGGCATGACGCAGGATCTGCAGATCACCTTCGAGAAGGGACGTGGAGTGGTGTCGGCGGGACGGATGACAGGCTGATGCACATCCTCATCGTCGGCGCCAGTGGCTACGTCGGCGGACGTCTCGTCGCCCTGCTGGCAGCACAGGGCCATGCCCTGCGACTCGCCAGCCGCGATGCACGCGGCCTGACGGCCCGATTCCCCGATGCCGACGTGGTCCGCGTCGACCTGCTCGACCCGGCGACGCTGCCGGCCGCGCTGGCCGATATCGACACGGCCTACTACCTGGCGCACTCCATGGCCGGTGGCGAGGCCGGCTTCGAGCTGCGCGACCTGCGTGCCGCGCGCGCCTTCGGCCGTGCAGCGCGCGAGGCGGGCGTCGGTCACATCATCTACCTCGGCGGCCTGGGCGATCCCGCCAGCGGCCTGTCGGCGCACCTCTCGAGCCGCCAGGAGGTCGGCGCAGAGCTGGCATCGCACGGCGTTCCCGTGACGGAGTTCCGGGCGGCGGTCATCATCGGCTCCGGCAGCGCCTCGTTCGAGCTGCTGCGAAGCCTCGTCGAGCACCTGCCGGTCATGATCACGCCGCGCTGGGTCCGCACGCTCTGCCAGCCCATCGCCATCCGTGACGTGCTCGACTACCTGGTGGCGGCAGCCGACCATCCCGAGCGCGCCGGCGTCGTCGAGATCGGCGGCCCGGATGTGCTCTCCTACGCCGAGATGATGCGCACCTATGCTCGACTGCGCAGCATGCGTCGGCTGATGATCCCGGTGCCGGTGCTGACGCCGCGGCTCAGCTCGTACTGGGTCAGCCTGGTGACGCCGATCCCCTCGTCCATCGCCCGACCGCTGATCGAGGGCCTGCGCAACGAGGTGGTGGTCCGCCAGCCCGAGCCGGCCGCTGCCTACGGGGTCGAACCCATGCCCTTCGAAGTCGCTGTCCAGCGCGCCATCGACCGGCGCGACCGTCACGATGTCGAGACGACCTGGTTCGACTCGCTGGGGCTGCCGGGCGAGAAGGACCTGGACCAGGACGAGAACCGCGAGGGCATGATCCTCGATCGCCAGCGACGACGGGTCCGCGCCCCAGCCCGCGAGACCTTCGCACAGGTGGAGCGATTGGGAGGCACCGCGGGCTGGCCCTTCGGCAACGCACTCTGGCGCATCCGTGGCCTGCTGGACCGCGTGGTGGGCGGTCCCGGCATGCGTCTCGGCCGCCGCGACCCGGTCCGCCTGCGCGTCGGCGATGCCGTCGACTTCTGGCGCGTGGAGGAGGTGCGCCCGGGCGAGCTGTTGCGGCTGCGGGCCGAGATGCGGGTTCCCGGCCGCGCCTGGCTGCAGTACGAGGTGACCGATGACCCCGCCGGCAGCCTGTCTGGTGCAGACCGCCTTCTTCGAGCCCAGGGGACTCAGCGGCCGGCTCTACTGGTACGTATTGCTGCCGGCCCACCTGTTCATCTTCCGCGGCTCCATCCGCGAGGTCGTTCGGCGGGCGGAGCGAGCAGCTGCTGCCGCCGGCGAGCTGTAGCGCGCCAGCATCGGGCAGCGTGTGTCAGCTGCCGCGTGACCTCGCTGGCGACCTTGAATGCCGCCAGGGCTCGTTCACGTCCGGCCGCGAGGTCCACGATGGGAGCCGGGTAGGTCGTCCCCAGCCGCACGCCCGCGGCGGCCGCGATGTCGCCCGGCATCTCCCAGGGAGCATGGATGTAGCGGTCAGGCACGTTCGCGAGCTCCGGCAGCCAGCGTCGGACCCAGCTGCCGTCGGGGTCGAAGCGCGAGCCCTGGCGGACCGGATTGAAGATGCGGAACCAGGGCTGCGGATCGGCGCCCACGCCGGCCGTCCACTGCCAGCCGCCGCGATTGTTGGCCACGTCGCCGTCGACGAGGTGGCGCATGAAGTGGCGCTCGCCGATGCGATAGTCCATCAACAGGTGTCGGGTGAGGAACGAGGCCACCACCAGGCGGGCGCGATTGCTGAGCCAGCCGGTGGCGAGCAACTGTCGCATGGCAGCGTCGACCACGGGGATCCCCGTGCGGCCCGCTCGCCAGGCTGACACCGCCTCCGGGTCCTCTGCCTCGGAGCGGAAGGCGGCCTGCAGCGGACTCGCGACCGCATCGTCGTCGGCGCGTCGATGGAACAGCAGGTGGTGGTAGAACTCGCGCCAGGCCAGCTGTCGTACGAAGGCTGTCGCATCCACCCCCGCGTCCAGCACGGCCGACTCGACCTGCAGCGGCGACAGTGTCCCGAGGTGCAGGTCAGCGCCCAGGCGCGAGGTGCCCGCACCGGACAGCGCATCCCGATCGCCCGCATAGTCGGCCAGGCCGTCCGGCCACCCAGGCGACCAGGCGGCGTTCGCTGCCGACTCACCCGGGCTGGGCAGGCCCGACACTGGCGGGTCGAGGTCGGCCATCTCGGCCAGCAGCAGCGAAGGACCCTCGAGCGCAGCGGCAGGTGTGGATACGTGCTCGGGCGCCGGCAGCAGCTCGCGCCGCGGCGCCGCCTGGAGCGTGCGCCAGAAGGGCGTGAATACCCCGTACGGCGTGCCGCTGGCCGCCAGCAGACGCTCCGGCTCGACGAGGAGCAGGCCTGGCCGCAGAGCCAGCCGTGAACCGGCCCGCTCCAGCGCCGCTGCCACCGCCACGTCGCGTCGATGACTCATGGGTGTCACGTCCCTGGTCGCCAGGACCACCTCCGCGGAGAACTCAGCCGCCACCTGGGGCAGGACCAGCTCCGGACGGCCCCGTCGCACCAGCAGGCCACTGCCGCGTGCACGCAGCGATCGGTCGAGCTCGATCAGCGACTGCTGCAGGAACCAGGACCGAGCCGGGGCGGCACGCTCGAGGAGGCGATCGTCGAGCACGAACAGCGGCAGCACCTGTGAGCTGCGCGTGACGGCCTCCAGCAATGCTGGGTGGTCCTGCAGGCGCAGGTCGCGACGAAACCAGACGATGGTGGTGTCCTGGGCGGTTGCGGTCGTGGCGCTCATCACCGTCATCCTCTCGGGCAAACCCTCGACACGGAAGGCAGCCAACATTGTACAACTCCTTGACATCCAGCCCAGGGTGGCCTAGCATCTGCCATAGACAAACCTTGTACACGCCGAGGGCGGCCTGATGACGAAGCACATCCTGACCAGCAGCCATATCGTCCGCGCGGATCTCGAGCGGGTGTGGGAGTTCTTCTCGCGGGCCGAAAACCTCGGACGCATCACGCCACGCTCGATGCGCTTCGAGATCCACACCGCGCAGCCATCGACCGAAGGTGGGCTCGACGATCGAGTACACCCTGCGGCCGCTGTTCGGCATCCCCGTCCGGTGGCGCACGCTCATCGACGAGGTAGAGGCGCCCCACCGCTTCCGCGACGTCCAGGAGAAGGGCCCCTACAAGTCGTGGCTGCACGAGCACCGCTTCACGGCCGTCGAGGACGGCGTGCGCATGGACGACCGCGTCGAGTACGAGATGCCGTTCGGGCCGGTCGGCGCACTCGGCCATCGGATGCTCGTTCGCTCGCAGCTGCAACACGTCTTCGATTTCCGCGCCAGCGCCATCGACAGCATCTTCGAACCCGCCGGTGACCGGCAGGGGCGATGCCGGGCACCGTCCTGGTCGCCGGCGGGAGCGGTTTCGTGGGCGGTGAGATCGCCCGGGAGCTGCGCCGTCGCGGACGCCACGTCGTCGTCCTCTCCTCCCGGGGCGAGAGCGCACGCGGCCAGCTCCCCGACGACATCGAGATGCGCACCGGCGACGTCCGTGACCCCGACAGCCTGCGGGCCGCGCTCGCCGGCGTGGACGAGCTGGTCATCTCGCTGGCCTTCCCGGGCCTGCCCATCGAGCAGCCCAGGAAGGGCTACACCTTCGCCGAGGTCGATGCCGGTGGTACCGAGCGCCTGATCGCGGCGGGCAAGGCGGCAGGTGTCGGTCGCGTCGTCTACCTCTCCGGTGCCGGCGCCGGCCACGATGCCGACAAGCACTGGTTCCGGGCCAAGGCCGTAGCTGAGGACGCGGTCCGCGGCTCGGGCATGGCCTGGACCATCATCCGCCCCACCTGGGTGTTCGGTCCGGGCGATGTCTCGCTCAACCGGTTCCTCGGCTTCGCCCGTGCCTTGCCCTTCGTGCCCATGACCAACTTCGGCCGCCAGCAGCTCGCGCCGGTCTTCGTCCGCGACGTGGCTGCGCTCGCCGCCGACTCGCTCGAGACGGATGCCGCGGCCGAGCAGGTCTTCGAGATCGGTGGACCCGAGACGATGTCGATGCGAGACATCCTGCACCGCGCCATGGACGTGGCCGGGATGCACAAGCCGCTCCTGCCTGCGCCGGCTCCGCTGGTCAAGCTCGCGGCGTGGCCCATGCGCTTCCTGCCCAACCCACCCCTGAGCCCCGACGCGGTCGACTTCGTGAACCAGCCGGCCACGGTGGATGTGGGACCGCTGCTGCTCGCCATGCCACGAACCTTGACGAGGCTGGAGGACGGCCTCGCCAGCTACCTCGGAGCCGGAGCGGTCGAGCGTCGCCATCCGCAGCGCCACCGAGGAGGCGCCTGGGGCAGCCGCCTGAGAGGCCGCCGCACCCAGGTCACGACATGATCGAGCTGCCCTTCAGCATCACCGACGCACGCCCGGTGGTGCCCTCGATCGAGTGGTTGACGAGCCCCGCGAAACCGGCCCTCCAGGTCGCGTCGGCCCTCGATCGCGTCCGGCGCGCGCCCACGATCCTCGCCGCGCTACGCAGCGTTCCTGCTGCGCTCGACGTGACGACGGCCACGGTGCGGAACGGGGTTCCCACCGCAGCAGTGCTGGCGCCGATCCTCGAGGCCATCGACGACGGCCGCGACACCGTCACCGCCCTCGCGGCCGTCCATGCACTCGGGCGCGTGCCCGGCCCTGCTGGCGATATCGAGCTGGTGGCACTCATCCTGCATGGCTCGCCCGGTTTCGAGGCGCATGCCATCTGGGCCATGGCGACGCGTGCGGCCTCGACCGAGCTGGTTCGCCCGCTCGCCCGCGCGGTGGCCCGCGGCGGGATGCCGGGGATGCACGCACAGCGAGTGCTCGCGCAGTGGGCGCGTTCGCACGGCAGGATGGTGCTGGCCGCCCTGGAGTCGACGCTGCACGAGACGACAGTCGCCTGAGGGCGCCGCTACCTCGTCGAGACGGTGGGGCTGCTGCCGCTGCGCGATGCCAGCCTGACGCTGCAGCGCGTCGCCACCGATGCCTCCGAGCCACTGACCCGTGCGAGATGCCGCCATCGCCGCGTTCACCGAACGCCTGGCCGAGCCACTTCCGGGCGCCATCGTTCAGCTGGGACGTATCGACGACTCCGATCGGCGAGGCCGTGCGCTCGGTCCGGGCACAGCGCCGGCTGCGGAAGCGCGGCCCACGCCGCGACCCTCGACGCTCTCGCGGTATCCGCGTCGCCCAGATCCACCTCGCCGCCGTCCTCGACCCGACGTCCTTCCTACGCCGGCACGGGTGACGCCGGCGGGGTGGCGACGCTGCTGGCGCAGCTCGGCTCCAGCCTGGCCGAGCAACCACGCGTTTCCGAGGTCATCTCGATCGGGCGCGGCCTGCCGCATGAACTGCTCCCGTCCACGGACGTCGGCCCGGGTCGCCGCCACGAGCGTATCCCGCTCGTGAGGGATGAAGGCGCCACGTTCTTCAGCGGATGGCCTTCGGTCGCCGCGGCCACTCGGGGCATCCGCTCCGCGTTCCTCGCCAGCTACCTGCCGGATGTCGTGCACTTGCGCATGGCCGACCCGGGCAGCCTTGCTGGTGCGTCAGTCGCACGGGAGCTGGGCATACCCGTTCGTGTTCAGCCTCGCCCCTGACCCGCACGCATCCATGGCGATGACCGAAGCGACCGGCAAGCTCGAGCGCCGCTCGTTCGCGGCTGCCGATGCCCGTGGCGCGCTCTGGTTTCGCGCCAACCTCGTCGAGCGCCTCGCCCGCGATGCACGCGAACTGGTCCTGTTCCCACGCGCAGGGCTGCGAACCGAGCTGCGTGAGTTGACGGGCATCGACATCGGAGACGGCCCTCCCAACCACACCGTCGTGCCCGAGGGCATCGACCTGGCGCGCGCCGAACGCGCCGGGAGCATCATCCGGGAAGCGGGCACCATGCCCGCCGTCGTGAGCGACCTGCAGCGCGCCATCAGCGCCCTGCCGAAGGTCCGCCACGGCCTTCCGCTCGTCATCAGCGTCGGTCGGATGCACGAGGTCAAGGGCATGGCACGGCTGGTCGAGGCCTTCGCCATCGACACCAGCCTCGCTGCGCGAGCCAACCTCGTCATCGTCGGTGGCGATCTCGAACAGCCCTCGGCAGCGGAGTCTGCAGAGCTCTGCCGGATCAAGCAGCTCTTCGATCGACACCCTGGCCTGGCCCAGCGTGTCGTCCTGCTGGGCCATCGGCCCAACGACGAGGTGAGCCTGCTGCTGGCCACGGCGCGCCAGGGTTGGGGCACCCTCATCGGCGCGGCTGGGGCGTACGCCTGCGGCAGCGCCAAGGAGGAGTTCGGGCTCGCCATCGTCGAAGCCATGGCAGCCGGGCTGCCGGTCGTGGCGCCACAGCATGGTGGCCCTGCCACCTACGTCGAGGACGGCATCACCGGACGGCTGGTCGATACGACCGATATCCGCGCCCTCGCGGCCGCCATCCACACCGCGCTCGACCTCTCCAGCGACCCCTCGGTGGCCCGTGCGCTCCCGGTCCGTCGTGGAGGAGCGCTTCACGCTCGAGCGCATGGCACGCACGCTGGCGGCCGTCTACCGCATCAGCGCCGGGGCGTCCACGCTGGCGCTCGCGGTCCGCGGGGCCGATCAGCCCACCCAGTGACGCTGCTGGTCATCGCACCCGACTACGCCTCGCACGCCCTGCCGCTGATCGCTGCCGGTCGGGCGTGGCAGCGTCGTGGCCAACGCGTGGTGGTCGCGACTGGGCCGGCGATGGCGCCGCTCGTTCGCAGCGCCGGCATGGAGTACACCGAGCTGATCATGTCGCGCGGCTCCAACGCCGGCGTCATCGGGACCGACCAGGCCCAGGACGAGGAGGCACGCTCGCTGGAGGCCTTCTTCGAGGCCAGCAAACGCGGGATGGTGGCGACCCTGCGCTACCAGGCCGAGCAGCGCTCGACGGACCTGCTGTGGCGCCCGGTGCAGGTCGCCCGGCGCACGCTGCGCATCCTCGATGCGCATGCCCCCACGGCTGTCCTGGTGGATCACCTCGCGTTCGCTGCGACCATCGGGCTGCGAGCCGCGGCGGTCCCGTATGGGGACGTCGTGCTCGGTCACCCCACGGCGCTGCCCGTCGGCAGCGAGGTCTACGGTGTCCCCTCCGCCTGGCCTCCTGCTATTCGCTTCCGGCCGGCTGGAGATGGCGTCGCTGTGCGCCGCCGCGCTCGAGGTCACGGCGGCATTCAGCAGCGCCTACAACGACGCGCTCCGAACGGTGGCGCCGGGTTCAGCCATCGTCGACGACGCGTTCCGGGCCCACGGCGAGCTCGTGCTCTACAACTACCCGGCGCTGCTTCACGGCCCAGCGCGCACCGCGCGACTGCCGCGCCATGCGTTCCTCGGCAGCCTCGTGCGCCACGAGGCGCCCGATGGAGAAGTCCGTGCCTGGCTGGCGCAGCCCGACCAGCGACCCCTGGTCGTGGTATCGCTGGGAACGTTCATGTCTGCCAGGGTCGATGTGCTCGCGCGCATCGCCGCGTCGCTGCGCAAGGTCGAGGTCCGCGTCGCCATCGCCATCGGTGGCAATCGCGCTGACGAGGTCGGGCAGCTGCCGGATGACTGGCTGGTGCGTGCCAGCCTGCCACAGGTGGCGCTGCTCGAGCGAGCTCAGCTGCTCATCACCCACGGCGGCAACAACAGCGTCACCGAGGCGCTCCACTTCGGCGTGCCCATGCTCGTGCTCCCCTTCTCGACCGACCAGTTCGACGGAGCCGCTGCCATCGAGCGCGGCCTGGCTGGTGTGGGACTCGATCCCAACCGTGCCTCGCGGTCGCTGATCGCGGGCACCGTCCAAGGCCTGCTGCGCAATCCGCCGCCGGCCGCTGGCCTCATCGGCGGACTGCTACGGACCCGACCCGGTGCCGAGCTGGCGTACGAGGCGATGGCGACGCTGCCGCGGCTCGAGCCACCGCTACTGCGTGCACGCCGCGTCGCCACGACCAGCTACTCGCCGGCCGACTGCTAGCGCACGCGTCAGCCGCGCCTGGCCGTGGTGGCGGATAGGCAGCCCCAAGCTTGTGTTCCGTGATGCTCACGTACCACCTGACGCATCCGACCTGAATCAATCGAGCCGACCCTGGACGGGCCGGCTCGATTGGGAGAGGGGGGAGGAAGGAAGCTGGAGTGGTGCCCTCCTGATGGCTATGCCGCAGGCAGTCCGACCTCGTCGACGACATGGATGATGGCGTTCGCGGAGCGGATGTTCTTGACCACCACCTCGCCGCCGGCCCACGTCACGATCTCACCGGAGCCACCGATGGCAGCCGGGGCGCCGTTGAGCATGGGGATGGAAGCGCCGCGCGCAGCCTTGGCCTGCTTGTACCAGACCTTGCCTCCGTCGAAGACGTGGTAGCTGAGGACGTCGAGCAGGGTGCCTTCTCCCAGCAGGGAGTCGACCGTGCACACGTTCTCCGGGGTGAGACCGCCCTTCACGCCGAGGGCCGTGCCCAGCTTGCGGAAGGCGTAGTTGGTGGGCGCGAAGATGGTGATCGGCTCGGCCGTGGCGAGCAGCTCCGCGACGGCGCCCTCGAAGTAGTCGCAGGTGACGGCGGTGATGAGGGTGGAGAGACGGTCGTTGTTGTTGGCACTGAAGCCGACGACGCGCTCGACCGCGTTCTTGTTGGATTTGACCTGGCCCTTGGACTCGGGTGCGGCGCTGACGGCCGGGACGACCGCCGTGAGGGCGACGCTGGCCAGCAGCACGCCGGCGATGAGCTTCCTGAACATGGTTGGTACCTCCATTTGTGGGTGGCGGTCGCGCGTGGGGTCAGGCCGGGGGGACCGGACTCCACGCGCGGCGCCGGGTGAGTGCTAGTTGACTGACGCCTCTTCGACGAGGATCACGTCGAAGGAGTCGGGGAACTGGCCGATGGCGATGGCGCTGTAGGCCTTGCCGTCCTCCAGCGTGAGGGCCGGGATGTCGAAGGCAGCCGCCTTCTTGCCCGCAGGGCGGATCTCCAGGTCGACCTCACCAGCCGGCACGTTCAGATAGCCCTTGGCCTGGCCGAACTTGAGGTCCGACACGATGGCGTCCTTGACGGCGGAACCATCAGGGGCGACATCGACCTTGGGGGCATTGGCACTCAGGTGGACGACGCGCACCTTGGCGCCATCGGACTTGGGCTTGACGGCCTTGTCCTTGAGGACGACCGGGGTGATGTTGGCAAGATCGTTGGTCGCGGCCACCGTGGTCAGCGTTCCGGCATCGAAGGTGAGCTCTTCGTCGATGACGACGGGTCCCTCCTCGAGCGACGCGCCGGTCGGGACGACCTGGACCTGGTAGGTGCCCGCGGGCACGAACAGGTAGTCAGACAGCGTGCCGAAGGGCACGTCGGTCAGGATGGCGCCGCCGTTGGCGTAGACGTCCACGTTCGGCGCGTCGGCGCTGAAGTGACCGACCCGGACACCGGCAAGGGCCGCATCGACCGCGGGGACGACGGTGAAGGTGCCGTCAGCGAGGCCTCCGATGGCGAAGACGGTGTAGCTCACACCGTTATCGACGCTGATCTCGGGGATGTCGAACGCGACGTCGGTCGTGCCGGCAGGACGGATCTCGAGATCGTAGGCGCCGCCCGGCAGGGCCAGGTAGCCGGTGTTGTCGGGGTAGGCCAGGCCTTCGATCAGGGCATCGCCACCATCAGGGGCGATGTCGACGGCCGGGGCGTCGGCGCTCAGGTGCGCAACGCGAACCTGGGCCGTGTCGGCGCTGGGAGCAGGGTCGTCGGCGATGACCTGCGGGATGATGCCCTCGGCCAGGCTGCCGGTGGCGGCGACCGTGGTCATGCTGCCCGCCTCGAAGGTGAGCGCCTCGTCGATGACGATGGGGCCTTCCTCCAGGCTGACGCCGTTGGGTACGACCTGGATCTGGTACTCACCGCCGGGGACTTCGAGGTAGTCGGTGATCTGGGTGAACTCGAGGCCTTCGCCGATGAGTCCGCCGTCGGCGTAGATGTCGACCGCGGGGGCATCGCCGGCGCCGTGCAGGACACGGACCATGGCGGTCTCATCCTGGGCGGCCGTGGCGACCGGGAGGGCAGTCACAGCGGCCAGGGCGGCTGCGGTGCCCAGCATCCCGACCTTGCGGCCAAGGGAGTGGTTGATGCGCATCAGGGGTGGGTTCCTTTCGAACGTGTCGGGGATGGATGTGGTGAGGGCTGGTGGAGCGGTTCGAACCCGCTCCACCAGCCCTCTGGCTCCAAGGGTCGGGGTTACTCGGTGGCTTCGGCCGACTCCTCCGCGTCCATCTCAGCGTCCATCATCAGGGTCGCATCGAGGGCGGGAAGAACGGTGAAGCTGCCGTCGGCGAGGGAGCCGATGGCGAAGACGCTGAAGCTGTTGCCGCCGTCGAGCATGAGCGGGTCGATGTCGAAGGCCACGTCAGTGGTGCCCGTGGGGCGGATCTCGAGGTCGTACTCACCCTCGGGCAGGTCAAGGTAACCAGCCGCGTTGGGGTACTCGAGGTTCTCGACGACCACGTCGCCGCCGTCGAGGGCGATGTCGACGCCGGGGGCGTCGGCGCTGTAGTGGATGACTCGGACTTGCGCGATGCCATCCTGCGGGACAGGGGCGTCGGCAAGGACCTGGGCCTCGATGCTCTCGAGCACGTTGGTCGCGGCCACGGTCGTCATGGTGCCGGCAGCGAAGTCGAGGTCGACCGGGCCGATGACGGCGCCGTCGGCCGGGTCAGCCCCAGCGGCGACGACCTCGATGGTATAGGTGCCGCCGGGGACTTCGAGGTACTCGGAGAGCTGGCCGAACTCGACGCCGCTCAGGATGGCACCGCCGTTGGCGTACACGTCGACGGCCGGTGCATCCGGGCTGAAGTGGCCCACGCGGACCTTGGCCATTTCCTCGTCCTGCGCGAACGCGCCGGCGGGGAGGGCCATCATGGCGGCCAGGGCGGCGGCGGCGCCGACGATCTGGATCTTGCTGTTTCGCATCTTGGGTCTTGTCCTTTCGAACCGTTGGATCTGGCGTGGCGGGGGGTTGCCCGCCGGGGTGGATGGGTGAGTGGCGATCTACGCCTACGTCTGTGGGCCCTTAAGAGCACCACCGTTGGATCACGTCTTTGACCTCCTCACTTCCTTGGTGTCCGTCTGCGGTGTGTTCAGGGTTTGTTGACCTGATGGACGTCAGATTAGCCGCTTGTCCAATGCTTGTCAAGCGTTTGCTTCCGGATTCTGCGTGCTATCATCGACAAACTATGTACAGCATCAAGCAAGCTTCCATCCGCTCCGGAGTGAGCGTCCCCCTCATCCGCGCCTGGGAACGTCGCTACGGCATCGTCAGCCCGCAGCGCACCGCCTCGGGATACCGGCTCTATGACGACACCTCCATCGCGACACTGGTGCGTGTGAGGGAACTCACGGAGGCCGGCTGGAGCGCCAGCGAGGCCAGTCGCGCCGTGCTGGCAGGCGAGATCCCGGTCGAGCCCCGGCCGCTACCGCCACACGTGCCGCTGGACAGCGTCGCCGCATCGGCCTACCAGGCGAGCCTGATCGAGCGCTTCATCGAGGCTGCGACGGCGATGGATATCGCGACCACCGGCGCGGCGCTCGATGAGATGTTCGCCCAAGGCTCATTCGAGTCCATCGTCGACGACCTGCTCATGCCCGCCCTCGTCGGGATCGGACGCGCCTGGAGCGAGGGTCGCCTCGATGTCGCGGCTGAGCATGCGGCAAGCGCAGCCATGCACCGCCGACTGTCCGCGCTCTACGAGGCGGCGGGATCCGTGGGCGATCCGCTCCTCGTGGTTGGCCTGCCACCAGGATCGCGTCACGAGCTGGGATCGCTGGCCTTCGCGGTGGCTGTCCGGCGCCTGGGCGTGGGAGTGCTGTATCTCGGGCCGGACGTGCCGGTCGCCAGCTGGGTGCACGTCATCGGTCAGAATCGCGCCCGCGTCGCCGTCGTGGCTGTGGTGCAGGAACCCGACCGCCTCGCTGCGCTGGAGGTCGCCGAAGCGCTGCGCGATGCCGGGCTGCGGCCGACGCTCGCGGTCGGCGGTGGCAGCGCACGCTGGGACGGCGCCGAGCAAGCCGGTATGGTGCTACTGCCAGAGCGTATCAACGAGGCAGCTGTGGTGGCCGCCAGGCTGGCGAGGGGTTCGGAGCCGACCCGCTAGACGAGAGGACAGTCACGTGGACCGATGTTCCCAGCGAGGCAAGCCGTGGGTTTGAAGCTCACCATCCTGGGCGCGGCGGCAGCCTGGTCAGAGCTTCCCGCCCGACCATCATCCTGCTACCTCGTGGAGATCGGCAGCCACGCCATCGTCCTCGACCTCGGGCAAGGGTCCCTTAGCTCCGTCTTCCGACATCGTGACCCATCCAGCCTTCAAGCCGTCGTGGTCAGCCACATGCACGGCGACCATCACGTCGACCTCATCCCGTTGCGCAATCTGCTCCGCTACGGCTACGACCGGCCGCGCACGGTCGGGTTGCACGCACCCGCGGACCTACGCCGTCGCTACGACGTCTTCACCGGTGAAGACGGCTTCCTCGACATCATGGGCGGTCCGGACCTGGCCCAGGGAACGCGCCAGATCGGACCGTTCGTGCTGCAGGTCCAGCCCGTGCTGCACTCAGAGCAGAGCCATGCCTTCAGGGTGACCGACTCGACTGACCCCGCGGCTCCTGGTCTCGTCTACAGTGGCGATTGCGGCCAGGCAGACGATCTGCTGCCGCTCATCCATGAAGGCGACACGCTGCTCTGCGAAGCCTTCTGGTCCACCCTCGAGCCCGTACCCGAAGCCAGGCATCTGACCGCCCACCAAGCAGCGGATGTCGCTCGGCGAGGAGGAGCCTCCCACTTGATCCTGACCCACATCCTCGAGGCCCACGATCCGGAGGCGGCACTCCAGGCGGCGAGGCG
Organism: uncultured Chloroflexia bacterium; assembly: GCA_963804575.1. Lineage (GTDB taxonomy): Bacteria > Chloroflexota > Limnocylindria > Limnocylindrales > CSP1-4 > JAFMJV01. The sequence continues at coordinate 62,489 of CAWDQY010000011.1, forward strand.
CATCTTCCCCGGCTCGGTTCAGCTGGCCGAGCCCGAGCTCGTCGTGGAGCTGGGGACCGCGAGGTGAACGACAGCAGGTCCGTCCCATCCGTCCGTACCCGCGTCCGCGACCTCGTCGCTGGCGCATGGGTGCACGCGACCGCCTCGGGTTCGCTGCCGGAGATCGACGCCCAGGCACGACCTGCCATCGAGATCGAACGTCCCTCCGATCCAACTCACGGGGACCTGGCAGCCAACCTGGCCATGAAGTTGGCGCGGCCGATGCGGCGATCGCCACTGCAGATCGCCGAGGCGCTGGCCACGAGCCTGCGTGAGCTGCCGACCGGGCAGGCCCTCAGCGACGTGCAGGTGGCAGCGCCTGGCTTCATCAACATGCGCCTCTCCCCGGCCTGGCTGGAGGACGTGCTGGATGAGGCACGCGCCGCCGGCGAGTCGTTCGGCAGGGTCACGCAGGAGCGACCGCTGCATCTCAACATCGAGTTCGTGTCGGCCAACCCGACCGGTCCCCTGCACGTCGGCAACGCGCGTGGCGCCTTCGTCGGCGACCTCCTGACGCGCGTCCTCGAGGGGGGCGGACACACGGTCACGCGCGAGTACTACTTCAACGACTCCGGCACCCAGATCCGCAACCTCGGAGCCTCGGTGGCAGCGCGACGGGTGGGCGGGGAGGTGCCCGAGGATGGCTACCGGGGTGCCTATGTGGATGATCTCGCCGCGGAACTGCCGGACGACATCTGGGCCGCGGCGACGGCTGAAGGCGCGGACCGCGATGGCGTCGTGGCCGCCTGGGCACAGGAGCGCATCCGAGCCGGCATCGAGGAGAGCCTGGATCGTCTCGGTGTCCACTTCGACGTATGGAAGAGCGAGGCCAGCCTGCACGCGGACGGCTGGGTCGGCCGTGCCGTGGAGCAGTTGCGGTCCGGTGGTCATATCTTCGAGCAGGATGGCGCCACCTGGTTCCGCTCCACGGACTTCGGTGACGACAAGGACCGCGTCGTCTTTCGCTCCAACGGCGAGCCCACCTACTTCGCCTCCGATATCGGCTATGTCAGCGAGAAGTTCAGCCGCGGCTTCGACAAGCTCATCTACGTGTGGGGTGCCGACCACCACGGCACCGTGGCGCGCGTGCGCAATGCTGCGGAGGCGATGGGCTACGACAAGGACGCCGTGGAGATGCGGCTGGTGGCCTGGGTGCGCTTCGTGCGCGACGGCGTGGAGATCCCCATGAGCAAGCGCTCGGGCGACTTCCTCACGCTTGACGAGCTGCTCGAGGAGATCGGCGTGGACGCCGCGCGCTGGTCGTTCGCTTCACGCTCGGCCAGCTCGCCGATCGATGTCGACATCGAGCTGGCCCGCAAGCAATCCTCCGAGAACCCGGTCTACTACGTGCAGTACGCGCACGCCCGCATCAGCTCCATCATGGCCAAGGCGGCAGAGGCAGGCATCTTTCCCGCCAGGGACTTCCGGGGCGTGCTCGAGGGTGACGCGGTCGCGACAGGCCTGGCGCTCGAGGTGCTGCGCCTGCCGGAGGTCGTGGAGGATGCCGCCAGCTCCGAGGAGACACACGGCGTCACGGCCTATGCCATGGAGCTGGCGACGACCTTCCACGCCTTCTATCGCGACCGTCGCGTCATCGACCCCGACGCCCCTGTGACGTCGGGCGGGCGGCTGGCCCTCATGGGGGTCACCCAGGCAGCCATCCGCAACGCGCTGGCCCTGCTGGGGATCTCGGCGCCCGAGTCGATGTAGCAAACTCGCCGGGACACCACGAAGGCCGGGTATGCAGCCCGGCCTTCGTGCTACTGCCGTGGGTGGCGCCTCTACGGGGCTGCGGTCACGTCTCCCAGGCCCAGCGACTCGGCGACGAAGGCCAGGGACTCCTGGTCACTGGTCAGCAGGACCAGCGCCGGGTTGGAGGCGCCGGATGAGACATCAGCTTCGAGCACGACGTGCGCGCCGGGCAGATCCGCGATGGCGGACTGGGCTGCACTCACGAACTGACCGATGTCCTCGGGTGTGTCCCACTTGGTCTGCCACACGATGGCCCACGCACCGTCGGGGCCATCGAGGCTGACGAGGCGGTCGCCACCCCAGCCAGCGGCAGAGTTGGCCTTGGGTAGCTTCACTGGTGCCTTGGGACCTTGCTGCGTGCCGGGCTGGCCGTCTGCCAGCCAGACGGCGGTACGAAGCTCGCCCATGGTCTGCTGCCAGCTGCACCTTCCAGCCCTTGCCGAGGGTGCCACCCAGGCCTGTCAAGGACGAGGGTGGTCGGACGCTCATCGGGATAGAGCTGGGGATGCAGGATCTGCTCGGTCGTCTCGGGCAGGCGTCCCCAAGCGGCGTCGACGGCGGTCCAGCCGCCGCTGCCGCGGAGACGATCGACGAAGAGTCGACCCTCCAGGAACGGGAAGGAGTACTCGCGCTGCAAGAGCGGCGGCATCGAGGCGTAGATGCCGTCGTCGCCGGGGACGATGACATCGTCGGCCTTCGACTGGTTGCCCGAGCTGACGTTGTCAGCGGCCCACTGGAGCATGGTGGCTGTGCCGTCACCTTCCTCCAGGGCGATGGCCGCGAGCGACTCGTCGGCGTTGCCTGGGTCGCCGCTGTTCGCCGCGTCGCTGCCGAATGCCTGGAAGGCAGCCGCCTGCCCGAACTCCCGTGCAGCCTCGGTGCGCTGCGCAACGTCGAGCTTGTCGATCGACGCCACGATGGACTGATGGCCGCTGTCTTCGAGATAGGCGACCGGCAGGTCCTGCCCGTAGAGCTGACCAAGGAGGGCAGCGAGGTCGTCGCCGCTGGCAAGCAAGCCAAGGCGCTTCAGCGCCTGCTCCTGCTGGGTGATGGTGGCGGGGTCATAGAGTCGATCGGCCCGACCGCGCAGGGTATCTGCCTGCTCGGCGGCGCTGACCGCGTCGTAGGGCGTATCGCCCAGCTCGAGCTCTCGGATCGGTGGCACAGCGAAGGCGACCGCGTCGAGCTGTGCGGCCACCTCGGCGTTGTCGAGTGAGCCTCCTTCACCACGAGGTTCGACCACCGGCCCAAGCGAGACCGTGTAGGCGACACTGCCATCCTTGTCGAGCGTGGTGCCCTCGGTCGGATCCTGGCTGAGGACCACGCCCTGCGCCACGCTCTCGTCGTTAGCCTCGGAACGCTCCCCCGCGACCAGCTCGGCGGCCTCGAGGGCGGCGAGGGCGTCCGCCTCAGGCAGACCCACGATGCTCGGCACGGTGACCTGCTTCGGCCCCCGGCTGACGGTCAGCGTGACGGGCGTGCCCGGTGCGACGGTCTCGCCCGCGGCGGGGTCGGTCTTGACGGCGTTGCCAGCCGGGACGGTGGCGTTGGTCTTCTGCTCGGTGCTGGCGACGACGAGACCGGCGTCGGTGATCGCCGCGACCGCGTCGGCCTCGGGCAGATCCTTCACCTGTGGGACCTCGACGTTGGACGGACCGGAGCTGACGATGAGGTTCACCGCAGCGCCCTGGTCGATCTCGCTGTCGGCGGCCGGATCCTGGCTGAGGACGGTGTCGAGGGGAGCCGCGTCATCGGCGATGTCGACAGCACCGACCTGGAGGCCGGCGTCGGCGATGGCCGACTCGGCCTCGGCGAGGGTGAGGCCCACGAGGTCGGGCACGACTGCCTGCTTCGGGCCTCTGCTGACGGTCAGCGTGACGGGCGTGCCCGGTGCGACGGTCTCGCCCGCGGCGGGGTCGGTCTTGACGGCGTTGCCAGCCGGGACGGTGGCGTTGGTCTTCTGCTCGGTGCTGGCGACGACGAGACCGGCGTCGGTGATCGCCGCGACCGCGTCGGCCTCCGGCAGATCCTTCACCTGTGGGACCTCGACGTTGGACGGACCGGAGCTGACGATGAGGTTCACCGCAGCGCCCTGGTCGATCTCGCTGTCGGCGGCCGGATCCTGGCTGAGGACGGTGTCAAGGGGAGCCGCGTCATCGGCGATGTCGACAGCACCGACCTGGAGGTCGGCGTCGGCGATGGCCGACTCGGCCTCGGCGAGGGTGAGGCCCACGAGGTCGGGCACGACTGCCTGCTTGGGGCCTCTGCTGACGGTCAGCGTGACGGGCGTGCCCGGTGCGACGGTCTCGCCCGCAGCGGGGTCGGTCTTGACGGCGTTGCCAGCTGGGACGGTGGCGTTGGTCTTCTGCTCGGTGCTGGCGACGACGAGACCGGCGTCGGTGATCGCCGCGACCGCGTCGGCCTCCGGCAGATCCTTCACCTGTGGGACCTCGACGTTGGACGGACCGGAGCTGACGATGAGGTTCACCGCAGCGCCCTGGTCGATCTCGCTGTCGGCTGCCGGATCCTGGCTGAGGACGGTGTCGAGGGGAGCCGCGTCATCGGCGATGTCGACGGCACCGACCTGGAGGCCGCGTCGGCGATGGCCGACTCGGCCTCGGCGAGGGTGAGGCCCACGAGGTCGGGCACGACTGCCTGCTTGGGGCCTCTGCTGACGGTCAGCGTGACGGGCGTACCCGGCGCGACGGTCTCGCCCGCAGCGGGGACGGTCTTGACGGCGTTGCCAGCTGGGACGGTGGCGTTGGTCTTCTGCTCGGTGGTGGCGACGACGAGGCCGGCGTCGGTGATCGCCGCGACCGCTTCGGCCTCCGGCAGATCCTTCACCTGTGGGACCTCGACGCTGGACGGACCGGAGCTGACGATGAGGTTCACCGCAGCGCCCTGGTCGATCTCGCTGTCGGCTGCCGGATCCTGGCTGAGGACGGTGTCGACGGGAGCCGCGTCATCGGCGATGTCGACGGCACCGACCTGGAGGTCGGCGTCGGCGATGGCCGACTCGGCCTCGGCGAGGGTGAGGCCCACGAGGTCGGGCACGGTGACCTGCTCGATGCCCAGGCTGACGGTGTAGGCCACGGGGCTGCCGAGCTCGACCTCGGTGTCGGGGGCGGGGTCCTGGCCGCTGACGTCGCCGGCGGGGACGCTGTCGCTGTAGGCCTCGGTCACGTCACCCGCGACGAGGCCGGCGTCCTCGAGCGTGGCGGCGGCCTCGTCGGCGGGGCCGGCCAGATCGGGCACGGCCGTGGTGGGCGGCGCCACCGCCACCTGCAGGGTCAGGCCCGAGCCGATGTCGACGCGGTCGTCGGGCTCGGGATCCTGGGCCAGCACGGTGCCGGGCGCGGCCTCGTTGGTCTCGACGTCGCTGGTCTCGAGCGCGAGGCCGGCGTCGGCGACGATGGGCTCGGCCTCGGCGAGGGTGAGGCCCACGAGGTCGGGCACGGTGACCTGCTCGATGCCCAGGCTGACGGTGTAGGCCACGGGGCTGCCGAGCTCGACCTCGGTGTCGGGGGCGGGGTCCTGGCCGCTGACGTCGCCGGCGGGGACGCTGTCGCTGTAGGCCTCGGTCACCTCACCCGCGACGAGGCCGGCGGCCTCGAGCGTGGCGGCGGCCTCGTCGGCGGGGCCGGCCAGATCGGGCACGGCCGTGGTGGGCGGCGCCACCGCCACCTGCAGGGTCAGGCCCGAGCCGATGTCGACGCGGTCGTCGGGCTCGGGATCCTGGGCCAGCACGGTGCCGGGCGCGGCCTCGTTGGTCTCGACGTCGCTGGTCTCGAGCGCGAGGCCGGCGTCGGCGACGATGGGCTCGGCCTCGGCGAGGGTGAGGCCCACGAGGTCGGGCACGGTGACCTGCTCGATGCCCAGGCTGACGGTGTAGGCCACGGGGCTGCCGAGCTCGACCTCGGTGTCGGGGGCGGGGTCCTGGCCGCTGACGTCGCCGGCGGGGACGCTGTCGCTGTAGGCCTCGGTCACCTCACCCGCGACGAGGCCGGCGTCCTCGAGCGTGGCGGCGGCCTCGTCGGCGGGGCCGGCCAGATCGGGCACGGCCGTGGTGGGCGGCGCCACCGCCACCTGCAGGGTCAGGCCCGAGCCGATGTCGACGCGGTCGTCGGGCTCGGGATCCTGGGCCAGCACGGTGCCGGGCGCGGCCTCGTTGGTCTCGACGTCGCTGGTCTCGAGCGCGAGGCCGGCGTCGGCGACGATGGGCTCGGCCTCGGCGAGGGTGAGGCCCACGAGGTCGGGCACGGTGACCTGCTCGATGCCCAGGCTGACGGTGTAGGCCACGGGGCTGCCCAGCTCGACCTCGGTGTCGGGGGCGGGGTCCTGGCCGCTGACGTCGCCGGCGGGGACGCTGTCGCTGTAGGCCTCGGTCACCTCACCCGCGACGAGGCCGGCGTCCTCGAGCGTGGCGGCGGCCTCGTCGGCGGGGCCGGCCAGATCGGGCACGGCCGTGGTGGGCGGCGCCACCGCCACCTGCAGGGTCAGGCCCGAGCCGATGTCGACGCGGTCGTCGGGCTCGGGATCCTGGGCCAGCACGGTGCCGGGCGCGGCCTCGTTGGTCTCGACGTCGCTGGTCTCGAGCGCGAGGCCGGCGTCGGCGACGATGGGCTCGGCCTCGGCGAGGGTGAGGCCCACGAGGTCGGGCACGGTGACCTGCTCGATGCCCAGGCTGACGGTGTAGGCGACGGGGCTGCCGAGCTCGACCTCGGTGTCGGGGGCGGGGTCCTGGCCGCTGACGTCGCCGGCGGGGACGCTGTCGCTGTAGGCCTCGGTCACCTCACCCGCGACGAGGCCGGCGGCCTCGAGCGTGGCGGCGGCCTCGTCGGCGGGGCCGGCCAGATCGGGCACGGCCGTGGTGGGCGGCGCCACCGCCACCTGCAGGGTCAGGCCCGAGCCGATGTCGACGCGGTCGTCGGGCTCGGGATCCTGGGCCAGCACGGTGCCGGGCGCGGCCTCGTTGGTCTCGACGTCGCTGGTCTCGAGCGCGAGGCCGGCGTCGGCGACGATGGGCTCGGCCTCGGCGAGGGTGAGGCCCACGAGGTCGGGCACGGTGACCTGCTCGATGCCCAGGCTGACGGTGTAGGCCACGGGGCTGCCGAGCTCGACCTCGGTGTCGGGGGCGGGGTCCTGGCCGCTGACGTCGCCGGCGGGGACGCTGTCGCTGTAGGCCTCGGTCACCTCACCCGCGACGAGGCCGGCGTCCTCGAGCGTGGCGGCGGCCTCGTCGGCGGGGCCGGCCAGATCGGGCACGGCCGTGGTGGGCGGCGCCACCGCCACCTGCAGGGTCAGGCCCGAGCCGATGTCGACGCGGTCGTCGGGCTCGGGATCCTGGGCCAGCACGGTGCCGGGCGCGGCCTCGTTGGTCTCGACGTCGCTGGTCTCGAGCGCGAGGCCGGCGTCGGCGACGATGGGCTCGGCCTCGGCGAGGGTGAGGCCCACGAGGTCGGGCACGGTGACCTGCTCGATGCCCAGGCTGACGGTGTAGGCGACGGGGCTGCCGAGCTCGACCTCGGTGTCGGGGGCGGGGTCCTGGCCGCTGACGTCGCCGGCGGGGACGCTGTCGCTGTAGGCCTCGGTCACGTCACCCGCGACGAGGCCGGCGGCCTCGAGCGTGGCGGCGGCCTCGTCGGCGGGGCCGGCCAGATCGGGCACGGCCGTGGTGGGCGGCGCCACCGCCACCTGCAGGGTCAGGCCCGAGCCGATGTCGACGCGGTCGTCGGGCTCGGGATCCTGGGCCAGCACGGTGCCGGGCGCGGCCTCGTTGGTCTCGACGTCGCTGGTCTCGAGCGCGAGGCCGGCGTCGGCGACGATGGGCTCGGCCTCGGCGAGGGTGAGGCCCACGAGGTCGGGCACGGTGACCTGCTCGATGCCCAGGCTGACGGTGTAGGCGACGGGGCTGCCGAGCTCGACCTCGGTGTCGGGGGCGGGGTCCTGGCCGCTGACGTCGCCGGCGGGGACGGTGTCGCTGTAGGCCTCGGTCACCTCACCCGCGACGAGGCCGGCGTCCTCGAGCGTGGCGGCGGCCTCGTCGGCGGGGCCGGCCAGATCGGGCACGGCCGTGGTGGGCGGCGCCACCGCCACCTGCAGGGTCAGGCCCGAGCCGATGTCGACGCGGTCGTCGGGCTCGGGATCCTGGGCCAGCACGGTGCCGGGCGCGGCCTCGTTGGTCTCGACGTCGCTGGTCTCGAGCGCGAGGCCGGCGTCGGCGACGATGGGCTCGGCCTCGGCGAGGGTGAGGCCCACGAGGTCGGGCACGGTGACCTGCTCGATGCCCAGGCTGACGGTGTAGGCGACGGGGCTGCCGAGCTCGACCTCGGTGTCGGGGGCGGGGTCCTGGCCGCTGACGTCGCCGGCGGGGACGGTGTCGCTGTAGGCCTCGGTCACCTCACCCGCGACGAGGCCGGCGTCCTCGAGCGTGGCGGCGGCCTCGTCGGCGGGGCCGGCCAGATCGGGCACGGCCGTGGTGGGCGGCGCCACCGCCACCTGCAGGGTCAGGCCCGAGCCGATGTCGACGCGGTCGTCGGGCTCGGGATCCTGGGCCAGCACGGTGCCGGGCGCGGCCTCGTTGGTCTCGACGTCGCTGGTCTCGAGCGCGAGGCCGGCGTCGGCGACGATGGGCTCGGCCTCGGCGAGGGTGAGGCCCACGAGGTCGGGCACGGTGACCTGCTCGATGCCCAGGCTGACGGTGTAGGCGACGGGGCTGCCGAGCTCGACCTCGGTGTCGGGGGCGGGGTCCTGGCCGCTGACGTCGCCGGCGGGGACGGTGTCGCTGTAGGCCTCGGTCACCTCACCCGCGACGAGGCCGGCGTCCTCGAGCGTGGCGGCGGCCTCGTCGGCGGGGCCGGCCAGATCGGGCACGGCCGTGGTGGCCGGACCGAGCGAGAGGACGTAGTCCACCTCGCTGCCGCGGGTGACCTCGGCGTCGGCGGCGGGATCGGAGCTGACGACGTTGCCCGCGGTGATGTCCTCGGAGGTCGTCTCGGTCACGTCACCGGGCAGCAGGTCGGCCGCCTCGAGGGCAGCCAGGGCGTCGGCCTCGGTGAGGTCGACGAGATCGGGCACGGCCGTGGTCTCCGGACCGAGCGAGAGGACGTAGTCCACCTCGCTGCCGCGGGTGACCTCGGCGTCGGCGGCGGGATCGGAGCTGACGACGTTGCCCGCGGTGATGGCCTCGGAGGTCGCCTCGGTCACGTCACCGGGCAGCAGGTCGGCCGCCTCGAGGGCAGCCAGGGCATCGGCCTCGGTGAGGTCGACGAGATCGGGCACGGCCGTGGTCTCCGGACCGAGCGAGAGGACGTAGTCCACCTCGCTGCCGCGGGTGACCTCGGCGTCGGCGGCGGGATCGGAGCTGACGACGTTGCCCGCGGTGATGTCCTCGGAGGTCGTCTCGGTCACGTCACCGGGCAGCAGGTCGGCCGCCTCGAGGGCAGCCAGGGCGTCGGCCTCGGTGAGGTCGACGAGATCGGGCACGGCCGTGGTCTCCGGACCGAGGCTCACGATGAGGGAGATCTCGCTGCCGGGCGCCAGCTCGGTATCCACCTCGGGATCCGTGCTGATGACGTCGCCGGCGGGGACGGTGTCGCTGGTCTCCTCGGTGATGTCACCCACCGTGAAGCCGGCTTCGTCGATGGCATCGATAGCCTCGTCCTGCGAGAGGCCGACGACGTCGGGGACTGGCGACGTGGGCATGGGTGCTGCGACCGAGAGCTCGATGGTAGCGCCCACCTCGACGGACTCACCGGGAGCGGGGTCCTGGCTGATGACGGTGTTGGGTTCGACTTGGTCGGTCTCGACCTGCGTGATCCGGAGCACGAGCCCGTAGTCGTCGGCGGTGGCCTCGGCGTCTTCCAGCGACAGACGCTGGAAGTTCGGCGTGTCCACCGTGGCGATGGCGCTGGGGCTGGCACTGGGCGCCGCGGTGACGATGGGCGAGGGTGACGCGCTTGGATCCACGTCCGATGGCGAGTCGAACGGTCGGAACACGATGAGCACGATGGCCAGCGCCACGAGGAATGCGCCGACCAGGATGCCACCGACCAGCAGGACCGGCGTGCCTTCATCGGGCGGTTCGCCGTCGTCTCCGGGAGAGCGCGGCCGGCGACTCGAGCGTCATCTCCGGCTTGGCGGCCAAGGCGGCGAGGGCGGCCTCGGTGGCTTCGGGATCGGGAGCGACGGGCATCGTCGTCCAGGCGGCTCCGGCAGCAGCGGCTCCGGCAGCGCAGCGTCGGCGGCTTCGGCTTCGGTCTCGGCGACAGAGCCGGGAACGGCGTCACCGACGGCGTCAGCGTCAGCGACAGCAGCGGTTTCGACGTCGGTCTCGGCCTGGACGTCGGTGGCGACGTCATCGAGCGGCCCCGCCATCGTCTCGCCGCCCTCGGGCGTTACGGTGCCTTCAGTCTGATCGAGTGCGGAGTCGAGGCCTTCCGGCTCAGGCGTCGGGGATCCGTCGTGGGTGGGCGGGGTGAGCTCGCTGGGATCCGGCTTCTGATCTGTCATGGCACGCGGACCTTACGGGACTGTGACTCGGCTTGCGAGCACTCCGACCGGCCCATCGTGGTCGATACCGACGCAAGTGTCCGTTTCTTCATCGTCCGCCGCTCCTCGCTTCACCCGCCGGCGGCTAGCGATGTCAGTCGTCAGAGACCGAGCGCTCCCTCGAGGGCGCCCAGGGTCTCGTCGCTGTCGGCCACCAATACGAGTACTGGAGAGGATAGACCCCCAGCGATGTCGGCATCCGTGACGGCGTGAGCACCGGCAAGGTCCTGCATCGCCTGGCGCGCGGCTCGACTGAACTCCTGCTGGTCGGCCTTGGTGTCCCAGTCGCTCTGCCATACCACCGCCCAGGCACCATCAGGGCCATCCAGGCTGACGAGGCGATCGCCACCCCAACCGGCGGCAGCGTCGGCGTTGGCCAGCTGGCCGGGCAGGACCGGAAAGAGCGAACGACGCTTCTTGCCATCGGCGACCCAGACGCCGACCTGCATCTCGCCCAGCGTCTGCTGGTAGCTGGCCGTCCAGCCTGGGCCGAGCGCAGCGGCAACGTCGGGCAGAACCACCTCGACCGGAACCTCGTCCGGATAGAGCTCAGGGTGCAGGATCTGCTCGCTCGAGACCGGCTGAGCGTCCCACGCATCGTCGACGGCGGCCCAGTCACCACTGCCACGGAGAGCAGTCACGAAAGCGTAGCCGTCGATATAGGGAAATTCGAGTTGGCGCTGGAGGATCATCGGCATGCGGCTGAGCTTCTTCTGGTCCTGCCGCGTCAGGGCGGCGGCCGAGACCCGCAGCAGGTCGCCCAGGTCGAGCTCGCGCGCAGCCCAGTCGTACATCACCGCGGTCGCATCGCCCTCGATGAGCGCCTGCTGCGCGAGGATGGCATCGGCGCGATCGAGCTCGGCGATCCGCCGTGCTTCCAGGCCCCACTGCGCATCCTGGAGCGCATGGCCGTACTCATGTGCGACCACGATCGATTCGAGAGGGCCGATCTTCTTCACCGGCCCGACGAGCGAGAAGGTGGTGGTCCGTGGGTCGTAGTAGGCCAGCACCTGGCTGTCGTAGATGCCGAGGATGAGCTCCTCCAGGTCGTCGTCCACGCCAAGGAGGCCGAGACGCGTGAAGGCCTCGTCTTCGGCGGCGACGTAGCCCTCGGAGATACTCCTCCCGGAAGAGCGCCTCAAGCTCGATCCGGAAGGTCTCGGGATCGATCACGCGGTAGGAGACGCCTTCAGCGGCCGGCAGGCCGCGGACCGGGTGCACGCCTTCGATGACCTGTCCGACCTTGGAGACCATCTTCTGGTCGAACCCTTGTGGCAGTGGCGTGGCGGTCTCCACCGCCTCCGGGGCCGGCGTGGCGTCCTGGGCAAGCACGGAGCCAGGGTGGAACGAGCCCAACAGGACGATGGGAGCCAACGTGGCGGCAAGGATGTGTGAACGGTAGGTGGTCAGGAACTGGGTCGGGTCGATGGGTGCCATTGGCGCGCATTCTGCCAGCACTGGAGCGGTTGTCACTGGAACGGCCGGATGTGACGGCCCGAAACAGCGGCGAAGTATGCGTTTCTTCATCATTCGAGGTCTGGACCCTTCACGGACGACGGCTACAGTTCTCGACACGGAACCGCGAAGCAAGTCTTCACAGTTCCCTCTCCCTCCCTCTTGGAACGAGGGGCGCCGATTGGGCAGGCGCCCCTCGTTCCTTCTTTTTGCGACGCGGCCGCGTTGGGCACTGTGGACCGAGCGCGCCTGTGGCACCATCGGACACATGGAGATCACCTGGTACGGCGGCTCATGCGTTCGCCTCAAGGGACGCGAGGGGGTCGTGGCCGCGGACCCATTCCGGTCCATCACCGGCCCCACGGGCCGCGGGCTCAGCGCAGACATCGTGTCGTACGGTCATGCGGATGAGTCGGTCGAGTCGGGCCGCGGCAGCAAGACCGCCGCCGGCGTTGCCTCGCGGCTGCTACGCGTACCGTTGCCGACCAGCCTCGAGAAGGCGTTCGTGCTCGATTCGCCCGGCGAGTACGAGGTCCACGACGTCATGATCACCGGCGTGCGCACCTTCCGTGACAGCGAGCAGGGCGCGGTGCGCGGGATGAGCACGGCATACGTCTACGAGCTCGACGGCGTCTACGCCGCGCACCTCGGGGACGTCGGCCACCGTCTCGATCCCGACACCATCCGCGAGATCGGACACGTGGACGTGCTCTGCCTCGGCATCGGACCACAGCTCAGTGCGGCCGCGGCAGCTGAGATCGTCGGCCAGCTCGATGCGCCCATGATCGTGCCCATGCCGCTCAGCGAGGCCGCGGCGGCGCCCGGTGGGGACCTTGAGAGATTCCTCAAGGAGATGAGCGTGTCAGAGCTGCAGCCGGTCAGCAGCCTGAAGGTGACCATCTCGACCGTGCCCAACGAGACGGCAGTGGTGTTGCTGGAGCAGCGCGGCCGGACGTAGGTCGGGCGGTCAGGCAGGGGCGAGCCGCTCGTCAGCGACCCTGCTGGTCGTTGCTGCGCGTGCGCTCTCGCGCTCTGGCCAGGCGCACCTCCAGCAGGATGCCGGGGTCGAAGCGGCGGATGCGGAGCCAGTTGGCCGCCTCGGTGACGCGGCGTTCGGCTGGATGGAACGAGCCCGATCCGATATGGTCGGCGACCTCGACGAGGGCCGCCGCCGGCAGCAGTCCGATGACCTCTGAATCGAGCAAGCTCACCCCCTCGTCGGCGGCAAGCTGCTCGGCCTGCTCCCAGACACGCCAGAGCGGCGTCCGCTGATGATCGAGCAGGTTCATGGAAAGCTGAGCGCATCCCTGGGAAGGCAGCTCGATGCCTAGTGCCTGCACGGCCGGCAGGCCACCGTCTCGTTCGCGGATGCGGGACGCCAGGCGGCGCGCGATGGCGACGTCGGGCGTCGAGAGCTGGATGTTGAAGGCGATCAGGAACGGCCTGGCGCCGACCGCCGTGGCACCCGCGGTGGGGTGTGGCTGCGGGGGACCGAAGTCAGGTCGCGCGGCTGGGTCGGCCATCGCCTCGGCCAGGCCCTCGAAGCCGGGTCGACGGATGACCGAGAGCAGGCGACGGTCGGGCCGGAGCGCGGCCTCGGCATAGAGGTAGACGGGCAGTTCGAAGCGATCGGCGATGCGCTCCGCGAAGGCTCGGGCGCCAGCCACGCACTGCTCCATGCTGGTGTCGCCGAGTGGCACGAAGGGGACGACGTCGACGGCGCCGATACGAGGATGACGCCCTCGGTGCTGGCGCATGTCGATGCGCTCGATGGCCACGCTGACCGCAGTCTCCATCGCGCCCATCACGCGGCCCGGGAAGCCTGCCATGGTGAAGACACTGCGGTCATGGTCGGGATCGGCCGTACGATCGAGCAGCCAGGCCCCGGCATGATCGTGGATGGCCGCCGCGACGGCATCGAGTGTCTCCGTGCTCCTGCCCTCGCTGATGTTGGGCACACACTCCACGAGGGACTCGAGGCCGTCCATCGGTCGATGCTAGCCCAGTGCAGCGGGCGGCTGTGCCCTCTGCCGGGATCGATGGCAGCGCTCAGGAGGGCGGCGTGGATCCACTGCTCGCAGCGCGACGCCCGAAGGCGACCGTCTCGACGTCGCGCAGCTCGACGCGAACGAAGTCGCCAAGCCCCAGGTGGCGCACCCGGCTCCCCGCCTCCACCCAGAGTCGCTCACCATCGGTCGCACGCAGCTCGAGCAGGATCTCCGAGCCCGAGAAGCGCCGGTCGGTGACCTGCCAGCCGGTCGCCGAGGCGGGGCCATCCGGTGCCTCCTCGATGCTGAAGTGCTCGGGTCGCAGCAGGCAGAGCCCATGCCCATCGGCGTGCTGCCCGGCACCACTCGATGAGCCTCACCCAGCCGAACCGTGTCTCGGCCATACCGCCGACGAGCTCGGCAGAGACCAGGTTCGACACGCCCACGAAGGTGGCCACATAGGGCGTGGTGGGCGCAGCGTAGATGATCTCCGGCGGCGCGACCTGCAGCACCTTGCCACGCGTCATCACCGCCACCGTGTCAGCCACGGTCAGCGCTTCACCCTGGTCGTGGGTCACGAAGATGGCACTCTGACGGGCTTGGCGCAGGATCTGGCGGACCTCCGCGCGCAGCTGCGTGCGCATGGCCTGGTCGAGCGATGAGAACGGCTCATCCAGCAGCAGCACGTCAGGACGAGGCGCCATGGCCCTCGCCAGGGCGACCCGCTGCTGCATGCCACCCGAGAGCTCGTGGGGCATGCGCCGGCCGTCGCCCGCGAGCCCCACCAGTTCCAGCAGCTCGTCGGCGCGGACGGTATGGTCGCGCTCGCGCCGGATACCGTAGGCCACGTTGTCGCGGGCCGACAGATGCGGGAAGAGCGCGAGATCCTGGAACACCATCCCGACGCGGCGACGTTCGGGCGGCACCATCGTCGTGGCCGAGGCGACGAGCCGCCCGTCGACTTCGATGCTTCCGGCGTCGGGCCGCTCGAAGCCGGAGATGAGGCGCAGCGCCGTGGACTTGCCGCAGCCCGACGGCCCGAGCAGCGCCAGCACGGTGCCGGCCGGCAACTCCAGGCTGACGTCCGCCAGGGCGATCACGTCGCCGAAGCGCTTGCTCACACCGCTGAGCCGGACCGCCACGTCCGACCGGCGCTGCTCGGTCATGTCTCGATCTCCCCGCGCCGCACCAACAGCGCGATCGAGATGAACGAGACCAGCCAGCAGCAGCGCTGCCGGGATGGCGGCCTGGGCGTAGAAGGCCTCACGCGCTGCGTCCCACAGCTCCGTCGCCAGGGTGCTGTAGCCGGGCGGGGCCAGCAACAGCGTCAGCGGCAGCTCCTTGAGACCCGAGATCAGGACCAGCGTGAGTCCGGCCACGAGGCCGGGCCGCAGCAATGGCAGCGTGATCGTGCGCAGCACTCCGATCGATCCCTCTCCCAGCGAGCGGGCGGCCTCGACCGTCCGCGGAGAGATCTGCAGCGTCGGCCCACGCAACGCCCCCACTGATTGGGCGAGGTAGCGCAGTGCGACCGCCAGCACCAGCGCGAGGAGCGATTGGTAGAGCTGAGGTACGGCATTGAGGGTGAAGAACACGATGGCGAGTGCGAGGCTGATGCCCGGGATCGCGTAGACGCCGTAGAGGAGCCGCTCCGTGACCGCCGCCCAGGTACCCGGGTAGTGCGTCACCAGGCGCGCCATCGGGACTGCCACGGCGACGGCCAGCACGGCCGCGCTTCCCGCCAGCACGAGCGAGTCCCGCAGGGCATCGAGGCCGAGGTCTACCTCCAGGCCTCGCGCCAGCCCATCGAGCAGCCACGACCCGATGGTGACGACGGGGATGCCGACCGAGAGGGCGGCCACGACCGCGCTGAACACGAGCGCAGGCCAGCGCCATCGGCCCAGCCGGATGGTCTCGGGCACGCGCTTGCGACCATGTGGCGTGGCCAGCGCAGCGCGCCGGCGGACGCGCGCCTCTCCCCAGACCAGCAGCAGCGCCAAGCCAAGCAGCAGCAGCGCCAGCACCGCCGCGCCGGAGCGGTCGAAGGAGAAGCGGTACTGCGAGTAGATGGCCGTCGCCAGCGTGTCGTAGCGAAGGATCGAGACGGCACCGAAGTCGGAGATCGCGTACAGGCACGCGAGCAGGGCACCGGCGCCGATGGCGGGAAGGATCACCGGCAGGACGGCGCTGCGTGCTGCCTCCCAGGGACCCCGACCAAGCGAACGCGCCGCCTCCTCGGTCGCGGGATCGAGACGCATCAGGGCCGCGCGAGTGCTGATGACCACGTAGGGCGTCGTGGCCAGGCTGAGCACCAGTGCGGCACCGCCGAACCCATAGGTGCTGGGTAGCCAGAGGCCGCCCAGCGGCTCCAGGAGCGTGGCCACCCAGCCGCGTGGTGCGAAGGCGCCTACGAACGCGAACGCCAGTAGATAGGATGGGATCGCCAGCGGCGCGATGGCCAG
The DNA here is from genome assembly GCA_963804575.1 of uncultured Chloroflexia bacterium. Lineage (GTDB taxonomy): Bacteria > Chloroflexota > Limnocylindria > Limnocylindrales > CSP1-4 > JAFMJV01. The sequence continues at coordinate 78,735 of CAWDQY010000011.1, forward strand.
GATCGACCAGCTGCGCCGAGCAGGCAGGTCCGTGCGTACGGTCAACCACGCCAGCGGCAACCCCAAGCCGACCGCCCCCACGATGACGGCGATGCCGAGGCTGGCGGTGGAGACGAGCAGCTCGAGCGTGCGCTCTCGCCAGAGGAGCGACAGCGCGTCGACACCGCCGTCGACCGCGCGCAGCAACAGATAGCCCAGCGGCACGGTCGCCGCCAGCATCACCACGACCGCGATCGATCTCAGTGCCAGCGGCGGCCGCGCCGGGCGTGCCTGGCGAGACCTCACGCGCTGCACCAGGGAGATCGTCACCGGGCCTGCCTCATCTCTGTTCGCACTTGCGCGCGTGACTAGTCGATGGCGCCGACCTCGCGCAGCAGCTCCACGGTGCCCTGCAGGTCAGCCAGCGCCGAGAGGTCTACCTCCGGCGCCTCGATGGTGCTGAGCTCGGGCAGGCGCGGGTCGGCGGCGATGCCCTCCACGAGCGGGTATTCATAGGTCTCGGTCGCGAAGTAGGTCTGAGCCTCCTCGCCCAGCAGGTAGTCGATGAGGGCCGCGACCTCGGTGGGCTGATCGGATGACGACAGCTGGGCCACGCCGGCGACATTGACCAACGCCCCAGGGTCGCCCCCGGTGAAGAAGTGCTGCGCCACCGGATAGTCGTCGCCCTGCTCTGCGAGCAGCTGCAGCAGGTAGTAGTGGTTCACGAATGCGACATCCACCTCGCCGGCAGCGACACCCTCGACGGCCGCCGTGTTCGAGGGGTAGTCGACCGGGTCGTTGGCGAGGATGCCCTCCAGCCAGGCCCTGGCTGCCTCTTCGCCCTCGGTGACTCGAAGGGCGGTCACGAACGCCTGGAACGAGCCGTTGGCCGGTGCCCAGCCGATGCGGCCGGACCACTCTGGCGCGGTGAAGTCGAGGATCGACTCGGGCAGCAGCACCTGCTCAGCGGTGCCGTACGCGACCGTCCGGGCTCGCCCACTGACCCCCGTCCAGCGGCCCTCCGGGTCTGCGAACCCGGCCGGAACACGAGCCAGCACATCGTCAGGCAGGCGGTCGAGGAGGCCAGCGGCGGCGACGGCCCCGAGCGCGCCGGCGTCCTGGGCGAAGAAGACATCGGCCGGGGAGCGCGGGCCTTCCTCCAGCAGGATGGCCGCGAGCTCGGCCGTGTCCGCGTACTTCACCTCGACCTCGATGCCGGTCGTGTCGGTGAACGCGTCCAGCACCGGGCCGGCCAACGACTCGCTGCGGCCCGAGTACACGGTCAGCGGACCCGAGTCCTCCTGTGCCAGCGAGGTGGCGCCGGCTGACAGGACGAGGGCGAGCGACAAGGCCGCGCCCACGAGCGTACGTGGCATCAGGCCGGTCGCGCCGCGACGAGTAGTGGACATGGCAAGCCTCCGGGGGTGTGGAGTTGAGGACCGCCGCAGGGTACGCCAGGTCGCTGCGACTTGTCAAGGCACCATGTTACCGACTGTCAAGGGCGCTTGATTAGGTCAGGTTGCGGCGCATCACCGGATACCGGTCGTCTGGAGCGGCCTCCTCGAAGCCACAGCGCTCCCAGAAGGCGGGCGTCGCGGCTGAGGCCTCGTCGGCTCGCAACGTCAGGTCCGGGTAGGCCTCGATGGCCGCGAAACCGCGGGCGGCCAGGTCATCGACGACTGCCGCGACCAGCCGCTGCGCCGAGGCCCTCGCCACGCGCGACTGGACGTCGTGGCGATGCAGGTGATCACCGCCGGCAGTGGCGAGCTCGGCAAACGTGGGTACAGGTCCCGGATGCGCTGGGCACGCTGATACGCCGAGAGCGGTCCGAACTGTGCGAACGCAGCCGGCTCGCCGTCACGCAGAAGGACCTTGGCATAGGTGCCGAAGAGTGCCCGTCCACGGTCAAGGAGCCGCAGCTTGCGGGGCACGTGCCGTGTCTCCACCTCGACCTCGGCAGCAGGTGCGAAGGGATTGAAGCCAGGGGTGCCCCAGTCATCGGACGAGGGTGCGAAGGGGTTGAAGTCATCGACCGTTCGCGCCGGCGGCGCGAACGGGTTGTCCTGCACGGGGCGCGGCGTCGATTTCGGGGCTGGCGCAGCCTCCGAGCCACCAGGCAGCCCTGGCGGCCTTGGATCCGTGCACCTCGTCTTCCCAGTAGTCGCAGCTGCGATGGTCGAAGCGAGGGTCGGCGCAGGGTGGTAGCAGGGCGAAGGTGGTGGCGTCGGTGACATCGATGATCTCGATGCCGTCGGTGCGGCTCACGGAGCAGAGTGTAGGACGGCTACACCCCGAAGCGAAGGCTGTCGGCGATCTCGTCGAAGATGACCTCGGCGTCCTCGGCTACGTCCGCCGCAGCCACGAAGTTGACGAGGTAGGCCTGACGGCCGAAACGGAAGAGGTAGGAGCGGACGTGCAGCTCGCCCAGGTCGGGGTCGTCGATGGTGTAGTCGAAGCGGACCGCCTCCGCGGTGTCAAGCACGACATCGTGGGACGAGACGGGCTGACTGGTGAGACCCGGCACGTCGAGGATCTGGTCGCGGACGTAGACCTTGACGTCGCGAGCCCGTCGCCCGTCGGTGGGCTGGGCCAGCACCACGAGCATCAGTGCCGAGCCATCCTCGATGACAGGCCCAGCCGCGAGCGCGCTGACCCGCACCTTGGTCCCGTCGATGACGGTATCGATCCGCGAGGCCAGACCAGGCAGGCTGAGTGCGATCGCCGCCACCAGCTCATCGGTCTGGTCACTCGCGACGACCATGCTGGACCATCCGGCAGGTAGCTCCATCGCGTAGCCATCTGGGTGCGGCCACCACGTCTCGGTCTCGGCGCCAACTGCGGGGTCTGCGGCGCTGACCTCCGGCGAGGACAGTGGCATCCCGGCGGGGTCGAGCAGAGCTTGGAGCACGGCACTGGTCGATGCGCTGCAGCCCACGGCGATGAAGCCTGCAAGCGCAAGGACGAGGATGCCGACTGGGGTTCGGCGCATCATGGCGCCCACAGGATGCCCCAGAACCTGCGAACCTGCAGGCGATCGTTCGGACCCTCCAGAGGGTGACCAATGCCTCGTTCTGGAAGCGTGCCGGCCGCTGCTATAGTCGGTCGACATCACGCACATAGATGCCTCGCCTTCGGGGTCGGGTGAAATCCCCTACCGGTGGTCGGTGGCCAGGGGGACGTCCGTCGTCCAGCCGCCAGCCCACGACCCGCGCACCACATGGTGGCGGTGGATCCCTTGCAGGGAGCCGACGGTCAAAGTCCGGATAGGAGAAGGAGAGAGGCGACCGTCGACCTCGTGTCGGCCTGTGGTCGCTTTCGAGCGCGAAGGAGCCGGTCTCGCGGGTACCTGCGCATCCCTTCTCTGACAGCTGCCTCGATGGTGTGGCCGGAGGTCACTGGACTTGGACGCCATCGAGCTCCGCGGGGTCTCCCGCAGCTTCGACATCAAGGGCTCGCGCCTCGTCGCGCTCGAGGGCGTGGACCTGCGCGTGGCGGAGCGGGAGATCGTCGCCATCGTGGGTCCCAACGGCTGCGGCAAGTCGACCCTGCTGCGCGTCATCGGCGGCCTGCTGACTCCCGACCGTGGGCTTGTCCTGGCGTACGACTCGACGGTGGCGGGTGTCGATCCGCGGGTGGGACTGGTCTTCCAGGAGCCGCGTCTGCTGCCGTGGCGCGACGTGCTCTCGAACGTGGCCTTTCCGCTGGAGCTGGCCGGGGTCAGGCGTGAGGAACGCGAGGAGCGGGCTCGAGCGGCGCTGCTGCTGACCGGACTGGAGGCTTTCACCGAGGCCTACCCGGACCAGCTCTCGGGCGGCATGGCGCAGCGGGCGGCACTGGCCCGGGCGCTTGCGCCGGAACCGGACGTGCTGCTCCTCGACGAGCCGTTCAGTGCCCTCGACGCGATGACCCGCGAGCGCCTCGACAGCGAGCTGCTCTCGCTCTGGGGCAAGACCGGCACCACCATCGTGCTGGTCACGCACAGCATCCCCGAGGCCGTGTTCGTCGCCGACCGCGTGCTGGTGATGTCGCAGCGGCCGGGTCGCATCGTGGCCGAGGTCCCGGTCGAGGCACCACGCCCACGCGACCTGGCGAGCATCGGGGCCCCCGTGTTCGGGGCTGCGGCCGACAGGGTCCGGCAGGTCCTGTCCACGGCCGAGGACGCCGGAGTGGCCGCGTGAACGCGGAAGGGCGCCCGCGGGCACAGCGACTGCTGCGAGATATCGCCCCGGTCCTGGCTGCCGCGCTGGTCTTCCTGCTTGGCTGGTCCGCCCTCGTCATCGTGGGCGACTATCCGGCCTACATCCTGCCGAGCCCACAGGTGGTGGGCGAGCGCTTCGCCAGTGGCTGGCTCGAGGGCACCATCTGGCCCCACTTCCGTACGACCCTCGCAGAGGTCCTGCTGGGCCTCGCGCTCGGCGCCAGCGCCGGCATCGTCACCGGTATCGTGCTGGCGCGGTCGCGATTGGCCGCGCGCATGTTGTCGCCCTACATCGTGGCTGCCCAGGCGACGCCGATCCTGGCCCTGGCACCACTCATCGCCCTGTGGTTCGGCACCGGGCTTGGCAGCCGCGTGCTCATCTGCGCCCTCATCTGCTTCTTCCCCATCGCGGTGGGGACGATGGTCGGCATCCGTTCGGTGGACCCCAAGCTCATCGAGCTGGGCCGCAGCCTGCGTGCCACTCGGCGGCAACGACTGACCCAGATCGAGGTGCCTTCGGCGCTGCCGCAGATCCTGGGAGGCCTGCGCATCGGAGTGACGCTGGCGGTCGTCGGCGCGATCGTCGCCGAGTGGGCCGGCGGCGACCAGGGGTTGGGCGTGCTCATCAACCTCGCTCGCGGCAGCATGTTCGACATCCCGCTGATGTTCGCCACCCTCTTCACCATCGCGCTCATGGGCATCGTGCTCTATCTCCTCGTCGTCGCCATCGAGCGACGCCTCGTCCGCAGTCACCCATGAAGTCCAGAAAGGAACAACCGATGCCTGCGACTCGCTCTCCTCGCTCCACTCGACGGCTTGGCGGTGTGGCACTCCTGCTGCCCGCTGCACTGATCCTCGGCGCTGTCGCTGCAGCGGCACAGACGGACGATCCGACACAGTCCGATGGTCCGAACGCGGCCCAGGCCACGCCGCTGACCGTCGGACTCGGATACATCCCCAGCGTGCAGTTCGCCCAGTTCTACCTGGCCGAGGAAGCCGGCTACTACGACGAGGCCGGGTTGGACGTGGTGTTCCAGAACAAGATCGACCCCGAGCTCATCACCCTGCTCGCACGGGGCGCGGTAGACATCGGCATGGCCGACGGTACGAGCCTCATCCCCGCGGTGAGCCAAGGCATCCCGGTGGTGTACGGCGCCACCATCTATGCCCAGGACCCCAACGTGGTCTTCTCGCTGAGCGAGTCCGGGATCCAGGAGGCAGCCGATCTTGCTGGCAGGTCGATCGGTGTCCCTGGTCGCTTCGGCTCATCCTGGGTGGCCCTCCAGGCACTGCTCCAGGCGGCTGGGCTCACACCTGACGACGTCGAGATCGTGACCTATCCGGACTTCGGGCAGAGCGTCGCCGTGGCGCAGGGACAGGTCGACGCGGCCACCGGCTTCGTCACCAACGAGCCGGTGCAGCTTCGGCTGCAGGGGCTCGAAGTGAGCGAACTCCACGTGTACGACGTCGCTCGCCTGCCCGGCCCAGGACTCGTCGTCGGGCGCGACACCCTGGAGGCGAAAGGCGACGCACTGCGGGCGTTCACCGCGGCGACGGTGCGAGCCATGGAGGACATCGCCGCCGATCCGCAGCTGGGACTCGACGCGACGTTCGCGCGTGTTCCTGAGCTGGCCGCAGACCCCGAAACCCAGATGGCCGTCCTGCAGGCGACCATCGGTGCCTGGACCAGCGAGCACACCGATGCCTACGGGATGGGCAGTCTCGACCGCGATGCGTGGCGATCGGGGATCGAGATCATGAGCTCCCTGCCCGACTCGGTCGTTTCGACACCGCTGACGGTGGATGACCTCGTCACGGATGCACTGCAGCCTTGACGATGACCGATACTGCGAGCATGTCTGATGTCGGCGCGGGCCACGACCACGACCATGACCACGACGATCTGACGTCGGCGACCGACCATGCGCCTGCCGGCGGTACCCTCGGGCCAGTCGACGCGACCGCCTGGGCTTACGCCCTCTGCGGTTCCGTCGCCGGCCTCGTGCGTGGCCGTCGCGCTGTTGGTGGCCGGGGAAGGCTGACGCTCGCGCCAGCCGCTTGAGCTAGAAGAGGCCCACCACGCGACCGCTCTCGTCGATGTCGACATCCTCACCGGCCGGGTGGGTGGGTAGACCGGGCATCGTCATCATGTCGCCACAGTAGGCGGTCACGAAACCGGCGCCGCCGAAGAGTCGGGCATCACGGATGGGCAGTCGCCAGCCGGTGGGCCGACCCTTGAGCGCGGGGTCATGGCTGAGTGACGACTGCGTCTTGGCCATGCACACGGGCAGGCCGCCGTAGCCCAGGCGCTCGATGGCGACGAGGGCCGCCTCTGCCTCGGGCGCGAAGTCCACGCCATCGGCGCCGTACACGCGGGTGGCGATGTCCTCGATCTGCTCGCGCAGGCTCGCGTCCTCGCGCGAAAGGAAGCGGAACTCAGGTGCGCCCTTCTGCGCTGCCCGCCAGACGGCACGAGCGAGATCCTCCGCACCGGCGCCGCCCTGGCTGAAGTGGTTGCTCACCACGACATCCTCGGCGCCGGCCGCGCGAGCGACCTCCTTCACGACCTCGAGCTCCGACTCGTGGTCGGAGGGGAAGCTGTTGATGGCGACGACGGTGGGGATGCGGTAGTTGCCCACGATGTTGATGTGCTGGCGAAGGTTCTCGGCGCCCCGGCGCACCGCCTCCGGGTCTTCCTCCAGCAACACCGGGTCCAGCGGCTTGCCGGCCACGATGGTGCCCACGCCGCCGTGCATCTTGAGCGCCCGGATGGTGGCGACCACGACGGCGGCCGACGGTCGCAGCCCCGAGATGCGGCACTTGATGTCGACGAACTTCTGGAGACCCATGTCCGAAGCGAAGCCGCCCTCGGTGCACACGACGTCGTTGAGCTTGAGCGCGATGCGGTCTGCCACGACCGAGGAGTTGCCGTGCGCGATGTTCGCGAAGGGACCCGCGTGGACGAACGCCGGGCCACCCTCCACGGTCTGGACCAGGTTGGGTTTGATCAGCGTCCCGCAGCAACACGGTCATCGCGCCGGCGACCCTGAGGTCCTCGAGCGTCACCGCTCCGCCACCCTGGCTCTCAGCCACGATCACGCGGCCGAGGCGTCCTCGCAGGTCCGCGGAGGTCGTTAGCCAAAGCAAGGATCGCCATCACCTCGGAGGCCGCGGTGATGTGGAACTCGCCCTCGCGCTCGACCCCGATCTTCTCGGCGAGGCTGAGCCGAACGCGCCGAAGCGCGCGGTCGTTGACATCCATCACGCGAGGCCAGCGGATGGTGGAGACGTCGATCTCGAGCTCGTTGCCGCGAGCGATATGGTTGTCCAGGAATGCCGCCGCCAGGTCGTGGGCCGCAGTGACGGCGTGGATGTCTCCGGTGAAGTGGAGGTTGATGTCCTCCATCGGGAGCACCTGGCTGTATCCGCCGCCAGCACCACCGCCCTTGATGCCGAAGACCGGACCCAGCGAAGGCTGGCGGATGGCGACCGCGGCCTTGACGCCGATGCGATTGAGGCCCTGGGCCAGCCCGATCGTGGTGGTGGTCTTGCCCTCGCCAAGCGGCGTTGGCGTGATGGCGGTGACGATGACCTCCCGGCCGTCGGGCCGATCAGCCAGACGTTCCAGGGCCTCGAGACTCACCTTGGCCTTGTGGCGGCCGTACAGCTCGACCTCGTCGGGCAGGAGCCCCATCTCGGCGGCGATGTCGGCGACAGGCCGCAAACCTGCCTGCTGGGCGATCTCGAGACTGCTGGGCATGGGCATTCAGACGTTCTCCATGGTGACTCCGGGCAGAGTCCCGACCAGTTGGGCGCGGGCGGCACGAGCAAGGTGGTTGAGCAGCACCGCGTTGGTGACCGGCCCTACACCACCGGGAACGGGGGTGATGGCGCCGGCGATCGGCAGGACCGAGTCGAAGTCGACGTCACCGCGGACAGTGCCCTCCACGTCGACGTTGATGCCGCAATCGATGACGACCGCGCCAGGCCTGATGGCGTCGCCGCTGATCAGGCCAGGCACACCAGCGGCAACGATGACGATCTCCGCCTCTCGAACATGGGCTATGAGGTCGCGGGTCTTGCGGTGACAGACCGTGACCGTGGCGTCCTGCCCGATGAGCAGCAGTTGCACAGGCTTGCCCACGACATTGCTACGACCGACCACGACCGTGGGGCGACCGGCGATCGGGATGTGTGATCGACGCAGGATCTGGAGTGCCGCCTCCGCACAGGAGGGGGCGAAGCCGTTCTCGCCGCGGGCGATGAGGCCAGCATTGCGCGGATGGATGCCGTCAAGGTCCTTCAGCGGGTCGAGCACCTCGATGATGCGACGAGTGTCGAGACCATGGGGCAGCGGCAACTGGAGGATCACGCCACCGACACGTGGGTCATCGTTGAGGACCTGCAGCGTGTCGCGGACGGAGTCCGTGGTGCTTTCGGCGTGGAGCTCGATCAGCTCACCACGAGACCCGACACGTTCGGCGGCCTTGAGGATCCTGCGCGCGTAGACCGCCGATGCCGGGTCGTTCCCACAGAGCACGATGCGCACCTCGGGCACCGAGCCTCGAGCGAGGCCGACCACCTCAAGTTCGTGGCTGGTCTCCGCGTGGATCTGCGCAGCGATGGCTTTGCCGTCGAGGATACGGGCGCGATCCCTGCCCGGTCATGCACCCCCCTCGGGCGAGCGAGGACTGTCCTTGGCAAGGCGCTCCCGAGCGCGGTCGGCAAGGCTCTGGATCTGCTGCAGCCGCTGGCTCACTTCGGCGCTGACAGCACCCGTGAAGCCCTCGTCACCGATCGACCCGAGGTTGATCATCACGTTGGCGGCCGCGGCGCGTGCGGCGGCCTCGAGAAGGAGCGCGGCCACCTCGAGGTCGCTGGCGGCGTGGCGGTTGGTGCGGCCCGCCAGGCGTTCGACAAGGCCGATCTGCGACTGACACGACCTCACCATGGCCAGCGGCACCTCGGTCGCAAGCCGGGCGGCCGCGCGCGTGGCCTGAGCACGTGCCTCGTCCTGGGCCCCAGTCTCGTGCGGCATGTTACGTGCCGCCATGTAGCTGTCGTAGGCCACCGCATCTTCGTCGGCCAGGTCAAGAAAACGCTGGCGAGCCGCGTCGGAGGCGGCGAGTGCCTCGGCATGCAGGGCGGCATGCTCCGCGTAGCGAGGCCGGGCCAGCGACAGGCGCACGACCATGGCGGTGAGGCTGGCGGCCAACGTCGCCGCCACGGCAGCAGCGGAGCCGCCGCCTGGGGTCGGCTGCTCGGAGGCGAGCCTCTCGGCGAACTCACCAAGGGGGGTCGCGGCCGTCGGACTGGTAGTGGCAGTCATCGCCCGCATTCTCGCACGCTGGCGAGGCGGTGCTCGCGGGTCCGACGGCCCCTCCGCGGGGGCGCTTCAGGCTGCTGCAGCCAGACCCGTGCGGCTGGCGGACAACTCCTCCACCGTCCAGCGACCATCCCGCAGGAGGTGCACCAGGCGGTAGCGCCGACGAGCCGCTTCGACGACGAAGACCCTGCGCGGACCGGCTCCGAGCGGATAGGCCGCGGTCTCCACACGCACCGAATGGACACCGGTCACGGCCAAGCGCTCACCGGCGGCCCGGATCTGGCGCGGGCGGCCAGCAGCATCCACCAGGACGGCGGGGGATACGACGTGGAAGTTGAACATGGTGACGGCTCCTCCTTGGTGGCGACGCGGCCGAGGGGCACATCCGGACCGACTGTCGAACATCTGTTCTGTTCCAACGATGGCGATGGTATCGAACGTCTGTTCTAGTGTCAACCCGGCCGCTTCGTCACCCGACCATCAGGCCCCGTCGTGCCAGCTAGGCTGTCACGACGGATCGCCGGCCCCAGGACGATCAGCTCGCCCCACTCGAGCACGGCCGATGCTGCCCGATTCGGGAGCTGACATCGGGTCGCGCTCGAACGGTTCTGCCACCAGGCTGTCCAGCAGTCGTGCTCGCCGGATGGCCCTGGATCCGAAGCGACGACGGATCTCGTCGGCCGCCTCGGTCGCGCGACGCCGGCGCTCTTCGGACGGCGTCGAAGAAGCCCAGTTGCTCGCCTTCTCCAAGGTGGGATGCCGCGACCCCCAGGAGGCGGACACGAACACCTCTGAGGTGTGGCCGTGCCAGGTCGAGCGCGGCCCCGAACACGACCTCGGTTTGGTCGGTAGGCTCCTGCAGGGTGCGCTGGCGGGTGATGGTGGTGAAGGACGAGTCACGCACCTTGACGGCGATCGTGCGTGCCCTCACCCCACCCGAGCGCAGTCGGCTGGCAACACCTTCGGACAGGGCCAGCAGCGTCCGCTCCAGCACCTCCGGGTCGGCAGTGTCAACGTCGAAGGTGTGCTCGTGGCTGACCGAGCGAGCCGGGTCCGCCACGGTCACCGGCGAGGGGTCGATCCCGCGGGCGCGCTGTTTCAGGACCAGGCCTTGCGTGCCGAAGCGACGCGCCAGCAGGTCGTCGGGCAACGCCGCCAGGTCTCCGATGGTCCGTACGCCGAGCTCGGAGAGCATCGCGGCCGTCTTCTCTCCAACGCCCCACAGGCGTGAGATCGGCAACGGCGCGAGGAACGCGAGCCTCGGTCCCGACTGCCACCAGCACCAGGCCATCGGGCTTCTGCAGATCGGATGCGATCTTGGCCACCAACTTGGTCGATGCGACCCCGACCGACACGGTCAGGTCGAGTTCGGACCGCACCGTCGACCGGATGGCGCGCGCGATCTGGGGCGCCGTTCCGTGCAGTGCCTCGGAGCCGGCCACGTCCAGGAAGGCCTCGTCGATCGAGATCTGCTCGACGGCCGGTGTATAGCGACGCAGGATCTCCATGACCTGGCGGCTGACGAGCTGGTACTTGTGACCGTCGACCGGCACGAAGACGGCATCCTTGCACAGCCGCGCGGCGGTACGAAGCGGCATCGCCGAGAAGATGCCGAAGCGGCGCGCCTCGTACGACGCCGCCGAGACGACGCCGCGATCGTTCCGGCCGCCGACGGCGACGACGACCGGCCGGCCGCGCAGCTCGGGCCGGTCGCGCTGCTCCACGGCAGCGAAGAACGCGTCCAGATCGACGTGGAGGATGGTGGCGCGGGTCACCGCACCATCATGGCGTGGGCGGGCAAGCCCGCCCTGGTCTACCCCTTGGGCTCGACCGCGACGGTGACCTCAGGCGTCATGCCGGCGAACACCCGGATGGCCACCTTGTAGGTGCCAAGCTGGCGCAGTGGCTCCTCCAGGTCGATCCGATGACGGTCGATCTGGATGCCGCGACGGGCGAGCGCATCGGCGATGTCCTTGGCGGTGATCGAGCCGTACAGCTTGCCGCCCTCGCCCACCTTGACGCCCAGCGTCAGCGTGGTGCTGCTGATGCGCTGTGCTGCCACCTCCGCCTCCGCGCGCTCCTTCTTGCGCTGCTCCTCGCGGCTGGCGATATCGTGCTGCCAGGCGCGGAAGGTCCCGCCGGATGCCGGCACGGCCAGGTTGCGCGGGATAAGGAAATTGCGGGCGTAGCCATTGTTGACGTCCTTGAGCTCGCCGCTCGTGCCGAGTGTCTCGACGTCCGCCGTGAGGATGACCTTCACGCTGGGATTGCCTCCTTGTCCTTGTCTTCCTGCTCGATGTAGCCGCGGGCTGCCAACTCCGCCCTGACGACGTCGGCGCTGGCTTCCATGAGCGCCGGCAAACGTCGTGCGATCGTGCGGATGGGCAGCGGGAGGAAGCGTCGTGCTGCTTCCATGTCGCGCTCCAGCTCACGGCCGTCGATACCAAGGGTATACATCTTTTCGATCATCAGCTCTTTGGGCACCCCTTCGAGGAAGAGATCGAGCGCGACGATGGTGACCACCATGTCGTCGACTCGGCTGATGAAGGGGATGAAGTCAGGGATGAGATCGATGGGCGACATCACGTAGGCCGCGGCGATGCCCAGGATCGCCTTCCTCGACCACGGCACCCGACCGTCCAGCAGAAGCTCCGCGACGAGCCGGCCGTACGCCGGTGCCCGCGCTGCGAGCGGGATGAACGGCCAGAAGCTGAGCACGCTCAGCCCCAGCTTGAAGGTGCTGCTGATGGCCATCGGGAGGGCGAGTCTAGCAGCCGGAGCAGGCCGGTTCACGTGCCTTCGGTCCGTCCGTGTCCGGCGGCGCAGCTCCCACCTTGACAATCGAACAGGCGTTCGGTACCGTTCACTCTAAGGAGGTCCTGTGACCAAGCACGACGCGTTGCGCAAGCAACGGATCATCGACTACATCGCCAACACCGTCCGCGACAGCGGCTATCCGCCGTCGGTGCGAGAGATCGCCGCGGCCGTCGGTCTCGCCTCGACCTCCGCCGTGCATCACCACCTGTCGGCGCTGGAGAGGGACGGGATGCTTCACCGGGATGCGACCCAGTCGCGCGCCCTGCGCCTGACTCCGGCCGCCATGCTCACGGCTGGCGTCGGAAGTCAGCTGGCGGCCAACGCCGTGGGGCATGGGTCCCGCGCGCTCCCGGTCATCGGGGAGATCGCCGCCGGTGGCCCGATCGAGGCCTACCAGGACACCAGCGAGACGGTCACCATCCCGGACATCATCAACACGACGGCGAGCACGTACGTGCTGCGCGTTCGCGGCGACTCCATGGTCGACGCCCACATCATGGACGGCGACCTCGTGGTGATCCGCGAGCAGCAGACGGCCCACGACGGCGACATCGTGGTCGCCCAGGTGGAGGAGAACGCGGTCACGCTGAAGCGCTTCTTCCGGGAGCGTGACCGCGTGCGACTGCAGCCCGCCAACGACCAGTACGAGCCGCAGTTCTATGACAACGTGCGCATCCAGGGCAAGCTCGTGGGTGTCATTCGGCGGGTCGACTAGACCGAATCCGGCCAGCAACCACAGTTGTCCACGGGTTATCCACAGGATTGGTGGAGAGTCCGCCACCGGTTGGTGGAGATGCGCCTTGCGTGAGCTGCTTGCCAGCAGCGAACATCGGGAGACGACCCTCCCTGCCTGCTGATCGCCCTACTGCCCTGGAGTCCACGCGTGTCGATCGATCGTTTGCCGCCGCAGTCTGTCGAAGCCGAGCAGTCGGTGCTGGGCGCGTTGCTGATCGACAAGGACGCGGTCATCGAGGTCGCGGAGCTGCTACAGCCCAACGACTTCTACCGTCAGCACCATGGCACCATCTTTGCCGCCGTGATCGAGCTGTACGAGCGACGGGAGCCGGTGGACATCGTCACGGTGAGCGAGGTTCTCGAACGGCAGGGCCGCCTTGACGAGAGTCGGCGGTTCGGCCTACCTGACCAGCCTCATCAACCTCACACCCACCGCGGTCAACGCGGTGCACTACGCCCGCATCGTCGAGCGCAAGAGCGTGCTGCGCAACCTCATCAGCGCGGCCGGGAAGATCGCCGGACTCGGCTACCAGGAGGACGGCGACGTCAGCGAGGTCATCGACCGCGCCGAGTCGGAACTGTTCGCGGTCAGCGAACGGCGAGTGGCGTCCGGCTTCGCTCCGCTGAAATCACTGCTGCACAGCGCCTACGATCGGCTCGACTACCTCCACCAGCACAAGGGTGAGATCAGCGGCATCCGCACCGGCTTCGCCGACCTCGACACGCTGACCACGGGACTGCAGAAGTCGGACCTCATCCTGGTCGCAGCGCGACCTTCCATCGGCAAGACCAGCCTGGCGCTGAACTTCGCCGAGCACGCGGCTGTGAATGAAGGCAAGGTCGTCGGCGTCTTCAGCCTCGAGATGAGCAAGGAGCAGCTCGTCCTGCGTCTCCTTTCGTCGGTGGCCAACATCGATTCGCAGCGCCTGCGAACCGGGTTCCTGGAGGAGATGGACTTCACTCGCCTGGCACCAGCCATGAACAAGCTGGCCGAAGCACCCATCTTCATCGATGACACGCCCAACATCAGCGCCATGGAGTTGCGCACGAAGGCGCGCCGGTTGCAGGCCGAGTCAGGGCTCGACCTCATCCTGGTGGACTACCTGCAGCTGATGCAGTCGAGCGTCACTTCGCGCGACGCCAACCGCGTCCAGGAGGTCAGCGACATCTCCCGCAGCCTCAAGGCGCTGGCGCGCGAGCTGCAGGTGCCCCTGGTCGCCCTCTCACAGCTTTCTCGCCAGACGGAGAACCGCGGCGACAAGGGTGAGCCTCGCCTGTCCGACCTCCGAGAGTCGGGCGCCCTGGAGCAGGATGCCGACATGGTGATGTTCCTGTGGCGGGACAAGGAACGCGGCGCCGAAGACCACGAGCAGGACGGCGAGATCATCAACCTCAGGCTCGCCAAGCATCGCAACGGTCCTACCGGCGAGACCAAGCTGTGGTTCAAGAAGCGGCAGACCCGTTTTGTCTCCTACGCCGAGGAGGATCGCTACGCCGAGAGCGCGTACGGATAGGCCTCTACACTCATCAGCGTCGATCGATCCGAGGCACAGTTGAGGAGCGACATGGGCGTCATCATCATCCGCGAGATGGTCGGCAGCAGCTCCGAGTCCTGGAGCGCGGCGGCCGCCGACGCCGTGTCACGCGCATCCCACACCGTACGCAACATCCACCACGTGGAGGTCGTGCGACACACCGCCCATGTCAAGGACGGACGCATCACCGACTTCGAGGTAGAGCTGAAGATCTTCTTCGAGTACGAAGGCACCTGACCGCACTTATCCACACCAGACTAAGGGCGTGGTGAGCAGCGACCGCCATGATGCGCGCATGGCCGCATCGATGGTGACCACCAAGCTGACCGAGGACATGCTCGAGTCTGCGAGCGATGTCGAGGCGCATCCGTCCGGACTGGCCATCATCGCGAGCAAGATCAGCCCTGCCGTATCGGCTCGCTCGGTGCTCTCGCGACCACGGCTCGTGGATTGGTTCGCTCGTCAGAGCCATGCCCGACTGATCCTTGTCTCGTCGGAAGCCGGCTACGGCAAGTCCACGCTCCTCAACGACTTTGCGCTCCAAACCAGTGACCGGTGCGCCTGGTATCGGATGGAGACGTCAGACGGCGATTGGATCACGTTCCTGAGCCACCTGGTGGCGGCTCTGCGCGAGGTCGTCGCGGACTTCGGAGTCTCGACTGAAGCGTTGCTCCGGAACGTCGCGGCCATGGGCCCGTCGCCGGAGGTCGTGCTAGCCCAGTTCCTCGCGGACCTCAACGTCATGGCACAGACCCGCATCGCGGTGATCCTGGACGATTTCCACTTCGTCGAGGAGTCGCAGGACGTTCGCATGATCCTCAGCCGCATGCTGGAGCGGGCGCCGGAGGGGATGTACTTCATCCTCGGCGGACGGGGCAGGCCTAACCTGGCGTTGGGCCGTCTGGTGGCGCAGGGTCGTGTCTCGGAGCTGACCGTCGATGACCTGCGGTTCACGCGTGCGGAGATCGAGGACCTCTTCACGGTGACGTACGGACAGCCCCTGGACGAAGCAGCTTGCGACATCGTTGCGGATCGGACCGAGGGCTGGGCGGCAAGTCTCCAGCTGGTGGCTGCCTCGATCGCGGTGACGCAGCCGAGCAGAGTCGCGGCCTTCATCGACGCGCTGAGCGGTGCAGAAGCACCCATCTACGATTTTCTCGCGGAGGAGGTCCTGACGCGACTGTCCCCATCGACGCAGCAGGTTCTCATGCACGCGGCGTTGATCGACCGCGTGCGTCCGGAGCTCGTTTCGGCAGCTCTCTCGGTGACGAGCGATGGCCCCGCCGCTGCAACGGTCGCCCTCGCGCTCGACGACGCTGAGTCACTCGGGCTGCTCGGGAGCAGGTCGAAGTCCTCGAACAGCGGGAGGCGCATCCATCCGCTGTTTCGCGAGTTCTTGCGGGTCCACCTCGACCGGGCCGTGACCAGCGACCAGATCAGCGCCATGCACCGCGCCGTTGCCATCACCGCCGAGCCGAGCGAACGGTTCGTCGCGGCGAAGCACTTCGCCTTGGCGGGAATGCCCGACGACGGCCTCCGGGTCCTTGGCTCGGCCGCCAGCGAAGCGCTTGGTACCGGAGCCTGGGGAACAGCGGTCGAGATCGTGAGCCTGATGCCGGACGCCGAGCCGCCGGTCGCCGTGAAGGTCATCCAGGCGAGAGCACTCATCAGCGATGGCATGCCTGATGACGCGTTGGAACTCCTCTCGAGCGTTGACCGCAGCGCCCTCACGTCGGAAGAGCGGGGGCTCGTGGGTCTCACGTGCGCTGCGATCCACCACATGAGTGGAGACGGCAGGCGAGTCGTCACGGAAGTCGAGTGGGTCGCCGCTGACCCAGACGTGCCCTCGCCGCTGCATGAAGTCGCCCTGACATGGCGGCAGATCCTGCTGGCTAGCGCTGGCGGGTGTATCTCGGACGCCGTGCAGATGCTGCGTCGCCTTGCAGTCACTCAGCGCCAGGCTGGACTTCACTACTTCGCCGGCGTAACCCTGCACAACACTGCGAATGCAGAGCTCGCTCGGGGCAACTACGAACAAGCCAGCGAGCTCGCGCGCCAAGCCCTGATCAGCTACGAATGGCCGATGATGGAGAAGGCATCACAGCGTCGACTCGTTCTGTCTCAGCAGCCGCGACGGCGGAAGTCGGTGACATCGAGGAAGGACTCCGGGCAGCGGCATCCGCCGCCACTGAACCGGGAGCCACTGCGGACGCTCTGGCCGAAGCAGCCTACCTCCACGCCGTCTGCGGACGCACTCCTCGTGCCAAGTCACTCCTTGACACATTCGATCGCGGCAACGCGCCATGGGCCAACGAACTCCCGGCTCGCGCCCTAGCCATCCATGCGCGGAGCGTTCTCTCTCAGTGCCTACCAGACCCCATTGGCTGTGGCGATCCTCGATGAGGTGCAGGACAACAGCGCTCACGATATCGACTCCAAGTCCCGCTACGCCACGATCGCTGCAACCGTGGGTGTCGTGGCGCGAGCCCCAATGGCGCCTGACCTAGTACGGCGCGCACTCGACATTGCGTCGAAGCAGAACGCATGGAGGTGGATGGCTCGAGCACGAATCCTCGAGGCTGTGGTGAACCGGAACGGAGACGAGTTGGCACAGTTGATATCCGAGGCCGAAGGGAACTCATCGCTGGCGATCCTTGAGTTGGCCGACGCAATCACGACTGTGATCGGCTCGCTCAACCCGATTCCAGAAGCCCTCGAGCGATCGATCCTGCGAGAGCCGACTCGCTGGATTCCCGCACTTCGGCGGCAAGTGCAAGACGTGCGGAGTGAAGACGCAGGCGCGGCAGCGGCGCTCATCGCACGGTTCGGGACGGTCCAGGACGCGGCCGTGCTGCGAGAGTACGACCGCTTGTTCGACGGTAGGAGCAGGCGTCGAGGCTTGGCTACACAGCTGATCCGTCGTGTCAGCCCCACCGTCCGGGTCCACGACCTCGGGCTCACGAGCTTTGAGGTCGGCACACGGCTTGTCACACTGACCGAGACTCGTCGCAAGCCAGCAGCTTTGATGCTCTACCTCGTGACTCGCCCGGACTTGGCCGCGAACCGGGAGCAGGTCATGGACAGTCTGTGGCCGGATCAGAACCCGAAGTCCGCGATGAACAGCCTCCACCAGACCCTGTTCTTCTTGAGGCGCGAACTAGAGCCGTGGTATGAGGACGGCTCTACCGCCGACTATGTCCGGGTCGAATCGGACGTGGTCTACCTCGATCAGGAGCTGTTCCAAGTCGACAGCGTTGCGTTCGCGAGGCAGGTTTCGGACATCCTGGGGACTGGAACCGCACTGACCCGGGGCATGGAGATGCTGCGGCACTACAAGGGCGGGTTCGCTCCTGAGTTCGAATACGAGGAGTGGACTGAGGAGTGGAGGACGCATCTCCATGGATCGTTCCTTCGGCTCGCGCACTCGACATCAGAGGCCTTGATCCGCGAAGGGCGGTACTCGGACGTCGTCGAGTCGCTCTCCGCCATCGTGGCTATCGACCCTACAGCCTTCGATCTGCGCGGAACACTGGTCGCTTGTCTCGCTGCTATTGGCGCGACGGACGCCGCACATGCTCACTATCGCACCATGGCGAGTGCGCATGAACGGGACCTCGGTCTGCCGGCCCCGCCCTACGACGAGGTCGTGAAGAGTCTCCGCCGATGACCGGATGACCCCTACGTACTAGTACTTATAGGGTCCCTACCACACCGTACCTAGTCTCTCCTTGCATCAGCCGAGGGGCTGAGCACCGACCACGGAGCGTGCGCCGTGCTTGGCTTCGGAGGGCTCGAGAGAGGGGACCTTCGAGGTATGGGTTCAGTGACGCTCCCCAGCTGGCCTGGCTGCAGGCATGTCCGGCGGTTAGGCGCGAGAAGGGGTATCAGATGAATCCCAACACCACCGTCAAGCCCTGGTAGTCACCATGCCTCGAACACTCTTGTCGAGGCTCATGCTGCTATCGACACTCCTAGCTTCACTCGTGATCGCGGGCAGCGCGGGCATCCGGCCAATCTGAGGGACTAGGGCACTCCCAGTACGAATGTTGGATGGGGAGTACGCCGTATCAGTCGCGATACTGGCATTCCCTGTTGGCATCCAGGAGTTGCGCCACCATTGTCCAGAAATCTTCGGGTTGTCCTGATTGCCGTCCCAGTGACGGCATTCGTGCTGCTCGCTGCGAGTATGCTTCTGTGGCCCATCAACTCACCTGAGTGGCCCATCAACACGCTTGATGGGCCATTTTCACGTTGGCACCTTCCTGGCTACCGCTCGATAGCGGTCTGGGTCCTAATCGCGGTTGCAGCGGCCGCGTCTCCGATCCACATCCAGCGCGGCTCCTACATCAGCGTTGCAGCCGCTCCGGTCATCGCCGCAGGCTTTCTGGGCGGCCCCGCAGCTGCAGGGCTAGTTGCGGTGTTCGGAACCACGGAGCTCCGGGAGTTGCGCGGGCAAGTCCCCTGGTACGGCGTGGTATACAACCACTCGATTGCGGTCTGCGCAGCGATTGTGTCCGGAGTCACTTACCTAGCGATTACGAACGGCCACGCGGTCGAAAGCCCCGTGGGCCTGCTAGGGGGCGTACTCGCGGGAATCTGTCTTCGTAGTCGTGAACACTGGTATGTCGTCTTGGGCACTAGCGCTGCGAGAACGCAGGTCGCAACGGGCTGTCATTGAAGCGGAGCTACGCTCGTTCGGCCTCACCATGGTGGGGCTCACGCCGATGGCGTGGTTGATGGCTCTCGCGTACCTCTTCGTTGGGCCGCTCGTTGCGATCGCAGTCGCGGTGCCGTTGTACACGACCCGCGCAGCGTTCAAGGCGGTCGTGGACATTCGCGACATGTTCACCCAGACCGTGCGAGCGCTCGCGTCAGCAATCGACGCGCGCGACCCCAGCACCAAGAAGCACTCGGAGCATGTCTCCGGCATCGCCGTGGAGATCGGCCAGGCGATGAACCTCTCCGAATCCGAGCTTGAGCAGCTCGAGTGGGCGGGACTCCTGCACGACATCGGCAAGATCGGTATCCGCGACGCAGTCCTGCTGAAACCCGAGAAGCTGACGCGCGAGGAACGGATGCTGATGAATGAGCATCCTGTCAAGGGCGAAGAGATCCTGAAGGATGTCGACCAGCTGGCGGCGGAGCGACCCCTCATCCGACACCACCACGAGTGGTACAACGGCTCCGGCTATCCCGACCGCCTGATCGGCGAGGAGATCCCCTTGCTGGCACGGGTGCTGCACGTGGCGGACGCGTTCGAGGCGATGACGGCTTCAAGACCGTACCGCCCAGTGCCGTTGAGCACGGCCGAGGCGCTCGAGGAGCTGGACCGCTATGCTGGCATCCAGTTCGACCCGGTCGTGGTCAAGGCGTTCGCCAGCACCAAGACCGCGATGCAGACGGCCACGGGCGACGACGAACCGGGCGAGCCAGAGCAACGCCTGGCCCCCGTGCCCACCCTTGGTCAGGTCGCTGCTTCGCGGGCCAAGCGGGCGTTGCCCGCGAACACCGCTCCGGCCGAACCCTAGCCGGAGCGCTCCGAGCATATGGCGGGCCTGCCCCCGCGAACCCCTGAGCGCGCAGGCCGTCGCGCACCGACTCTCAGACGCTCGGACTGATGCTGCTCGTCGGCATCATCCTCGGGGTGCTCGCCGGCCTGGCGGCGGGGGGCCGGATCGCCAATCTGCTGTCGGCCCAGGTGCGATTCGGCGCCTTGATCGTGGCGGGGCTACTCCTGCGCGTAGCCACGCAGTGGCTTATCGACCAGGGCGTCGGCGTCGTCGACGAGTTCCGTCTGCTGCTGTTCGCCTCGTCGTTCGGACTCCTCGTCGTTGCGTTGTGGCTCAACCGTGCTCAGCCGGGCCTCCTCCTGGCGATGGTCGGCATCGCTGCCAATGGCCTGGCGATCGTCCTCAACGGCGGCTACATGCCGGTGTACCTGCCGGCCCTGGAAGTCGCCGGCATGACCGCAGCCGACCTTTCCCCTACCTTCCATACGGCACTCCCGACCGACCTGGGATGGGCCTTCCTGCGGGCCGGCGGACCGCTGGGCGACATCCTGCCCATCGCGGTCCCAGTCCTGGCCAACGTCATCAGCCTGGGCGACGTGCTGCTGGCAGCCGGCATCGCCTGGTTCCTCTTCTCCACCATCGCTCGTGGCTCCTCGGATCCTGACACTGGCGTGGTCTCGCTCTGGAGCGCCAAGCCCCGCGTCTATGACAGCGCCTGGCGTGCCACGCAACGGGCGGGTCTTGATCGCCCAGTCGTCATCGGCTCCGGCATGGGCCCCGGGCTCAGCGCTGCGAGGCCCCCGCTCCAGGTCGGAGCAACGGACGTCGGGGAGCCAGCCGAAGCCATCAGCCTTGGCCAGCGCGTGCGGGCGCACCCATATGTGCGCCTTGCCCGTGACGCTCGCTTCTCTGCCTTCTGGCTGGCTGGAACGATCAGCCTCTTCGGCGACCGGCTGCACCAGATCGCGCTCGGCGTGATGGTCCTCGCGGTGACTGGATCGGCCATGCAGACCGGCCTGGTCTTCCTGGCTGCCACGCTGCCCAACCTGCTGCTCGGGCCGATCGCCGGCACCTTCGTCGACCGCTGGGACCAGAAGCGGGTGATGATCGCTACCGATCTGCTGCGCGCTGGCCTGGTGCTGACCGTGCCATTCCTGGCCGAGATCCACATCTGGCTCGTCTACCCGGTCGTCTTCCTCACGACCACCGTCAGCCTCTTCTTCCGTCCGGCGAAGGCTGCGATCGTCCCGCGCATCGTGCGTCGCGAGGACCTGATGCCGGCCAATGGCGCCATCTGGACGGGCGAGACGGTGGCCGACATCGCGGGCTACCCACTGGCCGGTGTCTTCGTGGCCTTCCTCGGCACGAACCTGGCGCTGGCGTTCTGGGTGGACGCGGTGACCTACGTCATCAGTGCCGTGCTGCTGGTCGGCCTGTTCATCCCCCCGGTGGCCCATGACGCCGGCAAGCGCGTGGCAGGTGCTGTCGCAGCCTTCATCGGGGAGATGCGCGATGGCTGGCAGTTCCTGCGGGCTGAGACAGCGCTCTTCCAGAACACCCTGGTCAGCGTGGTCGCCCAACTGTCGGTCGGTGCCACGCTGGCGCTGATGGTGGTGTACGCACAGCGCTCCCTCGACGGCGACGTCATCCCCTATCCGGAGAGCTACGCCGTCATCGAGGCCGCCATCGGTGTCGGCAACCTCGTCGGCGGCTTCGTGGTCGGCGCCATCGGCGCGCGCTTCCACAAGGGCTGGCTGGTGATCACCGGCTTCGCCGTCATGGGCCTGGCCACCATCGCACTCGGTCTCACCTCCAATGAGCTGCTCGCGATCGTGGCGGCGGTCGTCATCGGCATCTTCAATCTGGTCTACGTCATCCCCAGCCAGACGCTCTTCGCCGAGCGAACGCCGCCAGGGATGATGGGTCGGGTCGTGGCCATACGCTCCAGCATCGTGATGGGCGCGCTGACGGGAGCCATGGCGGTGAGCGCCGGCCTGGCCGATAGCGTCGACGCGGGGGTGATCATCGCGGCGACCGGCGTGCTGACGGTGCTGTCGGCCATCATCGCGGCCTGGCTACCCGCGGTGCGCGATGCCTGACCATCGCCCATGGTGTGGTTCGCGGATCGCCTCGGCACGACGTGCCTGTCACCGCGATAATCAGGGCAACGTCCGTGATCAGGAGAGCCCCGCCGCATGACCGACCAGAACAAGCCTGAAGGCTCCATCCCCGGGGAAGGAACGACGGCTGAGCCGCTCCAGGAGCCGCAGGCCCCGGTGTCGGCCTCCCCGCGTCCGTCCAAGGCGGCGGTCGGAGCGACGGACCAGGGCCCAGAAGAGCTGCCCTACATCGACGATCCGGTGAGCAAGTGGTGGGTCATCATCATCGTGGCCGTCTTCGCCCTCATCTTCTCCTGGGCCATCCTCTTCGGGGCTGGCGGCATCTTCGACGGCATCCTGGATGCCGATGAGCCGACACCATCGGCTGAGCCGACCCTGATCGCCACTTTGGAGCCCGAGGCGACGGGGGCTCCGAGTCTCGTCCCCGATATCACCTCAGAGCCTGCACCCCCGAGCGCCCAGCCCGAGCCGACCCCTGAGCCGGAACCCAGCGAAGCGCCGACGTCCCCGCCCACAACAGCGCCCACGCCGCCGCCCGAGCCTTCCCCCGCGGGGACACCCGCGACGAGCGGGGCGCCGGCCGCTAGTCCGGAAGGTTAGCGTCATGGGGTGAACCGCGATCACGACGGGTCGCCTCGAACCGACCCATTCGCAGCCCGGCGGGCTTCGATGGTGCGTGATCAACTGGAGGCCCGCGGCATCCGGGAACGCGCCACACTCTCGGCGATGGCGCTCGTACCTCGCGAGGCTTTCATCCCCGATGAATATCTCGACGACGCCTACGCTGACGGTGCCATGTCCATCGGCCACGGACAGACCATCTCGCAGCCGTACATCGTCGGGCGGATGACCGCCCTGCTGGATCTCCCCGCACAAGGCTGGCCCTGGAGCGGCTCTCGCCCCCCATTCCTCGACGTCGGGACAGGGTCGGGCTACCAGGCCGCAGTGCTGGCCCAGTGCGGTGCCCGCGTGATCTCGATCGAGCGAGACCCGGCACTGGCGCAGGCCGCCCGCGAACGCCTGGCCAGCCTCGGCTACGAGGTAGACGTGGTCGACGGTGACGGCAGCGTCGGCTATCCCCCAGGTGCGCCATACGCCGGCATCGTCGTCGCGGCTGCCAGTCCACAGGTTCCACAGCCGCTCGTCGAGCAGCTGGCCGACGGCGCGTGCCTGGTGGTCCCCGTCGGATCGCGCCGGTCGCAGCGTCTGCACGTCGTCCGTCGCCGGGGCCAGCGCACCGAGACCTCGACGGCGGACGAGTGCGTATTCGTGCCGCTGGTAGGCGTCTACGGGCATCCCGACTGATCCGCACCAAAGGCCGGTGCTATCCTCGCCGGCGATGACACACGTCTTCGTTGCCCCCCACCCCGATGACGTCGCCCTGTCCTGCGGCGGACTCGTCGCCAGCCTGCGAGAGCTGGGCCAGTCGGTCACGATCCTGACCGTCTACTCCGGCGGCCCCGGAGGAGACACCGACTTCACCGACCGACGACGCGAAGCCCTGGGCTTTGGCACCAAGGCACTCGCGCCCAACACCGAGGCCTTCAACCGCAGCAACATCGCCGCCGAGTATCCGGTGACGGTGACGACCGGCACGGGTGCCCCCTGGCAGGCCGACCCAGCACGCATCGATGCCACCCAGGAGCGCGCCAACATGCAGGCTCGCCAGTTCTGGCAGCGAGCTGCGTGGTCCCGCAGCGCCAACATCACCAACGATGCTCACGCCGATCGGCCACTGCCGGATCACGTGCCCAGCCAGGGAACGCTGACGCGCTACGACCTCGCGAGCGCCGATGCCGTCACGCTGCGCAAGGCGGAGGACGAGCGTTGGGCCTACTTCATCGAGGCGGCCCTCGTCGATCTCGACCTGCCCGATGCGTCGTATCGAGGCTACGAGGGCGATGACGCGTTGTTGGGGCGGCCATTCGAAGACGACGAGGCGCCCACGGAGATCCTGCGTCGGGAGATCCTGCGGCTGGAGCCGCAGCAGGTCTACTTCCCCCTGGGTGTCGGTGGACACGTCGACCATCGACTCTGCCGCGACGCTGCGCTGGAGATGCTGGCCGACCCTCCTGCATGGGTGATGCCGGCACCGGACATGACCGGCCGGTTGTCCTTCTACGAGGACTTTCCGTACGCCTGGTGGAACGATTTCGCAGGGCTTGCCGAGCTCGCCGACCAGGACATCCACGTGCCCGTGGGCCTGGCGCTCGAGGCGCGCTACGCAGACATCAGCGACCAGCTCGAGCGCAAGGCTGCCGGCCTGAAGATGTACCCCGGCCAGGTACAGCGCCTGTTCGACGGCGAGCAGAGCATGCTTGATGCCGTCACCGGTCACGCTGCGCGAGTGGCCGCCGCCGGAGGCGTGGGCAGCGGTGCTGCCGAGCGGTATTGGAGCGTGGTCCGCTCCTGATCGGCCGCCCGGCCTAGCCTGCCCCGTCGACGGCAGCTCGGCGGCCGAGCCAAGTCGGGTCAGGCCGGGTCGTCTGGCGTGGGGTGGGTTCTCGTCGCCGCTTGGCGGTGGATGATGGGGATGCGAAGCAAGTCCCACAGCACGTTCAACGCCAGCCGTGGGCGGACCCGCATGCGCGAACCGTGGATGTCGTGCCACATGACCGGCACCACCGCATTGCTGTAGCCGAGGCGGCGCGCCAGGAAGATGACCTCGGCATCGAAGGCGATGCCGGTGGTCCGTAGACGCCCGAAGATATCGTGCGCAGCGGCACGGCGGAAGCCCTTGAAGCCACACTGCGTGTCGGGCACGTCGGCAGTGACCCATACCCCGGCCAGCAAGCGGTAGATGCGACCGAGCACGCGTCGGTAGGTCGGCTGGCTGGCACGACGATCGCTGCCGTCCGGCTGGATCCGGCTTCCGAGGGCGAGGTCATCGATCGCCAGGGCCTCGGTCAGCAGCGGGATCTGGTCTGGCGGCGTTGCCATGTCGGCGTCAGTGAAGACGATGAGGTCGCCACGGGCGGCGAGGACGCCAGCCCTCACGGCAGCACCCTTGCCGGCATGCCGCCGACGAAGCAGGACCAGGTCGGGAGGCGAGCCATCGAGTGGCGGCTGAGCCTCCGGCCGAGCCTCCACGATGTCCACCGTGGCGTCCTCCGAGCCATCGTCCACGACGAGCACCTGCCAGGTGCCGATCTCATCCGAGGACCGGCCGTGGCTGCGCGCTGGCCCGCCGCGATACAGCCAGCCGAATAGCTCATCGAGCGCGGCCTCGATCCGCTCGGCCTCGTTGTAGGCCGGCAGCACGATCGTCAGCCGGGGACGCGCGGGGTCGATGGATGTCATCTCCGAGAGGCTAGCGGTCGTGTCCACTGTGCCAGATGGCTCCATCGTCCTATCACGAGCGCACCACATCGCACCGCTTCGACCACGAGGACCACGGGCGATAGCTCTTTCGTACCCCCGGAGAGCCACGCCGCCGGTTGCTAGTGTGGGACCGACATGGCGATCCCCGTCCTGCTCTTCGCGGTCGCCCTCATCGCGCGTGTGGTCACGGCGGCGCTCTTTGCGGAACCCGCCTATCCCGATGCCTACTACTACGCCAACGTAGCTCGGGAGCTGGCCGCCGGTGGCGGCTTCAGCGTGGATTACATCTGGAACTTCGTGGAGGTCGGCGGCACGCTTCCCGCTGAGGGCGTCCTGCCGATCCCGTCGAACGCACACTGGATGCCCCTGGCCGCGTTGCTGCAGGTGCCGTTCGTCTGGCTGCTCGGCCCCACGAGCGTGGCGGCCGGCCTGCCGTTCTGGCTGGTCGGAGCGGCGGTCGCGCCGCTTACCTGGCTGATCGGGCGTGATGCCGGCATGCCCTCATGGCAGGCTGCGATGGCCGGACTGCTGGTGGCCGTGCCGGCCGGCCTCTCGCCATTCCTGGGTCAACCGGACAACTTCGCCATCTTCATGTTCCTGGGTGCGCTGGCCTTGTGGCTGTGTGGGCGGGGCTTGCGTGGCGACCGTCGCGCGTTCGCCATCGGAGGCGTGGTCGTGGGCCTGGCCTTCCTCTCCCGCAATGATGGCCTGTTGCTGGGCCTACCCTTCGCGCTCGCCTTCCTGTTCGACCTGGCTCGCCGTCCGCGTGGCTCGCGCATCGGCTGGAAATCAGCCCTGCTCTGCGCTGGCGGATTCGTCATCGTCGCGGCGCCATGGCTTCTGCGGCAGCTGGAGGTATTCGGCTCCATCTCGCCGTCTTCAAGTGGCGGCCGCATCCTCTTCATCAGTGAGTACCGCGAGCTGTACAGCGTCACGAGCGAGACGACGCTGAGCTCGTTCCTCTCGCAGGGCCTCGCCGCGATCGTCGAGAGCCGCCTCGGCGGGCTCTGGGATGCCCTGCTGATCTTCGTGGCCATGCCCCTGCTGGTGCTGCTCGCGCCGTTCCTGCTCATCGGCACCTGGACGCGCCGACGCAGTCGTGACTTCGCACCGTGGTATGTCTATGCGCTGAGCCTCTTCACCTTCACCGCGCTCGTATCGGCGGTGCATGTGCCCTACGGGACGTTCATCCACTCGGCGGTAGCGCTGTTGCCGCACGCCTACCTACTGGTGATGCTGGGCGTGGCCGCGGTCGTGGGCTGGATCGCCTCGCATCGTGCCTCCTGGGACGCGCCACGAGCCAGCCGCAACTTCAGTTTCATGCTTGTCGGTGTCATCGCCGTCGCCTCGGTCTTCGCCACCTTGTCCACGGTGGAAACCTGGACGCGCGAGCGTGACGGACGGGTCGCGGTCCTGGCCGCCCTGGCGGCGAATGCCGATCCCGCCGACGTGGTGATGAGCCCCGACGCCGGCGCCTACCGATTCCATGGCGGCTGGGCTGGCATCGTGACGCCCGATGACCCGTTGCCCATCGTGGAACAGGCGTTGCGGCTGTATGGGGCCCGCTGGCTGGCCCTGGAAGGCGCCCACGTCACGGCTGGGCTGCGGCCGCTGCTGGCAGGCGAGGTCCGGCCTGCGTGGCTCTCAGGGCCGCTGGTGACGGTGCCGCCGTTGCCCTCGACGGAGGATGCGACACTCGACCCCCTGCCCCGGGCCGCGCTGTATGCCGTGTGCCTGTCGCCGGCCGACACACGGTGCGACGGATGAGCGCGCTGGTGCCGGTCGGGTTGTTCGCGCTGGCCCTGGCGATCCGGATCATCGCCGCTGGAGAGCTGCCGTTCCCCATCACCGAGCCCAGTGCCTACTACGCGGGCGTGGCACAGAACCTGCTCGCCGGGAGCGGCCTTGTCACGGACGGTGTGTGGAGCTTCGCCACACCTCCCCTGCAGGTGCCCAAGCCCGCCTTCGAGCTGTGGCTTCCGATGAGCACGTTCGTGTCCGCCGCTGCCATGGCGGTGCTGGGATCCTCGTTCTGGGCGGCACAGGTCGGCGGCGCCCTGCTGGGAGCCACCGTCGCGCCCCTGGCCTGGGCGATCGGACGCGAGGCAGCACAGGCACATGGCCTGGATCGGCGCCGCGGTGGAGCCGTCGCCATCACCTCCGGCCTGTTGGCGGCGGTGTCGAGCCCGCTGGTGCTGGGTTCGGCGGTTCCCGACTCGTACACGCCCTTCACCGTCTTCGTGCTGGCCGGCGCGCTGTTGGTCCCGCGCGTCATCGGTGTCCGATGCGGCCGCATCGACGACGCGAAGTCACCGAGCGTCGTAGCAGGACTCGCGCTCGGTGTCGCCCTGGGCCTGGCCTACCTCTCGCGCCAGGAGGTCATCTGGTTGGGCCTCACTGTCGTGCTGATGCTGGCATGGGTGCAGCACGCACGGGCGCCCGGCTCGCGGCTGCGCCAGTCGGTGGCACGGCTGTGGCCTGTCGTCGTCGGCGGGCTCCTGGTGGTGCTGCCGTGGCTGGTGCGCAACTGGCTCGACCTGGGCAGCCCGTTGCCCGGCCAGGCCATCGAGAACATGTTCCTCGTGGACAACGAGGACATCTTCGCCTTCCGCGACCGCCCCGACGCCGACACCTACCTCGGCCAGGGGCTGGCGACCATCCTGGGGAACCCCATCGCCGCTGCCTGGGATGGCCTGCTGAACGTCATCGTCCTGCCGGCGTTCCCGGTCGGCCTGGTGGGCCTGCTGGCGCTCGTGGGGATGCGGCGATCTCCGGCGCTCCGGCGGCCCACCGCACTCGTCGCGGTCCTGGGCAGCGCCGCGCTCACCTTCGGCAGCACCATGCTGCTGTTCCCGGTAGCCACGCGGTGGGGCACGTTCATGCACGCATCGGGTCCGCTGCTGGTGGCGCTGGGCGTGGTGGCAGCCCTCGGTGGGGATGCACTCGTGGCGCGGATCTCCGAGACTCGACGCTGGCAGAGGCCCAACATCATCCTCGCGCCGATGGCCCTCCTGCTCATGGCCGGCCTGTTCACCGCGTTCAGCTTGTCGGTGTCATCACGGCAGTCGGATGAGTTCCAGGCCCGCTACGCGGCCCTGGCGGTCTCCCTGCAGGCCGCCGCCACGGCGGCCGGGCAGACGGTGCCCGAGACGCTCATCAGCGACCACCCCATGTGGCTCGCCGACGCGCTCGGCCGACAGACCGTGGCGCTGCCCGATGAGGGGCCCGACGCCATCATCGAGCTGAGCCGTGCCTTCGAGGCCCCCTGGGTCGTCGTCGTGGACGAGCGCGGGCGCTACCCCGGGGAGCTGCTCGACCCGAAGGCACGCGGGTGCCTCGCCGCCGACCCTGTACCCCTCGAGGCCGGGACCCGCGATGGCTGGCTCTTTCGGCTGGCGCACCGATGTGCATCCTCGTGAGCGTCGGACCCGGAGCGGCCAGCGCCAACGCCTATACTCCGTGCCACATGGAAGCCGGGGCGCTGCTCGAGCGGCGGCAACGAATCAAGGCAGATCAGGCACGCGGGCGGACACGTCCCCACCGCCGAGCGATCGACATCGTCAGCCTGGCGGACACAGGCACGGCACTTCAGCGCGTGTCTGACCCCAGGGAGAGGAGTGTGGAATGACCTCGGGCGACTACTCAGGACCTGAACGGCGCCGCGGCGGCCCCGACCGGCGAGACCCCAACGCGCGAGTCAAGATCCTGCTCGTCGACGACCACGCCTTGTTCCGCGTGGGCATGCGACAGACGCTCGACTCCGAGCCCGATTTCGAGGTGGTGGCAGAGGCCGACGACCCGCGTAGCGCGATCGATGCCGCCGCAGCCTTCATGCCCGACATCGTCCTGCTGGACCTGTCACTGCCCGCCCCTGGCGGCATCGAGACCACGCAGCGGGTCAAGCGCGAGGTGCCCAGCGCCGGGATCATCGCACTCGCCGCCTCCGAGGACGAAGACCAGCTCTTCGAAGCCATCAAGGCCGGTGCCGCCGCGTTCCTGCTGAAGGACATCGCTCCCGAAGACCTGGTGACGATCATCCGTCGGGTCAACCACGGTGAGTACCTCATCAACGACAAGGTCTTCGCGCGCCCATCGGTCGCCAACCGCGTGCTCAAGGAGTTCCGCGAGCTGGCCGTCTACGGGCAGGAAGCCGCGCCCATCTTCGCGCCGCTCTCCCCGCGCGAAGTCGAGATCCTCGACAACATCGCCAAGGGCATGACCAACAAGCAGGTGGCCTACGCTCTCTCCATCAGCGAGCAGACGGTCAAGAACCACATGAGCTCGATCCTTCGCAAGCTCTCGGTCAACGACCGCACACAGGCGGTGGTGTACGCCATGAAGCAGGGTTGGATCAGGATCCCCGAGGATTGAGCGCACCGGAGCCACCACGCGCTCCAGCCAATCCTCAGGGCGGCGAGGGACGAGCGGACGCGAATCGCTGGCCAACCAGGCGCGCCGCGGACGACGCCTGACACCGCGGTCCGGTCGGGGCCCGGTCCTGGCCCTGGCCAGGCCAGCATCTCGGGGCTGCGCCGTGAGATCGAGGAGGACATCGGGCGCATCGAGGGCGAGAACGCCGAGATCGACATGCTCATGGAGCAGGTCCTGCTCGAGATCGAGCGACACGAAAGCCGGCGCGGAAAGATGGAAAGCCGCCTCTCCAGCCTCGAGACCAGCGGCTCGCCCGACCTTGATGAGCTCACCGAGGTGCGTGATGGGCTCCTTGCGCTGACCCGTCGAGAGCTGCTGTTCGATGCGCAGCGACAGGTGCTCGAGGGCAAGCAGCGCGTGCTCGCCCGCTTCCTGCAACGTCTTGTCGAGATCGACAACAGCCTCTCGCAGATGGCGGGTGCGACGCTGCGGCCGACGCCGGTCGCATCGGCCGGCCTGCGGGCGCTGGCGGCCGCGGCCGGCGGCAGCGGTGGGCCGGGGCTGAACCAGCCGGCCATGGCTCTGCGCAGCCAGGAGGACCTGCGCCGCGACATCGTGCGCCAGCTGCACGACGGCCCGGCGCAGTCGATCGCCAACATCGGGCTGCAGGTCGAGATCGTCGATCGCCTGATGCAGAAGGAAGACCCGCGCGTCGCAGCCGAGATCAAGGCGCTGAGCCGGCTCGTGCAGCAGGCGCTCGACACGACCAAGGAGTTCATCTTCGAGATCCGACCGATGGTCCTGGACGATCTCGGCCTGGGGCCGACCGTGCGCCGTACCGCCAGCGACCGGGGCCGACGCTCCGGCATCAACGTGGACTTCGACTCGCAGGGCATCGAGGAGCGCCTCGACCCGGATATCGAGAGCGCTGTCTACCGCAGCGTCGACGAGGCCATCAATGGCTTCCTGGCGCTGCGACCCCCCTCGGTCCTGGTACGGCTCGATTGGGGCGAGCACGAGCTGGTCGCCACCGTCGAAGGCACCTGGCCGCGCGTCAACCCGGAGGGACAGTCGGAGTCGAGCGAAGCCGCCACGGCCCGCTCGGTCGACACGCCGCCAGCGCTGCTGGCGATGATGCAGGAGAAGCGATCGGCGGAGCAGGCCGCCGACCGGGCTTCACGCGCGCTGCCCCCCGAACGGGTCATCGAGATCGGCAACCGTGCGCGTGCCCTGGGGATGACGCTGACGCTGCGCGACGAAGGCCAGGTGATGGAGCTGGTGGCGCCGATCAGGCGCTAGCGGCAGGGCGCCGTCGCGACGGCGCGGCGGAGTGCGGCTGGCGCCAGGCGACCGGGCCGCTGGAGAGCCTCTGCCGGACCGGTGGCGGGCTGTCCGGGTTTCTGGTCCCCGTACCGCGTTCCCATTTGCAGGCCGAGCGACCGGTGCGACTCTCGCTTCAGCGCTCCTCCGAGCGCGAGAACTCGAGGGAAGGAGGTACACGAAACATGACCGTCTTCAGCAACTGGCTGACCATGCTCCGTGACGACGATGGACAGGGCTTGGCCGAGTACGCACTCATCCTGGCGCTCATCGCCATCATCGCGATCGCGGCGCTTATCTTCCTCGGCGGCGAGATCGCGGCGATCCTCTCCAGCATCGGCGCCCAGATCTAGGCCGATCCCAGCAACGAGCACACCAAGCGACGCCGGCCTTCCGCCGGCGTCGTTTCTTCGTGTCAGCGCGGCCGCTCGACGCGCTCGCGACGCTGCCGGGCCGCCATCGCCGGAGATCAGGCGAGGTCGCTGAAGTGGCGCCAGAGCGACAGATCCAGGGCCGGCATCAGCTCGCGCAGCCGCTTGACCTCCGGGCGGTAGTAGCCCCGCAGCGCCTCGATCTGCGAGCCGGGCACCTGTACCTTCTCCAGCTTGGCCTGGTTGCGCGGACGTGCCATCTCCTCGGCCGGCAGCTCGTGGGGCGGAAGGCCCAGGAAGTCGAACGTCCTCGCCAGCATCGCCGCCGCGTCAGCCGCGCAGGCCTCGTACTGCAGCAGCAGCAGTCGCTCGGCCGGATATGACTGCAGCAGCCACTCGACCTGGGTGGCGTACATCCCGCGCTCGATGGCATCGGTGACCACGCGCACGCGGTCGCCGAACACGCGTACCACGCCGTCCTCGTCGTCTTCATCCACGAGACCGCCTCGGTCCATGTGGCTGAGTCCACTGATGTAGCGCTCGACCGGGTCCCGTAGCAGGACGATGGCGCGCGCGTCAGGCGCCGCCGCCTTGACCATGGGGGGCACCCAGGCACAGTTCATGTACTCGGGCGTCTTCTCGCCGATGAGCCGGCCGGCGGGACGCGGGAAGTAGCGGTGATAGCGCTCGATGTGCTCCTCTGTCAGCGGCTCCGCCCAGAGCCGATCGAAGAAGTGGAGCTCGGGTCGCTGGTTCTTGGGCTGCACCACGCCGGGGTGCTGCTCGATGAGGCGGAACCACCAGGTGGTGCCGGACTTCTGCGCCCCGAAGATCACGAAGTCAGGTGGCCCGACACTCCAGCCCGGAGGGCATTCAGGATGGGCCGGCAGGGTCTCGAAGACCTTGCGGCGCTGGCGGATGCTGGCGGAGTCCATCGGCTTGGGCGGGGGGGCCGCGGGCTGCTGAAGACCCAGCCGCCTGCGCAGCTTGCGCAGTCGGATCTGGCGCATGCGGAAACCTCGGGGACGATGCAGGGTGTGGCGCGAATGATAGCCTCCGAGGACGGCGGGGCATCGGCGACGCCGACCAGGGCCTGAGTCCGCCACCGGGTACCAACGGCGTCCGCCTTCCACGCCGCATAGCCCGATAGTCATATCGCCCGCGCCGGGGGCGGTGCCTAGGATTCTGGTGACACTTGTCACACCAGTTGGAGTCCTGCTCTTGTTGTCTGCCCCCGGTGAGCATGTGCCCGGACCAGCCCGGACCAAACCAAAGCGTCCCGCTAGTCGAATCACGGCTCCCGGTCTACCCTTGAGCACCCGTCACGGCCGCCTGCCGTCATCGGCCACGAGGAACCGAGCGTGAGCGAGAAGATCCGCGTCGTCATCGTCGACGACATCGCCGAGACCCGAGAGCACCTGACCAAGCTGCTCTCGTTCGAGTCGGACATCGAGGTCGTGGGCGCCGCCGCGTCCGGCGAGGAGGCGGTCGACCTCACCGGCAAGCTGCAGCCTGACATCCTGCTGATGGACATCAACATGCCCGGCATGGATGGCATCGCCACCACCGAGCGTGTCTCGGCCACCTTCCCGGCGACCTCCATCATCATGATGAGCGTCCAGGGCGAGGCCGACTACCTGCGCCGCTCGATGCTGGCCGGCGCGAGGGAGTTCCTCGTCAAGCCATTCAGCTCCGACGAGCTCACGGCCTCCATCCGCCAGGTCTACATCCGCGAGAAGGCCAAGCGGGGCCGCATGATCATGGCGGCCCCGGGCACCCCCGGTCCCGACAGCCACACCAAGAAGGGCAAGATCGTCACCCTCTTCGCGCCCAAGGGCGGGGTCGGCCGAACCACGCTGGCCGTCAACCTGGCGGTGGCCATGGCCGGCGAGCAGCGTCAGACCGTGACGCTGGTGGATGGGTCGTTCCAGTTCGGCGACGTGGGTGTGCTGCTGAACCTGAACCCCAAGAACAAGTCCATCATCGACGTGGTGGCCGATCCGACCGCCACCGACGAGGACCTGGTCGACACCACGCTCATCAACCACAGCACGGGCATCAAGGTCCTGCTGGCGCCGCCCAGCCCGGAGATGGCGGAGCTGATCACCGTCGACCAGATCCGCCGCATGATGGGACGCCTGCGCGAGACCAATGACTTCACCGTGGTCGACCTGTGGCCCCACTTCAACGACGTATCGCTGGCGCTGCTGGACATGTCGGACGTGATCCTGACCATCCTCACGCTGGAGATCACGAACATCAAGAACATCCGCCTCTTCCTCGAGGTGGCTGAGCAGCTGGGGTACAGCGAGCGCATCAAGCTCGTGCTCAACCGGGCCGATTCGGCCTTCGGCATCCGCGTGGCCGACGTCGAGAACTCGGTCGGGCGCAAGATCGACCACCAGGTCGTCTCGGATGGCCGGACCGTGGTGTACGCGCTCAACCGCGGTGTTCCCTTCGTGTGGAGCAACAGCCAGGCTCCGGTCAGCGAAGACATCCTCAAGATCTCGCGCGCGCTCGTGTCGGGTGAAGGCTCCCCCGACGCCGAGGATGAGAAGGAGCCGGCCAGGAAATCACTCTTTGGACGGCGGTGAAGTCGTCATGGATCCTCTGCTAGGGAGAACTTGAGATGTCACTGCTGAAGCGGATCGAGAGCGCCAGGCCCGCCGGTGAGGGTATGCCTTCCCCCATTCCCGCTGGGCCGCCCCCGCCAGGTGCGATGCCGCCCCCGGGAATGGCACCAGGACAGCCCGGCATGCCCCGCCCACCCATGCCCCAGCGGGTCATCTCCCAGGTGCCCGTGCGAGAGTCATTCCGCGACACCAAGTACCGCATCCAGCAGCGGGTCATCTCCGACCTGGACCCCAAGCTCGACCTCACCAACCAGGTCGAGGTGCGCCGCCAGATCGAAGCGATCTTCAGCGTCGCGATCGACGAGGAAGGGCTGGCCCTCACCCGTGCCGAGCGCGTTCGCATGCTCGAGCAGATCACCGACGAGATCGTCGGTCTGGGCCCGCTCGAGCCGCTGTTGCGTGACGAGTCCATCACTGAGGTCATGGTGAATGGACCACGCCAGGTCTACATCGAGCGTGGCGGCCGCCTGGAGCTGACCAACGTCTCGTTCCAGAACGACGATCACGTGATGCGCATCATCGACCGCATCATCGCGCCCATCGGCCGTCGGGTCGACGAGTCCAGCCCGATGGTCGATGCCCGCCTGACCGACGGCTCGCGCGTGAACGCCATCATCCCTCCGCTCAGCCTGGTCGGGCCGGTCATCACCGTGCGCAAGTTCGCGGCCTCGCCGTTCACCGTCGACGACCTCATCCGCTTCGGCACGGCCACGCCCGAGATGTTCGACTTCCTCAAGGCCTGCGTCGAGGCGCGCCTGAACATCTTCGTCTCGGGCGGCACGGGATCGGGCAAGACCACGACGCTCAACGTGCTCTCCTCGTTCATCCCCAATGACGAGCGCATCGTCACCATCGAGGACGCGGCCGAGCTGCAGCTCCGCCAGGAGCACGTCATCACGCTCGAGTCACGCCCGCCCAACATCGAGGGCAAGGGCGCCATCCCCATCCGCGAGCTGGTGCGCAACTCCCTGCGCATGCGCCCCGACCGCATCGTCGTCGGTGAGTGCCGCTCCTCCGAGGCCCTCGACATGCTGCAGGCCATGAACACGGGTCACGATGGCTCGATGTCCACCGGCCACTCCAACAGTCCTCGCGACATGCTCTCCCGACTCGAGACCATGGTGCTGATGGCTGGCGTGGACCTGCCGCTGCGCGCCATCCGCGAGCAGATCGCTTCGGCGGTGGACCTCATCGTCCACCAGTCGCGTCTCAAGGACGGCACGCGTCGTGTCACCAGCATCACCGAGGTGCAGGGCATGGAGGGCGACGTGGTCGTCATGCAGGAGGTGTTCACCTTCGAGCAGACCGGCGTCGTCGACGGTCAGATCCAGGGCATCCTGCGGCCCACGGGCATCCGGCCCAAGTTCACCGAGAAGTTCGAGGTCATGGGCATCAACCTGCCACCTGCCCTCTTCGGGTATCGGTCCTAGGAGGTCACGATGGATCCTGCCGTCCTCGTCGCCATCATGGCCGCCGCCGCGGTCCTGCTGCTCGTCTTCGGGGTCTTCGGTGGCAGACGTGTCTCGCCGACCGAGCGCATCGAGCAGGTGGCGGTCGCGGCCACCGAAGCACGCAATCGAGACCGCGGCACGAGCCAACGCCCCACGCTGCGCTCACGTTTCTTCGGTGGTCGCGCCGCGGCCAGCGTGGATCGCGTGGTGGAGCAGCGCGACTGGGGCACGGACATGGCCCGCGAGCTCGCCCGTGCCGACCTGCAGTTGCGACCCTCGGAGTACCTGGCCATCCGGATCGCCGCCATCGTCGGCTCGCCGATCGTGGTCTATCTGCTGGGCATGACCGTCCTGCCGGCGCTGGCCAACCCCTTCGCGCTGCTGATCGCCGGCGCCCTGGGCTGGTGGGTCCCGCGCTACTACGTCAACCGCCGCAAGTCCAAGCGCCTGAATGCGTTCAACGACCACCTCGCCGACACCATCACGCTGGTCGCCAACGCGCTACGCGCGGGTGCCTCGTTCCTGCAGGCCATCGAGCTGGTCGTGCGCGAGACACAGCCACCCATCTCGACCGAGTTCAATCGCGTCATCCGCGAGGTCAACCTTGGCTTGCCCTTCGAGCAGGCACTCAACAACATGGTGCGACGTGTGCGCTCCGAGGACCTCGAGCTGATGACCACCGCCATCACCATCCAGCACCAGGTCGGCGGCAACCTCGCCGAGATCCTGGACTCCATCGCCTTCACCATCCGCGAGCGCATCCGGATCATGGGCGAGATCCGGGTCCTCACGGCCCAGCAGCGCATGTCCGGCTACGTCGTCGCTGGCCTGCCCATCTTCCTGGTCCTCATCCTCTCGGTCATCGCGCCCTCGTTCATGGAGCCGATGTTCGGCGACCCCACGGTCTTCGGCATCCCGGTCGGCGTCATCATCCTCACCCTCGGCGGAATCATGATGGGCGTCGGCTTCCTGCTCATCCGCCGCATCGTCGACATCGAGGTCTAGGTCATGGAACTCTCCCTGATGATGGCGCTGCTGGCTGCCGGTGGCGTCCTGCTCGTCGTCTGGGCCCTCCTGGGGACGCAGACCACAGACCCGGTCCAGGCGCGCTTGACGCACCTTGGCTCGCTCGAGGGCGTCACCAGCCTCGAGGAGATCGAGCTGCAGCAGCCCATCATGGACCGCACCATGCGGCCGCTGATGCGGCGACTCTCGGGCGTCGGCACCCGCTTCACGTCGCGCGATCGCGTCGGGCGCACCGAGGGCCGGCTGGCGGAAGCTGGCTACCCCTACGGCCTGCGCACCATCGACTTCATGGGTCTCAAGGTCGTCAGCGCGCTCGTCATCAGCGGCCTGGCCTTCCTGCTCTTCGGCATCGCCCTCGGGTCCGGCGCCACGGGTGGCCTGATCATGACCGGCGGCGGCCTGGTACTGGGCTTCTTCCTGCCCGACTACTGGCTGGTGCGTCGCATCAGGGCCCGCCAGAAGGCCATCCTGCTGGCCATCCCTGACACGCTCGACCTGTTGACCATCTCGGTGAAGGCTGGCCTCGGCTTCGACGCCGCGCTCGGCAAGGTCGTCGAGAAGACGCAGGGACCCCTGTCCGACGAGTTCCGCCGCGCGCTCGCGGAGGTCCGCATCGGAAAGCCGCGCCGCGATTCGCTGAAGGAGCTGGTGGCTCGCACCAACGTGCCCGCGCTGACCAACTTCATCGGCGCCATCATCCAGGCGGAGCAGCTCGGCGTGGCCATCGCCAACGTTCTCGAGGTGCAGTCGGAGCAGTTGCGCATCGAGCGACGTCAGCGTGCGGAAGAGATGGCGGCCAAGGCTCCCATCAAGATGCTCTTCCCGCTCGTGGGTTGCATCTTCCCCTCGATGTTCATCGTCATCCTGGGACCCGCGATCATCCTCATCATGCAGAACCTGGGCAACGTCTAGCTCTCGCGGACGGTACCGATGAGCGCCAGATCGATGCGTCTACGTCGGAGTGGCGATGGTGCGCTGCTGTGCCAGCGGCTGGTGATGGGTGAGTCCTTCGGGCAGCGCTTCATGGGCCTGATGGGTCGAGCCTCGATCGATGAGGGCGAAGGCCTGTGGCTCGCATCCTCGAGCATCCACATGCTGTTCATGCGCTTTCCCATCGACGCCCTCTTCGTGAGCAAGGCCCGCAGTGACGGCCGCCGCTCAGTGGTGGGCATGCGCCGCGAGTTGCCGCCATGGCGCGGCATCGTGCTGCCGGTCCGTGGTGCCGAAGGCGTCATCGAGATGCCCGCCGGCACGCTGGCCCGTCATGCTGTGGCCGAAGGTGACGAGGTGGTCTTCGAGGACGCTCATCCGTCGCGCGCATGATCCGTGCGCCGCGTGGCAGCTAAGCGGCGCATAACGCGCGTTCGTCACGCTGGCGGGATGCGCTTCCTGCTGGACCTGCTGTTGCCTCCTCGCTGCGCCGGCTGCGGGCTGGAGGGAACCGCGCTGTGCGATCGCTGTCAGCTGCCGCTGCGGCGACGACTGGCGGAGCCGGCGGGGGCACCGCTGGGTATGCCGGTGACGATGCCGCCCGGATTGCTGCAGCTGGAGTGGTGCGCTACCTACAGTGGCACCGTGCGGGTCGCCCTGCACGCCCTCAAGTACGGCGGCGAGCGACGCGTCTGCGAACCCCTTGGCGCGGCCCTCGCTGCGCGCTGGCGGGCGGCCGGACGGGGAGGTGATCTGGTCACCTGGGTGCCGGTGCACCAGTCACGCCGCGCTGAACGAGGCTTCGACCAGGCGGAGGAGCTGGCACGAGTGATGGCGGCCCAACTGGGACTGCCCATCGAGCGCTGTCTCGAACGCCGGCTACGCACCGTCGCGCAGCACTCGCTGGGCCGGCAGGACCGGGCCGGCAACACGGCGGGGGCCTTCCTCGCCACGCCGGCGGGCACTGAGCGCCTGCGGGGACACTGGCTCCTGCTGGTCGACGACATCATGACCACAGGTGCCACCCTGTCGGGCTGTGCCGACGCCCTGTATGCAGCCGGCGCTGCAGCCGTCTCCGCCATCACGCTGGCCCGTGATCGCTGACCCGGACCCCTCGCTGACACAGAGGACGCCAGGCGGACGTGGCGCTGGCGTCAGACAGAGGCCTAGACTCCATCCCATAGCGGAGGTGCAGCCGGTGCGAACCACGATCAGAGGCAAGAGCCTCACCGTTTCGGACAAGGACCGTGCCTACATCGAGCGCAAGTTGCGGCGCCTCGAGAGGATGCTCGACGATCGCACTGAGGTCGACGTCGAGCTGCGCCTCGAAGGCAATCCCAAGATCGAGGACAGCCACGTCGTGGGCGTCACGCTCTCGACAGCGGGCCAGTCGGTGCACAGCATGGCGGCGGCGGCTTCCTTCAAGGTCGCCGCCGACGAGGTCATCGACAAGCTCGAACGTCGCACGGTCGAGGCCCGCCAACGACCACGCGACCGCCGACGCCACGCGCAGGAACGGTATGTCGATGCCAGCATGCTGGCCACGGTGGTCAAGGAGCGCGACCTCGAGGATGACGATGATTCGCGCGTGGTGAAGATCAAGCGCTTCGCCATCGAGCCGATGTTCGAGGAAGACGCCATCACGCGCATGGAGGAGCTGGGGCACGCCTTCTTCATCTTCGTCAACGCCGAGAACGAGCGGATCGCGGTGCTCTATCGCCGCCGCGATGGTCGCTACGGGCTGATCGAGCCGGCCATCGGTGGCGGCTACAGCGGCGCGGAGTGACACCGCTGCCCCGCCTGGGCGCAGCGGATGGGGGACACTTCCTGCATCGCTGACCCGTACCAATGGACCATATTCTCCGGGGCGTTCCCGCACCGATGATGTCGCTGCCGCCGGACGGTGGCACACCGAGGTCCCAAACCCGGTGCCCACGATGACGCTGTCGGGGTGCTATGAGCGTCCAGAACCCACGGGCCTTCAACGAGTGGCTGCGAGCACAGCTCAAGGCCAAGAAGATGTCGCAGCGCCAGCTGGCACAGCAGTCCGGCGTCGATCACTCCACGATCTCACGCCTGCTTCGGGGTGACCGCACGCCGTCGCTCGGCACGGCCACGAAGCTGGCGAAGGGCCTGCGAGAGCTCCGCGACGATACCGACTCCCCCCAGTACTTCGGGTTGACCTCCTCATCCAGTACGCACCCCACGGCGCGCGTCGAGTACGCCCTTCGTTCGGACGACCTGATGAGCGAGCCGCAGGTCCGCCAGGTGATGGAGTACTACCTGGCACTACGCATGCGCCGCCTGTCGGTCCGCCAGACCGGCCGTTATGCGCCGGTGCGACCGATCGCGGCCGTGCGCTCGGTCCCGACGCGCACAGAACCCAACAAGAAGCACTGATCCGGCGGCCACGCCGCCATCGAAGCACGGTCCTGCCCGACCACGGCCTGCCGCGCCTGCCCGGCGTCGTGCCCCAGCTAGGCCGTGGTCGTTTCCTGTCCGGCCGAGGTGTCATCAGCGGCACCTGGACGTCCGCCCTTGGTCTTGGGCGAGAGCAGGTAGGCGATGAAGCCGAGGATGATGACCGAGAGCACGCTGATGGCGCGGTCCACCACGGCGATGGCCGCAGCCTCGTTGGGGTCGGCCTGGTAGACGACCGTCAGCAGGCCCACGATGCCGGCCTCGACGATACCGAGTCCTGCTGGCGTGAACGGCACGGCCGTCAGCAACGACGCCACGAGGGCCACGAAGAACGCCCCGCTGATACCCAATGAGATATCGAAGCCCAACGCTTCCACCACGAACAGCAGGCGCAGGGCCTCTGTGGTCCAGATGAGCACCGTGAGCGTGGCCACCAGCGGCAGCGTGCGGCGGTCAGCCGAGAAGACGCCCTCCTCGAAGCGTTCGTAGATCTCCTTCAGCTTCAGCGGCAGTGGCAGGCGCTCGACGAGCCGACGCCCGAAGCTGCGCAGCGTGAACAGGGCGACCGCCAGGCCGACGACGACGATGATGCCCACGACCATGACGGCGCGGACGGTCTCATCGAGCCCGGTGCGGAACGACCAGAAGGCCGCTCCGAGGCCGAGGATGACGATGGCGAAGATGTCGAAGACGCGCTCGATGAAGATGGTCCCGAACGTCGCCGACAGTGACACGGGGTAGTTGATCTTCAGCAGCCAGGCTCGATAGACCTCGCCCAGCTTGGCCGGCACGACGCTATTGACCAGCCAGCTGACGAAGATGATCTCGGTCGAGTCACGCACCTTGACCCTGGCGCCGATGCCACGCAGCAGCAAGGACCAACGGTAGCCGCGCAGCGGGAAGCCGAGGTAGTAGATGACGAAGGCTGCCACGAGCCAGGCCGGGTCGGCACCCAGGACGTAGGAGACGAGCGTGTCGAGCTCGAAGCCTGGCAGCGCCAGCGCGAAGAGCAGGAGCACCACGACCGGGACGATGATGGATGCCTGCGTGCGGCGGTCTCGCAGGCGCTGACTGAGCGGGACGGCTCCTTCGGAGAGATCGGCTTCAAGCAGGGGGTCCTGCCCGGACTCGTCGCCGACATCCGGCGTCGCCTCGAGGGCGAGCACGAACGGCTGGGTGCGTTCGAGGACGTCGCCGTGCTCGCTATCGGCGGGGTCGCTGGGTCCCCGGGTCACGCCGTGCCCTCCCCTGCTCCGCTGGGCTTGACGCGGCGGTTGCCCCGGGTGCGGTTGACAAGCTTGGCGATGGGCGTCCACAAGCGCACGTAGTAGGAGGCGCGGCCGGTGACCAGCTCGGCGCTGGGCAGCAGCGCCCGCAGCTCCTGGGCCGTGGTGAAGGGTCCGGGAAGCACCGTCGAGGCGATGCCCAGCTCGATGAGGCTGTGGGCATCGGACGAAGCGACGCCGGGCAGCCCGTGGCGCTCGGCGAAGGCGCCGGCGAGCGGATTCGCGTCGCGGTACGCGCGGGCGTTGTGCGTCTCCACGTAGTCGACGATGGAGGCCAGCGCCTCCAGTTTCTGCTCGGCTTCACCGGCCTTGCTGCCGCCCGAGCTGCGGAAGCTGTCGAAGGGATGCGGCAGCCCCACCAGGCCGCCCTGGGCACGGATGGCCGCGGCCGTCTCGGCCGCCGATAGCCCCGGCGGGATCGACTCGCTCCAGGAACAGCCCCAGCATGTCACCGTCGGCGCTGCGGATCTCCTCGCCGACGATGACCTGCAGCTGCGGCGGTGCCAGGTCCCGGGCTCGCTGCGCGCCGTCGATGCGCTCGTGGTCGGTGATGGCCAGGTGCGTCAGTCCCAAGCGGATGGCCTTGTCGATCATCTTGCGTGGGTCCGACAGCGAGTCGAATGAGGCCGAGCTGTGCGTGTGCAGGTCTGCGAAGCTGCGGCTGCTGCCGGCGACGCTGAAGTGCGACTGCATGCCTAGATGCGCTGCACGAGCGAGGCCTTGAAGAAGTCGAAGTGCTCCATCGCCAGGCCTGTGCCCAGGGCCACGCAGTTGAGTGCGTTCTCGGCGACGTGACAAGGCACACCCGTGACCTGCGTGAGCAGGCGGTCCATGTTGCGTAGCAGCGAGCCGCCACCGGTCATGACCATGCCCTTGTCGATGATGTCGCTGGCCAGCTCCGGTGGGGTCTCCTCGAGCACCGCGCGCACCGCCGTGACCACTTGCTGCAGCGGTTTCTCCATGGCCTCCATGACCTCGGAGCTGGTGAGCGGGATGGTGCGTGGCAGACCCGCCACGAGATCACGACCACGCACGTCGAGCGTGAGCTCGCGCTCCAGCGGCAAGGCGGTGCCGATCGCGATCTTGACCTCCTCGGCGGTACGCTCGCCGATCATGAGGTTGTACTTGCGGCGGATGTAGCTGGCGATGGCCTCGTCGAAGCGGTTGCCGCCGACACGAAGCGACCGGCTCACCACGATGCCGCCGAGCGCGATCACGGCGATCTCGCTGGTGCCGCCGCCGATGTCGATGATCATGTTCCCGGAGGCGCCCGAGATGGGCACGTTGGCGCCGATGGCGGCCGCCAGTGGCTCCTCGATGAGGTACGCCTCGCGCGCTCCCGCCTTCAGCGCCGCATCTCGCACGGCGCGCTTCTCCACGCTGGTCACGCCAGACGGAACGCACACCATCACGTCCGGCTTGGTGAAGGTGCGGCCGGCCTTGCGGATGAAGTAGCGCAGCATGGCCTCGGTGATGACGTAGTCGGCGATGACGCCGTCCTTCATGGGCCGGATGGCCGAGATGTTGTCAGGCGTGCGGCCGATCATCTCGCGCGCCTCTTCGCCCACCGCCACGATGTGATGGCTCTCGCTGACGGCGACGACGGAAGGCTCGCGGATGACGATGCCCTTGCCCTTCACGTACACCAGCACGTTGGCGGTGCCGAGATCGATGCCGATCTTCATGTCGGACCGACGATAGCTTCGGGATCCGGTTCGATGCGCGCACCCAGCTCGAGCAGCTTGTCTTCGATGCCCTCGTAGCCGCGACGGACGTGGTGGACGCCACGGATCGTCGAGCGACCCTCTGCCGCCAGGGCACCCAGGATGAGCGAGGCGCCGGCGCGAAGGTCGCTGACCTCCACCTCGGCGCCCTGCAGACGAGCCGGTCCGCTGATGATGGCGTGGTGGGCGTCGGTGATCTCCGCCTGCGCACCCATCAAGCCAAGGTCGCTCAGCCACTCGAGACGATCCTCGTAGATGGTCTCGTGGACGGTGCTCCGCCCGCGCGCCTGCGTCAGCAGCACACCGGTGGGCGGCTGCAGGTCCGTCGCCAGGCCGGGGTAGGCGGCGGTGGTGATGTCGGTCGCGAGGTAGGCCCCGGAGGCCGCGCCGCGCACGGTGATGTGGTCATCGGCACCACCGATGTCGACACCGATCTGGTCCAGCACGTCGAGGAAGGCACCCAGGTGCGACGATGGCGCGCCACGAAGCGTGACATCGCCGCCGGTGACGGCGGCGGCGACCGCGAACGTGCCGGCCTCGATGCGGTCGGCGATGACGTGGTGGGTGGCGCCGCGCAGCCGCCGGCGGCCCTCGACCTCGATGACATCGGGCGCTGTGCGTTCGACCTCGGCGCCCATGGCCTGCAGGAAGCCGATGAGGTCGTCGACCTCGGGCTCACGCGCCGCCGGCCGGATGGTGGTGTGGCCGTCGGCGAGGGTCGCCGCCAGCATGGCGTTCTCCGTTCCCATGACCGTCACATGCGGGAAGACCACCTCGCTTCCGCGCAACCGGCCTGGGGCTTCGGCGAAGTAGTAGCCATTGCGATAGTCGATGGCAGCGCCCAGCGCCTGCATGGCCTCGACATGAAGGTCGACGGGACGCCGGCCGATGCGGTCGCCACCGGGGTTGCTGATGATGACGCGACCGAATCGCGCCAGCAAGGGACCCAACAGGATGAAGCTGGCGCGCATCCGCGCGGCAGCTTCGAGCGGCACGAAGAGCCAGTCCACGTCACCGGCCGAGACCTCGTAGGTGTTCGGCTCGGGATGGTCGACCACGACGC
This sequence comes from uncultured Chloroflexia bacterium, assembly GCA_963804575.1. Lineage (GTDB taxonomy): Bacteria > Chloroflexota > Limnocylindria > Limnocylindrales > CSP1-4 > JAFMJV01. Next base: position 122,872 of record CAWDQY010000011.1, read on the forward strand.
CGAGGTCGCTGAGCACCTCGGCCATCAGCGTCACGTCGGCGATCTCTGGCACGTTGGTGAAGCGACAGCGTTCACCGGTGAGCGTGGCTGCTGCCAACAGCTTCAGCGCCGCGTTCTTGGAGCCACTGATGGCGACCTCCCCCGACAGGGGCACGCCGCCGTCGATGCGGATGGTCTCCTGGGGCACGTGCGGCGCCTGGTACTCCCAGTGAAAGGGCCGAGTCTCTGCCATGGCGCTAAGTCTCAGCCATCACGGGTATCGGCGCTCATCGCTATCGGCGCTGACGCGGTCCCTCACGGTGCCGACGCTCGGCGACGCGGATGCGCAGCAGCGCCCGTTCCATCTCGGCGCGCGCGCGCGCCAGGTCGGCGGGCTCATCGAAGCCAGCCTGGATGGCTCGCTCGGCGTCGTTGCGCGCCTCCTCGGCAGCCTCGAGGTCGATCTCGGACGACAGGTCGGCCAGCTCGGCCATGACCACGACCTTGTCCGGTCGCACCTGCACGAAGCCTCCGGCGATGGCGAAGAACTCCTCGTCGCCACCCTTGCGGATGCGCAGCTCGCCGACACCGAGCATCGACAGCAGCGGCGCATGGTGCGGCAGCACGCCGAGCTCACCCTCGACGCCGGGACAGAAGACCGCGTCGACCTGGTCCGAGAAGGCCAGGCGCTCGGGGGTGACGATCTCCAGCTGGAGCGGCATCGTCTAGACCTCCGTGCTCGGGTGCGGGTGAGCCATCGACGTCACTCGCCCGCCAGCTTGGCCGCGTTCTCGCGAACCTGGTCGAGCGTGCCGGCGAGGAAGAAGGCCTGCTCCGGCAGGTCATCGGCCTTGCCCTCGAGGATGTCCTTGAAGGAGGTCACGGTGTCCTTGATGGACACGTACTCACCCTCGCGACCGGTGAACACGGCGGCCACGAAGAAGGGCTGGCTCATGAAGCGCTGCAGGCGGCGGGCGCGGGCCACGAGCGCCTTGTCCTCCTCCGCCAGCTCGTCGATGCCGAGGATGGCGATGATGTCCTGGAGGTCGCGGTAGCGCTGCAGCACGCGCTGCACCTCGCGCGCGACCTCGTAGTGCTCCTGGCCCACGATGAGCGGATCGAGCACGCGGGAGGTGGACGTCAACGGATCGACCGCCGGGTAGATGCCCAGCTCGGTCAGGTAGCGCTCCAGCCGGATGGTGGAGTCGAGGTGCCCGAAGGTGGTGGCCGGCGCCGGGTCGGTGTAGTCGTCCGCCGGCACGTAGATCGCCTGCAGCGAGGTGATCGAGCCCTGCGTGGTCGAGGTGATGCGCTCCTGCAGGGCGGCCATCTCGGTGGCCAGGTTGGGCTGGTAGCCCACCGCTGAGGGCATGCGGCCGAGCAGGGCGGAGACTTCCGAGCCCGCCTGCGTGAAGCGGAAGATGTTGTCGATGAAGAGGAGGACGTCGCGGCCTTCCTCGCGAAAGAACTCGGCCATGGTCAGGCCGGTCAGGGCGACGCGGAGGCGGGCCCCGGGAGGCTCGTTCATCTGGCCGAAGGCGAAGACCGTCTTCTCGATGACGCCCAATTCGGTCATCTCGGCGAGCAGGTCGTTACCCTCTCGCGAGCGCTCGCCGACGCCGGCGAACACGGAGTAGCCACCATGCTCCTGGGCGACGTTACGGATGAGCTCCTGGATGATGACGGTCTTGCCGACGCCGGCGCCCCCGAAGACACCGATCTTGCCGCCCTTGGCGAAGGGGCAGATGAGATCGATGGCCTTGATGCCGGTCTCGAAGACCTCGGTCGCGGTGGCCTGGTCCGCGAAGGGAGGCGGGGCACGATGGATGGGGTACCTGACCGCCGTCTCGACCTCGGCCTTGCCATCGATGACCTCGCCCAGGACGTTGAAGACACGGCCGAGGGTCTCGGGCCCGACGGGCACGCTGATGGGCGCACCCGTGTCCACCGCGTCGATCCCCCGCGCGAGCCCGTCGGTGGTGGTCATGGCCACGGTCCGCACCCAGTTGTTGCCCAGGTGCTGCTGCACCTCGCAGACCACGGGACCGTCCGGGCCGTCGACGCGCACGGCGTTGAAGATGGCCGGCAGCTGACCCGCGGGGAACTCGATGTCCACGACAGGCCCGGTGATGGCGATGACGCGCCCGACCGTGCCTTCGGTCTGCTCGGGCTGGGTGATGCTGGTAGCCGCCATGTGGGCTCGTTCCTCCGTGGTGCTAGGTGCTGCTGGCGCCGGTCGCGATCTCGATCATCTCGCGGGTGATGTTCGACTGGCGCACCTTGTTGTAGGTCAGCGTCAGGTCGTCGATGAGCTCCTGCGCGTTGTCGGTGGCGTTGCGCATGGCGACCATGCGCGAGGATTGCTCGCTGGCGGTCAGCTCCAGGACGGCCTGGAAGAGGCGCGTGGCCACGTAGCGCGGCATGAGCTGTGAGAGGACACGACCGGGGTCGGGTTCGAAGATGAACTGCCCGCCAGGGATGCCTTCGGCGGCATGTGGGTTGGGCTTGACGGGCAGGAGCCGCTTCAGCTCGGGCCGCTGCACCAGCGTCGACACGAAGGCGGGGTAGAGCAGGTGCACCTTGGCGTAGGTGCCGGCGAGGAAATCGTCGCTCACGAGGCGCGCCAGCGGCAGCACGTCGCTGAAGGTGGGCCGGTCGCCGAAGCCGTCGAAGGAGGCCGCCAGCGGCACATGCCCGCGACGCATCGCGGCGGTGCCCTTGCGTCCCACCGTCACGACCGTCAGCTCCCCGGTCGAGGCAGCGATCTCGCGTGCCGCGAAGCGGATGGTATTGGTGTTGAGGGACCCTGCCAGCCCGCGGTCGGTGGTGAAGAGCACGATGAGACGAGGGCCCTCGCGCTCTTCGCCGAGGAGTGGGTGCTTCTCGTGGTCGACCACGGCGGCGACATCAGCGATGACCTCGTCGAGCTTGTCGCTGTACGGCCGCGATGCCAGCGTGGCGTCCTGTGCTCGCTTGAGCTTGGAGGCAGCCACGAACTGCATGGCGCGGGTGATCTGCTTGATGTTGCCTACCGATCCGATGCGGCGTCGGATCTCGCGCTGACTTGGCACGAGCCCCTGGCGTCCTCCTGTTGGCGACGACCCTCAGCGGTCGCCGCGGCTATGCGGTGAAAGTCTGCTTGAACGTCTCGGCAGCGGCCCTGCAGGCCCTCGACCACCTCGTCGTCGAGCGCCTGCTTGTCGGCCAGGCTGGCCATCAGCTCCGGCTGCTCGGCCTCGAGGTAGCGATAGAACTGCGCCTCGAAGTCGCGCACCTGGCCCACGGCGATGTCGTCGAGGTAGCCGTTGGTGACGACCCACAGGATGGCCACCTGCCGCTCCACGGGCAGCGGGCTGAACTGGGGCTGCTTCATCACCTCGGAGATGCGCTCACCGCGGGTCAGCTGGTCGCGCGTGGCCTTGTCGAGGTCCGAGGCGAACTGCGCGAAGGCAGCCAGCTCACGGTACTGCGCCAGGTCGAGCTTGAGCGGGCCAGCCACCTTCTTCATGGCCTTGGTCTGGGCCGCGGAGCCCACGCGCGAGACGGAGATGCCCACGTTCAGCGCCGGCCGCTGGCCCGCGTTGAAGAGGTCCGACTCGAGATAGATCTGGCCATCGGTGATCGAGATGACGTTGGTCGGGATGTACGCCGAGACGTCGTTCGCCTGCGTCTCGATGACGGGGAGGGCCGTCAGGGAACCTCCGCCATGCTGCTCGTTGAGACGCGCCGCGCGCTCGAGCAGGCGGCTGTGCAGGTAGAAGACGTCGCCGGGGTAGGCCTCGCGGCCGGGCGGGCGTCGCAGCAGCAGCGCCATCTCGCGATAGGCCCAGGCGTGCTTGGTCAGGTCGTCGTACACGCAGAGGGCATCCTTGACGAGACGGCCGTCGATCTCGACGCCGTCCTCCATGACGGCCTCCCCCATGGCCGCCCCGGCGTACGGTGCCAGGTACTGCAGCGGTGCAGGGTCCTCGGCTCCGGCCACGACCACGATGGTGTGCTCCATGGCCCCGTGCTGCTCCAGGACCGCGACCGTCTGGGCCACCGTCGAGAGCTTCTGGCCGATGGCCACGTAGATGCAGACGAGACCCTTGCCCTTCTGGTTGATGATGGTGTCGACGGCGACGGTGGTCTTGCCCGTCTGGCGGTCGCCGATGATGAGCTCGCGCTGGCCGCGGCCGATGGGGATGAGCGCGTCGATGGCCTTGATGCCCGTCTGCACGGGCGTGTCGACCGACTGGCGCGTGATGACGCCCGGCGCGACACGCTCCACCGGACGTGTGGCGCTGGCGTTGATGGGGCCCTTGTCGTCGATGGGCTGACCGAGCGCATCGACCACCCGCCCGATCAGCTCTGGCCCCACCGGCACCTCCACCACCGTGCCGGTGGTCTTGACCGTGTCGCCCTGCTTGATCTGGGTGTAGTCGCCCAGGATGACCGCACCAACGGTGTCTTCCTCGAGGTTCAGCGCCATGCCCTTGACGCCGCCGGGAAACTCCAGCAGCTCGGAGGCAAGCGCGCCCTCGAGACCATAGATGCGGGCGATGCCGTCGCCGACCTCCACGACGGTGCCCACGGAACGCGTCTCCACGCCCATGTCGAACTCGTCGATGGCGGCCTTGATGATCTGGGTGATGTCGTCGGAGCGGATTGCCATGCGTGTTCCTTCTGGGGCTGGCGTCAGACAGCGATGTTCGAGAGTTCGGCACGCAGGCGGTCGAGGCGCCCACGCACGGAGCCGTCGATGAGTCGGTCACCGACGCGAACCTGGATGCCACCGAGGAGACCCGGATCGACTTCTTCGTGCAGTTCGATGCGCTTGCCGGTGAGGGCCGCGAGTCGCTCTGCCAGCGCCTCGACATCGGCAGGGTCAAGGGCGACCGCGGAGGTGACGCTGGCCTCCACGATGCCCTCGCTGGAGCGATACAGGCGATTGAACTCAGCGGATGACCCCGGACAGCAGCTCGAAACGGCCGCGGCGGATCATCAGCGCCAGCAGATCGAGCTGGGGACCGGTAACGGCGTCACCCACGATGCGCCTCAGCACCTGCGTGCGCGAGGACGCCGGGATGGACGGGTTGGAGAGCAGCCGCACCACCTCGTCGTCCAGCAGGCGTTCCTCGGCCACGCCGAGCGCGGCCCACCACGCCTCCATCGAGGCGTCGCGCTGGGCGATCTCGAAGGCGGCCTCCGCGTAGCGGCGAGCCGTGCCGTGTGCTAGCGCCATGCGTCAACCATCAGTTGCGCTCGTCTCCCGCTGGCACCTGCGCCGAGACCTGCGCCAGGAACTCGTTGACCAGGCGCTTCTCGCGTTCGTGGCTCAGGGTTTCGCCGACGACCTTGCCGGCGGCCATGAGTGCCAGGTCCGCGACCTGTCCGCGGACATCGGCCAGGGCCCGCTTTCGCTCGGCGTCGATCTCCGCGACGGCCCGCTCGCGCAGGCGGTCGATCTCCGCTTGCGTCTGGGCAACGCCCTTGGCGCGCTCGTCGTCGGCGACCTTCTGGGCGCGCAGGACGATCTCACCGGCCTCGCGTCGGGCCTCGTTGAGGATGCCCTGCCGCTGGTCTGCAGCAGCCTCCCGGTCACGCCTGGCGGCATCGGCGTCCTTCAGTCCCTGTTCGATGCGGTCGCGCCGCTCCTCGAGTCGCTTGCCCACGGGCAGAGCACGACCCGATAGGCGATCAGCGCGAAGATGATGAAGTTGAGCCCGGCGACGATGATCCAGAAGAGATTGATCGTCAGCCCGGCGCCTTCGGCACCCTCCGCCGCGAACGCCATGCCATGCTCGTCGAGCAGCTGGGCAACAGCGAGGATCTCCATGACTATGGCCTGTGCCGCGCGCTACAGCAGGGCGATGAGCAGGCCGACGACCAGCGCGATGACGCCGAGGCCCTCGGCGAATGCCGCCATCAGGACGGCCAGCGAGCGGATCTGCTCTCCGGCATCCGGGTTACGGCCGATGGCGCTCGACGACATGCCGGCGAGGATGCCGATACCGAGAGCCGGGCCGATGATCGAGAGGATGGCGATACCGGCGCCGAGCGGTGCCAGGTCCATGGGTCTGTCTCCTCCTTCGAGAGGTGGCCGAGGTCGGATCAGTCGTCCGACGTCTCGCGTTGGGCTAACTGCCGGCCGGCGCCGGCTGGCTGGATGGGTGGGCCGCGTCGAGCATCTCCTCCGCGGTGTGGCCTGCCTCGTGTTGATGGCTCTCGATGGCGATCAGCGTGAAGACGAGCGTCAGCGTGCTGAAGATGAGGGCCTGCACGAAGGTCAGGATGATCTCGAGGCCATAGATCGCCACGGGGACGACGGCGATGGCCAGACTGGTGATGACCGCGAGGGCGACCTCGCCCCCGTAGATGTTGCCGAAGAGTCGCACCGACAGCGTGACCGGCTTGATGAACTCCAGGATGAGCTCGATGAAGCCCACGAACATGGCGATGAGCCCGGCCCCGACGCCTTGCCTGAACTCATAGACCGGAAAGAACTTGGACATGTAGCCGCCCACGCCGAGCCGACGGAAGCCTTGCAGCTGGAAGAAGCCGAAGGCCACCAGGGCCAGGCCGATGGTCACGTTCAGATCGCTGGTCGGCGCCCGCAGACCCTGGACGAGCCCGACGGGCGGCACCAGGCCGCTCCAGTTGAAGGCCAGGATGAGGACGAAGAAGGCGGCGAAGACGGGGATGTAGGGCAGTGCACGCGAGCCGCCCATGCCGCGACCCCAGCCGGTCAGCGATTCGTAGGCCCACTCGACGAAGTTCTGGAAGAAGCCCGGTACCGGCGAATTGCCGCGGCTGACCAGGATCATCACAGGAGCAGCACGACGGTGACAAGGACCATGGTGAAGAGCGTGTCCGTGATGCTGATCTCGAAGAAGCCACCGGCAGCCTCCTCGCCGCTGGCGGTCCAGATGACGTGCGGGCTGGGGAAGTGCAGGGTGCCATCGATGAGGCAGGCAGAGTCAGCGATGCTGCAGGCTTCGGCGGGGCGCCCGGGTCGAGTGGCGGCACCAGCAGGAAGGCGAAGATGTCGATGAGGACGACGAGGATGATGCCGCTGACGATCAACCCGACCCGACGCTTGCTTCTTGGGGCCGGGCGTCGCCGCTTCGCTGTGCTCGACTGGCTCGCTTGCCACGCTCACTCCTGCGTTGGACACGCCGGCGGGGCGTGCCTCATGAGTCCTCCAGGTTCTTCAGGAACCGATCGACGAGTCGCCAGTCGGCTACCGCCCCCAACACCACACCAAGGATGAAGCCTGCGACCAGGAGAAAGGGATAGGTACCCAGCTGCTGATCCAGCCACCGGCCGGCGAGTGCGCCGCCGAGTGTGGTCACGAACAGGACGATGCCGATCTCGGAAAAGAGGGCGAGGTATCCGACTGCCTTCCCGTGACCTTCCTTGATGCCCGCCGTGGGCGCGTGGATTATAGCAGCCCCACCTGACTGGTCCCGCGACCGCGTCAGCCCTCGTCAGGGTCGCCTGAGGAGGGCGCTTCGGGCGCACCGATGACGACATCGCTCGCCGTTCCTGGCGGCTGTGGGTCGGCCGGCGGCGGCTGTGACAGGTCGTCCGGATAGGAGCTGGCCTCGAGGGCCTCGTCAGGTCCCACGCGGAAGGTCACCAGCAGGAGCAGCACACCGGAGGTGATGACGATGGCCATGAAGGCATACAGCGGGCCCGAGCCGCCGGCCAGCACCAGGCTCAGCACCGCCAGCAGGACGGTGATGGCGTAGATGAGGAGCACCGCTCCCCTGTGGCTGAGGCCGAGGTCAAGGAGGCGATGATGGAAGTGGCCACGGTCAGGCGTGAAGGGTGATCGGCCGCTGAGCAGCCGGCGGGTGATGATCCAGAAGGTGTCGATGATGGGCACGCCCAGGATCAGCAGCGCCACGGGGATCTTGGCCGAGCCAAGGATGGCCAGCACGGCCAGCAGGTAGCCCACCACCATGACCCCGGTGGTACCGATGAAGACCTTGGCCGGATAGAAGTTCCACGGCAGGTAGCCCAGCAGGGCGCCTGCCAGGAGCGCGCATAGCAGGGCCACCATGGGCTGGTAGCCCGACTCGAACCCCAGCGAGACGAAGCCCAGCGTCACGGCTGCCACCACCGCCACGCCCGCGGAGAGGCCGTCGAGGCCGTCGATGAAGTTGATGCTGTTGATCATGCCCACGATCCAGAGGGCGGTGACGAGGCCGGCACCGACCCCCACGAAGGTGAGCGTCTCCTCGCCCGCGAAGCCCAGGAAGTCGAGCGGGTTGTTGACCGCGACGATGGACAGGCCCAGGCCGATGGCCACCAGCGCCAGCAGCAGCTGGAGGGCGAACTGCCAGCGTGCGCGGATCTGCCAGCGGTCGTCGATGAAGCCGAATGCGCCGGCCAGCAGCGCACCGCCGAAGACCGCCAACAGCTCCTCGCGCTCCAGCATGCGCCAGGAGAAGGGGCGCAGGAACTGGAAGCTGTCCTGCAGCCAGAGCGCCACGAGGCCGACGAGCACGAAGGCGGCCAGCACCGACGCGCCGCCAGCCCTCGGGATGGGGCGCAGGTGGATGCGGCGCCCCGAGTCGGGCTCATCGATGGCGCCAGCCATCGTGGCGAGGCGCATCGCGACCGGTGTCAGGAGATAGGCGACGGCTACCGCGATGCCTCCCATGGCAAGGATGAACGGCAGCTCGTCGTAGTTCACGCCTCAGGCAGCCCGGGCACCGGGAAGCGAGCGCAGATGTCCTGCACCTCGCGACGGACCGATCGCAGCACCTCCTCGTCCTCCCGGCCCTTGAGCGTCCGGACGATCAGCTCGCCGACCTGGCGCATCTCGTGGGGGCCGAAGCCGCGAGTGGTGGTGGCAGGCGTACCCACGCGGATGCCGGAGGCCGTGTTCGGCGGCAGCGGATCGAAGGGGATGGCGTTCTTGTTGACCGTGATACCGACCTCGTCGAGGAGCTGCTCGGCCTCTGTGCCGGTGACGCCGAGGGGGGTCACGTCGACGAGGATGAGGTGGTTATCAGTGCCGCCAGACACCAGCTCGGTCCCGTTGTCCAGCAGTGTCTGTGCCAGCACCGTCGCGTTCTCCACGGTGCGACGCTGATCCTCGCGGAAGGCTTCGCTGCGCGCCTCCAGCAGCGCCACGGCCTTGGCGGCGATGATGTGCATGAGCGGGCCGCCCTGGGTGCCGGGAAAGACGGCACGATCGATGCGCCTGCCGAGCTCAGCCGTGCTGAAGATCATGCCGCCGCGTGGGCCGCGCAGCGTCTTGTGCGTGGTGGTGGTGACGATGTCGGCGTGGCCGAACGGGCTGGGGTGCTGGTCGGCGGCGACCAGCCCGGCGATGTGCGCCATGTCCACCAGCAGCAGGGCGTCCACGCTGTGAGCGATGGCGGCCATGCGCTCGAAGTCGATGACGCGGGGATAGGCGCTCGCACCCGCCACCAGCAGCTTGGGCCTGACCTGGCGCGCCTGCCGCTCGAGGGCGTCGTAGTCGATGCGGCCGTCCGCCTGGGACACGCCGTAGGCTTGCACCTCGAAGAAGCGGCCGCTGAAGTTGATGGGGTGTCCATGCGTGAGGTGACCACCATGGGCCAGGCTCATGCCCAGGATGGTATCGGCGTGATCGAGCACGGCCATGTAGGCAGCGATGTTGGCCTGGGCACCCGAGTGCGGCTGCACGTTGACGAACTCTGCCCCGGGAAACAACGCCAGGGCGCGCTCCTCGGCCAGCCGTTCGACGACATCGACGTGCTCGCAGCCACCGTAGTAGCGTCGGCCCGGCTGACCTTCGGCGTACTTGTTGGTGAGCCAGCTGCCGGCGGCCTCGAGGACGGCCCGAGAGGCGTAGTTCTCGCTGGCGATGAGCTCGATCTTCCAGGTCTGACGGTCGCGCTCCGCGATCATCGCCTGCCAGAGTTCGGGGTCCACGCTGGCGATGGGGGCGTCCGCCAGGCGGCGGCCGGATGTAGGGATCATCAGTGCTCCGTAGATGGTTCGCTGCGGGTGAATCAGTGTACTCGCGGCCGCGCTCAGCCTTGTGCTCGCAGCTGCGGCGAGCCTTGTGCTCGCTGCTGCGCTCAGCCTTCCCGCACAGCCGCGGCGATGACCGCGGGCTCGAGTGTGCCCTCGCGCAGGATCCTCCATGCGCCGGCGGCGTCCACGGCCACCACGGTGGAGACCACGCCGCCGCGAACAGGGCCGTCATCGAGCACGAGCGCCAGCGACGGCCCCACCGTCGCCAGCAGTTGCGCCGCGGTGGTTGCCGGCGCTTCCCCACTGCGGTTGGCGGAGGTCACGGCGATCGGCCCCAGCGAGCGCGCCAGCGCTCGCGGCACCCGGTGGTCGGGGATCCGCAGGCCCAGCGTGTCGCGGCCACCGGTGACCGCCATCCGGCACCAGCTCGGGGTGACGGAGCGGCAGCACCAGCGTCAGCGGACCCGGCCAGAAGCGTTCCGCCAGGCGGCGAGCCGACAGGCTGAGCTCGACCAACCCGTCGACCTGGTCGAGACCGTCGATGAGCAGGGCGATCCCCTTCTCCTCCGGCCGCTGCTTGGCCCGGATGACCGCCGCCAGCGCCTCCGGTCGGGGTACCACGCCGATGCCGTAGACGGTCTCGGTGGGAATGCCCACGATGCCTCCCGCCTGCATGGCCAGCACGGCATGGGTGATGGCGTCGGGATCGGACGTCAGCAGCACGGTGGGAGCGACCTCAGGCATCGTCGCGCTCCAGCTGTGCTACCCGTGGGCTGCCGGAAAGGTCGGGATGGATGGTGCAGCTCCAGCCTGGCAGCAGCGCCGCCGTCGCCTGCGCCATCGGTTCGACCTGGTCGCTGCCGATCTCGAGCAGTGCCGCACCGGCGGGAGCGATGGCGTCGGCCAGCCCTGCCATCAAGCGCCGGATGAGCGCCAGCCCGTCGGCGCCACCATCGAGCGCGACGAGCGGCTCGAAGCTGGCCGCCACGGGCAGCGCCGGGACCGTATCGGAGGCGATGTAGGGCAGGTTGGCCAGCAGCAGGTCGACCGGCCTCGGCGGCAGCGGGGCGACGTCCAGGAGGTCGCCCTCGGCGAAGGTGAAGAGGTGCGCGAGGCCCTGCGAGACGACGTTGATGGTCGCCACGTCGCGTGCATCGCCCGAGATGTCACTGGCGAAGAAGCGCACCGCGTCGCCATAGCGACGGCGCCGCAGCTCGTTGCCGATGGCCACCGCGATGGCGCCGGATCCCGTGCCCACGTCCCAGACGAGGTACGGCTCTGCCTGCGCTCCGCGCGGAGCCCCCGTGAGATCGGCAGTGATGCGCGCCAGTGCCAGCTCCACGAGGGTCTCGGTCTCCGGACGCGGGATGAGGACCCGACGATCCACCGAGATGGCGGTACCGTAGAACTCCTTGATGCCGCGGATGTAGGCGACCGGCTCGCCCGACTGCCTGCGGGCAACGTGCGCACGGTAGCGCTCGATCTGGCCCGTGCTGAGTACCGTCTCGGGGTACGCCGCGAGGCGGCTGCGATCGACTCCGAGGACGTGCGCAAGCAGCACCTCTGCGTCGAGGCGAGCCGTCTCGGAGCCGGCAGAGGCGATGCGGTCCGTGGCTGCGGTGAGCAGCTCACCGACGCGCTGCAGCTGAGCCTCCATAGCCGATCCGGCGTGGCTAGACAGCCGGCCTGGGCTGGTTCTCGAGCGCAGCCAGCCGGTCGGCCTGGTCGGCCGTGATGAGCGCTGCGATGAGCTTGTCAAGGTCACCATCGAGGACGCTGGGCAGGTCGTGCACATCGAGGTTGATGCGGTGGTCGGTGATGCGGTCCTGCGGGAAGTTGTAGGTGCGGATCTTCTCCGATCGCTCGCCGGAGCCGACCATCGATCGCCGCACTTCCGCCTCTTCCTCCTGTGCCTTGCGCTGCTCCATCTCCAGCAGTCGCGCACGCAGCACGGACATGGCCTTGGCCTTGTTCTTGTGCTGGCTCTTCTCGTCCTGGATCTCCACCACCAGGCCGCTGGGCAGGTGCGTGATGCGGACGGCGGAGTCGGTGGTGTTGACGGACTGGCCCCCCGGACCCGAGGCGCGCTTGACGTCGATGCGGAGGTCCCTGGCTTCGTCGATGTGGACATCGACCTCATCGGCCTCGGGCAGCACCGCCACCGTGGCGGTCGAGGTATGGATGCGACCGCTCGATTCGGTCTCAGGCACGCGTTGGACGCGGTGCACGCCACCTTCGTACTTGAGCCGGCTCCACGCTCCCTGGCCGCTGATCTCGAAGATGACCTCGCGCAGGCCCCGCACGCCCGACTCGGAGGTAGATAGCGTCTCCGTCTTCCAGCGCTGCCGCTCGGCGTAGCGGGCGTACATGCGGAAGAGGTCGGCAGCGAAGATGGCGGCCTCCTCGCCGCCCGTGCCGCCGCGGATCTCGATGATGACGTCGCGCTCGTCATTGGGATCGGCCGGCAGCAGCTGGATGCGCAATCGCTCGGCGAGACGGATTTCCTCGGCCTCGTTCTCCGCGATGATCTCGCGCGTCAGCTCCCGCATCTCGGGATCGGACTCTGACTGCAGGCCGCGACGGGCGGAGGCCAGCTGCTCCTGCACCGCCCGCAGGCGGCGGTGGTTCTCGACGATGGGCCCGATGCGCGCCTGTTCGCGGCCCAGTCGCCGCCCGCGTTCAGGGTCGGCCGCGACCTCCGGATCGGACCACTCCGCTTCGATCTCGTCGAGCCGGCGCTCGAGCTCGTCGAGCCGGGCCTCGAGGCTCATGCGCCCTCCGTGGCGCCTCCGGCGCGCCGCGCAGGGACATCGTCCGAGTCGGCGAGGGGGGCGGCATCAGCTGCTCCGGGCACCTCCGTGCCGTCGGACGCGGCCGTCGTAGCGGGTGCCGCAGCCGTACCGGCAGCGGCCTGGTCCGCCTCGATGCGCGCCTCCATCTCCCTGGCCAGCTCGCCGACGTCGGGAACGGGCTCGCGGGCGGGATCGAGGCTGCCGGCCGGCGCGGTCTCACCGTTGGCGGCGAGCGCTACCTGCATGGCGCACACAGCGACCTCGATCATGGAGTCATCGGGCTGCTTGGTGGTGATCTTCTGCACCCAGATGCCGGGCAGGAAGAGCAGGTGCCAGAAACCCGTCTCGCGGCGCTTGGCGCCGAACTTGAGCACCTCGTAGGAGACGGCCGCGATCACCGGCACCAGCAGCAGGCGCCCGAGGATGGCCACCCACAGCTCCGCGCCAGCCAGCAGGCTGAACAGCAGGATGCTGACGAGGATGAAGATGACCAGGAACTCGGTGCCACACCGCGGATGGGCGGTGGGGTGCTTGCGGATGTTCTCGATCGTCAGCGGCAGGTTGGCCTCGAGCGCGTGGATGGTCATGTGCTCGGCGCCGTGGTACTGGAAGACCCGGCCGATCTCGGCGGAACGACTGACCAAGGCCAGGTAGCCCACGAAGATGAAGACGCGCACGAGTCCCTCGAGGATGTGCACGAGGAACGACTCGAGGCCGCCGTCGACCTCGCCGAAGAGGAGCGAGACACCGCCCTGGGCGACCAGGAGCGGCAGCAGCACGAAGAGCCCCACGGCCAGGCCGATGGTGAACAGCATCGTGAGCGCGATGGCCTTGCCGCCGAAGGCGACGCCCTCGCCGGCCGCGGCCAACGAGCCGGACTTCATCAGCCAGCGCGTCCCGATGACGAGCGTCTCGTAGAGCACGACCACGCCGCGGAAGAAGGGCGCGCGGGCGAAGCGGTTCCGATGCAGAACGCTGTCCAGCTTCTCCTGGGTGGCGAAGATCTGACCGTCCGGGCCACGCACGGCCACGCCGATGGCTTCCCTGCCACGCATGTAGATGCCCTCCATGAGGGCCTGCCCGCCGTACGCGAAGCGAGGAGTCTCCGAGCTGCCGGGGTCGCCGCTCAGCGGGGCGGCTGCCCCCTGCCCTGCCGGCGACTGAGTCACGTCCTGGCTTGCGCTCAGAGCCGGGCGGAGCGCTCGAGTCGCTTCTGGAAGCGCTCGACCTGGCCGGCGGTATCGACGATGGTCTGCTTGCCCGTGTAGAACGGATGGCAGCTGGAACAGATGTCCACGCGCAGCTCCTCCGCCGTGGAGCCCACGCTGAACTCCGTGCCGCAGGAGGCGCAACTGACCTTCGCCTGGTAATACCTTGGATGCGTATCGGGCTTCATGTCGTCGAGGGTTCCTTCGTCCTAGCTCGCCAGCGACTCGGCGGAGACGCGGATGCGCTTCTTGTCCTTGCGGGCGTACTCGAAGTGCACGCGACCGTCGAGCGTGGCGAAGACGGTGTAGTCGCGGCCCAGGCCGGTGCCGGGACCGGAGAGGAAGGTCATGCCACGCTGGCGAACGATGATCGAGCCAGCGCTGACGAGTTGGCCGTCACCGGCCTTCACGCCGAGGCGCTGACCGACGCTATCGCGACCGTTCTTGGAGCTGGAGCCTGCCTTCTTGTGAGCCACGGGGTCACTCGTCCTTCTTGGTGTCGTCAGCGTCGGCCGCAGCGCTCGCAGCCTCCGGCGGGGGCGCAGGCTCAGTCACGGTCTCGAGTTCGGCCGCGGGTGCAGCTTCGATCTCGCTCTCGGCCTCGGCTGCCGGCTCGGCGCGGTCGACTTCCTGGAGCTGGACTTGGCAGCGCTCTTGCGGCTCGCCTTGGGCTCCGCCTCGACGGCCGCGGCCAGCTTCTCGGCGAGCACCTTGTCGGCGGCAGCCTTCTCGGCGGCAGCCTTGTCAGCTGCAGCCTTGTCGGCGGCGGCAGCTTCACGCGCCTTGGCAGCCTCCGCCTTTTCGGCGCTTTGGGCGTCCTTCGCGGCGCTCTTGCCACCGAAGGCGATGTCGGTGATGCGCAGCCTGGTCAGCTCGGCGCGGAACCCCTGCTTGACGCGTGTTCGGGCCTTCGGCTTGTACTTGAAGACGACGATCTTGTCGCCGCGCTCCTGGCGCAGGACCTGTGCCGAGACGCTGGCCCCATCCACCACGGGCTGGCCGATGGCGGCGGCGTCGCCATCGGCGACGAGGAGGACACGATCGAGGGTGATGGAGTCGCCGGGCTGGACGTCCAGGCGATCGACCTGGATCTCCGAGCCGAGTTCGACGCGGTGCTGCTTGCCGCCTGATTCGATGACTGCGTACATGGGCTTCCCGTTGTTCGGTCGGTGCGAGATGTGAGTACTGGGTCGACGCGAGGCGAGAGTCGCAGGCGAACACGGCGCGACAGACACTCGGGCGCGAAGGGGGATGGTAGCCCCAATCGCCCGCGGACGTCAAACGAGACCGGCCCCTGGGCGAGGCATCGACGCGGGTCAGCAGGCAGCGGCGTCGCGAGCAGCCCCTGGTCCAGTATCGTGGACCGACCATGGCCCGCACCTTCTACGACGTGCTCCTGATCAACCCCCGGGCCGACCGCGAGCTCATCAGCGTCGTCTACCGCCACCTCGCCAAGCGCTACCACCCCGACCTGGATCCCTCACCGGAGGCGGCCACGCGGATGGCGGAGCTGAACGAGGCCTGGGCCACCCTGGGCGACCAGGCCAAACGCGCACGCTACGACCAGCAGATCGGGCTGGCGGTCGCGAAACCGCCGCCGCTCGTGCGCGGAGATGGCCGGCCAGCCCGACGTGGCAGCGCCGGCGTCACGGCAGCGGCAGCGGCAGCGAAGGCGCCCTATGGTGAAGCCGGGCCACCGCCGCCCAATCCGCCACCCGCCGGGCACCCACTCACCTTCGGTCGCTACCGTGGCTGGACGCTCAACCAGGTCGGGCGCTACGACCGCGACTACCTGGAGTGGCTTTCGCGCACCACGATGGGGCGCAACTTCAAGGGCGAGCTCGATCTGTTGCTGCGTCGGCGGCCGTGAGAGCTGCGAAGTCTCCCGCCGGGTGAGCCATCGGGGGCTCGACGTCGCCAGCACGCTAGGCCGCGCCGGCGCCGGCCTCGCCGCCCCGATGGCGCTCGTCTCGCGTCGCCCTGGGGATGGCCCACTGCAGCATCACCGGCGCCACCAACGTGGTCAGGATGACGGCCGCCAGCAGCACCGCGTAGATCTCGTCGCCGATGAGCCCCAGGGAGAGGCCGAGCGCGGCAACGACGATGCCGACCTCACCGCGGGGGCTCATGCCCAGGCCGACCACGATGGCGTTCCACCTGCCCAGCCGGAGGGAACCGGCGATGCCGCCCACCAGCTTGGTGAGCACGCCCATGACCGTCAGCACCAGCACGATGATGAGCAGCTGGGGGTCGAGCAGTGCACTCATGTCGATGTGGGCGCCGGTCACGGCGAAGAAGAACGGCGCGAAGATCCCGAGGAGCGGCCGAAAGCCGTGCTCGACCTCCTCCCGTACCGGCGTCTCGGCCACCATCAGGCCCACCACGAAGGCGCCGATGATGGCTGCCAGGCCCACGAACTGGGCCAGCAGCGCGCCGGCGAACATGATGATGAACACGGGCACGACCGGCGTGTCGGCGAACCTCGGCCACACGAACACCTTGCGCGGGAGGCGGCGCCCGAGCGGCGCGAGGGCCAGGCCGATGCCCACGAAGGCCAGGCCTGCGACCAGCGTGACCAGCGTCTCCGGGCCGAGGCTGCCTTCGGCGAAGCCGGAGAGCACGCCGATGGCCAGGAGCGCCAGGATATCGTCGACGATGGCCGCGCCCAGGATGACCCGGGAGAAGGCCCTGTCGAGCACCCCCATCTCGGACAGACACGCGGCTGGTGATGCCGATGCTGGTGGCGGCCAGGGCGAGGCCGATGAGCGCTGCCGGCAGGACGTCCTCGCCGATGGCCAGGCCGATGCCGACGCCGGCGATGATGGGCAGGATGAAGCCGATCGCGCCCACCGCGAGGGCCATCGGGCCGACCGCTATCAGATCGTCGATGCGCACCTCGAGGCCGACGGTGAACAGGAGGATGACGACGCCCAGCTCAGCGAATACCTCGGCGGTGATGGTGACGTCGGCGAGCCCCAACGCGAACGGGCCGACGATGAAGCCGCCCAGCAGCTCCCCGATGACACCTGGCTGGTTGATGCGCCGGAAGACCTCCTCGCCCGCCTTGGCGGCGAGGAAGAGGATGAACAGGCTGAGCAGGGCGTCAGCGAAGGCGGGGCCTTCTGCACCGCCACCAGCGGAGAAGACCAGGCCATCGAGATCGGGCAGGTCTGGGAGAAGAGGCACACCTACAGGGTAGCGGGCCGTGTCAGCCGACGGCTCAGGCGCCCAGGTTGTCACGCTGGGCCACATGCCCGACCGTGCCAGTCAGGTCGATCGCGACCGCCGCATCGCCAGCGACTCCAGGATGCCCAGGCCAAGGGCCGCGCTGATGAGCGAGGCGCCGCCGTGGGTCACGAACGGCAGGGGGATGCCGGTGATGGGCATCACGCCGAGCACCATGCCGATGTTCACGATCATCTGGAACAGCAGCATGCCGGCGATGGCCCCGGAGAAGGCGAGCGTGAACGTATCGCCGGAGCGCCAGCCGACGTGCAGGACCCGCCAGATCAGTAGCGCGAAGAGCGTCAGCACCACCGCGCCGCCGAGGAAGCCCAACTCCTCGCCCACCCTGGCGAAGACGAAGTCGGTCGAGCCCACCGGCAGGCTCTCGCCTGCCATCCCGTTGGTCAGACCACGACCAAAGAGACCACCCGAGCTGACCGTGACCTGCGACTGCTGGAGCTGGTAGCCCGAGCCCAGCGGGTCGGCCGCAGGGTCGATGAATGAGATGAGACGCTGCTTCTGGTAGTCGCGCAGCAGCAACTGCCACGCCAGCGGCACCATCGCCAGCACCGCCAGCACGACGGTCGCCAGCCAGCGCAAGCTGGCCCCGGACATGAACAGCGCTCCCAGCATGATGGCGCCGAACACCAGCGAGGTGCCCAGGTCGGGCTGGACGAGCACGAGCCCCAGCATGGGCAGCACCACCATGCCGGCCCCGATGATGGTGCGGACGCTCGAGAGACTCGACTCTCGCGTGGCCAGGTAGTGCGCCAGCACCACCGCCAGCAGGATCTTGCTGACCTCCGAGAACTGGAACTGCAGGCCGAAGATCGAGACCCAGCGAGCGACGCCACCGGTGCCGCTGCCGATCACCAGGGTGAGCAGCAGCAGGGCGATGCTGATGCCATAGATGGGCCACGCGAAGGTGCGCAGCCAATGGTGATCGGCAGCGGCGGTGGCGACGAAGATGACCGCGGCCAGTGCCAGCCAGATGAGCCCGCGGGTGAAGATGGAGCCGGGACGCAAGGGGTCGTCGCCGGAGTTGGTGAATGCCATCAGCAGGCCGATGACGGTGAGCGAGAGGGCGAAGATGGCCAACGGCAGGTCGAAGCCGTACCAGCGCCCCTCCCCCTCGCGGGCGGTCAGGGTGCCGACGCGCGTCGGCTCGAGGCGCAGCGTGCTCATCAGCTATTGAGGTTGTAGAAGTTGTCGCGCTCGAGGACCCAGCCCTGGCGCAGGTCGGTCTTGAGCCCGTAGTGAAGCTGCAGGAAGTACTTCACGACCTCGGTCGCGACGTTGCCCCGGGTGCGCGTGTCATCCAGGTACGCCAGCACCACCAGGTCGGAGTCCTCGCGCCGGATGGCCGCGAGGCCATTGGGGTCGGCCTCGGTCTTGCGAGCCTCCTTCGGCGTGAAGGCGACGAACCAGTTGCTGAAGGGCAGACGACCCTGCCGGTCGCGGACGCCGAACTCGGCAGTGCCCGACTTGCCCGCCACCACGATGGGCAGGTCCACCAGGTTGTAGGTGTGACGGATGGTGACGACACGGCGGGCAGCCACGCGCATCGTGCGCAGCACGGACTTGTCGATGTCGAGCTCCCGGATGACCTCGGGCGGGACGCGCTCGACCACGTCTGCCCTCGGCATCGAGGATCTTGCGCACCAGCTGCGGCTTGTAGAGCGTGCCGCCATTGGCGAGTGCAGCGTAGGCGTTGAGCATCTGCAAGGGCGTGCTCATGTTGTAGCCCTGGCCGATACCGGCCTGGTAGAGCTCCCCGGTGTAGTACTGCTCGTTGAGCGTGCGCTCCTTCCACTCGTTGGTGGGCACGATGCCGGCGGCTTCGCCCGGTAGGTCGATGCCGCTGGGCTTGCCGAACCCGAACTGGTGCGCCCAGTACGCCAGGCGGTCGATGCCGAGCATGCCCGCCACCTTGTAGAAGAAGGTGTCGCTGGAGTGGCCGAAACCGTCGTAGACGTCGAGCGGGCCCCAGCCCTCCCTGTTCCAGTCCCAGTAGCGCCACTCGCCGATCTCGATGAAGGGCTCGGTCTGGATGCGCGAGGTCGGGCTGATCTTGCCATCGGCGAGCGCACCAGTCGCGGTGACGAGCTTGTAGGTCGAGCCCGGCGGGTACTGCTCGCTGATGGCCACGTTGAGCATGGGCTTGGCCGGGTCCTTGAGCAGTCGCCGGTACTCGGCTGTCGAGATGCCCTGGGCGAACTTGTTGTTGTCGTAGCTGGGTAGCGACACCATGGCCAGGATCTCGCCGTTCTGCGGGTTCATGGCGATGAGCGCGCCCCGCTTGATGCCGACACGATCCATGGCCCACTTGAGCGCCTTCTCGGCGTCCTGCTGGGCCTTGCTGTCGATGGTCAGCTCCAGCGAGCTGCCCGGAATCGGCTCCTGCAGCACGTCAGGAGCGCGGACCTCGTGGCCCTGGCGGTCCAGGTCGACCACCTCGAGACCGTAGGTGCCGCGCAGCACGTCCTCGTAGGTGGCCTCCAGGCCGGCCTTGCCCAGCAGGTCCTCCGGGTAGTAGCCCTCGTCCTTCAGGCGCTGGTACTCGGGTCCGGAGATGCGTCCGGTCCAGCCCAGCACATGCGCCATGAGCTTGCCCTGCTCGTAACTGCGGCGAGCTTCGAGGTCGACCTGGACACCAGGGAACAGACCCGGGTCCTCGGCGATGACCCGCGCCGTCTCGGTCGAGATGTCGGTGATCCGCACCGGCTCGTACTGCGATCCAGTGCGGGCATCGAGGCGCTCGATGATCTTCCGGGCCGGGATGTCGGTGAGCCGCGAGATGCGCTCGGCGACCTCGGGACGCACGTCGAACGGCATCTCCGCGGGCAGGATGCGCAGCACGAACGTGGGCACGTTCTCCACCAGCAGACGTCCGCGCCGGTCGTACATCAGGCCGCGCGAGACCGGAATGGCCCGCTCGGACGTCAGCTGCTGCTGCGCGAGGACCTGTTGGCTTGAGCCCTCCGCCACCTGAAGCTGGAACAGGCGCAGGCCAAGGCCGGTGACGGCCAGGGCGATGGCCACGCCGAAGGCGACGAAGCGAGGCGCCAGGTCTCGCCGTGCCTGCCGCGTCCGTACCCAGGCGCATGGGTTCGCCGCTCATGGCTTCACCATGCCAGTCGCTCCGGCTCGCCGAAGCGCAGGTCCAGCGCCCGCAACGTGATCGCGGCGACCACGGCCATGACAGCGTTCACGATGCCGCCAAGGACCAGCTCCGACGGCGACCAGCCACCGAAGGAGACGGCCGTCGTCACTGCCAACAGCGCCAGGAGGACCACCTGGTAGACGAACGTGAGGACGAAGGCCGTGATGCCGACGAAGGCCAGGCGTGGCGGCCACAGCGCACGCGCCACCACCAGTGCCATCGCGGTGACGATCACCAGCGTCAGCGCTGATGAGCCCAGGGCACGCCCGGGAAGCAGCAGATCGAGCGTGACCCCACCTACGAATGCCCACGTCATGCCACTCTCGAAACCCAACGTCATCGCCACCGCGACGCCCACAGCGAAGACGAGGTCGGGCTTCGCGTTGCCCACCTGAAGATGGGTCAACATGCTCGACTCCAGGATGGCAGCTAGGACGGCCCCCACGGCAGGAGCCAGGACGCTCATCAGGGTAGGTCGATACGATTCGGTTTCCACGGCTGCGGTGTCGCCGGCGAGTCGCCCCTCGCGTGGCAGCGCCACCGCGATGAGGAGTATAGCCGAGCCCCCAAGCCCGGCTCTGACCGGCCACCCGTGGCAGACCACGCGGTCGCGGGGTGGGCGAGCCGACGCACCCTCGGTGCCCCTCCCCTTCCTCGCAAGAGGAGCGACGACCGAACCTCGCAGGAAGATCGACGACCGAACGAGGGTCGATTTCGCACGAGGTATCGACGACCACGACCCCGCACCCGGGCATATCGCTCTTGACCGCGCAGGCCGCAGAAGCTACAGATCGATCATGAACCGTGCGCGCGGACGACGCGCCTCGCGATCCACCCGGAGGCCGGTCAGCCACTTCCTGTACTCGTTGTTCCACGTGGAACACCGTGGCTCCGGCTCCCGACGCCTCACTGTTTCACGTGGAACAATGCGCTTCCGTCCGACGACACAAGCTCCTGTGGACAACGTGCGGATAAGTTCGAGCAAACCCGGGTCGGACTCGGACGACAGCTGTCTTCCGCAAGTCGGCCGAGTGGTCGCTGCTGCCCTCCCCCGGATGTCCGATTCGGACCGCGCGGTCCCAATGGTGGACAACGTGGTGCGCAAGAGCAACAACGCGGTGCTCAAGGTAGACTCGTATCGTGTGTAGTCATCGCGGCGGAGGCTAGGTGGGCGAGATCATCGCCTGCGCCAATCAGAAGGGTGGAGTCGGAAAGACCACGACGGTGGTCAGTCTTGCTTCGTACTTGGCGTTGGACACCAGACGGGTCTTGCTCGTGGACATGGACCCACAAGGCAACGCCACGAGTGGCGTCGGCATCGACAAGGACGCGGTCGAGCTCTCCGTCTACGACGTACTCCTGGGAGAGCAGGACCCAGCACAGGCGGTGCAGCCCACTCGGATCGACGGGCTCGACGTGTTGCCTTCGAATCGCGGACTGGCCGGGGCCGAGGTCGAGCTCGTTCCCAGTGCCGGTCGGGAGCGCCGGCTCAAGCGCGCCCTCGATGGCATCGAGGACACCTACGACTTCGTGTTCCTTGACTGTCCACCGTCGCTGGGTCTGCTGACCGTCAACGCGCTGACGGCGGCGGACAGCGTCCTGATCCCGCTGCAGTGCGAGTACTACGCGCTCGAGGGACTTGGCCAGCTGATGGCCACGATCGATCTCATTCGCGCGCACCTGAACCCGGAGCTGGCGATGAACGGGGTGATCCTTACGATGCACGACGGGCGCACAAGCCTCTCGGCTGACGTCACCCTCGAGGTTCGGCGGCACCTGGGCGAACAGGTCTTCGAAGCCGTCGTTCCACGGAGCGTGCGCCTCGCCGAGGCTCCTAGCTACGGCGAGCCCATCGCGACGTACAGTCCTGGGTCTCGGGGAGCCCTGGCGTATCAGGCTATCGCCGCGGAGCTGCTGGATCGAGGCGGCCTCCAGCCAGGCAACTCGCTGCTCGAAGCGCGGGTGCGTTACGGGGCGCCACGGGGCGACACAGGAAGGGGAGGCGCGTTGAGCATGGCGATCGAACCAAGACGGAGCACCGGGCTGGGCCGAGGACTGGCATCGCTCATTCCGACCGCTGCCCCGGGCGTAGCGCCCGCTGCGCGACCTGCCCCTCGAGTCCATCAGCCCCAACCCCGGGCAGCCACGCCGGTCCTTCGACCAGTCGGAGCTCCAGCAGCTCGCGGACTCGATCGCCACGCACGGCGTGCTCCAGCCGGTCATCGTCATCCAGGATGGCGCCGGCTATGTGCTGATCGCGGGTGAACGTCGATGGCGCGCAGCCGGGCTCCTGGGCCACCGCACCATCCCGGCGATAGTTCGTACGGCTAACGAACAGGAGCAGCTGGAGCTCGCCCTGGTCGAGAATATCCAGCGCTCGGACCTCAATGCGTTGGAAGAGGCGCATGCCTATCGGCACCTGATCGACGACTTCGGGCTCACGCAGGAGCGGGTCGCCGAACGCGTTGGTCGATCGAGGCCGACCGTCGCCAATACACTGCGTATCCTTGACACGGCCGGGAGCGTCCAGCGAGCGGTCGCGGACGGTGCCATCAGCGCTGGTCACGCCCGAGCGCTGGCCAGCCTTGAGAGCCACGCCCGGCAGGAGGTCCTGCTGGCCACGGTCGTGGCGCGTGGACTGTCCGTGCGCCAGACGGAGGGACTCGTTCAGGCGTCCCGGGACGGCGTGGTGACAACGCAGCCCGCGCACGATCGCGCCGATGACGCAGATATGCAGCACATGGAAGCGCAGTTGCGCGAGGCCCTGGGAACCAAGGTGACCATCGCTTCGGGCCGCAAGGGCGGGCGCATCACCATCAGCTGGTATGACGATGAAGACCTCGGTCGCCTCGTCGACCGACTATCCGCGGGTGACCGATGACGGGAGAGCAGCGATGACCGACCAGGCCACAGCCGGAGACGCGCAAGGCTTCGGCCTTCAGCGATCCCAGCCCGGGCACCTATTCGGCCGACTCGATCCAGGTCCTCGAGGGCCTCGAGGCCGTGCGGCGCCGCCCCGGCATGTACATCGGCTCGACCGACGCACGCGGCCTGCACCATCTGGTGTGGGAGGTGGTGGACAACTCCATCGACGAAGCCATGGCCGGCTACGCCAGCTACATCGAGGTCACCATCCTCGCGGACGGCTCGATCCGCAACAGTGACGACGGCCGCGGAGTGCCGGTCGGCACCCAGAAGCAGACTGGAAAGAGCGCCCTCGAGGTCGTCCACACCGTGCTGCACGCGGGCGGCAAGTTCGGCGGCGGAGGCTACAAGGTCTCGGGCGGACTTCATGGCGTCGGCGTGAGCGTGGTCAACGCACTCTCCGAGCAGCTGACGGTCGAATCGGCGCGTGACGGCAAGATCTGGACCCAGTCCTACGTACGCGGCACACCTGTCGACGAAGTCAGGGCCATCGGCAAGGCCAACGGTCGCCAGGGCACCACCACCACCTTCAAGCCCGACCACGAGGTATTCGATACCGTCGAGGTCAGCTTCGACGTCATCGCCCAGCGACTTCGCGAGTCGGCCTACCTGACCAAGGGCGTCCACATCCGGCTCATCGACGAACGCCTCACGCCGGCACGCGAGAAGTCGTTCTACTTCGAGGGCGGCCTGGTGAGCTTCGTACGCCACCTGAACAAGGGCAAGGACGTGCTGAACTTCAAGCCGATCTCGGCCGAGAAGAAGGAGGGGCCGACGCAGATCGAGGTCGCCATCCAGTACAACGATGGCTTCAGCGAAACAGTCCTTGCTTTTGCTAACAATATCAACACGGTGGACGGCGGAACCCACGTGACCGGCTTCCGGGCCGCGCTGACGACCTCGCTCAACGACTGGGCGCGTCGGCAGGGTGTGATCAAGGACAAGAAGGCGAGCCTCTCGGGCGATGACGTCCGCGAAGGGCTGACGGCCGTGGTCAGCGTCAAGCTCACCGACCCGCAGTTCGAGGGCCAGACCAAGGCCAAGCTTGGCAACGCCGACGTCAAGGGCCAGGTGCAGACCGCCGTAGGGGAGGGGCTCAGCCAGTATCTCGACGAGAACCCGGCTGATGCGCGGCGCATCATCGACAAGTCGCTGACCGCGGCCCGTGCCCGCGAGGCCGCGCGCAAGGCGCGGGACCTGGTCATCCGCAAGAGCGCCCTGGAGGGATCGGCCCTGCCGGGCAAGCTGGCCGACTGCCAGGAGCGCGACCCGGAGCGCAGCGAGCTCTACATCGTCGAGGGCGACTCGGCCGGTGGCTCGGCCAAGCAGGGACGGGATCGACGCTCGCAGGCGATCCTGCCGCTCTTCGGCAAGATGCTGAACGTGGAGAAGGCGCGCATCGACCGGGTCCTGTCGAGCGAGAAGATCCGTCCCCTCATCATCGCCCTCGGGACCGGCATCGGTGAGACGTTCGACCTGTCCAAGCTGCGCTACCACAAGGTCATCCTGCTCGCGGACGCCGACGTCGACGGTGCGCACATCCGGACGCTGCTGATGACGTTCTTCTACCGCAACATGCCGGAGCTGGTGGAAGCCGGTCACCTCTATATCGCCCAGCCGCCGCTCTACCGCGTCAGCACCGGCAAGGTGACCCACTATGCCGCCAGCGAGAGGGAGCGCGACCGCATCATCAAGGAGATGAAGGTCAAGAACCTCACCGTGCAGCGCTTCAAGGGCCTCGGCGAGATGAACTCGGGCCAGCTCTGGGAGACCACCATGAACCCGGCCACCCGCACGCTGCTGCAGGTCGACCCGGAGAACGCCGCCGAGGCCGATCACATGTTCACCACCCTGATGGGCGAGAAGGTCGGACCGCGCAAGGACTTCATCCGCGCCGAGGCTCGCAAGGTGCAGAACCTCGATGTCTGAGGCGACCGCGAGGGCGGAGGCGTTCATCTCGGCACACCTGGGTGCGGCCAGGGACCTGGGCCTGCGCCTGAGCGAGCTCATCGACGAGCCGGAGGCCTTCCTGGGAGCGCTGCGCGAGGGATTGGCCAGCCTCGCTGACCCCGAGTACAGCCTGCTGGCAGAGCGCGCCAGCCCCGGCATCCCGGCTCGCTACGTCGTGCGAGGCCCCCTGGTCGACGCCATCCAGCGGCCGTTGCGGCAGGCGCTGAAGGAGGGCTCCAGCATCCCGGCGTTGCAGCTGGCGCAGCACCTGCTGGGGGCCGAGGATCGCGATCTGCGACTCTTCGCCCTGCCCTGCCTGCGTCGTTCGCTGGCCCAGGATCCCGAGCAGACCTGGCAGCTGCTGCGTCGCATGGGTCGAGGGGCGGGGGACTGGATCGAGGTCGATAGCCTTGCCGACCTGTGGGCTCGGGGTGTCCTGGCCGAGCAGTTCCGCTGGGCCGAGCTGGAGCAACTGCTGTACTCCGAGCAGACCTTCGAGCGGCGCCTGGTGGGGGCGACCCTCGCCACCATCCCCCATCGCCTGTCCAGCGCCCCGCACCGGGAGCTGCCGCCGGGGGCGGTCGAGCGCGCGCTGGAGATGATCCGCTTGCTCATGGGTGACGCCGAGGTGATGGTGCAGAAGTCACTGGCGTGGGCCATCCGCGAGTGGAGTCGCCTCGACGCCCCCGCAACGGCTGGGCTGCTGCGCGCCGAGGCGGCCATCGCCGTGGAACGACACGATGGCGCGCGCGCCTGGGTCGTGCGCGAGTCGCTCTCGCACCAGCCCGCCGCGTTGGCAGCCTCCCTGCGCCGCGACCTCGCCGGCATCCGGCGCCAGCGACACGGAGCATCGACCAGCATCGCCGCCGCACACGCCGCGGGCTTCGCGGCCCTCCTTTCAGCCAGCAACGACGTGGCCGCCGTCCAGGGTGACCGCTACACGAGGAGTCGCGCATGACCGACCCTGTCGGAAACGTCCGCTCGGTCTTCATCGAGGACGAGCTGAAGTCGGCCTACCTGGATTACGCCATGAGCGTGATCGTCAGCCGCGCCCTGCCCGACGTCCGCGACGGCTTGAAGCCGGTCCATCGGCGCATCCTGTACACCATGAGCGAGATGGGGCTCACCTCGTCTTCCTCGTACCGCAAGTGCGCCGCCATCGTCGGCGATGTCATGGGCAAGTACCACCCCCACGGCGACCAGGCCATCTACGACGCCCTGGTGCGCCTGGCGCAGGACTTCTCGCTGCGCTTCCCGCTGGTGGATGGCCAGGGCAACTTCGGCTCGGTCGACGGCGATCCCCCTGCGGCCATGCGCTACACCGAGGCGCGCATGACGGCCATCGCCGCCGAGGTCCTGGCCGATATCGACAAGGACACCGTCGACTTCGTCGAGAACTACGACGGCACCCGGATGCAGCCATCGGTGCTCCCGGCCAAGCTGCCCAACCTGCTCATCAATGGCTCGGCGGGCATCGCCGTGGGCATGGCCACCAACATCCCGCCACACAACCTGGGCGAGGTCATCCGGGCCACCCAGGCGCTCATCGATGACCCCGAGATGAACACCGACCAGCTGTGCGAGCACCTGCTCGGCCCCGATCTGCCGACCGGTGGCCTGATCTTCCGCTACGACCGCCGACGCAATCCCGTCACCGGCGAGTGGGAGGAGATCGACGCCATCCGCGACATGTATCGCCACGGGCGCGGTCGGGTCGTGATGCAGGCGCAGGTCGCCTTCGAAGAGACGCGCGCCGGCCGCACCGCCATCGTGGCCACGGCCATCCCCTACCAGGTGAACAAGTCGGCGCTGCTGGAGAAGATCGCCGACCTGGTCAAGACCGGCAAGATCGACGGCATCGCCGACCTGCGCGACGAATCCGATCGCGACGGCATGCGCATCGTCATCGAGTGCAAGCGGGATGCTGCGCCGCGCAAGGTGCTCAACAACCTCTTCAAGCACACCGCCCTGAAGATGGCCTTCAACGCCAACGTGGTCGCCCTCGTCGACGGCCAGCCCCAGACGCTCTCGCTCAAGCAGCTGCTGCACCACCACATCGAGTGGCGCCGCCTGGTCGTGCGCCGTCGCACCGAGTTCGACCTGCAGAAGGCCAAGGACAGGGCGCACATCCTGGAAGGCCTGAAGACCGCGCTCGACAATCTCGATGCGGTCATCCGCACCATCCGCGAGTCGGCCGACGTGGATGCCGCCCGGCGAGGCCTGATGGAGCGCTTCGGGCTGTCCGAGATCCAGGCCAACGCCATCCTCGAGATGCAGCTCCGCCGCCTGGCCGCGCTGGAGCGCCAGAAGATCGAGGACGAGTACGTCGGCATCATCCAGCGCATCGCCGAGCTGGAGGACATCCTCGCCAACCCCAAGCGCGTGCTGCAGATCATCCGGGACGAGCTGGGCGAGCTTGACGTCAAGTACGGCCAGGACCGCCGTACCAGGATCGAGGGCAGCGCCGACAAGGAGCTCAGCGACGATGACCTCATCGCTGACGAGGATGTCGTCGTCACGGTCAGCCGTCGCGGCTACATCAAGCGGCAACCGCTGGTGACCTACCGGCGCCAGGCGCGTGGCGGCAAGGGCATCATCGGAGCACGCACCGTCGAAGAGGACGCGGTCGGCCACCTCATCGTGGCCAACACCCACGACTGGGCCCTGTTCTTCACCGACCGCGGCCGTGTCTTCAGCTCCAAGGTCCACGCCATCCCCGATGCCAGCCGGCAGGCCAAGGGCATGCCCATCATCAACCTCGAAGGCGTGCAGGTCGAGTCGGGCGAGCGTGTGCTGGCCGTCATCACGCTGCCGGACTTCGAACCCGGCAACAACCTCGTGATGGCCACCGTCAACGGCATCGTCAAGAAGACGGCCATCGAGAAGTTCGAGCGCGTGCGTTCGACCGGTATCCGGGCCCTCACCGTGGCCGATGACGACAAGCTGGCATGGGTCGCGGTGTCGTCCGGAAGTGACGACATCCTGCTGGCGACGGCCATGGGACGGATCGCGCGCTTCAACGAGGCCGAGGTGCGGGCCATGGGCCGCGACGCCGCCGGCGTCATCGGTATCCGCCTGGCGCGCCAGGGGGATCGCGTCGTGGGCATGGGCGTCATCAGGCCCGGTGACGACATCCTCGTGCTGACCGAGACGGGGTACGGCAAACGTGTCCCCAATGTCGAGTTCCGCTCCAAGCACCGCGGTGGGCAGGGCGTCCGGCTCATCTCGCTCGAGGGCGCCAAGAGCGGCAAGGTCGCCTCCGTCGAGCTCGTCGATGAGTCCGACGAGGAGCTGCTGTTGATCTCCTCGGCCGGCCAGGTCGTGCGCACCGACGTGCAATCGATCAATCGCTACGGCAGCGCCGCTCGCGGCGTCATCGTGATGCGGCTCAACGAGGGCGACACCGTCGCCGGCATCGCGGTCTTCCGCGAGGGTCTGGCGGAGCACCGCGGCGTCGGCGAGAATGGCGCTGGCGGGCCCGAGCAGGCAGGCCCGGACAACGACGGATCGGGGCAGGCATGACGCAGCAGGTGGGGTCGCTGGGGTGACCGTCTTCGGCGAGACCGAG
Source organism: uncultured Chloroflexia bacterium (assembly GCA_963804575.1). Classification (GTDB taxonomy): domain Bacteria; phylum Chloroflexota; class Limnocylindria; order Limnocylindrales; family CSP1-4; genus JAFMJV01. The sequence continues at coordinate 151,639 of CAWDQY010000011.1, forward strand.
ATGCCGCGGCCGAGTGAGACGCTGGGGCTCTACGCGGGTAACGCCAATCCCAGGCTGGCCGCCAGGATCGGGCGCTACCTGGGCATCGCCCTGGGCTCGTCCGAGGTGTTCGAGTTCGCCAACGAGAACATCTTCGTGCGCATCGTGGACAACGTGCGCGAGAAGGATGTCTTCCTGGTGCAGCCCACCTGCAAGCCGGTGCAGAAGTCGATCATGGAGCTGCTCATCATGATCGACGCCTTCAAGCGCGCCAGTGCCGGCCGCATCACCGCCGTCGTGCCCTACTACGCCTACGGTCGCTCCGACAAGAAGGATCAGCCGCGGGTACCCATCACCGCCCGCCTCATCGCCGACATGATCAGCGTGGCCGGGGCCGACCGGATGCTCACCATCGACCTCCACCAGGGCCAGATCCAGGGCTTCTTCAACATCCCGGTGGACGAGCTCACGGCCACCCACCTGCTTTCCAACTACTGGCGGCAGAAGGAGCTGCAGAACCTCGTCGTGGTGACCGACCTTGGCTTCGCCAAGCGTGCTCGCAAGTTCGCCGAGCTGGTGGGCGCCCCCCTGGCCATCATCGAGAAGCGACGCGAGGACAACGACGACCGCGCCGAGGTCGTGAACGTCATCGGCGAGGTGCGCGGCAAGCGCGCCATCATCGTGGACGACGAGATCGACACCGGCGGCACGCTCATCGAGACGAGCCGCGCCCTGGAGCGCGAGGGGGCCCTCGAGATCTATGGCTGCGCTACCCACGGGGTGATGTCCGACCCCGCGGTGGACCGCATCCGCGAGTCGGCTTTGCGGGAGATCGTCATCACCGACACCATCCCCCAGCCGGCGTCCCACAAGCTCGACAAGATCAAGGTGCTTTCGATCGCACCGCTCATCGGTGAGGCCATCACGCGCATCCACCGGGGTGAATCGGTGGGCGCGCTATTCTCCTCGGAGATGCAGCGCACGCAGGCGATGCTGCTGTGGGGCGAGGACGAGGACGAGGCATGACGGACCAGGCCGACCGCCAGCTCGAGCGCAGCCTTGACACCGAGCCCGCGGCGTCCAGGCGCGTACCCGAGGTTGACAGCGAGGCGGTCTCGCGCCAGGCGGGCGACTACCGCGACGGCCTGCGCTCGCGCCGCTGGCAGGCCGCGCCGCTGAAGAACCCCGAGGTCGAGAAGACCGACCCACGCATCGCCGTGCTCGCCATCGTCCTGATGAGCGCCATCACCCTCGTGGTGCTGGTCCTGGGCTACGGCATCCTGGGCATCTGGAGCCTGCCCGCCTAGCTTCGGTCCGCGTCCCTGCTGGTCTTCAGGTGGCGCCGCTGGTCTTCAGGTGGCGCCGTGACAGCGCTTGTACTTCTTGCCCGAGCCGCACCAGCAGGGATCGTTGCGGCCGACCTTCTCCCCATCCGGGGCCTGACCGGCCGAGCGGGCTGGGCCCGTGCCCAGCGTCTCGTCGCCCTTCTGCAGCTGGATGTTGCGGGGCGTCTGGGGCTGCAAGCCGGGGATGATCTGCGCCGTCACCGCAGCGCCGCTGGTGGAGGTCGCGCTGCCACCTGACGAGACCGATGGCGTGACCGTGCCGACCGAGGCTGCCGCTCGAGGCCATCGCCGCGGATGGCTGCGCGGCTGTCCCATTGCCCAGCTTGAGCTTGGCCAGCTGCTCGGGCGTGAGCGTCGGCAACGACCTGGGCTCCTGCGCCGGCACGGCTTCGCGCTGCTGCACGCTGACGCGGAAGATGGTGGAGGCCACCTGGTGACGGATGAAGCCACGCAGCTCGTCGTACAGGCTGAATGCCTCGCGCTTGAACTCGACGAGTGGATCGCGGCCACCGTAGCCCCGTAGTCCGACGCCCTTGCGGAAGTCCTCCAGCTCGGTGAGGTGCTCGACCCAGAGCGTGTCGATGGCGCGCAGCAGCACGGCACGCTCGACCAGGGACCAGGTCTCCTCACCGTACTCCTGCTCACGCTGATCGAGCCGGGCAGCCGCCTGCTCGGAGATGTACTCGATGACCTCTTCGCGGCTGCCGAGCTCGTCGAGCTTCTCGGCCGAGAACTCCTCGCCGTCGAGTCCCAGCACCCCCAGCGACTCGGCCAGGCCGTCGAGGTCCCAGTCGGCCTCCCCCTCGCCAAGGTGAGCCGTGATGATGCCGTCCAGCTCCTGGTCGACGAAGGCCAGCACGGTCTCGCTCAGGTCCTCGTTGTGCAGGACCTTGTCGCGCTCCTCGTAGATGCGCTCGCGCTGCTTGTTGATGACGTCGTCGTACTCGACGATGCGCTTGCGCATGTCGAAGTTGTAGCCCTCGACACGACCCTGCGCGTTCTCCACGGTCTTGGAGACCATGCGCGACTCGATGGCGACATCGCCCTCCAGCCCCATCTTCTCCATCAACGCGGTGACGCGGTCGTTGGCGAAACGCTTCAGCAGCGCATCCTCCAGCGACAGGAAGTAGCGCGACGAGCCGGGATCGCCCTGGCGACCGGCGCGACCGCGCAACTGGTTGTCGATCCGGCGGGCCTCGTGACGCTCGGTGCCGATGATGTGCAGGCCACCCGCGGCGACCACCCGCTCGTGGTCCTCCTCGCACTCGGCCTTGGCCTCCTGGTACACCGCCTCGTAGGTCTCCGCATCGACCTCGGCAGGGTTCAGGCCACGGGTGTGCAGCTTCTGGCTGGTCAGTCCGGCGGGATCACCGCCGAGCTTGATGTCGGTGCCACGACCGGCCATGTTGGTGGCGATGGTCACCGCGCCGCTGCGACCGGCCTGGGCCACGATCGGCGCTTCCTTCTCGTGGAACTTGGCGTTGAGGACCTCGTGCCGGACGCCACGGCGCTTGAGCGCTTCGGAGAGCTGCTCGCTCTTCTCGACCGAGGTGGTGCCGACGAGGACCGGACGGCCTTCCTGCTGCTTCTCCGCGATCTCCTCGATGACGGCGTTGAACTTGGCGGTCTCGTCACGGAAGACGAGGTCGGCGAAGTCGTCGCGGATCATGGGCAGGTGGGTGGGCACGGCCATCACCTCGAGCCCGTAGATCTTGTAGAACTCCTCCTGCTCGGTCATGGCCGTACCGGTCATGCCGGCGAGCTTGTCGTAGA
>CAWDQY010000012.1:0-159875 GCA_963804575.1 uncultured Chloroflexia bacterium
TGATCAAGCGGAATTAACGCCCGCGGGCTACCCCTTCGCCGCAGGGATGTCCCCTACTCCCCGGACCCCGTCTCATGTGTCGAGGGTGGCTGGGGTGGCCACGCGCCTGCGCCCGGTGGTGGCTGCGTTCCCGGGGCGAAGGCGGGAACGGCCCGGACGGCGGCGCTGGAGTCGTGGCGATGGACGCGGGCGCTGGCGGTGCCGGTGGTGTCGCGGTGGGCGGCGCCCCATCGGCCCAGGGGCGGTTGCCGACCTCGGCGATGCTGCGAGGCGTGGGATCCCGCAGCGGCCGCGGTGGAGGCGCCGGAGGCGCAGAGGGCGGTGGCGGCGCCGAGGGTGGCTTCATCGGCTGGCCCTGGGCCTGGCTCGGGTCCGAGGGGCGGTTCAGCTGGTAGCCCGCCGCAGTCTCTTGCTCGTCCTCCTTGCCGAAGGCCTCGATGATCCCACCGCCCTTGGCGGTCTCACGGGGATCGGGGGAGGTGAGTTCGGCCAGCTTGTCCAGGTCGACGGTGATGCCGACGCGGGCCTGACCGCTGCTGACCGAGCCGTACTGGTCATCGATGAGATAGGGGTGGGCAGGACGCTCGACGCGGCACTTGTAGCACTTGCTGGCAGGCAGGTCGTTGAGGCTCCTGCAGTCGGAGCAGACCCACCACTTGGCCTTTCCCATGCGGCACAGGATACGCGCGTCAGGATGGTGTCAAGGCCCGGAAGCACCGCCGCCTTGCGGCTCGCCAGGGCAGCGGGTCAGGGACAGCTCGCCAGGGACGTGCTGTCGGCCAGGCGGGAAACGTCCTCCCGGTCGGTCCACAGCAGGTTGGTGACAGCGCTGTCGGTCTGCGTATCGGTGATGATCAGCTCGAGCGGCTCGGCGGTCACGGCACCCGCGAACGCCCAGAAGGAGCCGCCCAGGTCACAGGCATCGACGATCTGGACCAGCACGTCATCGGAGCGGTGCTCCCAGAGCCGGCCCTCGGCAGCGCTGCCCACGAGTGGCCCCACCAGCGGGACCACCTCGGTCTCGCCGTTGGCGCGCGCGACTGCTACCTCGAAGCGCGCCACCACCGGCAGCGGTGGCTCGATGGGCCGATCACCTTCGCGGATCCAGCCCGCTTCGGACAGGTATGCGTCAGCACCAAGCGTGTCGAGGTCCAGGCTGAGATGGTGGACCTGGTCGACGCCTCTGAGTCCAAGCTCGTCGATGATGCCTTGAGGCACGCGCACGTTCTTGGCCGTCTCGAAGGCACGCCGGACTCGCGAGCCAGCGATGCCCTTGAGGGCCTTCTGCAGGCGGGCACCATCGGGCAGCATGCCTTCGGGGCCGCGGAAGGCGACGCCCTCGACCGTGCGTGGCGTGCGGCCCTCGGCCAGCAGCACCAGCTCGTCGTAGACGGCGCTCTCATCGATGGCGATGACCGGTGAACCCCTGCCGATGATGGCGAACGACGCGCCATCACGGACCACGCGACGATAGCTGCCGTCGCTGCCGTCGGAGCGCACCTCGATGTCGGCCTGGTAGTCGTTACCGCGACCGTCGGCCGAGGTGTACGTGGCCCTGCCCTTCAACACCGGCAGGCCGCCCGCCGGATCGTCGCCACAGACGGCCAGTGCCTCCGGCTCGATGACGGTGCCGATGGGGACGCCAGGCTCGAAGGCCGGCAGGACGGTGCGCGCGCTCTTGCCGCTGCGCAGATCGAGGACCGTCAGCGGCACCGGGATGCCCGAAAGGCCGGCGCCGAGGACCCACAGGTGGTCGTTCACGCTGCAGCCGTCGATGACGGAGATGACGAAGGGCGCATCCTCCTCGTCGAAGATGTGGAGCGTCCCCAGCTCAAGGTCGTAGTCGACATCGCCGGCCGGCAGCTCCAGCGTCACGATCAGCTCCGGATCGGTGGCCGTGGCCAGCGCGGCAGAGGGAGCAGCGAGCGACAGGGCCAGCGCGGCAGCCAGGCCCGCCGTGCCCAGGCGAGGCAGGAAGTGTCCGACGCTCATCCGTTCAGGCTATTCCGATTGGTCAAGGCCTGCTGCGCCATCGGCCACGCGCGCGGCTGGGCCTGCTGCCGCCTGGTCCAGCAGGATGCGCGCATCGGGGCAGCGGTGGATGAAGGTGGCCGGCCAGTCGGGCTCGAAGTCCCGGGCCGCGAGGATGCGCCGTGCGCTCGCCCGCTTGGCCTCGCCCACCAGGACCATGACGACGTGGCGCGAGAGCCCGGCGATGGTGCCCAGGCCGACCGAGACACCGTACTGCGGCACGTCATCGAGCGTGCCGAAGCCGGGAAACGTGCCCATGTTGTCGCGGCGCGTCTGCTCCGCGAGGTCCAGCACGGCAGTGCCGCCGTCCAGGTCGGCTGGCGGCGCCACGAAGGCCACGTGCCCGTCACCCGCGCCGCTGGCGGCCAGGAAGAGCTCCACGCCACCGGCCTCGGCGATGCGCTGGTCGTAGGCGGCAGGATCGGCTGGATCGGGACCCCAGACATGTTCCGGGAGGATGCCCCGGCCGGCCGGGACGGCGACGTTGATGGCAGCCACGATCTCGCGCCGGGCGAAGCCCTGGCAGGAGCAATGTGCGGCAGGCTCGATGGCGCGGAGCGAGCCCGGCTGGCCCACCACGTACTCGTCCATCATCACGATGACGAGCCGGCCAAGGTCAGCATCCGGCGGCAGGAGGCGGGCCATGGCCGCGTAGGTCGAGCGCAGGCTGCGACCACCAGGACAGCCCAGCAGATAGCGTTCACCGGCCGGCGTGGCAGCCAGGCCTGCCAGGATCTCACCGGCCAGCGCCTCGCCGAGGGTGTCGGCATCCTCGTACACGATCACCGGCGTGCCCGCGAGGGACGTGGTCGTCCCTGTCATCTCACCTTCGCGTTCATCTCGCCTCCATGTTCATCTCGCCTCGCTCGTCCCCGCCGCCGTGTCGCTCGCTATCGGCGGTCGTCTTACTCGTGGATCGGCCGGTGGCGCGGAGTATCAGCTTCCAGCGTGTCTGCCACCTGCTCATCTCGCTGGGGCGCCCCGGCTAGGGTCTGCCCAACAGGAGGTCGATGAGGCGCTCGAGCAGTCCCGGCGCTTCCTCGTCGGGTGCGGGCGTGGCCGAGTCGATGGCGGCCGGACCATGCATGCCCGCGCCATCCCGTCTCGCCGCAGCCTCGACGGCACGAAGGTACTCGTGGTGCCGGGTGTCGGGCTCGTACGCGTGCACCTCGGCCAACCCGAGGGCGACGAGCTCTGCATTGACCATGCGCCAGCCGTCGGGCGTCTGCACCCACACGTAGCGCAGCAGCCGGTCGAAGCGGTCGCGCTCGCTGACGTCCCGCTCCAGCAGCACCTCCCGCCCGGCGACCAGCGCGGCATTGGCGGCCGATGCCTCCGGACCCCAGGGTTCGACGGGGATCTCGGGATGCACTGTCTCCGGCGTGTCGATCCCGATGTAGCGCAGCCGCTCCACCACCCCATCGCCGCGCTCGACCCTGATGGTGTCGCCGTCGACGACGTCCACGACCCACGCCCGCTCGCCATCGGCCGGCGGCGTGGGAGCCGCGACATCCTGGGCCTGTGCGGCCACGGCCGAGACCAGCGCCAGCAACAGCATCAACACGAGCGCGCCGATCATCCGCACGAACGACATTGTGGCTCCTTCCTGCTTGCCTGTACCACCTGGATGAGCCGGTACACAGCTGCTGGCCAGAACTGCGCGACCCGGCTGTGGTTCCATGCGTGCGTGCACCGCTTCTGCCCCGACCTACCCCCAGGCTGGACCGGCCTTCCCGCACATGGAACCGAACCATGACGTTGCCCGCCTTCGAGGTCTTTGCTCCGGTCGGCACACGGATGCCCATCGTGGCGCACGTGCCGCACGCGTCGACCTGGATCCCCGACCCGATCCGCGCCGAGATCGTGCTGTCCGACGAGGCGCTGACCGCGGAGCTTCTGCGGCTGACTGACTGGTACACCGACGACTTGTTCGCGTCGCTGACGGACCGAGGCGTCACGCGCTTCGTCAACCGGCTGTCACGGTTGGTGTTCGATCCGGAGCGCTTTCTCGACGACACGGCGGAGGCGATGGCGAGCCGGGGCCAGGGCGTCGTCTACTGGCGCGGCTCCGATGGCCAGCGACTGCGCGAGCCGGACCCATCGCTTCGTGAACAGAGGATCGCCGCGCTCTACCGGCCCTATCACGCCGCGCTCGACGGGGTGGTGGCAGACCTGCTCGAGGCGTTCGACGTCTGCACCCTGCTCGATTGCCACTCCTTCCCGTCCGTGCCACTGCCGAGCGAGCTCGAGCAGGCACCGGAGCGGCCCGACATCTGCATCGGCACCGACCCGACCCACACTCCGCCGGCGTTGGCCGACGCGATGATCGCGGCATTCGAGTCCGAGGGCTTGCGAGTCCAGCGCGACTCGCCGTTCGCGGGCACGTTCGTGCCGAGCGGCTCCTACGGGCGCGATCGACGAGTCCACTCGGTGATGGTCGAGGTGCGTCGCGGCCTCTACATCGACGAGGCCACGGCCGAACGGCGCCTCGATTTCGACGTCGTCCGCGCGGTCATCGAGCGAGCCGTGTCGCTGGGCCTGGGGGTGTCGTAGGGAAGCCCGGCGACCGGTGGCCCGAGGCCCGGCGACCGGTGGCCGCGCGACCGACGCCGGCGCGGCTCCTGCGCGCGACCGCGGGGCGCGCGACCGCACGCTGCAGCCGGCGCGGTTCGTGCCCGCTGAGGTTCCTGGTCATTTGTCCGGCTGGGGGCCCTTAGACAGTCACCGATCCGGCTTGGAGCGCGCATCCGCTTGTCGACGGCGAGGCCATGGGCACGACCACGCTCAGCATCTCGCCCCGTTGGACCATCTCGCCTCTCCCAAAGTCGCGTGAGAAGCACTCCTCCCCTCTAAGGGGCCCCACGTGGACATCTGACCAAGTCCCCGTCGCCCGCCATGCCCGACAGCACCAACGGCGGCCAAGGCGGGGCCCGTCGCCCACCACGCCCGACAGCACCAAGTTTGCCCAAGGCGGGGCCGGTGGGCCGAGCTGCGCGCAGCAGCCGACGGGGCGCAGCGGCTGACAGGGCTGTTGCAGACTTCCCTGTCGAGGCTGGCCCTACTTCGGTGGCGCCCAACAAGCGTCGAAGATGACCTGCTCACGCGGCAGACGTGCGGTGCCGGGTCGCGACTTGGGAGCGAGCGCGTCATCGGTCGGGTGGCCGATGGCCACGATCGTACGCACCGAGCGGTTCGCCGGCAGGTCCAGCAACTTGTTGATGCCCTCCCGCACGTCGCCTCGCACGCCCGAGATGCCGCCACCCAGGCCCAGCATCGTGGCGGCGATCAGGATGCGCTCGGCAGCACGACCGCTATCGAAGGCGCGGGAGATTCCGCGCTCCGGCTCATCCGGTTCGACGATGGCGACAGCGACGACGGCCGTGCGCAGGCCACGTGTCTGGGGCAAGCCCAGCTCGGCGATCTTGCCGATGACGTCCTTGTCGCGCAACGTGATGAAACGGCAGGGCTGCTCGTTGCGGCTGCTGCCCGACCAGCGTGCGACCTCGGTGATGGCCTCCAGCTCCGCATTGGTCACGCGCTTGCCGGTGAACTCACGCATCTGCCGAACCCGCACAAGAGGCCGGACGATCTCGAGCGGGGTCGGCGCGGGCGTTCCTCCGGCCGGCCTCGCGGCTCCGGCGGGCTTGGCGGCTCCGGCGGGCTTGGCAGACCCGTGGGGCTTGGCAGACCCGTGGGGCTTGGCGCCGGTAGCGGACTTGGGGGTGGAGGTGGAAGCGGCGGACATCGAGAGCTCCTTTCGGGAGCGCGAGCAGGGGCGGGCGCGGGCGAGTTGCCTCGGGGGGTGCCCTAATCGTGACACAGGCGGCCTCGGAGGATGGAGCGCACGCACGACGGAGGCGCACTGCGCACGGGGCACGCACGACGGATAGGCGCACGGCGCACGCACGGCGGATGGGCCGAGGAGCGCACGCACGGCGGCTGGGGCACATCGACTCCGGTCGGTCCATCGGGGGGCGGACCATCGGCCCTGTGGTGCGGAGACGCGCGGCGCGGTGTACTCACACGAGTCGTGCCCGGCACCCTCGCCGGGGCGGTGCCTGTTGAGTGCGAGGAGCAAGTGATGACCACCCCAGCGATCGTTTCGGGAGCTGTGTCCACCGTGAGCGAGCTGGGCAAGGACGAGGCTTGGCTGCAAGGGTGGCTCAAGGAGCAGCCCAGCCGCATGGGCCTCGGGGAGCTGGAGGTCACCGACGGCGCGGCTGACGACGAGGATGACCGCTCGTTCGTGGCCACCGATGAGCAGCGATGCCTGAGCGTGGACGTCCGGCTCGGCGAGATGGATGCCTCGCACGGTTTCCAGCTGCTGGACAACTGGGCACGCAACCGCGTTCGTCATCCCGACAAGACCCATGTCGCCGTGCTCGTGACCGAGCGCACCGGCGAGCGCTACCGCGCGACCCTGCAGACACTGTCGGAACACCTGCCGCTGGTGGTCGTGGAGCTGGCCGTGTGGCGCGGCGAGACCGAGGCCATCGTCGTGCCGCACGTGGCCTTGGCGAGCGCTGACGTGGACCTGGGTGCGACGCCGGCAGGAAAGGCTGCCGAGGCACTGGCACGGGAGGACGTTGCCGAAGCTGACGTCGCGGCCGATGAGCCTGCGGCGGACGAGCCCGTGGCGGACACCGATGCCGAGGTGGCCGACCTGGCCGAGGCCGACGCCGGACCGACCTGGCCGAGGCCGACGCCGATGACGACGTCGAGATGGACCAGGCCGAGGCCGACGTGCCCGAGAACAAGGACGACACCGGAGTGGTCGATCCCTGGCGCCTGCCTGCCTCGGACAGCCAGGACGCGGCGAGCGAGTCCAACGGCTCGGGCCATCGCCTGCTCAACAAGATCGGCTACTAGCTCGACCTGATCGGCCCGCGCTGGAGGGTCCGGCGCGAGGGCGGACCTTGATGACGCCTCTGGCCGGAGCCTTGAGCGCGCACCGACGGTCCTTGAGCGCGCCTCCGGCCGCTCCTTGAACGTGCCTCCAACCTTGCCCGGGACAGCGCTCGCGTTGCGTGCGCGCATCGTAGCGAGCAGACTCGGCGCATGACGCGTGGGCAGGACGCCGAGCGGCTCGTCGAGTCACGCTTGCGGGCTGCCCTGCCGGAACCTGCCTACCGCATCTACGTCAACGTCAGCTGGACCGGGCCCGTGCGCTCCAACGGGCCGGCGCGCGATGGCGAGGCTGACGCGGTCATCACCCATCCCGAACACGGGCTGCTGGTGCTGGAGGTGAAGTCCGGCGAGCCGTCGCGCGATGCCACCGGACGCTGGCATCTCGGCCCCATCACCCTGAAGGAGTCGCCCTTCAAGCAGGCCGAGGCCAGCAAGCACTTCCTGCGCGCCAAGCTGCTCGACCTGCCCGACTGGCCCAGCGACCTCGATCCGCTCACCGGTCACGCCGTCGCCTTTCCCGACGTCGACCTGGACAGCCTGCCTCGCGGGCACGCGCTGCTGGGCCTCGATGCGCCGACCGACCTCGTGCTCGATGCCCATGCCCTCGAGACCGTCGATGGCATCCAGCGCTGGCTGGACCACGTGTTCGACTACTGGACCGGCGACGGCGCGGGGTCACGCGCGCCGCTGGGAGCGAGAGGCGTGGCGCTGGTGGACGAGTTGCTGCGCCCGACCGTGTCGCTGCATCGGCTCGTGCGGGGTCGCATCGAGGACGACCGAGCAGCCCTCGTCGACGCCAGCCGCACGCAGTCACGCATCCTCAACCGCTGGCGGGCGCTGCGCCAGGTGGAGGTGGTGGGGCCGGCCGGCAGCGGCAAGTCGATGCTCGCCGCCGAACGGGCGCGACGGCTGGCCGCCGAGGGCTATCGGACCCTGCTGGTGTGCTTCAACCAGCGGCTGGCGACGACGATGCAGCGCGACCTGGCCGATGCCAAGGCCCCCGCCGGGCTGACCGTCACCACCTTCCATCGGCTCTGCGAGCTGCTGGGCAGCAGGGCCGGCACGCTGCCCGCGCGGCCCGCGCCGATCCCGCCCGAGTGGTGGGACCAGGCGCTGCCCGATGCGCTCGATGCCGCCATCAGCGCCGATCCCGATGCCCGCTACCACGCCATCATCGTGGATGAGGGCCAGGACTTCGCACTCGGTTGGCTGGAGTCGTTAGCCTTGCTACTGGTCGACACGGATCACGGCGTCCTGTGGATCTTCCACGACCCGGCGCAGGCGCTGTTTCGGCCCGATGTCGTGGGCCAGCTGGGGCTCGAGCGGTTGGAGCTGTTCGAGGACCATCGCAATCCGCCCGCGGTGGCACGCCTGGCCGCGCGGTTCCGCGATGACGCCGCCGAGATCGAGGTCTACCGCGAGGAGGGCCTGCCAGCCGAGATCGTGGAGGCGACGCCCGGTGCGGCCACCGTGGAAGCGCTGCGCAAGATCCTGCACCGGCTCAGCGTGGAGGAGCAGGTGCCCAGCTTCCGCATCGCGGTGCTGTCGGGCCGCTCGGCGCCCGAGAGCGACGTCTGGCGCGCCCGCCGCTTCGGCAACAGCGTGCTCTGGAACGAGGCGTTCGACGACGATGGCCGTTCCCTGGGCTTGCCGCCAGAACAGGTGCCGGATGAGCCCGACGACGTGGTCCTCTTCGAGACCATCCGACGCTTCAAGGGCCTGGAGCGCGAGGTCATCGTGCTCTGCGAGCTGCCCGAGGAGGCCGGACGCCTCGATGAGCTGCTCTACGTGGGCCTGACGCGCGCGACCACCCACCTCGTGGTCATCGCGCCGCCCGGGCTGGCGGGGCGGCTCCGCGGCGACTGAGGCAGCCACACCGTGGAGAACCGGCAGCCTGGCGGCAGCCACGCTCAGCACGGGCCAACACCAGCAGGGATCGACGAGTCCCCGGGCGACGACTGGCACTTGCGCCGCCTGCCTAGCTGGTCCACAGTCGGTGGCAATTCGAATGGCCCGGAGATGACGGGCGGGGAGGCGTGATGACGACCGACCAGGGATACCGTTCGCGCCGGGGCAGGAGCCTGGGACTGGCCCTCGTGGTCACCCTCGTCATCGGCCTGCTCACCTCGGTGTTGCCGCATGCGCTGCTGGCGGCGACCGACACGGACGAGGCCTGGGGGAGCGTCGAGCTGCCAGCGCCACGACTCCTCGTCGAGCTCGAGCCGTCGGAGATCGACCAGAACGGCATCCCGCCCGACGCCACCTTCCGCCTGGTCAGCCACGGCGCCGGCCCGGCCGCCGCGCTCGCGGCGGCCCTGGTGACCGAGCCTCACGTGGAGATGTCGACCGTTCCCGGCGACGACAGCAACGTCGTCGAGCTCCGGCCGCAGCAGCCGCTGGCAGCGGGGACGCAGCTGGACCTCAGCCTGCGCGCCGCCGACGGCACCCACCTTGGCGCCTGGTCCTTCCACGTGCGAACGCCCGTCGCAGTGGTCGAAACGCTTCCTCGCCACCTCCGCACCAACGTGCCGCCAGACACCGGCATCGAGCTGACCTTCGACCGTGACGGCGTGCTCCACCCGGAGCGCGCGTTCTCCATCGAGCCGCCCGTCGATGGCCGCTTCCAGCGGCGCGGCCGCGTGCTCACGTTCGTCCCCAGCCGCCCGCTGCAGGAGGACACCGTCTACCGCGTGACGCTCGCCGCCGGCGTCGGCACCAGCGATGCCCGCGACCACACCACCGAGGCCACCATCGTCGAGTTCGCCACCCGGCGTGCGCAGCAGGTTCGGGTGCGGCCGCCGGCGGTCTTCATCGGCCAGGTGGCCGAAGCTCGCCCGGGCGAGCCCGCCGATCACGCAGGCGTACGTGCGCTCGAAGGCGACCACGCAGGTTCCCGTGGACGTCTACCGCATCGGTTCGATGGCCGCAGCCGAGATCGCGCTGGCGACCGTCCGCGACGACAACGAGTGGCCCTATCGTGGCCACGTCATCGAGACGGAGGGCCTGCAGCAGCTGCCTTCCCAGCAGGCCACGCTGCAGTCGTCCGATCCATGGGACTGGCGCGTGCGAGCGCTCACCCTCGAGACGCCACTGCCTGCCGGCTGGTACGTGCTGGTCATCCCGGCGCGCGACGGCACGGGACCGGGCTCCCGGCTCATCCTGCAGGTCAGCGACCTCTCCGCATACGCGCACATCACCACGACCTCGTCGCTCTTCTGGGTCAACGACCTCGCCAGCGGCGCGCCCGTGCGAGGCGCGCAGGTCAGCCTCGTGGGCGGCAGCACGCTGGGTCGGACCGATGAAGACGGGCTGTTGCAGCTGACCACGCCAGCGGCGCTGGCGGCCTACCAGCCGACGCCGCTCGTGCTCGTTCGGAGCGACGACGCCGCGGTCTACCTGCCCTTCGCCGGCAGCCCCTGGACGTCGCCCAACATCGAGAGCTGGGGCCGCGAGCTCCAGCCGCAGGACCTGGCCTGGTCGTTCCTGTACACCGACCGCAGCGGCTACCGCAGCAGCGACACCATCAACGTCTGGGGCATGCACCGCGCTCGCGAAGACGGCTCGGTCCCCGCCGAGATCGAGCTGCGGCTGGTCAGCGACTGGGACGAGGGCGGCACTGCCGGCTCGCGCCCACCGGCCATCGCCACCGCTATCGCCACGCCCTCGAGCAAGGGTGTCTACAACGGCTCGCTCTCGTTCGAGGAGCTGCCACTCGGTGCCTACGTGGTGGAGGTGCTCGTCGATGGCGAGACCGTGGAGCAGACATGGGTCGAGATCACCCACATCATCAAGCCCGCCTACCGGCTCGACGTCAGCACCAACCGCCGTGCCTTCCTCGCCGGAGAGCCCGTCCGCGTGTCGGTCGCGGCCACCTTCTTCGACGGCACCGCCGTCCCGGGCGCACCGCTGATCATCAGCTCCATCGGGCAGTCCCGATCTGCCGTGACCAATGCCACGGGGCGAGCGGTGGCGCGCGTCACCGCCCGCGCCAGGGGTGGCGGCGACCAGCTCGTCCATCAACAGGTGAGCGCCCGACCGGAGCGTGCCGAAGAGGGCGAGATCGGTAGTGGCAGCGGCATCGTGGTGCTGCCCAGCTCGCGTTACATCGATGCGCGGGTCACCCGCGGAGAGGGCGTCATCACCTCCACGGGAACCGTCCACGCGGTCGACCTGGAGCGGCTGGAACGACAGATCGCCAAGGACATCCACCACCGGCTCGACCCCCGCGGAGCGCCCATCGCGGGTGCCAATGTGACCGCCAGCGTCATCGAGACCGAGTGGATCCGTCGCCAGGAGGGCACCACCTACGACTTCATCACCAAGAAGGTCGTGCCGGTCTACCGCTATGACTCCCAACGGCGGCGCTTCCCGCCGCAGGAGCTGGTCACCGCGGCGGATGGCACCTTCGAGCTGACCACCCCGGCCGTGGCCGACCGAGCCTACGACGTGGTCTTGAGCACCATCGATCCCGAGGGCCGGACCGCGCGCGTGACCCGCGACGCCTGGCGACCCTGGCCGGAGGAGGAATCGACACGCGCCTACCTGGCGCTGGCCGGCTCGGACGAGGCGGAGTGGGGCGTCTCCGTCGCCGACGGCGAGGAGTACGTGGTCGAGATGCGCCAGGGCGACGAGACCCTGCCCACGGGAGGCGCCAACCGTTATCTCTTCGTGCTCGGCCAGGCCGGGCTGCAGCAGGCAGCAGTGCAACGCTCGCCCGTGCGCACCTTCACCTTCGAACCGTCACACGCACCCTCGGTCGACATCGGCGCGGTGCGCTTCACCGGCACGGGCTACGTCCCCGTGCCCAGCGGCTTCGTGGCCAGCCTGGACGCGGAGAGCCGACGGCTGGACGTCGAGCTGACGCCGGACCGCGAGCGATATGCGCCCGGCGAGACCGTCGAAGTGGCCGTGCGGACGACGCGGGCTGATGGCGAAGCGGCCCCGGCCAGCGTGGTGGTGCGGGCGATCGACGAGAAGCTCTACGCCATGGACCTCGCCTTCGACAGTGCGGCGCTGGAGACGCTCTACGAGCCGGTCTGGTCGGGCACCATCCGCACCTACGCCACGCATCTGCTGCCGTCGGGCGAGTCGAGCGGTGTCGACACCGCCGGCGGCGAGGGGGACACGGCCGGCGGCGGACGATCGGACTTCCGCGATGCGCTGCTCTTCGAGCAGGTCGAGACCGACGCCAACGGCGAGGCCAGCGTGCGCTTCGATGCCTCCGACGACCTGACCTCGTGGCGCGTCAGCGCGACCGCGGTAAGCGACCGCGTGGAGGCCGGCGAGGCCACCACGCTGGTGCCGGTCGGGCTGCCGTTCTTCGTGGAGCTGGTCACGGCCACGGAGTTCGTGGTCGGCGACAGCCCGCGCCTGCGACTGCGCGCCTACGGTCCCGAGCTGGCGGCCGACACGCCGGTGACGTTCACCGTCAGTGCGCCGTCTCTTGGCCTGCGAGCCGACCCGCGTCGAGGGCGTCGCCTTCAAGACCGCCGGCATCGCCTTGCCGCCGCTGGTGGAGGGCCGACATGCCATCACCCTCGACGGCGTGGCGACCACCGAGGGCGATGGACTGCATGACCGCCTGACCCGCGAGATCGACGTTCGACGATCGCGCCTGGAGCTGGGCCGGACCGACTTCGCTGCCCTGGCGGAGGGCCAGGTCGTCCCCGGAGGCGATGGCCTCACCACCATCGTCGTCACCGACGCCGGGCGGGGACGCTTCTACCCCGATCTCGTGTCGCTGGCGTGGTCGGATGGACCGCGCGCCGACGAGGCCCTGGCCGCGATCCAGGCCCGGCTGCTGCTGGAGCGGACCTTCGGCGAGACGTCCGTCGACGTGCCCCGCGAGGCCTTCGAGAGCGAGCAGTTCCAGGCGCGCGATGGACTCATCGCGCTGCTGCCGTACTCGAGCAGCAGCGAGTCGCTCTCGCTGCTCGTGGCCATCGCCACGCCGGACGCGGTCGACCGTGCCGCGCTCCTGGAGGGGTTCCGAGACCTGGATCGACGCCGCGACCTCACGCGTGAGCGGCAGCTGCAGGCGAGCGTGGGGCGAGCCGTGCTTGGTGACGCTGTCCTGGCCTCCCTGCAGCGCTACCTCGATGACGCCGGCCTGAGTGTCTACGAGCGATTGCTGCTCGGCATCGGCCTCGCCGAGGCCGGCGACGAAGCCGCCGCGCTCGAGCTCGAGCAGGCACTGCTGGCCGACTACGGGCAGCAGCTGGGCCGGTGGGTGCGACTGTGGGACGAAGGGGACGACCGGCCGGCCGAGCGGAGCCCGGAGCTGACGGCGCTGCTCTCGATCCTGGCCGCGAGCGTGGGGGACGATGCCGTGGCCGAGGCGGCCGATGCCTACGTGGCGGACAATCCCCCGCCGGAGACGCTGGCCAACCTGCAGCGCATCGCCTACATCTCGCGGGTCATGGCGCGCACGCCGTCAGCGGCGGCGAGCTTCAGCTGGCAGCTCGATGGCGAGCCGCAGACGGTGGAGCTGGCTGCCGGCGAGAGCCATCGCCTGGCGCTCACGGCCGCACAGCGCGAGTCACTGCAGCTGACACCCCTGACCGGCTCGCTCGGAGTGGCCAGCTCGTGGCGCGAGCCACTTGACCCCGAGTCGGTGTCCCAGGATGAGGCCATCGTGGTGGATCGCTCGGTCAGTCCGGCCGGGGCCATCGGCTCGTCGGACCTCGTCGATGTCACCCTGACGGTGAACCTGGGACCTGCTGCCGTGGACGACTGCTACCTGGTCACCGAGGTGGCCCCGTCGGGCATGGCGCCGCTGCGCGAGGGCAGCTCCTGGCGTCCACGCCGGGGCGAGGGTGCCGACGCGCTCGTGGGGCAGCTGCCCTGGAGCATCGCCGGCCAGCAGGTCAGCTGGTGCGTCTGGCCCGACTCGAAGAAGCCGGTCCAAACGCT
This sequence comes from uncultured Chloroflexia bacterium, assembly GCA_963804575.1. Classification (GTDB taxonomy): domain Bacteria; phylum Chloroflexota; class Limnocylindria; order Limnocylindrales; family CSP1-4; genus JAFMJV01. The sequence continues at coordinate 13,852 of CAWDQY010000012.1, forward strand.
GCGCTACCGTGCGCGGGTGGTGAACTCGGGCTCGTTCCTCTGGGAGCCGGCCGTGGTCCAGTCCACCCGAGCGCCGGAGCTGATCCGCCTGAGCGAGGCGGACAGCCTCGAGATCGGCGCCAGCGAGGGATAAGCGCCGCCGCGCTCAGATCTCCAGCAGCTCCGCCTGCTCACAAGCGGAGGCCAGGCCGCGGTCGAGCGTGATGAGCGGGACTCCGAGCTCGTCGGCCAGCGCGACGTAGAGCGCGTCAACGAGCCTGACGTGGCCACGCCGGTCCCACGCCGATGCCAGCAGCGGCGCCACCGCATGCCGCTCGAATGGGGCCGCGGCGAGCATGTCCAGCCGCTCAGCCACGTCCGCGACGGACAGCTCACTCGCCCGCTGCAGACGTCCAAGGGCCGACAGGACCTCGGCATCGAAGTGCGCCGGCACGTGCACCTCGGCCCCTTCGATGCGCCTGGCGACCGTGACGGCAGCCCTCCCGCCGATCAGGAGCGTCACCATGGCGGAGGCGTCCAGGACCAGCGCCTGCGTCACTCCGGACCACGCTCGAACTCGTCAGCCGCGGCGCGTACGGCGGCGAGCACGACCTCCAGGTCCACCTCCGGACCCTTCAGCTCCAGCACCTGGCCGAGCCAGGCGTCCGTCCGCCGAGCGTTGAGGGCCTGGCGAACCGCATCCTGGGTGAGCGCCGACACGTTCAGGCCCGCGCCGCGCGCCTCGCTGGCGAGGTCGTCCGGAAGATAGACGTTGATGCGAGCCATGCGCATAGCATACACACACGGAGGCTGGGCTCGATCGACGCGGGGAGTGACGGGCGTCGCGGGTCAGGTGGGTGTGGCAGTCGGGAGTCCGAGCTGGCGGGCGGCGTCGATCATCCGCTCGTCATAGGTGACGATCGCGACGAGGTCGTCTCCGACCGCCAGGGCCGAGGCGACGTGGATGGCATCGAGCGTGCGCAGGATCCCAGGCGCCAGCGTGCCGGCAGCGTCCAGGATGCGGTCATCGATGGCGATGAGCTCGATCCGACGCAGGCCGGCACGGATGGCGGCGAGAACCTCCGGGACCTGCTGACGAACCGCCCGCAGCGCCTCCGTGCGCAGCAGCGCCGATGAGACGAAGCGGGCCGACTCGCCGGCGAGGTACTCGCGCAGGGCCGTCGATCCAGGCTCCTCCACGACGACCTTGACGAACGCCGAGCTGTCGAGGTAGAGCGCCCTCAATCGGCGCGACCCTCCGACACCAGCTCCGAGGGCGACCTCGTGCCGGGTCCGGGCTTCACCGGTTCGAGCGCGAGCAGATCGCCGACGGCTGGCCGCAACAGGCCCTCCTGCTCGAGCCGCGCCAGCCCGGATGGCATGGTGCGCACCATCAGCGCCACCGGGCGCCCCCGGTCGGTGACCTCCACCGTCTCGCCCGCGCTGACCCGGCGAAGGATGCTGCTGGCCTGCTGGCGAAGCTCCCGGATGCCGATCCGTTCCATGTGTCACAAGGTAGCACATGGCGTGTCTGGGGCTCCAGGGGCCGACCCATCGCACAAGCGGTGACGGGTGACACCGCGGCGAGGCCAAACTCGTTGACAGGACTATCGTCCTATCCGCAGGATGGGACCAATGGTCATCAAGATCGGCGAGGACACTCGCACCACCTACCAAGCCCGCCTGCGTGGCGGCCCCGACGACGGCGCTGTCGTGGGAGCGCACCCGCTCGCTGCTGGTGGACCGCCTGACTTTCTGCGCGCCGGTCCCGATGACCAGGGCACCTACGTGCTGGCCGGCATGCCACATGCCGACGGCACGCTGCCCTACTGGTGGATCCCCGATCATCGACAGCTGCCGGCGAGCGTCGGTCCCGAGGGTGCGACGTGGACGCTCATCTCCGTCGGCCGCGACGGCACCACCACCAAGGTCTGGCACCAGCATGGGTCTGCGGCGACACCGGTGCGTCTCGAGCCGGAGCCGCTGGCCTCGGCACAGGTGCCGGTCTTCGTCGGCCGTGGCTATGTCTGCCCCGAGTGCGACGAGCTGACCGTGGTGAGCTTCCCGCCGGAGGCGGACACGCTCGACGCCTGAGGGCCGTGAGCAGCTCCGCGCGCCTCGTGCGGGTGGATCAGCCGCCCGAGCGGCGGCGGCGTGACACCAGCGGGATGCCGAGGTGATCGGCTGCGGCTACCAGCGCGGGGTGCTTCAGTGACAGCGGCTCCGGCTCGGCGGCCGGCACGATCAGGCCGGCATCGATGGTCCGTTCGGCGAAGAGCGTCACGTTCGTCCAGGCCGAGTCGAGCGTCGACCACCAGCTGAGACCCAGCGCCCCAGCGTCGAAGGCGCGCACCGCCATGGCCTGCGTCACGGCACGGTCGCGGCTGGCCACGCCCGACGGCCGCCAGCCCTCCTGGACCAGCACGGCCGGGTCGTCCAGGTCCAGCATCGCCTGCAGGGATGCGTCCTCGAAGGTGGCCATGCTGAGGCGCGATCCGTCCGCCAGCTCCAGGTCCTCCGGGCCCAGGTCGCGGCCGCGGAAGGCCTGGATCGTCTCCGCCACGGCCGCCACCGGCGAACGCGCAGCGTAGAAGGCGCCGAAGCGCGCGGGGTCATCGTGACGGCCCGACCCCTGCCGATCGCGCGGCACGTAGAGCGCCCCGCCGCGCGCGGTCAGCGCGGCACCATCGAGGGCCCGGAAGACGCGGTGGAGCATCGCCTGGCCGACCGTCGCTACGCGTAGGCGCCGGTCTCGTCAGCCTCGATCGCCCGCAGCACATCGGAGACGCGACCGCGGGTCAGGAGGTCGATGGGCCGGGCGTTGCCCAGGTGCGCGTTGAAACCGAAGAGCCACTTCATGGCCGTGCTGCGCTGGTAGGTCCCGCGGAGTCGCGAGAGGGCGAACTCGACCGCCTCGAGCTTGAGCAGGTTCTCGCGGTCCGGCTCCTCGTCGGCCAGCCAGCGGCTGACCCGCGAGCGGTCGACATCGAGCGCGCGCGCCACCTGCGCCTGGCTGCCCATGTCCTCGACCAGGCTGACGAGCTTGATGCGTGCGCGACTCTGCATGCGTGGAGCGTAGCGCACCGGCCACTGTTGCGCCAGACCTTGGAACGGTCGCGCGACCAGGCAAGCGACCATTGCGATCGCGTCCGGATGCCGTGCTACGTTCTGCGCGATCACCTGTCTTGCCCGCGCGAATCGCGCCGTTTCCGGAAGGATCCTCTGTGGACAAGCCTGACCTGGTTCGCTTCATCAAGGTCACAGAGAAGCTGGTCACCCCCAAGGCCGTCGGGAAGCTGTATGGGCGCGCGGAGATGCTCAGCAGGCTGCCGGTCGGTGTGCAGAAGCGGATCGTGGCTCGGGCAAGCAGGGATGGCTCACGCATCGGGTTCGTGGTCGAGCCCTACAGCTTCTTCCTGGCCTACGAGATCCGGGATGAGGCGGAGGCCAACCGGCAGCTCCCGCCTGGCTACGAGCTGCGGCCGACCGCCATGTTCGAGGGCACCGAACCGAGGCTGTGCGGGGTCGTGGGCGCGTTCAACGTGCATACCTCCGTCTTCTGGGGCAGCCGAGTCGAGCTCTCGCTCATCGCCGAGAACACCAGGACCGGGATGCTGTCGTGGGTCATCTGCGATTACGAGTCGAACACCATCAGCTACGACCCCGGCCAGGGGTTCTCCGGCTCCAGCACCAGTCATTCGGTGGTCACGACCGCGCACTCGGGCGAGGTCATCGTCGACGTGAAGAGCGAGCAGAGTCGCAACCACATCGCCGCCGTCGCGGACCTGGGCGCAGCGTCGATGCGACCGCTGGACCAGCGCCTCTGGCTGGAAGGGAACCTCTCGGTGGACTACGGGGGGCGGCTGCTCGATCCGGGCTCGGTCCCCTTCGGTCTCATCTTCGACCCGGGCGAGGTGCAGCAGGCCCTGCAGATCCCGCTCGACGCGGTCACCATCGAGGCCAACACGTTCGGGGACACGCTGCTGGCCGGCGAGCCCTTCGAGGCCTGCTGCTTCCCCTTCGCCCAGCACTACCAGACCACCAGCTTCCCCGAGTCGAGCCCCATCAACGATCGGGAGAGCCTCGAACGAGCGGCCAGGGAGATGGCACCATGAGCGACCAGGACGATACCGAACGCGCCACTGACCAACGTGCCACGGATCGGCGCGACATGCCCGAAGCTGCGGTGCGCGACCACCTGGCCAATGAGCGCACGCTGCTGGCCTGGCAACGCACGGCGCTTGGCGTCCTCGCCATCGGCTTCCTGGTGGACCGCTTCGCGCTCGAAGGCGGCGGAACCACGGTCGCCGGCTCCATCCTGGGGATCGCCCTGATCGTCCTCGGTGCCGTGGTGTCGGTCGTGGGCGCCTATCGCTTCATGCGCACCGAGCGGGAGATCGACACGCAGACCTATCACCCGTCCGTGCTGGCGCACCTGGTCCTCACGGCCGGCATCGTGGTGGGAGCCGGCGCGCTCGTCCTGTTCCTGCTCTCCACGCTGGACTGACGAGCGGTGCGGCGGCGCGCGCCGGGGTCGTCACTCACGTGAGCGAGTAGTCCTGGACGATTGCCCGCCGGTTCGCCGGATCGCAGCGCCCAAACCCCGGTGTTCGCCCCGCGTAGACTGTTTGGGTGAGGTTCTGGGTCGGCCTGACGGATAAGGAGTGGTACGACTTTTTGGCCGCGCAGTCAGCGGTCGACGAAGTCAACTTCTGGCAACCAGGCGACAGGAAGCCGGTCGCCATCACGGACGGGGCGCCATTCCTCTTCAAGCTGCACAAGGCACAGGGCGGCTGGATCGTGGGCGGCGGGTACTGGGCGCACTACACTTCCCTGCCCGCCCGGCTCGCTTGGGACGTCTTCGGAATGATGAACGGCGCTGCCACGTTCGATGAGATGGCACGACGCATCCGCAAGTACCGACCGAACTTCGATGTCCACGCCGACCGAGTAGGATGTGTCGCACTCGTCCAGCCGTTCTTCCTTCCACCCGAAGACTGGGTGGAGGCGCCGCCCGACTGGAAGGCGCCGATCCAGCGGGGTCGGACGTACGACGCAGCCGAACCCATCGGGGCTGCTCTGTGGGGGCGAGTTGAAGCTGCTCGAGTGCGTTCGTCGAGGCCGACTGCGATCGGAGACTACGTGCCTGCGGCAGACCGATACGGCACACCGATGCTCGTCGCACCCCGCCTGGGCCAGGGAACATTCCGCGCCAAGGTCATCGATGCGTACGAGCGCCGATGCGCGGTCACAGGTGAACGAACCCTTCCCGTGCTCGAGGCTGCGCACATCAAGCCATACAGCCTAGCTGGTCCCCATGCGACCGAGAACGGCTTGCTCCTGCGCTCGGACTTGCACACGCTGTTCGATCGCGGCTATGTGACTGTCACGCCGATGCTGGAGCTGCGGGTCAGCCACAAGATCCGCGACGAGTACGAGAACGGGCGCGACTACTACGCCTTCGACCGACACATGGTCCGCGCCCCTGTCCGACCCTATCCGGCGCCGTCGGCGGAGTTCCTCGAGTGGCACGGAGACGTCATCTTCCGGAGCTGACACCAGTACGGTCGGGCAGCAGTCCGGCGAGCCGGTTCTTGCCAGGGCATCGACGATGCAAATCGTCGGCTATGCCTCCGACGAAGAGGCGAGGCCTGCTCCCGGTGCCGGCCCCGGCCCTCGGTGGTGCCGCCACGCACCACCCGTGCCACCGTAGCTGGCACGATCGCGGCGCTCCATCGAGCCATGGCAAGCACGCACACTCCGGCTCTGGAACAGCTCATCAGCACCGTCTCGCCCATCGTCACCATGGAGCGCGACGGGCTCGTGGTCATCGCGCTCGGCGCCACGGCTGACACCGCCGTCCCCGCGTACCTGACGCTCGACGAGGCCACGCGAGCGAACGCCGTCGACGTCCACGAGCTCGGCGGCGGCACCGTACCCACGGTGGCGGTCGAGACCAGGGACCGGCCGGTCGTCATCTTCGGTGGCGACACCATCGTCGGCGGCAAGCAGAACCGCATCGTCAACGTGACCATCTGGCTCGCCGCCATGCAGACGACGAGGATCCCGGTCACCTGCCTCGAGCACGGTCGCTGGGACCACGGCGCGGAGACGCGCTTCGCCTCCGGTCCCAAGGCGGACCTGGGCCTGCGCTCGATGATGAACCGCCAGGTCCACGCCCGGGCCCGCGCCATGGCCACGGTCGACGCAGCGATGCCGGCCGAGGCGCGCTACGCCGCCGACCAGGGCCGCGTCTGGGACGAGGTGGAGCGCCGGCACGAGCGCGCAGGCACGAGCTCGCGGACCGGGGCGCTGCACGACCTCTACGCCCGCGAGGCCGTCGACATGGCGGCGCTCCTGGGTGCCTTCCCCTATCCCGAGGACGCCGTCGGTGCGGCCATCGCCATCGGTGGCCGGCTGGTCGCGCTCGAGCTCTACGACGCACCCGCGACGGCGCGCAAGCTCTGGCCCCGCCTCATCGAGGGTGCGGTGCGGGCCCATCTCGACCATCGTCGGTCCGTGGCCACGGGCGCCGCGCCGGCCCCCGGGCATCGCTACCCTGACCGCGAGGCCCTCGGGACGGATGCTCGGTCGGGTCAAGCTGGCCCAGGCCGACGCCCTCGAGTCACCGGCCGTGGGAGAAGGGACGGACGTGCGCTTCGGGACCGACCGCATCACCGGCGCCGCCCTGGTCCGTGACGGTCGCGTCGTCCACGCCGAGGTCCATCGTGTCATGCTGACGACGGACTGGCTGAACTGCCACCGCTGTGGTCAGCCGCTCGGCAACGACCCCGACGACGAGCCCGATGGCGGGGTCGATGGGCTGCCGCTCTGCGGCGAGTGCGTCCGCAACCGCGACGAGGCGGCGGACTTCGAGATGATGGATCTCCAGGACGGCGAGCTCGACGGCACGATCGACTGGTAGTCCTGCCTGCAGGCGGCGTCTGGGTCACATCGCTCGGGTCGGGCGGCGCGGAGAATGACAGGCATACACGGGGGACCAGGAACCATGACGGACACCCGGACCGCGACCGCGACCGGACTCACCGACGCCCAGCGACGCATCGTCGAGTGGGGTGATGGGCCTGCCGTGGTCATCGCCGGTGCCGGGAGCGGCAAGACGCGCGTGATCGTCGATCGCGTGCGCTGGCTCCTCGAGGCCAAGGGCGGCGCGACCGAGGGACCGGACGGCGGCCTGGTACCGGCACGGCGTGCGCTCGGATGCGACCGAAGCCGAACCGTTCGCCGGTCCCCTGCTGCCCGAGCAGATCCTCGTGCTCACCTACAACGTCAAGGCCGCCAAGGAGCTCGGACAACGCCTCGAGACGCGGGTCGGCGCCGCCACCCGTGCCCGCCTCAACGTCAGCAACTTCCACAGCTTCTGTCACCGCGTGCTCACCGAGTCGGCTACCGACGCGGGGCTGCCGGCCCAGCCCGACGTGCTCGACGGCATCGGCCAGCTCCTGCTGCTGCGCGACATCCGGCGCGACCTGCCGCTGCTCTACTACAGCGGCCGCGGCAACCCCGACTACTGGCTCGACCAGTTCGTCGCCTTCATCAATCGCGCCAAGGACGAGCTCGTCACGCCCGACGACTTCGAGTCTTTCGCCGACCGCGAGCGCCTCGCCTTCGAGGGACGTTTCGGCAGCTTCGAGCGAGCCCTGGAGCGGCTCAAGGCGCAGGGCAATCTCGACCCGCTGCGCGACATCCGCTCGGCCTATGCAGCCTTCCGACGCGAGGAACGCGCGGAGGCGGCCGGCGATCGACGATGCCGGCGCCGATCTCGAGGCCGTCGCGAAGGTGGCCGACCGCGAAGCCCGCCGCGCCATCGCCGGTGACGGCAGCGCCCGTCGCCGCAACCAGTTCGCAGCGGCCGACCTGCCGCGCATCGACGCGCTCGCGGAGACCTACGTGGCCGACGGCGCCGCCCTGGAGGTGCTGCGGGTCTCCGAGCTCGCGACCGTCTATCGCGCCTACCAGGAGGAGCTGGCCCGGCGCGGCGCGCTCGACTTCGGCGAACAGATCAGCCTGGTCACGCGCCTGCTGAAGCAGAAGCCCAACGTCCTGCGCCGCTACCAGCGCAGCTTCCGCTACATCCTCGTGGACGAGTTCCAGGACGCCAACATCGCCCAGATCGAGCTCATCGAGCTGCTCGGTCGCACAACTGACCGACCCGACAACGTCATGGTCGTGGGCGACGACGACCAGTCCATCTACCGCTTCCGTGGCGCGAGCTTCGCGGCCTTCATCGAGTTCGACCGGCGCTTCAGCGGCCCGCCCGCGCATGACCCCGGCTCGCCGGCGCCGGGGGCGCCCACCCGGCTGCGACTCGAGGAGAACTTCCGCTCGCTGGAGCCCGTGCTCGCGGTGGCCAACCGGCTCATCGAGCGCAACGAGCTGCGCTACGCGCCCGACAAGGTCCTGCGTCCCACGCGAGGGCCCGGCGACCCGGTCGAGCTCGTGGTCGCGACCGACGTCGATGACGAGGCCCGCGCGGTCGTGGACCGCATCAAGGCACAGAGCGGCTGGGACCCCGTCGCCACCGATGCGCAAGCGCCCGATTGGTCGCGCTTCGCGGTCCTCTATCGCAAGCACCGCCACCGCGAGGCCATCATCGCCCGCCTGCGCGACGAGGGCATCCCCTACTCGGTCGTCGGCGGCCTCTCGCTCTTCGAGACGCCGGAGATCCGCGACCTCGAGCAGAGCCTGCGAGCCATCGCCGACCCGCACCAGGACGTCGCGCTCGTGCGCATGATGTCGGCGGCACCGTGGCGCCTCGATGCGCTGGAGATCCTGCAGATCGCGCGGATGGCCAGGTACGACCATCGGCACTACATCGAGGTCATCCACGAGATCGTGGAGTCGGGCGAGCTGGAGCTGGACTGCGTCGGGGCGACGGGTGACGCGCAGGCGTCGAGCGACGTGGGCGGCAACGGCGACGGTGGCCTGGCGCTCCAACCACCCCCGACCGACCTGGCCGCCCCCTCGGCCGGCGCGCCTGCTCCGGGCCGGCCTCGCCAGACGCGCCGGACATCCGTGGCCCCCGCCACCCGGGCCAAGCTTCGACGGCTGCTGGGCACGCTGGAGGACCTGGCCGCCAGGACCTGGCGCGAGGGCCCGTTCAGCGTGCTCGAGGAGTACGTCGACCGCACCGGGCTCGTGCTCGACCTGCTCAGGATCGACTCGCTCGAGGCCAAGCGGACCATCGCCAACATCGCCAGCTTCATGCGCTTCGCCCACGACTGGCAGGCGGAGCATCCGCGCGGGACGCTGGCCGGCTTCGTCGACTACCTCGATGCCTACCAGGGCGCGGGCGGCGAGCTGCCCACCAGCGTGGAGGCCAGCGACGACCTCGTCGGCGTCCAGCTCATGACCCTGTACCAGGCCAAGGGCCTCGAGTTCGACCACGTCTTCGTGCCGCAGCTGCTCAAGGACGAGTGGCCCACGCGCGAGTACGGCTCCGGGCTCTTCCCCAGGGACCTGCTCAAGGAAGGCCGTGCCCACCGGTGACATCCATACCGAAGAGGAGCGCCGGCTGCTGTACGTGGCGCTCACCCGCGCCAAGGACCGGCTCGTCATCACGACCATCGCGGGCCCGGCCGCCACGAAGGACCCCTCGCTCTTCCTCGACGAGCTGCGCGCCGGGGCGGGTCCGGAGCTGCTCGAGGTCGACGGTCTGGCGGCTGGGACGGCCGGCCACGGCGGTGGCATCGTCGCGAGCGGGGACGACACCGCTGGCACCGACGTAGGGCTCGTCGCCCCGCGGGTGATGCCCACGCCCACCCCACGCGAACGTCGCCTGGCGCTGCGCGTCCGCGCCAACGAGCTGCTCCAGGTGCTCGAAGGCATCGATCCCGGCGACCCTGAAGCCGAGCCGGCCCGGGCCGACCTCTCGGCGGAGTTCGCCGGCCTGGCCACTCGAGCGGTGGAGACGGCCGATGAGGCCCGGGCGCACCGAGTCGATCCACTCACCATGCGCGTCATCGCGCTCGACAGCGAGGCCGGCGCCAACCTGCTCGAGGTGGCTCCGCTCCCGGCCACGTTCAGCTACTCCCAGGTCAGCACCTACGAGCGCTGCCCGCTGCAATACGCGTTGCAGCGTGTCTACCGCATCCCCTCGAGCCGGCGGGTCGGGGCGCTGACCTTCGGCAGCACCGCCCACGCAGCGTTCGAGGCCTTCACCAGGGAACGCCGCGCGCGGGTGGCTCGTGGCGAGGCGCCGCCCACCCGCGAGGACCTCGAGCGTCTCTTCGAGGCCGAGTGGAAGAGCGGCGAGTTCGAGGAGCAGACCGCGGAGCAGAACTACCGTGGCCGCGTCGCGGCGCTGCTCGACCGGTTCTGGCAGGGCGAGCTCGAGTCCATCGGCACCGCCGAGCAGGAAGAGCTGCCGTTCGAGCTCACCATCGAGGTGCCCGGCGGTGCTCCCGCGACGTTCACCGGCAGTATCGACCGCATCGACCGCCTGCCGAGCGGCGGCATCGAGGTCATCGACTACAAGACCGGGCGCATCAGCTCCCAGAAGAGCGTCCAGGAGAGCCTGCAGCTCTCGATCTACGCCCTGGCCTGCCGTGATGCGCTGGGGCTGGGCACACCCGAGCTCGTGACCCTCTACTTCACCGAGGCGGCGACCCGGATGAGCACGACCCGCACCGACGAGCAGCTCGATACCGCACGCGATGCGCTGGCCGCCTGGGTCACCCGCGTCCGCTCGGGCGATTTCGCCGCCACGCCCGGCAGCGACGTGTGCAGGTGGTGCGACTACGGTCCGATGTGCCCCGGACGGGTGTCGATGAACCAACGTGGATCGGTGAAAGGAGAGGCCTAGCCATGGCTGGGTTCGAGATCGTCGACGAGCACACGCTCGCCGATGCCGATGGCGCGCGGCACGATGTGCTCGAAGCCATCGCGGTGTTGCCCTGGGTGAAGCAGCTCTGCCCGCTGATGCCGCACGAGTACGCGCACCAGTCCAAGGCGGATCGGCTCGCCTACCGCGTCGTGGAGCACATGCTCAAGGCCGCCAACCCCGACACCTACCGCGCCTACTTCCGCGGCTACCAGTTGCCCAACCGCTACTGGGACGCGCCGGATGGCCAGCGCTACTGGCTGACGAAGATGATGATCAACCGCTGCTGGCCCGACAGCGTCGAGCCCCTGCGCCTGGTCGAGCGAAGGTGCCAAGCCGGCCCCCGACCTGGGACGGTCCACCGTGGGCCCCGGATGGCATCGGCATCTACGAGCAGGACGAGAAGGGCGGCTGGTGGCCGACCGCGGCTGCCCTCGCGGCTGGCTACCAGCCGTGCAGGGCGTGTCGCCGAACGCGGTCCCAGCGGTGACGCGGGCAGCGTTGAAGGAGAGTCCGATGGCAGATCCGCTGGACCCGGCGACGGCGGGTGAGCGGACTCAATCCACGAGCACGATCCCCGGGATATCAGCGAAGTCGGCGGGGTTGAGGGTCCACAACCCGGCATCACGACTGATGGCATGCGCGGCGATGGCGAGATCGACGCTCCGCGCTCGCGCCCGGCTCACGCTCCGGTACAGGCGCGCGGCGACCTCCGCCTGCTCGAGGGCGAAGGGCAGCATCGCCTCCTGCGGGAAGAGTGCCTCCTGGGCGGCCAGCTCCTCCGGCCGTCGTGGGCCGCGCCACCACTCGTAGAGCACGAGCGTCGGGAGCGCAAGGCGCTCGCCGGCCTCGATCAGGGCGCGCATCCTGGGCGCGGATCGGCGCGACCCCGTGAGGCTGTCGACCAGGGCGGACGTGTCGACGATGATCACGACCGGCGGCGGCTGCCCTCTCGGCGGGCTCGACCGATCTCGGCAAGCTCCGCATCCACGTCATCCGCAGGGCGCTCGGGGATGGCGGCCACCACCTCGTCGAAGACACCGAGCACGCGGATCCGCTCGACCTCGGAAAGCCGGCCCATGCGCTCGGCGTAGTCGCGGATGGCCTCCCGCACGATCTCACTCTTGGGCTTGCCCAGCGAGACGGACGCTTCGTTCAGCCGGCGCGCCGTAGGTTCATCGAGACTGAAGGTCATCTTGGTTACCATACTATGGCCATACTACCGTACTCGCCACGCAGGAGGAGAGACGCCATGGCGCGCACGTGGTTGACCATCCGGGTCGACCTGGTCGAGGGGCACGGGGAACACCTGTGGCCGCGCCCGGGTCGCCTGTTCGCAGCAGCACGAAGCCATACCTTCGCGCAGCTTGAGGAGGCGATCGATGACGCCTTCGCCCGCTGGGACCGGGCGCATCTCCATGAGTTCATGCTCGCTGACGGGACGCGCCTGACGACTCCATACCCAGACTGGGAGGAGCTCGGCCCGGCACTCGACGACAGCAAGGTCAGGCTCAGCCGGTTGGAGCCCGAGGAGCAGTTCCTCTACGTCTTCGACCTCGGCGACGACTGGGCTCACCTGTGCTCGGTCGGCCCCAAGCGAATCGACCCGCTCGAGTGGCTCGGCCTCGTACCCGACCGACCCATGCCGTACTTCGGCTGGGGCACCATCCCTGACCAGTACGGCCGCCGCTGGGACGCCGACGACGGCGAGTCGCGGCAACCTCGCGACCCAGGTCTGGTGGACCTCCCGCCGCTGCGACCGCATTGGGCCGCGACCGGGTTCGGACCCTCAGCCCGGAACGTGAAACGCTGACGGCAGGAGCCATGCGGAGGGCGAGAGACCTCGTTCGCCGATGAGCCGCTCACGGGATGACACGATGCCCTCCGCATCGAGCCGCTGGCGGTCTGGCCACGCTCGTCAGGCAGCACTTGACAGTGCTCAACGATTGGCATCGCTTCTCCCGATCTCCCAGCTAACTCCCAATTGGTCCCAGATTCGAAGTCGTCCGATGCCTGGAGCTCGACGACGTCGAGCCGTTGGAGGAACGCGTGCTGATAGCGGTGCAGTCGCGCTGACCGCTCAGCAGCCCCCAGGCGCGCCGAGGTGAGTACCGCCGGCCGCCAGGAGGGCGAAGCTCCGAACGGGCATCAACGTCGTCGCGGAGGACGAGTGTCTGGTTCCCGAGACGCCGAGAACGCAGGGCACCGTCCCTCACGAGCTTGCCGACGCGTTGCCGCGTCAACCCGAGCGCAGCCGCGGCCTCGGTCACCAACATCGTGGGTCAAGTCTTCCATGAGGGCGCAACGGCCTCCCACGGCTGGCGCCGCCGAAGTGGCACGTACCGCAGCTGCGACGACGCGGGCCCGCCGTCGTCTACTCCATCCGGCGGAGCGCCTTGCCCTGGAGGTCGCGAGAGCGCAGGTGGTGCGAGCTCATCGCGTAGTGCGCCTTGAGCGTGCGCTCCTGCAGGACCCGGTGGAACTGCTCCGACTCGGCAATGAGCGCGTCAACGATGCCCCGCAGGACTGGGTCGTCACCCGCGTAGCCACGGATCTTCCGGGCCGTCGCCTGGAGCGCCTCGCGGGCGCGGTCGAAGTCGCCGTCACGGTTGAGCGACACCGCCGCCCGGCGAGTTCGCGCCGCGTAGATGCCGGCGATAAGCCGGTCGACCTCGCGGTCACGCGCCTGCTTGTCGTTGGCGCGGTCGTCAGCGTAGCTCCAGGCCAGCCGGTCGCTGGTTCCCTTGAACACGCCCTCGCGGTCGGCCAGTGTCAGCTCCAGCATCACCGAGTCGCCCATCTCACCGAAGGGGAAGGACAGGCGCAGCGGTACCTCCACCTGCTGGCCCGACACCAGGTCGCCCAGGTCCAGCATCGCGCGGCCGTGAGCGATGCGGGCCTGGAAGGCGCCCAGTGACTCCACGCGCACGCTGTCGGGGAAGGTGACGTCGAGCCTGACGCCGTGTGCCACCACCTCCAGGGTCTCACCGACCTCGCTCTCGATGTGGTCGCGGATCTGCGCTGCGGAGGCGATGTCGTAGAACTGGCCGCCGCCGGCCTGGGCCATGGCCTGCAACAGGACCTCGTTGAAGCTGTCGCCGACCCCGAAGGTGGAGGTGGAGACGCCGCGCGTGCGCAGCTGCGCCGCGTGGTGCTCCAGCTCCTCGAGCGAGGTCATGCCGCGGTTGGCAAGGCCGTCGGTCAGCAGCAGCACGCGGTTGACGCCAAGCTCCAGCAGCCCGGTGGCGACGTGCTCGCAGCCACGCAGCCAGCCCGCTCCGAGGTTGGTCGTCCCGCGGGCATCGATGCCCCGCAGGCGCCCGATGGCGTCGAGCTTGGCCTCCGCCGTGGCGAAGGCGCCGCTCACCAGCGAGTCGATTCGGTCGTCGTACACGACCACGCTGAACCGGTCGGATGGCTTGAGGCGCGCGATGCCCTCCTCCACCGCCTTCATCGCCAGCGCGAGGCGGCCGTTGGCCATGGAGCCGGAGCGGTCGATGACGAAGGCGAGGTTGACCGGTGCGCGCTCGCTGCTGGTCAGCGCCTCCGGTGCGGTGACCTGGGCCACCACGAAACGCTTGCTGTGCCAGCGGGTGCGGATGAGCCGGCGGTCCTGGCGGGCCTGGAGTCGCTGTTCACGGTTGGTCGATGGCATGGTCAGTCCCCTTCCTCGAGCATCTCCCGTCCGAGCCGGATGAGGCGCTCGATCTGCTTGTGCGTCCGCCGGTCCATTGGCTGGCGGATGTGTAGTTCGACGTGTTCGCCGAGCGGCACGCGTTCCCAGCGCGTGCGTGTGTCCAGGGGGGCCTTGCGCTCCGCTGGACGCGTCTCTGCGAGTGCCTGGCTGGTGGGCCAGGGCTCCATGGGGCTGATCTCCTTTGCCATCCGCAACTGCCGGGCCACGACGCCAGGTGGCGCCGTCCCCTTGAGCCGGTCGATGTACTCGAGTGCCGAGTCGGTCGGTCGGACCGAGACCCCGGCAGTCGAGGGCTTCCTCGACGGCCTCGTCGGCGAGACTGGCGAGGTGCTGGCCGATCTCCGCCAGCGGCAGGTGCTGTCGCTGGAGGTGCCGGATCAGGCGCAAGCGCTTGAGGTGACCGTCCGTGTAGCGCGTCTTCGGCCCGGCCGACTCCGGTGCCGGCAACAGGCCGATCGAGACGTAGTAGCGGATGGTCCGTGGCGTCACTCCAGCGAGATCCGCCAGCTCCCCGATCGAGTACTCCTGTTCCGTCGGCATGGGCGCATCATGACAGCATCACGTTCTACTGTCAATACCCGCTATGCCACTAGCTCCGGCGGCCTTGAACCCAGTGGCACGGGTTCGGATACGACACGTGTTGATTACACGTGTATCATGGGTGTATGTCGAGCAAGGTGAAGCGCACCTACAACCTCAACGCGGAGACCGTGGCGCGTGTCCGGGAGCTCGCCGGGCCATACGGCGCGGCGCCAAGCCAGGACGGGGTCGTCGAGCTGGCGATCGAGAGGCTCTATCGAGACATCCGTGAGTGCGAGGAGGCGGATCTCTGGGCGACTGCCTCGGGCGATGCCGAGTTCCGCACCGAGATGACCGCGATCGCGGACGAGTACGACGAGCCGGGATCATGGCCGGGGTAGGGAGGCCGTTGCGCTGGGCCGTCGTGCTGGTGGACTTCGACCCCACGGTGGGGCACGAGCAAGGCGGTCAGCGTCGGGCGCTCGTCGTCTCCTACGAACCCTTCCACCGCTCGGGCATGGCGGCGGTCTGTCCCATCTCGGCGCGGGCGGCGAAGTATCCCGGGGAGGTCCCGATCGCCGCAGGGCAGGCCGGCCAGACCCGCGATGCCGTCATCCTGTGCCATCAGCTGCGCACCATCGACCTTGCGAGGATCACCGCGCTGGAGGTGGCCGGACGGGTGCAGTACATCACTGACACCCACGTCCGGTCAGCGGTGCGGACAGCGCTCGCTCACCACCTCGGAATCGACGTGGCCGCTGCCGAGGACGGCGCGGCGTGACGGTCAGCCGCCGAAGAGGGGGACCCCGAGCTGCTCTTTGGATGCATGGATCGACGACCCTGCGGTGTTGTAGGAGTGAAGGCCCGATGATGGGCCGCACCGGAGGAACACCCATGCAGACCGACGACCTCGATGCGCGACTGGCGGCCCTCGAGGCCCGGGCGCCCGTCGCAGGGCTGCCGCCCAGGCCAGCCGACATCCGGTCGCTGCGCCGTCGAGTCGGGTCCCCTGGTCTCGTCGCGGCTCGGCCTGACGCTGGTCCTGGGCGCCACGGCCGTGGCTGGAGGCGTCGTTCTGGAAGCCGTCCGCGGCCATGAGGGCGTCGAGAACCGCGGTCAGCCCCTCCACGGAGCCGACATGGAGTGCATGAGCCCGCCGCAGGCGGAAGCCTTCTTGACTCGCAAGGGCTTCGTGGACGTCGTCTGGCAGGTCGAGTCCGGGACGGGTAAGGACGGCCGATCCGTTCAGCAGACCAAGGCACCTGCGCACGGGTACGTCGTCCCTGGTTCGATCATCGATGGCACGCTCTACATGGTCGTGGACCAGCGCGCGGACGCCACGGGCACCGGGGCCTGCTTCCGGATGAAGATGCCCTGACGTGGAAAGGATCGAACACCTTCCTGCCAGCACCCACGTCGCCGAACGGCAGCGACAGTCTCCGGACGACGCATCCGCTACCTTCGAGGCGGCGACCTGGCCGCACTACGCACCGCTCGTGCGTCGCCTCGTCCTCGTCCTGGGCAGCGTGTCAGACGCCGAGGCTGTCGCCCAGGAGGCCTACCTCCGAGCCTACAGGTCGTGGGCGCGCTTCGACGGTCGCGACGTGCGAGCCTGGCTCTACACGATCGCCCTGCGGCTGGCCTTCAACCACCTCCGAGGACGCCGGCGCTGGCTCGGGATGCTGGGACGCGGCGAGCCCTCGGCATGGAACGACAGCGTCGACCCGGACCTGCTGGCCGTGCTTCACGACCTGGATGCGCGGACGAGGTCGGCGCTCCTGCTCCATGCCGTCGATGGCTATACGCAGCGAGAGATCGCCGTCATGTTGGATGTCCCCGAGGGCACGGTCGCGAGTTGGATCTCGAGAGGGCGTGCCACGCTGCGAGCCCGCTTGGAACCCAGGACCTGACGGTATCGGCAGGCAGCGGCGATAGCTGGCTCGCTCGCGGGTGCCCAGCCGATCGCGGACGTCGGCGTCGAGGTGGCATGCTCGCCATCGTGGCTGCTGGGCGTGCCATACAGGTGGCACGACCAACGCCCAGGCTGGGCGACACGACACCGAACCAGGAGCATCGTGAGCCATCCGGTCGGCGAGCCACTCCCGGGGCTGCCGCGCCGTAGACTCCCCTACGAGGGAGATAGTCCTTGGCGTTCCGCTTCGTCCATACCGCAGACCTGCATCTCGACAGCCCCTTCGTCGGGCTGACCACCGAGGCGCCCGCGAACGTCGTGCGGGCGCTACGTGAGTCCACCATCAGCGCCTGGAATGCCATCGTCGACCTGGCGCTCGAGGAGGAGGCCGACTTCCTCCTCGTCGCCGGCGACGCCTTCGAGCATGCCAACCGCACGCTGCGCGGTCAGCTCGTCTTCCGCGACGGCCTCAAGCGGCTGTCGGACGAAGGCATCCCATCCTTCGTCGTCACAGGCAATCACGACCCCCTCGATGGCTGGGAACCCAGCGTGACCTGGCCGCCGCTGGCACATCGGTTCCCAGCGCACAAGGTCACTGCGGTTCCGGTGCTGCGCGGCGGCGTTGAGATCGCCCGCATCTATGGCATCAGCTATCACCAGCGCGACGTCAAGCAGAACCTCGCCAAGTGGTTCGAGCGCGAACCCGATGCGACCTTCGCCATCGGCCTGTTGCACGCCAACGTAGGCGGTGCGGAAGGCCACGCCAACTATGCCCCCTGCACCATGGCCGACCTGCGTGCCGCCGGCATGGACTACTGGGCCCTGGGCCATATCCACGCCCAGCGCGTCCTCTCCAGCGAGCGCCCCGTGACCGTCTACTGCGGCAATCCGCAGGGTCGCGATCCGGGCGAGACCGAGCCGCGCGGCTGCTACCTCGTCGACGTCGATGACGGCGGCCGCATCCGCCCGCTGTTCCGTCCGCTCGACGTGGTGCGCTGGCAGATCCTCGACGTCCCCATCGGCGACCTGGCTACCCATGAGTCGCTCATCGATGCGGTCATGTGCGCGGTCGATGCCGCCCGCACCGCCGCTGGCCGCTCGGTCGTCGCGCGCGTACGTCTCGTCGGCCGCGGAGCGCTCCACGCCTCCCTGGCACGGGCGGGCGTGCTCGGTGACGTCCTCGTCGCGGCTCGCGACGGATTGGGCACGGCCGAGCCCTTCGCCTGGATCGAGTCGCTGCGAGACCGCACCCGCCCCGAGCTGGACCTGGTGGAGCGCCGCAAGGCGGACGACTTCGTGGGCGACCTGCTGCGCCGCCTCGATGTCATGCGTGGGCAGCTGGCCGTGGCCGACGGCTCGACCGGTGCGCGTGACTGATGTCGATGCCGCGAGATGCCGATGCCGATGCCGCGGCTGCTGCCAGCGTGGCTGCGGTCGACACGGTGCTCGACGAGCTCTACGCCAACAGCCGCGCACGCAAGTACCTGAAGGCTGCGCGACCCGATGCCGCGGACGTGGCGACCCTGCTCGACGAGGTCGAGACGTTGCTGTTCGACCGACTGGGCGACGAGCGCTAGCGCGTGCGCATCGACACCATCGCCATCGACGGCTTCGGCCAGCTGCACGGCGCGCGGCTGGCACCGGCGTCCGGTCTGACGGTCGTTAGGGGACCTAACGAAGCTGGCAAGACCACGCTCCTTGCGTTCACCCGGGCGATGCTCTTCGGCTTCGAGACCAACCGCTATCGCGCCGTCAACGGTGGCACGCGCGGTGGCTGGCTGGACGTCGTCATGGAGGACGGCCGCGAGCTGCGTATCGAGCGCTACGGGGAGCGAGGCGGCGAGGGCCGGCTCCGCGTCATCGAGGCCGACCGTGACCTTGGCGCGGCGCACCTCGCGCTGCTGCTGCAGGGTGTCGAGTCCACCGTCTACCAGAACATCTTCGCCTTCGGGCTACAGGAGCTCACCCGCTTCCAGACGCTCAAGGACGACGAGGTCGCGGCGCGCATCTACGGCGCCGGCCTGGGTACCGGCGGCGTCTCCGGCCTGAAGGTGGAAGGCGACCTGCGCCAGCGCATGGAGGTCTGCTTCAGGTCCGCTGGCAGCAAGCCCGAGATCAACGAGTTGCTCAAGCGCCTGGAGGACATCGACCGAGACCTGGCCGATCGCGACCTGCCACGGGCCTACGCCGAGGCAG
Source organism: uncultured Chloroflexia bacterium (assembly GCA_963804575.1). Taxonomy (GTDB): domain Bacteria; phylum Chloroflexota; class Limnocylindria; order Limnocylindrales; family CSP1-4; genus JAFMJV01. The sequence continues at coordinate 32,998 of CAWDQY010000012.1, forward strand.
GCGCACAGCTGGACGACGTCCTCGCCAGGCTGGCCGAGCTGGGCCGGCAGCACGACGGCCTGGCCGCCGAGCATCGCCGCCGCGGGCGGCTCATCGACGCCTGGCAGACGTGGCTGGAGCTGCGACGACTGCAGGACACGCGGGCCGAACTGGCCGAGGTGCGGCCCTTCGCGCCCGCCATCCTGGAGCAGCTGAGCGCGCTCGAAACCGGCCTCGCCGAAAGCGGCAAGGCCGTCGATGCTGCGGTGCGTGAGCGCGACCGTGTGCAGGCACGGCTGGACGAGGCGACGGTCGACCAGGCCGCCCTCGACCGACGCGAGGAGCTGACGGCGCTGGCCGAGGCCACCCGGACCGAGGCCGCCCGTTCCACTGAACGCTCGCGCTGCGAACGCGAGCTGACCGAGGCACGTGCGGCCATGGCCGCCATGCTCGCCAGCCTGGGCGCAGACTGGACCATCGAGCGCGTCGAGGGCTTCGACGATTCCATCGCCGTGAAGGCGGAGATCTCCGGTCGCTTCCGCACCTCGCTCGCGGCCGCCGAACAGGCCCTGGCAGGCGCACGCAGCAGCCACGAGGCGGCGCAGGAGCAGCTGAAGAACGCCGAGGCGCAGGTCGAGGTCGCTGCCGCTCGTACGGCAGAGCTGAGCGAGGCGCTCGCCGGGCGACCCGCATCGGCGCTGCGGGAGCGGGTGCTGCGCGACATCGAGACGCTCGGAGACCGACTGGTGTCGCAGCAGCGCCTGGCTGCCGACAGGCCGGCCGACGACCCGGCCGTGGCAAGGGCGGCACTGGACGAGCGACGTGCGCAGGCACGCGAGCTGTCGGCTGCGCTGGGATCCCGGGACGCAGCCGCCGAGCTGCTGCCCAGTGCCATCGCCCTCGCCGAGTCCGCCACCGGCCCGGCCCAGCGCTGGTTCCTGGCACCGCTCGCTCTTGGCATCGGCGCGCTGGTGCTCGCGGTCATCCTGCTGCTGCTGGAGGCAACGCTGGCGGTCACGCTCGCAGTGGCCGCGGCCGGCCTCGTCGGAGCCGCCATCCTGGCCTACCTGCTGCGAGCTCGGGGTGCCTCCGATGGGGCCGCCACCCGCGAGCGCCTGGAGCAGCAAGTCCGCCGTGCGAACGAGACCATCCAGCGGCTGGGTCCGCTCCTGGGGCTCGGCGCGGCGCCGTCGCTGGTCGAAGTCGAGCGACTGCAGGACGCGCTCGAGGTGGAGCGAGGTCGGCTGCAGCGCGACCAGGATCGGCTTGACGCAGCGCTGCTGGCCGCACGGGAAGCCGAGCGGTTGGCGGGTGAGCTGGCGGCCGTCGCCACCGCGGCCGGCCTGACTGGAGCGCCCGATGCGGACGAGCTGGCGGCGTTCCGCGCCACCATCGCCGCTGACCGCGAGAGCGAGTCGCGCCGCACCCAGGCTATCGAGCACGAGACACAGGCACGGGCCGCGGTCGACGCCCAGGCCCGTCGGGTGGTCGAGCTGGCGACGGAGGTCGAGAAGCGTGTCACGGCGTCGGAGGCCGCGCGCAAGGAGTGGGCCGACTGGCTCGCCGCGCACGACCTCGATCCTGGTTTCGACCGTGAGACCGCCGGCCACGTGGTGGACTCGGTGACCTCCGCCAAGGGCGTCGCGACCGCCCAGCGCAAGGCCGAGCTGCGCAACGACGAGCTCCGCGAGGAGTACACCGGCTACGTGGCGCAGGTCGAGGCGCTTCGCTCGCTGTTGGCCGTCGGCGCCGATCCCGCGGGCACGGCCATCGGCGCCGACGTCGATGCCGCCGCGACCCTGCTGGCCAAGCGCCTCGCCGATGCCCTCGACGGTGAGCGCGCTCGACAGGACCTGGCGCATGACCTCGAAGAGCGACAGGCGGCCGTGGCAGCGGCCGAGGGTGGGCGCGACTTCGCCCAGGCCGAGCTCGAGGCGTTCCTCGCCGAGTCTGCGGCGGATGACGCCACGGCGCTCCGCGTCGAGGTCGAACGCTCACGCCGTGCTGCCGAGCTCGAGGCCGGCATCGAGGCAGCCCGGGCGACGCTGACCACGCTGTCAGGCCCTGGCCCGGCACTGCAGGAGCTGGTGGCCGACCTCGATGCCGTCGAGGACATCGCCGAGGTGAAGGCGGAGCTGGCCGATATCGCCGAGCAGCTGACGACGCTCGAGCATCAACGGGACACGCTCAACCAGGATGCCGGACGGCTGCGGGCGAGCCGCAGCGGGATGGAGATCGATGCCGACCCCACCGAGCTGCGCCAGGAACGGGAGGACCTGCTCTCACGCCTGGAGGCGGCCGCCGAGCGCTGGACCGTGTTCGCGCTCGCCCACCACGTCCTGAAGCGGTCGCGCAGCATGTACGAGGAGGCGCACCGACCGGCCGTGGTGGAGAGGGCCGAGCACTTCTTCCGGCAGTGGACCGATGGCCGCTACGAGCGCATCGTGGCCCCGCTGGGCGAGGACATCCGCGGCATCCAGCGCCGTGATGGCGTCGAGATCGCCCTGCCCGCGCTCTCCCGCGGCACCTCCGAACAGCTCTACCTGGCGCTGCGCTTCGGCCTGGTGCAGCACTTCGTGGAGACGTCCGGCGAGCCGCTGCCCATCGTCATGGACGACATCCTCGTCAACTTCGACGAGGAGCGCGCCGAGCGAGCGTCACGCTCCATCGAGGAGCTCGCCCAGACCTGCCAGGTCGATCTACTTCACCTGCCATCCCAGCACGCCGCTCGAGGCCGATGCGGAGCATCCCCTCGCCCGCATCGAGGTGGCCTGACCGCGGCGCAGCTGGCGCGATGCTGGTTCCCGCGCCGCCTATCATGCGGCGGTGAGCCCGCTCGAGTTCGACCGCGACAGCTTCCTCCGTCACCTGGAGACGTACCTGCACGACATGCCCGCAGGCGCTCGACGCATCGTGGCCATCGCCGGCGCCCCGGCGTCGGGCAAGTCGACCATCGCCGCCGATGCCGAGCGTCACCTCAACGCGCTCGAGCCCGGCAGCACCGCCCTGCTGCCGATGGACGGGTTCCACTACGACGACGAGGCCCTCATCCCGCGCGGCTGGCGGCCCCGCAAAGGCGCACCGCACACGTTCGACGTGGGTGGATTCGCCGCCGCCCTTCGTCGGCTCCACGGCCAACGACGAGGAGAGCGTGGCGGTACCGCGCTTCGACCGCACCATCGAGATCGCCCGTGCCGGTGCCATCCTCATCGACCAGTCAGTCCGCTTGGTCGTGAGCGAAGGTAACTATCTGCTCCTGGATGATCCGCCGTGGCCCAGCCTGCGGCCGTTCTTCGACCGCACGGTGCTCATCGTCACCGACATGGCAACGCTGGAGGCGCGCAATCGGCAGCGCTGGGTCGACTTCGGCCTCGATGAGCCGGCCATCCGGGCCAAGCTCGAAGACAACGACATGCCCAACGCCAGGCTCATCTACGAGCGAAGCGTCCAGCCCGACTGGATCATCCGCACCTAGGCCAGCGTCAACCCGATCCCGCTAGGCCAGCGTCAACCCGATCCCGCGGCGACGATGGCGCGAGGATCTCCTCGCCGTAGCGCTCGACCTTGCCCGGCCCGATGCCGGGGATCGCCAGCAGCTGCGCCGAGGTTCGTGGCCGCCGCTCGGCGATCTGGGCGATGACGGTGTCGAAGGCCACGATGAACGGCGACACCTGGTCGGCCCGCGCCCGCTCCAGTCGCCACGCCTTGAGGGCATCGAAGAGCACCGCGTCGTCCGCGCCAAGGCGAGCCCGCGCGGCACTGGGCGCCCGCCCGCCGTCGAGGTTGCCGACTGAGGCCGACTGAGTGAGCGATCCAGGTGCGCCTCGCCGTGCACCCTCGGCGCCAAGCCCGAGGCCCCGCAGGAACCGCGAAGGGCTGCGCTGCTGTGGCTTCCCGGTGGCCGATGGCCGCTCCTGTGCCCAGGACAGCACCAGGTGGCGCCGGGCGCGCGTGATGCCGACATACAGCAGGCGTCGCTCCTCGGCCAGCGCCGCCTCGTCAGCCGCCGCCTGGCCCACCGGCAGCGAGCCCTCCTCGAGCATCGGGATGAACACCGCTTCCCACTCCAGGCCCTTGGCACGATGGAGCGTCAACAGCTCCACCCCATGGGCATCGTTGGCGCGCTCGCTCTCGGCGCGCCGCTCGAGCGCCTCGCGCACCGAGCTTCCATCCGCCCCCTCCGCGGCAACCAGCTCGGCCACGATGGCCAGCAGCGTCGACAGCGATGCCTGACGCTCGCGTGCCTCACGCCCTTCCGGCTCGGCGTCGAGATCGAAGCCCAGCTCTCGGTCCCAGGCATGCCGCACCTCGGCCAGCAGGGCAGCGCCGGCCAGGTCGTCGGCGACACGCCCGAGCGCCCGCACCGCGACCTGCACCTCGCGCCGCTCGAAGAAGCGCTTCCCGCGCAGGTGGTACGGGATCCCGGCTCGCGCAAGGGCCGCCTCGAACCCGGCGGTCTGGGCGTTGAGACGCACCAGGATGGCGACCTGGTCTGCCCTGACCCCGTCGCGCAACAGCTCCCTGACCTGCGCCACCACGAAGGCCTCTTCCGCCGTCGCCGAGGCGCAGGCACGCAGCAGCGGCAGCGGGCCATCGGCGCAGGTGGCCACCAGCTGCTTGTCACTGCCACCGGACGCCAGGACCTTGTTGGCGAGGGCGATGACCTGTGGGCTGGAGCGATAGTTGGCCAAGAGCGGGATCACCCGGGCGCCCGGGTATCGCCGTCCGAAGCCGACGAGGTGCTCCGGGGTGGCACCGGCGAAGGTGTAGATGGTCTGGTCCTCGTCGCCCACCACGCACAGGTCACGCCGATCGCCCAGCCACAGCTCGAGCAATCGCGCCTGCAGCGGCGTGGTGTCCTGGTACTCGTCGACGGTGAACCAGCCATAGCGTGAGCGCACCGCCGCGGCTGCCTCCTCGTCGCGCTCGAGCAGCTCCACGGTGTGCAGCAGGATGTCGTCGAAGTCGATGAGTCCCCGGCGTGACTTGGCCCGCTCGTAGTCTCCGAAGAGCCGCACGAACAGCTCCATGGTGGTGGGCGGCGTCCGACCAGCCGCCCTCGCCGGGTAGGTGGACGGCGTGAGACGGCGGCTCTTGGCCCACTCGATCTCGTCGATGAGGTCCCGCGCTGGCGTGAAGCGGTAACCGCCCGGCAGCGCGCGGGCCAGGGGCGAGACGATGCGCCACTTGTCCGCCATCACCTCCGGCAGCGGCGCGCCATCGTGGCGCAGGGGCCAGAAGTGGCGCAGCTGCGCCAGCGCCGCGGAGTGGAAGGTACGCGCCATCACGTTCGCCAGGCCCAGCTCGCGCACGCGGGCCTTCATCTCGCCGGCGGCCTTCTCGGTGAAGGTGACCAGCAGCACCTCGCGCTCGGACACCACGCCCGTCGCCACCGCATAGGCTGCCCGGTGGCTCACCACGCGCGTCTTGCCGCTGCCGGCGCCGGCGATGATGGCCACCGGCCCCGAGACCGCCAGCACCGCCTCACGCTGGGCGTCGTTGAGCCCATCGAGGATGCGGGCTCAGGCACGCGCGAGGCCTCAGGCACGCGTCAGCATCGGTGCACGCGTCAGCATCGGTGCACGCCTACCACCGGTCGGTGCCCTGGCTCAGTCCGTGCTCTGTCTGCCTGTCATAGCGCCGGGTCGCCCTCGCGTAGCGCTCGAAGATCCGCCTGGCCGCCGCGTCGGCCTCATGGCCGACCCGCTTGCAGCTTGCTGCGCTGAAGCCGGCTTCGAGGCGGTCCTCGATGGCGTCGGCACCCTGCAGGGCGATGGTCACGTGTCCCAGCTCGTGGACGCGCAGGCGCTCCACGAACGCCTGCCAGCGTGCCTCCACGGCCGGCCCGTACCCGGGCTGGCTTCCTCCAGTCGGGCAGCGTCAGGCTGACCTCGACGGTGGCGTCGCCAGCCGTCACGGTGCAGGCGCTCCCGTCCTCGGCGCGCTCCATGGTGAAGGTCCAGCTGGTGTGCCATCGGCTGTAGGCGGCCCACCTGCCCTTGACCTGCTCGAGCTGCGCGCTGAGCTCCTCGAGGCGCTCACCATGGACCGGGTAGGAACGCTCCTCGATGCCAGCCGCGAGGTGGCGGTCCGGCAGCGGTTCGAGCTGCACCAGCCACTCCCGGCAGTCGCTGTCGATGCGCAGGCCACCGTGCACATGGGCGACCCGCAACAGCGGGCCGATGCCCACGCGCGTTCCAGGCTGGCATGGAACGACGCCTCGGCCACTGGCTCGCCGTCGGTCATCACGCGCAGCCGAACCGAACAGGACGCCCCGCCAGGTACCAGCGTGGCACGTGCCCTGATCTCGTCCGTGCCAAAGCGCACGTCGCGCCACGTCCATGCCCCACGTGTTCCCTCCATCTCCAGCGAGGCGGGACCCACGAACACGGGCACGTCGGGCGTGGCCCGCACGGGGATGCCCCAGGCCACGACCGCCAGGGCGCACAGGAGCGGAACGATCCAGCGCGAAGGAGCCATCGCCTGCACAGTGTGCTCCAGCTGGCCAAGCGCAGGAGCCGCGTCGCCTGGCGGGAGGTCGTCAGCCGCTGGCATCGCGGATCGCGGTCGCGCCAGGCACGAACGACGCCACGTCCCCCAGCAGGCGACGCAGCGTCTCCACGGGCACCCACGTCGAGGCCTCGGCCAGCTCGAGCGCCACGATGCGTCGGGTCGTCTCGGGCGCATCAGCCAGTCCCACGGCCGCCAGCCGCCCTGCCTCGAACTCGGGAACGGCCGCGGTCGACGGCAGCCACGCCACGCCCAGGCCGCGTGCCACCAACCGTCGCGCGGTGTCGACGCTGTCCACCTCGATGACCCCGTACGGCGTCACGCGTGCCTTCCGCAGCAGGGACTTGGGCCAGCTCATAGTCGTCCGACCCGCGGTCATAGAAGACCAGGGTCGCGTCCGCCAGCCGAGCCAGCGGGATGGGCCCCTCGGCCACGAAGGGGTGCTCTGGTCGCGCCGTCAGCATCAGCCGCTCCTCGTAGAGCGGGGTCACGTTCAGTCGTGGGTCGCGCGACGGCGCGGCCTCCCCGATGAGCCCCAGGCGGGCGGTGCCGTAGGTGACCAGCTCGGTGATCCGCTCGGCGGAGCCGGTGTGGACGTAGAGGTGCACGCCGGGGTGGTAGCGGCGGAAGCGCGCCACCAGCTCCGGTACCACGGACGCATTGATGGCCGAGACCGCCGCGATGACCAGCTCCCCGTCGTCGCCCTGCGCCACCTGGCTCACCGCCGTCCGTCCTGCCGAGACGGCGTCGAGCGCCCGCTCGGCATGGGGCAGCAGCGCCCGGCCGGCCAGCGTCAGTCGCACGCCCCGCTTGGTGCGCTCGAAGACGCGGGCTGCGAGCTCGTCCTCGAGTGCCACGATGCGAGCGCTCAAGGCAGGCTGGCCCAGGTGCAGCGAGCGGGCGGCCGCGCGCATCGAACCAAGCCGGGCCACCTCCAGGAACGCCTCCAGGCGGGGGATATCCATGATCGTCGGCCTCCAGGGTGAACGGTCGAATCGATCAGAAGAGTCGCACAATTCGATTGGACACGCCATCACATGGGCCGTACCGTCAAAGGTCCAGGAGAGACGCACGCACCACCCAAGGAGACAGCCATGACCGCGACCACCGGTCAGCCCGGCCAGACTCGAGCGACCAGCGCCGGTCGCATGATCGACCCGCGCGGGCATCGCTTCGGCGCGGCGCTGTCTGTCCTGATCCTCGTGGGCGGCTTCGCTCTCGGCGCGCCGGTGGTGGTGGCCTTCCTCGCGGCTGCCCTCGGCGTCAGCGCCTTCTTCGGTACGCGCTACTCCATCCTGGGACGTCCCTGGCCGGTCATCCGACGCGTCTTCGGCATCGCTCCTCCGAGGGAGCTGGAGCACGAGCTGCCACCGCGCTTCGCCCAGGCCCTCGGCTTCATCGGCTTCACCTTTGCCTCGGCCCTGTTCCTCATCGGACTGCCGACCCTCGGCTGGGTCGTGGCTGCGGGGGTGGGCGCACTGCAGGCCGTCCTGGCGGCGACGGGCTACTGCCTCGGCTGTCGCCTGTACTTCCTGAAGTGGTGGGTCCCCGCGCAGTTCCAGAAGCTGGCCCGACGCAGCACACCTGCCTAGGCAGCATGGAGCCCGGCAGCATGAGCCCGGCAGCCCCGTAGACCACATGCGCCGGCCCGGTGGCCGGCACGCCTCAGGGCGGGGTCTGATGCTCTCCCCCTTGGTGTCGGACCCCGCCTACCCGCCCTCGGGTGCCTCGCTCGAGGCGCCCGGTGTCGGGTCGGGCAGGCCCTGCAACGTGGCCTCGACGACGTCCGCCGGGCCCTGCAGCAGCCAGATCGTGTCGCCCTGGTCGTACACGAACAGCTCGACGTACTCGTCATCGCTGCCCACCGACGAGATGATCACGACGTCCTTGCCGCCGACGTTGCCGGCGCTGCCGGTGGCGTCGACGAGGTCGCCATAGAGGATGGGCAGGTATGCCGGCAGGAGTGAGCCCGGCCCGGCTCCGGCCACCCGGATCGCGACGACGAAGCTGAAGTAGTCGTCCTGCGAGACGAGGGCATAGGCCGAATCCATGTCCTCGATGTCAGCACCGACCGAGGCCAGGAAGGTCTCCAGGTCCATGCGCGTCGGGTCATCTGCCGCAAGGTCGGCGACGTGCTCGACACCCCTGGTGATGACGATGTCCGGCTCGAAGCCGCCGAGGTTCGTGGGCATATCGAGCCAGAGGTCGCGATGGGTCTCCTCGGCCAGGGTGGCGGCCGGGACCAGCCACAGCGCGCACAGCACGACGATCAGCATCCAGCGGCGCCTCATCGCCCGGAGCCTACCCTCGCCGGCGGCCATCCCGCGCGGATGGCGACCGGCGGAAGGGCTTCGTGGGGCGGCTCGGACACCCCCAGCCCGACGTACAATCCTCGCGAGCGTGGAGCGGAAGGGTCAACAACGGGACCATCGGCGGCTTGCCATCCGGCGTCACATGCCCCACATTCACTACGTCCGACCAGCGAGGTGCCTGTATGGCTGATTCACGAGCCCCGTCGTCAAAGATCGAGCTTCGCGTCCTTCGGAGCCACTACACGGCGAGCGTTCGCCGGGAGGTGCCTCGCGACGGCCTTCCCGAGGCCATCGGCCAGATGCTCAGAGCCGTCAGGGAGGCCCTTGCGCAGCAAGCCATCGAGGCCGATGGTGCGCCGTTCGCCCGCTATCACTCCTTCGGCGACACCATCGACCTGGAGGCCGGGGCGATGGTGGCCACCCCGATCATCGCCGCAGGCGAAGTCAAGCCGGGCCAGCTGCCGGCTGGACCAGCCGCCATCGCCGTCCACGCCGGTCCGTACGAGTCGCTCGGCACGACCTACGAGGCGATGCAGCGCTGGCTCGACGCGAGCACGTTCGCACCCAACGGCGGCCCCTGGGAGCTCTATCTCACCGATCCCTCCGTCGAACCGGATGCCAGCCGCTGGCTCACCGAGGTCATCTTCCCGCTGCTTCGCGGCTGAGCTCCGCCGAGGCTCGCGGGAACCGGCTGCCGCACCGCGGCGTCTAGCCTGAGCGAGGCAGCCACATCCACGGCCGTCCAGCCTCGTCCTGGTCTCGAAGAATCTCGGAGGAACGATCAACGTGAACGGCATCATCTCCCGCTCCCGACCCGGCCCGCGCTGGCTCGCCGGTGGTCTCGCCATCGGTCTGCTGGTCGCGTCGCTGACCGTCCCCGCCGTCGCCACGGCGCAGTCCCAGACCGACGATGGCGATACCTTCCGTAACAGCATCAGCGTCACCGGCACCGGCCGGGTCAAGGCCGAGCCCGATGTCGCCGACATCAGCCTCGGCGTCACCAAGCAGGGCGACGAGGCCGCAGAGGCAGCCAGCAAGGCCGCGGAGGCGATGGAGTCGATGATCGCCGCGCTGCTGGAGATGGGCATCGATGAGGCAGACATCCAGACCACCAGCCTCAGCCTCAGCCCGCTCTACGACTGGAACAACGAGCCGGCCACCATCGAGGGCTGGGAAGCCAACAACATGGTCCTGGTGACGATCCGGGACATCGAGTCGGTGGGTGCCGTGGTCGACGCCGCCACCGCCGCCGGTGCCACCAACGTCAACGGCATCAGCTTCCGCGTCGAGGACCCCACCGAGTCCGAGATGACCGCACGCGAGGCCGCGGTCGCCGACGCGCGGGCCAAGGCCGACACGCTGGCCGCCGCTGCCGGCGTGACCATCACCGGCATCATCAGCATCAGCGAGTCCGGCGGCGAGCTGCCGATGCCCATCTACATGGATGGTGGCGAGATGGCCTTCGCTGCCGCCGAGGACTCCATGGCCAAGACCCCGGTCATGCCGGGCGAGGTCGAGCTCTCGGTCGACGTCTTCATCCAGTACGAGATCGAATAGAGCCAACGCCCTGGGGCGACCAGCGACGGAGAGGCCGGGAGTTGATCCCGGCCTTTCGTCCTGTCTGCGACATGGACTAGTCTGCGGCCATGAGAGTCGCCGTCTTCAGCTCCAAGCCCTATGACGAGAAGTACCTCGGGGCAGCCGCGCAGCACGCCGGCCACGACCTGGACTTCTTCGAGGCCAAGCTCTGCTGTGACCAGGCGCCACTGGCCGCCGGCTACGAGGCCGTCTGCCCCTTCGTCCACGATGAGCTCGATGAGAAGGTGCTGCGCGGGCTGGCCGAGGGAGGCACCCGCCTGGTGGCACTCCGCGCAGCCGGCTTCAACAACGTCGACCTGGAGGTGGCGAGGGAGGTCGGCATCCGGGTCGCGCGCGTCCCGGCCTACTCGCCGCATGCCGTGGCCGAGCACGCGGTCGCACTCGATCCTCGGCCTGAACCGCCGCACCCACCGCTCCTACAACCGCGTCCGCGAGGGCAACTTCGCCCTCGATGGCCTGCTTGGTTTCGACCTGAATGGCCGCTGCGTGGGGGTGGTGGGAACCGGCCGCATCGGCACCGTCTTCGCTCGCATCATGGCCGGCTTCGGCTGTCGCTTGATGGCGTACGACCCCTACCCCAACGACGAGATGCGCGGTCTCGGCGCCAGGTACGTGGACCTGCCGGAGCTGTTCGCCGAGTCGGACATCATCGCCCTGCACGCGCCGCTCACGTCCCAGACGCACCACCTCGTCGATCGCGAGATGCTCACTCGCGTCAAGCCCGGGGTGATGATCGTGAACACCAGCCGCGGCGGCCTCATCGATACCGAAGCCGCCATCGAGGCGCTGAAGGACGGCCGCGTGGGCTACCTCGGGCTGGACGTCTACGAGGAGGAGGATGCCATCGGCTTCTTCGAGGACCTCAGCCAGAACATCATCCAGGACGACACCTTCGCCCGCTTGCTGACGTTCCCCAACGTGCTCATCACCGCCCACCAGGCCTTCTTCACCGAGGAGGCGCTGGCCAACATCGCCGAGACGACGATGGCCAACATCAGCGCCTTCGAGCGCGACGGCGCGCCGCTGCACGAGGTATCAGCCGACTGACCGGGTGAGCACAGCGTGATCACGAGGACGCGCTCACCACGTAGATTCGCGGCACGACCCGATCACCGGGTCGATGAAGGAGAAGGGGCACGGGCTCGATGGCGCTCATCTTCTATGGCATGGCGATCCTGGCCATCATCGGTGGCGTGGGCATCGTCTACTGGACGCGCAGAGTCCGATGGCGGCATGACCATCGGCATGGTCGTGATGGCCGCGACGTTGATCGTGGCCGGCGTCCTGATGTTGCTCGTGGGCTGGAACTGGCGCTAGGGAGGACACGTCTATACCCCGACGGGCTCGCTCCGGCGCGCGCGGCAGGCGGGACGTAGGCGCCGCATGCATGGGCCGCCCGTCGGACCAGGTATCGATCCAGCCAGCAAGGAGGCTCCAGGTGTATCGCGAGAAGCTCAAGGTGCATCGAGGTACGACCCTGCCACGTGTGACGGGCATCGCCCTGGCCAGCGCCCTACTGTCGGCGCTGGCCATCACGGTCCCTGTCGCGGCGGCGCAAGCCTGCGATATCCAGGGCACCAACGGCGATGACCGCCTGATGGGAACGCCGCAGGGCGAGGTCATCTGCGGGCTGGGCGGGAATGACGTGATCTTCGGGGCCGGCGGCGATGACACGCTCTACGGCGGCGACGGGATGGACGAGCTGCACGGTGGCGGCGGCAACGACACGCTCTACGGCGGCGACGGCAACGATGCCCTCCAGGGCAAGTACGGTGATGACCGGCTGTTCGGTGAGTTGGGCGACGACCGGCTCAGCGGCGGGCCTGGGAACGACATCGCTCGCGGCGGTCTCGGCGACGACGGCATCGGCGGCGACGACGGCGAGGACCTGCTCATCGGGGGCAAGGACGACGACGACATCCGGGCCGACGACGGCGACGACATCGTGCGTGCCGGTCATGGTCGCGACACCATCGATGGCGGGGCCGGGCATGACCGCGTCTCCGGTGGTCCGGACGACGATCGCATCGTCGGTGGTCACGGGGATGACCGCCTGGCGGGTGCGTCAGGGCGTGACAGCATCGAGGGCAGCAACGGCAACGACGTCCTCCTGGGCGGCACGGAGGCCGACACCATCAGCGGGGGTCGCGGGCGCGACCTGCTCGTGGGCGACACCGACGCCGACGTCCTCGATGGCGGCAGCGGGCGCGACGTGCTCATGGGCCAGGAGGGTGCTGATGTCATCAGCGGCGGGCCCGATGCCGACATCCTCTGGGGCCAGCGCGGGCGCGACATGCTGCGCGGCAACGGCGGACCGGACCGGCTCTACGGTGGTACCCACGTGGACATCCTGCGCGGTGGACCGGGCAACGACAGGCTGACCGGAGGCACGCACGAGGACCGCATGTTCGGCATCGGCGGCGACGACGTCCTGGTGTCACGCGACACGTACAGCGACGTGGTGCGCGGAGGGCCGGGCAACGATGGCAGCAAGTCGGATGACCTCGACCGTATCAGCCTGGTGGAGTACGACATCCCCTAGGCACGACGCCGTCGCCCCGCCTCTGACCCTGCCCTGACGGGGTGAGGCAGCACGGCCCCGCTCGACCTCCGACCGAGCGGGGCCGTGCCGACCTGCGAACAGTCCGAATGTCACTAGCGAAGAGTGCCTAGGCCCCTTCATGATTGGCCGGTCTTAGGGCAGTAGGGCGAAGGGGGCCCGATGTCACAGACGGCCCAGGGGAAGTCCGGGATCAGGCTGGTCGGGCTCCGTGAGCAGCATGTGGCGTCGGCGCGAGCCACCTGCCAGCGACAGCGGCTGCGACGGACCATCGCCATCCTCCACGAGATGGTCATGGAAGCGGTCGGCGTGCAAGGGCCTCGCACCGGCAGGCCCGCTCTTCGCTCGCTTCCACCATGCCGAGTCGCTGGTGGAGGTGGAGGCTGGCATCCCACTGGCGCAACCCATCATGGCGCACGGGCACGTCACGCGCTGGCACGCTGCCGGGCGGTCCGGCCCTGTGCACGAGCTGCGTCGGCAGGCCGGCTGATGTGTATAACGCGCTGCGGGCACTGCGCTCGTTCTGCAACAACGCCGGCCTCCTCGCGACCGGCGGGCACTGGGAGTGTTACCTGTCACACCCTCCCGTCGGCGGGGATGGCTGCGACTGCGAGGTCGCGCTGTACCTGCCCGTCAGCCGTGTACGCGCGAGGGTGGTCGAACCGGATCGGTCCGATCAGGGCCAGCCATCGGACCTGCTGTCGCACTGTCACAGGTGGAGGACTCCCGGCGACGAACAGCGCGCCGCCCTGGTGTGGGTACCGGTCGGTCCGCGAGGCCCCGAGCTGGAGCTGGCATCGAGCGCGAACGAGAGGTTGCGGCGGCAAGTCGCGGGCACGGTCCTGACGCACGTTCCCCGGTGGCGTGGAACCCATGGTCGCCGAGAACGCCCATCGTTGGCAGGAGCCCATGAGATGGCATGGAGGACCTACCAAGGTGCAGGACAGCCAGAGACCCGCAACGAGCGGGAGCTGGTCGAACTAGCCATGGCCGGCGACACGGAGGCCTTCTCGGCACTCGCAAGCGCGGCGGCGCAGCGCTTGTATGCCGTAGCGCGGCTGATCCTGCACAACGACGCTCTCGCCGAAGACGCCACCCAGGAGGCGCTCGTCGTCGCCTGGCGTGACCTGTCCGCCCTGCGAGACCCGGACCGGTTCGGAGCGTGGCTGCACCGTGTGCTGGTCAGGGAGTGCTACAAGCTTGCGCATCGCGAGCGCCGCCGCATCGAGGTGGAGGGGCAAGTCCGCCCGCTCTCCGAGGAGCACGATCCCAGCCGTCAGAGCATCGTGAGCGAGCAGATCGGGCGCGGGTTCGCCCATCTCAGCGTGGAGCAGCGGACCGTCCTGGTCCTGCATCACTACCTCGGCTACTCGTTCCCCGAGATAGCGGCTGCTCTGGGTATGCCCGTCGGCACGGTCAAGTCCCAGGTCTGGCGGGCCTGCGCCGCGATGCGCAAGGCCCTGGCGGCCGAGCCTGAGCTCGTGCCGTTGAAGGGAGGACAGGTGGCATGAACCAGCGGCGGCAGTATCGGTCGAACCCCGAAGGTCCCGACCGGCTGCTGGGCCAACTCCTGGCCCAGTGGCTCTCAGAGCGCGCGCCGACGTCAGCACCGGCGAGCCTCGTGCCGACCATCCAGGCTCGCATCAGCGCGACACCCCGGCGACGAGGCTGGCGCATCAGGGACTGGTGGTTGTGGCGTCCGGGACGTGAGCGCGGGACGAGCCTCCTGCTGGTCACCGCCACCGGGGTGCTGGTGATGGCCATGATGGGTGTCGGCGGCGCCGGCGTGTATCTGCTCGCGACCATGGGCGACGGCGCCCCCTTGTCGTCGGTGCCAGGCGGAGCCGTGGACACGCCTGCCGAGTCGCTCAAGGCGGTCGCCGTCGACACACCTGCGGCGGCATCGCCAGCGAGCTCGCGGGACGGTGCCACCCCCGTCGCGGGCACGATCACCCATGCACCGATCATCTTCGACGAAGGTGCGCCGACAGCCACGCCCGCGGCCGACGGGACCGAGGTCGTGGACATCAGGACCGAAGGGAATGTCGAATTCGACGACGTTCGCCTCTCGGGGGTCCAGCGCACGGTCGAGCGCGAGCGGCGCTTCGAACCCGGGGCTGCGGTGGCCACCGGGTCACTCTCGATCGAGAGTGACCAGGGTGCCTGGACAGGCGGCTTCGTGAGCATCGAGCCTCCCGGCCGAGCGGGTAGTCTGCGACAGGCTGAGCTCGTCGGTAGCGGCGCCTACGCGGGCCTGTCGGCGATCTTGCGCTACGACCTGGGCAAGGCCTGGGGGGATCCCGGCATGGTCGTGGGCATCGTCTTCCCGGGAGCCCTGCCGGACTATCCCGACGCCGAGGGATTCGGGCGATACGCACCGTACTGGGATGGTCCCGGACGAGCAGCGTCCAGCCAGCCGGATAACGCCGACTTCAGCGGGCTTCCGGCCTACATTCGTGGGTCACTGGTCCAGACGGTCGAATGGCTGTCTGATGATGCGCGCTTCAACGAGGACCTTCCCCGGATGCAGCTGCGACCACAGTGGATGGTAGGGAAGATGGATCTGGGCGACCCGCGCCTGGAGATCGCCGGCTACGAGACACTCATCAACGCGGACTACTTCGTGCCGTTGGAGAACGGCGCGGCCATGGCTGGTATCAGTCGCGGATCGAGCCTGGACGGCGGGAGATGGTCCGGTCAGGCGCGCGGCTACGCCGATCCCCAAGCCGAATTGCTGGGCGGCATGCATTGGATCACCGAGCTGACCGGCACCGGCTCCCACGAAGGCCTGACAGCGATCCTGTTCAGCACTCCCCGTCAGGCCGCGGCGACCGATGTTTTCCACTCCTGGTCCGTGGAGGGCATGCTCTTCATGGGAGAGCCGCCACCGCACGCCGAGGGCCCCTGACCGCGTCCCCACCGGGGTGCGCGGTTCCCATGCGTGTGCGGACGGGCCGCTGGCTGGAGACCCCTCCGGTGCCAGTACGGAGGGGTCCCCGGCGGCCCCGATGACGGCGAGGGCGGGGTCCTGACAGCGAGCGGACTGTTTCGGTCGGAGCGGTCCCCAGACATGGGCCGAATGGCCCTATTCGGCCCACCATCGCGCTATTCGGTCGCAATGGCCCTACTGCGCGCATGGTGCCTGAACGCAACATCGCGACTGGCTGCGCTCCTCCCTCTTCGCAGCCGCCAGAGAGGGTCCGTTCCTGGAGAGCGATGCGTATGAACCACGAGTTGGACCAAGCCATCGCCAGATGAACAGGAGGATCTACACCATGCGCGCCAAGCGCTTCACCATGCTCATGCTGAGCGCGACTGCTCGCACTCAGCACCGTAGCCTTCACGGCCCCGGCCGTCAGCGCGAACGAGGGCCATCCCAGCATCATCGTCCAGGCGGTCATCGCGCTTGAGGACATCGCCGCTAGCGGCAACTACTACAAGAAGGCGAACCTGTCGGTCGAGCTGATGCAGGACATCCGGCACTGGGTCGACAATCACGGCACCGGCGCGACCGGCGTACCGCTCATCGTGACGGGGATCACTGGCGCGGTGTGCGTTCCGACGTACAACGACTGGCTGCTCGAGACGCGCAGCCTGGCCCGTGTCGGCTTCCGCTACTACCGTGGCCAGGCCACGCAGTGGCAGGAGTTCCCGAGCGTGGACCGCGCCGCGGCCCGCGTACGGCAGATGCTGGTCTTCGATCGCATCGTGGGCCGCCAAGCCGATGCCCAGAAGGCGTTCCTCAACTGCATCTTCGACGAGATGCCGCTGCAGCTGCGCCTGCTGCTGTTCTAGTCCGAGAAGCCCGTTGGCGACCGGGTCACACTGGCTTACAGATGACACTGGCGTACAGATGACACTGGCTACCAGCTGACACTGGCCACCGGGTGACACTGGCTACCACCGTGCGGGAGCACCGGTTCGGTTCCCACTTGCCGCTCGGGACGCGCCCGCACTGATCGCGCTCCGCCTGTTCCCCTCCCCGGGCAGGCGGGGCGCTTCCGCGTCCGATCCCTGGGCCAAGCCGCGGTCAGGCCTGCCCTGCCAACTCCCCGAAGGCCTCGTCTGGGAGCAGGAACCAGCGCAGGCCTTCGAAGTCGGCACCGACCAGCAGGTCCGCGCTGCGCTGGGGTGGTTCGGCCGGGGTTGGTGGCTCGGCCATGAGAGCACGGGCTTCGGCGAGGTAGTCGGCGAGGCGGCTGAGCGGCTCCTGGCGCCGATGGGTCGGATAGCGCAGGCCAGCCCGTGAGTAGCGGATGTCGTGGAGCGAAAGCGGCGCCTCGGCCTGGCGACCGACGTGGTGCCACAGGCCGGTGGCCGGGTCGTGGCGGTAGTGCGGCAGCAGCCGCCAGCCGTCCCGCGCGATGAGCTCGACAGCATCGAGGATGTACTCGAAGACGGTCTCGTCGATGAAGTAGTTGAAGTTGACGCGCACCCAGCCGGGCTTGATGCCCTCGCAGCCGCGGTTGATCTCGCGCTCGAACTCGTGGCTGGTCTCGATGTCGATGCCCAGCAGGCGGTGACCATAGGGTCCGGCGCAGGAGCATCCACCGCGCGACTGGATGCCGAAGAGGTCGTTGAGCAGCGCGACCACGAAGTTGTGGTGCAGATAGCGGTCGCGGTGGCGAACCACGAAGCTGACGATGGACAGGCGCGGCTGGTCCTGGCGGCCGAGCACCTCGAGTCCGGGGACCGTGCTCCAGCGATGCAGGGCGCGCTGGATGAACAATTCCTCGCGCTCGCGGATGACCGCAGCACCCACGGCGTCCTTGAGGCTGAAGACGAGGCCGGCCCGGATGGACTCGATGATGGCGGGCGTGCCGCCCTCCTCGCGATGCTCGGGGTCCGCGAGATAGACGTGCTCCTCGGCGTTGACGTAGGCGACGGTGCCGCCACCGGGGACGGTGGGTACGGAGTTCGTCAGGAGTGACTTGCGCACGATCAGCAGGCCCGGCGTACCCGGGCCGCCGATGAACTTGTGCGGCGAGATGAAGACGGCGTCCTTGTAGTCGAGCCTCGCATCGGCGGGCTCGCCATCGACGGCGGAACGGTGCGGCGACATGCGCAGACCCACGTACGGCGCCGCGGCCCCGTAGTCCCAGAAGGCCAGGGCACCGTGACGGTGCAGCAGGACAGAGATCCGACGCGTCGCCGACTTGATGCCCGTGACGTTCGAGGCTGCCGAGAACGAGCCGATCTTCAGGGGGCGCTCGGCGTAGCGACGCAGCTCCGCGTCGAGCTGCTCGAGGTCGATGTGGCCGTCGGCGTCCTCGCGGATGGTGACCAGGTCGGCGATCGACTCGCGCCATGGCAACTCGTTGGAGTGGTGCTCGTAGGGGCCGATGAAGACGACCGGCCGCTGCTCCGGCGGGATGTGGTCGGCCAGACCGTAGCGCCGGTCGAGGTCGGCAGGGATACGCAGGTTGAGGATGCCGATGAGCTTGTCCACCGCGGCCGTGGAGCCGGAGCCGCAGAAGATGACCGCATGCTCGTCGCGGGTGGCCCCGACGGCCCGGCGGATGATGTCCCTGGCATCCTCGCGGAAGCGCGTGGTCTGGCGGCCGGTGCCGCTCGACTCGGTATGCGTGTTGGCGTAGAGCGGCAGCACCTGCTCGCGGATGTAGTCCTCGATGAAGGCCAGGCTGCGACCCGACGCGGTGTAGTCGGCATAGGTGAGGCGACGCAGGCCGAACGGACCGGCGAAGGCTTCGTCGTCGCCGATGACGGCGGCACGGATGAGCTCGAGGAGGCGCTCGGGGTCGGCGTCGGGGACGGTGTCGTTGCCGGGTCCTGTCGCGGCGGCTTCGGTCATGGGAGTTGCATCGTAGCGCCTGCCGACGCTGGCACCGACGTCAAGCGGGGTGCCACCGACACTGCCGGTTCGCTAGTCTGTCGCGACCATGAACTGTCCCCACTGCGGTCCTGCCGCCGGCGGTCCGGCCAGCCGGCGGACGCCAGCGGGGGTGGCTCGATGAAGCGCGCCCCGGCGTCGAAGCGCCCCCAGGCGTCGTGGAAGGGTGACGACTACGACCGCATCTCGGGACCGCACGCGGACATGGGGACTCCCGCGCTCGATCGGCTGGTGCTGGACGGCGTTGAGCGCGTGCTCGACGTGGGATGCGGCTCGGGCCGGGTGACCGAGCGGCTGCTGGAGCGGCTGACCACGGGCACGGTCATCGCACTGGATGGTTCTGCGTCGATGCTGGAACAAGCTGCTCAACGCCTGCAGCGCTTCGGTGACCGAGTCACCTACGTCCAGGCGGACCTTGGCCGGCCGCCGCTCCCCATCGAGGGCACCGTCGACGCGGTCATGTCGACCGCCGCACTGCACTGGGTCATCGACCACGACGCACTCTTCGAGGGCATCGCTGCCGTGCTTCGCAGTGGCGGCCAACTCTCCTTCCAGTGCGGCGGCGAGGGCAACGCCGCGGCCCTGATCATGGCCGTGCGTGAGCAGGGTGTCGAGACGGCCGACGCGTTCCATATGGCCGGGGTGGACGAGACGACGGCGCGCCTGGCGGCCAACGGCTTCGAGCGCATCGAGGCCTGGCTGCAGCCACAGACCATCGCCTTCGACTCTCGCGAGGAGATGATCGACTACATCGTGACGCCGTACCTGCGACCGGCCACGGGCCTGCCCGACGATGAGCTCTTCCGCCTGGCGAATGGCGTGGTGGACCGCCTGGGCGTCCTCGCCATCGACTACGTGCGGCTCAACGTCACCGCGCGCCGGGATAGCCATGGCGCTACGCTTGCCCGTGCCACCGCCAGCGAGGATGATGAGATGGAGCTTCTGACCAGCCCCGAGGTCTGGATCGCGCTGTTGACGCTGACGGCGCTGGAGATCGTCCTCGGCATCGACAACATCGTCTTCATCTCCATCCTGGCCAACAAGCTGCCGCCCGAGCAGCGTGACAGGGCCCGGCGCGTCGGCATCCTCGCCGCCATGGCCATGCGCATCCTGCTGCTGATCGGCATCAACTGGGTCATCGGCCTCACCCAGCCGCTCTTCGAGATCATGGGCCACCCCTTCAGCGGACGCGACATCATCCTCATCGTCGGCGGCCTCTTCCTGCTGGCCAAGGCGACCTGGGAGATCCACGGCCGCATGGAGGGAGACGAGCACCAGCGCGAGACCGGCCCGGTGACCTCCTTCTGGAGCGTCATCGTCCAGATCATGCTGCTGGACATCATCTTCAGCCTCGACTCGGTCATCACCGCGGTGGGCATGGCCAACGAGGTCATCGTCATGATCGCGGCGGTGGTCATCGCGGTCGGCGTGATGCTCGTGGCCTCGGGTTACATCACACGCGTCATCGACCGCCACCCCACGCTCAAGATGCTGGCGTTGGCCTTCCTGTTGCTGATCGGCTTCACGCTGGTGGCCGACGGCCTGGGGCAGCACATCGACAAGGGCTACATCTACTTCGCCATGGGCTTCGCGGTGCTGGTGGAGGTCCTCAACATCCGTCGCTCCTCAAAGACCGCCGAGCCGATCAAGCTGCACGACCCCTACCGCGAGCTGGGCGAGCCGATCGCGGCCAGCGGCGGAGAGGGCGAGCCGATCGCGGCCGGCGGCGGAGAGGCCGGGCCGGCAGGGTCGTAGCTCGCGTCGGTCCGGTGGCCGGCGCAGTCTCCGTTGGCCGGCGCAGGCTCCGTTGGCCGGCGCAGGCTCCGTTGGCCGGCGCAGGCTCCGTTGGCCGACGGCCCAAGCCCCGCCGGGCGGGCTCCGTTGGGGTGCCGATCGGTTCTCGACATGAACCGCGCTTCCACCGCATGATTCGGGGCACACGGCCGCGTACGGGCGGCCGACGACGCTTCTGAAAGGACACGATGCTTCGACTCGGCTACAAGGCCTCGGCTGAACAGTTCGGCCCCCGACAGCTCCTCGACTTCGCCGTCTCCGCGGAGAAGCACGGCTTCGATTCCGTATGGACCAGCGACCACTATCAGCCCTGGCGCCATACCGACGGCCATGCGCCCAACGCCATCGCCTGGCTGGGCGCGGCGGCAGCCTCGACGGAGCGAGTCATCCTGGGCACCAGCGTGCTGACCCCCACCCTGCGCTACAACCCCGCGGTGGTGGCACAGGCGTTTGCCACGCTCGGCTGCCTGGCGCCGGGCCGGATCGTCCTCGGCGTCGGCACCGGCGAGTCGCTCAACGAGGTCGTCGTGGGCGCCGAATGGCCGGCGCAGCAGGAACGCTTCGCACCGCCTCAAGGAGTCGGTGCAGCTCATGCAGCAGCTCTTCCGGGAGGACTTCGTCACCTTTGAGGGCGAGTACTACCAGACGCACAACGCCACCATCTACGACAGGCCGGCGGAGCCGGTGCCGGTCTACATCGCCGGCTCCGGCCCGGCGGCATCACGCCTGGCCGGGCGAATCGGCGAGGGCTACATCTCCACCTCGGGCAAGGCGCCCGAGCTCTACACCGAGAGCCTGCTGCCGGCCGTCGCCGAGGGCCTGGAGAAGTCCGGTCGAGCCGGCGACGCCATCGAGAAGATGGTCGAGATGAAGGTCAGCTTCGACACCGACCGCGGCCGGGCGATGGAGGACACCAAGATCTGGGCCGCGTTGGCGCTGTCAGGCGAGCAGAAGACGGGCGTGGAAGACCCGCGCGAGATGGAGCGCCTGGCCAGGACGGTCGAGGACGTGGCCCATCGGCGCTGGATCGTCTCTGACGACGCCGACAGAGATGGTCGAGCGCATCAAGCCCTACCTCGACTGGGGCTTCGACCACCTGGTCTTCCACTTCCCGGGCGACGACCAGGAGCGAGCCATGGCGCTCTTCGCCGAGCGCGTTCTGCCGCTCCTGCGACAGCGTTTCGGCTGAGCCTGAGCCGCCGCCGGGCGGTTGGCGGGTGAGGAACGTGGCTGGTGCGGACTGGTTCGCGGCGCTCGCCGGGTGACTCGTGGAACCGCTTCGGGCGACTCGTGGCCGCCGGGTGCGTGGAACAGCGCCGGGCGACTCGTGGCACCGCGCCGGGTGACTCGTACCGCGCGCGCGAGTGCGTGGAACAACCGGTGTGCCAACTCGACGTCGTGGACCGGCGACATGCAGGTTTGGTGCGCTGACGGTGCCTGGCTGACAGCCGGGACCGCGTCGCGTTCCACGACGACGACGCGGGTCGTGGCCGGTCGAGATGGCACGCCGGGCGCACCAGCCCGCCGGCGCCCTACCGAGCCGGGAGCCGGGCGCACCAGCCAGCGGAACCCGCCGGGCGCGCTACTCCTGACAGGCCCGGATCGGTGGAGCCAGCGCGCTATTCCTGTGGTGGGATGACGCCCTTGCGCAGCATGAAGCAGCCGTAGAAGCGCCGCTCTCCTGTCTGGATGACCGCGTAGGACTCGCGGGCGAGGTCGTAGAAGGCAAAGCGCTCGATGGCGATCATCGGGCGGGGGCGCCCCTCGGCCTGGTCGATCTCGGCCTGCACCTCCGCCTGCACCGGCGGGATCTCGTCGGGCTTGTCGACCACCTCCATGCGACCCGCGAAGTCGTCCACGAAGGTGTCCAGCGGCAGCAGCGACAGGATGGCATTCACCGCCTCCGCCGCGGTGAGGTTCTCCATCCGCAGCAGCTTGCCTGAGACGGTCGCGCGCGCGACCGAATCGGCAGGGAAGTTGGTGTCGCAGACGATGAGCACGTCGCCGTGTCCCATCGCACGCAGGCAGGCCAGGACCTCGGCGTTGAGCCGGTTGTCGATCTTCTTGAGCATGTCATCCCTCCCGTGTGTCGCCGAACCCAGGTATACGTTTGCGCGACCGGCGAACCAGCCGACCTTGACATGCTTACCATAGCGTTGCCATGCTGCCCGACACCCGCGTCGACCGACAGGGCGGGCACACGTCTTCCCACGAGGAGGGTCGAATATGAAGGTCGAGTTCTACCAGGGGATGGAGGGTGCCCAGGGCACCCGGCGAAGGGTCCTGCAGCGAGCCGTCGTGCTCGGTGTGGCGGGTGCCCTGACCGTCGGCGCACTGCCGGCGCTGGCACAGGACGACGTGCGCGCGCAGATCCTGCAGATCCCCGGCGTGGGAATGGGCAGCCCGACCGATGCCGACTGGCAGGCGGTGGGCGAGCTCACGCTGGGCCCGACCAAGGACAACATCGCCGAGGGTGAGTGCACGGACGTGTCGCTGACCTTCATGGGCCTCAACAACCAGAACCTTCACAACTTCCTCTTCCGCGGCTTCCTCAAGCCGTGGGAGGACTACACCGGCGCCACGATCGAGTGGATCGACCTGGCGCAGGACGACTACAACGGCCGTCTGCAGCAGGCCATCGCCACCGGCACGGTCGACTGGGACATCATGGAGATGGGTGCGCCCTTCGAGGGCGACACCGCCGGCCGCGGCCTGCTCGACCCGATGCCTGACTGGGTCGCCGAGCAGATCGACATGGAGGACTACGTCGACTATCTCAAGGCGCCCGTCGGCACCTGGGACGATCAGACGTACCGCATCTCCATCGACGGTGACACGCACACCCTGGCCTACCGCACCGACTACTACGACAACGCAGACTTCGCGGCGGCCTGGGCCGAGGAAGGCGACGGCAGCGAGTGGGCACCGCCCACCACCTGGGAGCAGGTCAACGCGCAGTCGAAGTTCCTTGCCGGCAAGACCGACCCGCTGACGGGCCTGGATGCCTACGGCATCGTCGATCCGCTCAACTATCTCTGGGGCGGCTTCGGCTTCTACTTCCTCGCCGACCGCGCGGCTCCATACGTCAAGCATCCGGACAATGCGGCCTGGCTGTTCGACCCCGAGACCATGAAGCCGTTGGTCAACACCCCCGGTTGGGTGCAGGCCATCCAGGACGTCATCGACCTGATGGCGGCCCCCGGCGCGTATCCGCCCGACCAGATCAACGCTGACCCGAACACGACCGCCTTCCAGCAGTTCCTCGCCGGCACCGGTGGGGCGGTCATGTGGTGGGGCGACGTGGGCAGCAACGCCCGCACCTCGGACACCTCGCTCGTGGGTGACGTGGTCGGGTTCGACATCAACCCCGGTTCGACCCGGGTCTACAACTGGCAGTCGGGCGAGTGGGAGGACACGGCCAACGTGTCTCCGCACAACGCCTACATCGGCTGGGGCGTCTACGTCACCAAGACCGTGTCTCCGATGACGAGCTGAAGCGCAAGTGCGCGTGGTCAGCCGCAGCACACCTGGGCGGCAAGGACCTCTCGCTGTGGACATCGGCCTACCCGTCCGGGTTCCAGCCGTACCGCAACTCGCACTTCAACTACGACGAGTGGGAAGCTGCCGGCTACGACCGAGCCTTCGTCGAGGATTACCTGTCCTCCAACGCCGACAGCTACAACCACCCCAACGCGGCCAACGAGCCGCGGATCCCGGGCATCTTCCAGTACTACTCCAGGGCCGAGGACGAGCTCGTCAAGGGCCTTGGCAGCGGGGCTTCCGCACAGGAGATCGCGGATGCCATCGCAGCAGGCTGGGAGGAGATCACCGACCAGATCGGTCGCGAGAGCCAGATCGAGCTCTATCGAGCATCACTGGGTCTGTGACGGACTCGGGGGGCGCCATGACCGCGTCCCCCGACCGATTCCCTGGGGTGCGCGCGAGCGCACCCCCTCTCACTTCGCGGGGCGGACTGCCGTGTGCGCGCTCCACTGAACGCATGGAACGACGAATATGAGCGGCGCCGACCTCATCCACGTCGTCAACCCTGACGACATCTCCGACTCGCGCAAGCGTTTCGGCCGCATCCTCATCCGGGGCTCGTTCCTGCTGCTGGTCGTGGTCGTCCTGGCGCAGGCGCTGCAAGCGCTGGGCGTGTGGGACCTCGGCTTCACCAACTGGCAGCCGACGCTCTTCGCCTGGATCTTCTGGTGCGTGTCGCTGTGCGTGGGCCAGGTGCTCATCCGCGGCGAGCAGGGCAAACGCATCCTGTTCGTGCTACCGGCAGCGCTCTTCGTGGTCTCGCTCACGGTCATCCCGCTGCTGCTGGGAGTGGCCATCGCCTTCTCCGACTGGAACCTCTCCTCACCCAGCGGCCCGAAGTTCGCCGGCCTCGGCAACATCCAGCGCATGCTCTCGGACCCCTTCTACTGGAACGCCCTCGTCAACATGGTGTGGTACACGCTGGGGGTCCTCGTCGAGTACGCCATCGCGTTCGGGCTGGCGCTGCTGCTCAGCTCGCAGATCCGTGCGCGTCGCTTCTTCCGCGTGGCGTTCCTGCTGCCACTGATGCTGTCGCCCGTGGCGGTGTCCTGGATGATCGGCAAGTCGATGCTCGAGTTCCGCTTCGGCCCGATATCGCAGCTGGCGCGCGCGCTGGGCTGGGAAGACCCGGCCTTCTTCGCCAGTGCCGACCTGGCCAGGATCACCATGAGCGTCCTCGACGCCTGGATCTTCATCCCCTTCATGATGATCATGCTGCTGGCCGGTCTGCAGGCGCTACCCACGGAGGTGATCGAAGCCGCTCGCGTCGACGGTGCGTCGGCCTGGCAGACGTTCCGCAAGGTCATCTTCCCGCTGATGCTGCCGGTGTCGCTCACCGCCATCATCGTGCGCATCATCTTCAAGCTGAAGCTGGCCGACATCGTCATCAACATCACCGCCGGTGGACCGGGCGGCGCCACTGACACGGTCACGAGCTTCATCTTCCGCGAGTACCGGGACAGGTCGAACGTCGGCTACGGGACGCTCCTGGCCATGTTCTACCTGATCATCATCATCGTGGGCCTGACCGGCCTCATCAGGGGCCTGGGACGCTGGATGAGGCCGTACTCGTGACGCAGGCCATCTTCCACGGCAGCGACGCGGACCTCGCCCACAAGGCCAAGTGGTGGTCCAGCCGCGCGGTCATCTACGGCGTGCTCATCCTGTGGACGGTCGTGGCCCTGTTTCCCATCTACTGGACCATCACGACCAGCTTCAAGACGGCGCCCGACGTGATGCAGAGCAACCTCATCCCGTTCCTCGACTACGAGCCCGCCTGGCTGGGCTGGCGCTCGTTGGGCCTGTCACCCGACACGATCGGCGCTGACAGCACGGTACGGGACCAGTTCGTGGCTCGCTTCACCAACTCGGCCACCGTGTCGCTCTCGGCGTCCGCCCTGGCGGTCGTGCTGGGCTCGCTCACGGGCTATGGGCTGTCGCGCTTCGGCTACCAGTTCGGGCCGATGAAGAACGCCGACATCTCCTTCTTCTTCATCAGCCAGCTGATCCTGCCGCCGGTGGTGCTGGCCTTGCCCTTCCTCGTGCTCTACAAGGAGCTGGCGCTGCTGGACACGCACATCGGGTTGATCCTGCTCTACACACTGACGGTGTTGCCCATCGTCATCTGGATCATGCGCGACCAGTTCATGACCATACCGACAGAGCTGGAGGAAGCGGCCCTGGTCGATGGCCAGGGGGTGTGGGGAGCATTCGTGCGCATCATCCTGCCCATCGCCCTGCCAGGCATGATCGCCGCCTTCGTGCTCTCGCTGGTGCTGACCTGGAACGAGTACTTCTTCGCCTCGCTACTGACGTCGACGGATACCATCACCTTGCCGGTGATGGTGGCGAGTCAGACCGGAAGCCAGGGCATCTCGTGGTGGACCATGGCCGCCATCTCCTTTGCCGCGATCCTGCCGCTGATCGTGGTGGGCGTCCTGCTCGAGCGGTTCATCGTCCGCGGCATGACCGCGGGGGCGGTGAAGTAGCCCGGGGTCACGGCACCGCCCGGGGGGTCGCGGCACCGCCCGGGGTCACGGCAGCGTCGGGCCGGTCCAGGGTCAGGGTTCGCGCGTCACTCCATGTTGGTGTGGCGGGCTCGCATGCTGTCCGCGGTCTGACCCAGCTCGTCCCGCAAGCGCAGGACCAGCACCTCGAAGACGATGAACATGGCGCCCTCGAAGAGGGAGCCCATGGGCAGGATCGACTGGCCGCCGACGTCCCGGGCCATGGTCTGTGCCGGGATGACCAGTAGCTGGTCGGCCAGGGCTGCCGTCGCGCCATCCGGCTCGGCCGTTACCACCAGCACGCGCGCGCCGGCCGACCTGGCCACGCGGCACAGCGCGGACGCGGTCGGCAGCTCGCCCGGGCCGGCAGCACAGAGGAAGAGGTCACCAGGCCCCAGGGGGAACGCGGACATGTCGCCCTGCATGCAGACGCTGAGGCCGAGATGGTGGAGCCGCATCGCCAGCGCCCGCATCATCAGGCCCTCCCGGCCGCAGCCGTAGAGCATCACGCCGCGGGCAGCCGCGATCGTCCGGACCGCCGGCTCGAGCATCGCCTCGTCCATGCGCCCGACGGACGCGGCCAGCTCGGCAGCGGCGTCACGCATCGTCGACACCTCAGCCCTCGGCGACACTGGCGATGATCTCGCGACAACGTGCGTTGTCCGGGAAGGACCGCTGTGTCCCCGGGCGCAGGACCGACTCGGCAGCGATGGCGCAGCCGAGACGAGCAGCCGCCGCCTCGGACCAGCCGGAGGCAAGCCCGAAGACGAAGGCGCCCACGAAGGCGTCACCCGCCCCGGTGGTATCGACGGCCTGGACCTTCGGCGTGGTCACCCACTGGAGCTCGCCGTCCGCGCCGACGATGACCGCTCCACGCTCACCGAGGGTGACCAGCAGCCGCACGCCGAGGCCATCCGCCGCGGCCGCCAGCGCAGCTGGGTCGTCGACGTCGCCGGACAAGCCGGCGGCGCGGGCGATGATGGAGAACTCCGTCTCGTTGGGGATGAGCCAGTCGGTGACGGCGGCGAGCTCCGCGCTGACCGCGGCGCCGGGGGCCGGGTTCAGGACCGTGATGGCACCGCGCTCATGGGCAGCGCTGAAGGCAGCCGTGGTCACGGCCTGGCCGATCTCGAACTGGCCGATGACAGCGTCCACGCGCGCCAGCTCCGTGACGGCGGCTGCCCCGTGCTCCGGCAGGAGTCCATCGTTGGCACCGGGCACGACGATGATGCGGTTACTGCCATCCGGCTCCACCCAGATGGGCGCGACGCCGCTGGAGCCGGGAACGCGGCGGACATAGGTGGTGTCGATGCCGAAGCCGGCGAAGTTCTCGATGGTCTCGGTACCGTAGCTGTCGTCGCCGACGGCGTTGACCATGGCCACCTCGGCACCCATCAGGCGCGCCATCACGGCCTGGTTGGCGCCCTTGCCACCGAAGCCCTGGGCGAAGCGGTCACCGATGACCGTCTCGCCGCGTTCGGGCATCCGCACCGCGTACGCGATCTGGTCGATCATCGTGCTGCCGACCACGGCCAGCCACGGTCCGGATCCGCTCTCCCTCGCCTCCACGGCGTCCTCCTGCGCGTCAGTTCAGTGACCCTGGGTTTCGATCACATTCTGGCACCAGCCGACGAGAACGGAGCCGGGCGTCCACCTATAGTGGGACGGATACGTACATCACGGGGTGATCGACTTTGAGCTGGCTCCACGAGGTCTTCGGCGTCCACAAACCCGTCATCGGCATGTGCCACTTCGCGGCCCTGCCGGGCGATCCCGACTACGACGAGCGGGCCGGGCTCGCGGCCGTGGTCGAGCGGGCCAGGGCCGACCTGCGCGCGCTGCAGGACGGCGGCATCGACGCGGTCATGTTCTCGAACGAGTTCAGCCTGCCCTATCTCACCAGGGTCGAGCCCATCACGTCGATGGCCATGGCGCGGGTGATCGCCGAGCTCTATCCCGACATCTCGGTGCCCTTCGGGGTCAACGTGCTGTGGGACGGGGTGGCCTCCATCGAGCTGGCGGCCGCGACCGACGCCCGCTTCGTACGCGAGATCTTCACCGGCGTCTACGCCAGCGACTTCGGGCTCTGGAACACCGACGTCGGTGCCGCTGCCCGTCGTCGACGGGCGCTCGACGCGCGGGACGTGCGGCTGCTCATGAACATCGTGCCCGAGGGAGCCCGCTACCTGGCCGATCGCGACGTGGCCGACATCGCCCGCTCGACGGTCTTCAACGCCAGGCCGGACGCCCTCTGCGTCTCCGGCCTCACCGCGGGCGCGGAGACCGACACGCAGGTCCTCTCGCGGGTCAAGCAGGCCGTCGGCGACACGCCCGTCTTCGTCAACACCGGGGTGAACCCGGCCAACGTGCGCGAGCAGCTGGCCATCGCCGACGGCGCGGTCGTGGGGACGTTCTTCAAGGTCGACGGCAGGTTCGAGAACCCCAGCGACCGCGAGCGCACGGCAGCCCTGATGAAGGTCGTGACGGACCTCCGCCAGGCGCTCTAGCTGGACTCCGTCTAGCGCCATGTTCATCGGCGTCGACGTGGGGACCTCCCAGACCAAGGCGGTGCTCGTCGACCGCAGCGGCCGCGTGCTGGCCGGGGCGTCCGCCCCCAACACGCTGCAGGTGCCCCAGCCGGGCTGGGCGGAGCATGACGCCGACACCGACTGGTGGGGCAACTTCTGCACGGTCGTGAAGGAGGTGTTCGCGCGCAGCGACATCTCCCCGGCCGACGTGGCGGCGGTCGGCTGCAGCGGCATCGGTCCCTGTGTCCTGCCCGTGGACCAGGATGTCAGGCCACTCGGTCCAGGCATCCTCTACGGCATCGACACCCGCGCCAGCGCGCAGATCGCCCAGCTCGACGACGAGCTCGGCGCGGCCGCCATCCTGGAGCGCACCGGTAACGCCCTGACGTCGCAGTCGGCCGGCCCCAAGGTGGCCTGGCTCAGGGACGAGCGGCCCGAAGTCTTCGCGGCCGCCGCGATGTTCCACACCTGCCAATCCTTCCTCGTGGCCAGGCTCACCGGCGAGCATGTCATGGACCACACCACCGCGGCCTACTGGGGGCCCTTCTACGACATCCGCGCGAACGCCTGGATCGACGACTGGGTCTCGGGCACCGTCGAGCCGGAGCGGCTGCCGCGCCTGGTGTGGCCGACCGAGGTGGTCGGCCATGTCGGTGCGGACGCGGCGAGGGCCTGCGGCCTGGCGATCGGCACACCGGTCATCGCCGGCGCTCCTGATGCTCCGGCCGAGGCCATCAGCGCGGGCGTCCTGGGCCCGGGCGACGTGATGGTCATGTACGGCTCCAGCATCTTCATCATCGCCGTCGTCGGCGAGAGCATCGTGGATCCGCGCCTGTGGGCGGCTCCGTTCGTGTTCGAGGGCACCTCGATCGTGGCCGGCGGGACCTCTACTGCCGGCACGCTCACCCGCTGGCTCATCGAGTTGCTGTCGGGCGACCATGACAGTGCGGCCATCTCCGATCACTACGGCGAGTTCGCCGCCTGGGCGGCCGCATCACCGGCGGGCGCCAACGGCCTCGACCTGCTGCCCTACCTGAGCGGGGAGCGAACGCCCATCCACGACCCCGACGCTCGGGGCGTCATCTTCGGCCTGTCCCTCCGCCATACGCGCGCCGATATCGCACGCGCCGCGCTGGAGGGGATCGCCCAGGGCATCCGCCGCAACATCGAGGTGATGCTCGAGATCGGCGTGCCCATCGAGCGCATCCGGGCCGTGGGTGGAGGCGTCAGGAACGACGCCTGGCTGCAGGCCGTCAGCGACTGCCTGGGGCGGCGCCAGGAGGTGGTGAGCCAGCGAGGGGCTGCCTACGGTGACGCCATCCTGGCCGCCATCG
The DNA here is from genome assembly GCA_963804575.1 of uncultured Chloroflexia bacterium. Classification (GTDB taxonomy): domain Bacteria; phylum Chloroflexota; class Limnocylindria; order Limnocylindrales; family CSP1-4; genus JAFMJV01. The sequence continues at coordinate 63,515 of CAWDQY010000012.1, forward strand.
GCGTTGGCGCACTGCGCCGGGAGGACGTGCCGTCGTGGCTGCAGGTCGACCGGGTGGTCGAACCCGACCCCGAGCTGGCTGGCCTGTACGACCGGCAGGCATCCCGCCAGCGTCGGCTGTACGAGTCCACCAGGACCCTCATGCACGAGGTGGCACGTGATGCCTGAGCACACCGATGGCGACCTGCGCGGCCCGGGGCCGAGCTGGAACCGGCTGGCCGACCGCATCCTCGACGAGTCCGTCGAGCTGCGTTCAGGCCAGAACCTCCTGGTCACCCTGACCTCGCCCGAGGCCTACCCGCTCGCGCAGGCACTGGCCGAGGGCGCCGTGCGCCGCGGCGCGCACCATCATGCGCTGCTGCATACCGAGGACGTCGACGAGGCCATCCGCCGCTTCGGCAACGACGAGCAGGCCCGGCAACGGCTCGAGATCGAGCTCTACGCGATGTCGTGGGCCGACACGCACGTCGCGCTGCGCGCCATGGCGCCGCCAGCCGGCGAGAACGGCGACGAGGGCATCGGTCGGCGCGCAGCGCTGTTGCGGGCGGCCCACGGCGAGGTCTCGGCGGCGCGTTGGGCGGAGACTCGCTGGTGCATCGTGCGCGTACCCACGGCCGGCTATGCCGACTACCTCGGCCTGCCGGTCGAGCAGCTCGAAGCCGAGTTCCTGCGCGGCAGCATCGACGACGACGGATGGTCGGGCTGGCAAGGCCTCGCCGCGGCGCTCGATGGTGCGCGCGAGGTCCGCATCGTGGGCGACGAGACGGACCTGGCCTTCTCGGTCGAAGGACGGGCCTGGAAGCTGTTCGACGGCCGCATGAACCTGCCCGATGGCGAGGTCGCCACCGCCCCGGTGGAGACGACGGTCGAAGGCCACATCACCTTCACCGACCCGCTCGTCTTCGGTGGCCAGCGCATCGACCGCCTGCGGCTCGATTTCCGCGGGGGGCGGGTGACGAGCGTGGAGGCTGGTCCGGCCACCGGCTTCGTCGAGACCATCGTCGCTACCGATGACGGCGCGTCACGCGTGGGCGAGTACGGCATCGGCGTCAACCGTCACATCGAGAGCTGGACGCAGGACCTCTTCTTCGACGAGAAGATCGTGGGCACCACGCACATCGCCCTCGGCCGCGCCTACCCCGAGTGTGGCGGCATCAACCAGTCAGCCATCCACTGGGACATCGTCAAGGACCTGCGGCCCGGCCCTTCGCGGGCCGGCGGCGCCGTCTACGTCGACGGTGAGGTCATCCTCGACGGCGCCCAGCTGCGCGTTCCGGACGGTCGGCGCGGGCGACGCTGAGGCACCCGCGACACACCAGGGCGCGACCCAGTCTTCAGCTCCCGGCTGCCGCCTCCGCGGAACTCTCCAGCAAGGCCTCGACGGCAGCCGTGCCGAGTGCCGCGCGCGCTCCCTCGGGCGTGCCCACGTGCAGGGCGGCCGCGGCGTTGGCGTAGCGGAGCGCGTCGGGCAAGGCAGCATCCCCGGCCAGGCGAGCGGCGAGGGCCCCGACGAAGACATCGCCGGCGCCATGGGCGTCAGGCGCCTCGACCGGGTGGGCCGACACCGTCCAACGCTCCGCGAGCGTGGCAGCGACCACGCCGGCACCGCCGGCGGTGACGATGACGACGGGTGCGACCGTCAGCAGGGCCTGCGCGGCATGCCCGGCAGTGTCCAGGTCGGCGACGGGACCCGCGCCCAGCATCTCCGCCTCCACGGTGTTGACGACCAGCACGTCGATGAGCCCGCCCATCGCACCCATCGGCCGCGCCGGGGCGGCATTGAGGATGACCCTGGTTCCGGCTCCGCGGGCGAGCTGCGCCGCCGCCACGTTGGCCCGCTCGTCGATCTCGTTCTGGAGCAGCAGCACGCGGCTTTCGCGGAGGACGTCCGCGCTGGCGGCGACCTGCGCAGCGTCGAGGTCACGATTGGCCCCGGATACCACGACCGCGGCGTAGTCGCCGTCCTCCTGGGTGATGGCTACGCTCATGCCCGACCCGGCCGCGACCGAGCGCAGGTGGCCCATGCCCACCCCGGCCGCGGCCAACTGCTCGCGCAGCCGCTCGCCGAAGCCGTCCTCGCCCAGGCAGCCGATCATCTCCACCGCCGCGCCGTGGCGAGCTGCCGCCATGGCCGCGTTGCCACCCTTGCCACCGGGCTTCCACCACCAGCGCTCGCCGATGAGCGTCTCGCCCGGACGCGGCAGGTACGGCGCCCGCACCATGATGTCGTAGTGCAGGCTGCCGACCACGACCACCTGCATCGGCTCGGCCATGGTGTCGGCGCGTCAGCCGTCCAGCCGGAACATGGCTGACTGGACGAGACGGCGTGCCGCCACGGCATCCCCGGCCTCCAGCGCCGCATCCAGCTCGGCGTCGGGCAGCCGCTCGATGATGTCGAACATGGCCTCGACCGTGGCGATGTTGAGGGCGCACTCGGCGACCGGATCGAGCGCGGCTCCCTCGGGGAAGGTATCGAAGTAGATGGTCCCCTTGAACCCACCACGACGCAGCTGGCGCAGGAACTCGATCGTCTGCAGCGTGTGGACGGCGCCCACCATCAGGCCGTCATCGCGCTTGCCGTAGCCGTCGTTGAGGTGCAGGCCGAGCATGCGACTGCGTCGGTGCACCAGCGCCAGGGCCATGGCCGGCGATTCGTCGCCGTAGAGGACGTGAGCGAAGTCGAGCGTGATGCCCAGGTTCGGTGCGCCGGCCTCGTCGATGGCCAGCAACGTGGCCGCGATGTTCGGCAGCACCGAGCGGGCGCGCGGTTCGTTGGGCTTGTACTCGATCGAGACCGCGAACTCCGGGATCGTGCTCGGCGATGGCCCGGATGCCCTCGACCTCCAGCTCCCACAGGCGCCCGTACTCGCGCTCGAAGGGGTGATCGACTCCGTCCTGGCCGAGCCACAGCGTGAGCATCGTGCCGCCGGCTTCGCGGGCTTCGTCGAGACCGCGGCAGGAGAGGTCGATGGCGCGCTGACGGACGGCGGGGTCGGCGTTGGTCAGCGCTCCCGAGATGAACGCGGGGTCGCCGTTGTAGCGCATGGCGTAGCCGTTGAGCGCGAGCCCCAGGTCATCCAGCCGGGTGCGCATCTCCGCCGGCGCGACGCCCTCGGCCTGCTGGGGGTAGTTGATGTCGACCGCGCTCAGGCCCTCGACCGACGCAGCACGCTCGATGAGGTCGAACGTGCCGGGGGCATCGGGCCGGCCGGGCCAGGCGAGCTCGGGCCTGGCGACGAAGGAGTTGAGTCGGGCAGCGTAGGGGTAGCGGGTCATGCGTGGAGCGTACCTCCCGCGGCATCCGGTCTGTCGAGCGGGCCGACGACGGCGCTGCCCACCCGCGGCGCCCAGCGGCGTGGCATCCTGTCGTCATGACACGAGTCGCCTGGACCGCCCGCCTACGACCGGACAAGATCGACGCGTACGTCGAGGCACACGCAGCGGTGTGGCCCGATGTGCTCGACGCCATCCGTGCCGCCGGCATCCGGGATTACTCCATCTGGCTGTGGCAGGACCGACTCTTCGCGCAGTACGAGACGGACGACCACGAAGCCTCCCTGCAGATCGAGGCCGCCGCGGAGGCAACGCAGCGTTGGCGGGCGGTCATGCGTGAGTACTTCGAGGACGAGGTCGCGACCGAGGGCGTGACCTGGCTGGAGGAGATCTTCCGCCTCGAGTAGCAGCGCGATGCCGAGCGGGGCCGAAGCAAGGTCCATCCGGGATCAGATGGCCGGTGTCACCCGGTCATGATCGTCACTCGCCCATGTAGATGCGGCGCGTGATCTGGTCCTCCAGCGAGAGCCAGCGACGGCCGACTTCGTCGTCCGCGCGGTGGGCCATGCTGGCCCGGCGAAGGGCTCGCAGGCGTTCGATCGGCAGCACCTGGTGGGCGTCGACCTCCTCGGCGATGTCGACGAACTCGCGGGCGGCATCGGCACCGCCCAGCAATGGCGCCGCATCCTCGGCCAGGAACCGCTCCCAGGTCAGGCCGGGGTCCCAGCTGAAGCGCGCGAAGGCGAGGTAGGAGAGCTCGACCGTGGCGTGGTAGGGCGACGGCTCGCCCCACACGGTGAGCCCGTGCAGCCCGCGGTCCCCGCACAGCCGCGCCATGTCGGCGAAGACGCGGGCGTTGAGGGCGTAGCGCTCGGTGCGCTCGTCGCCATTCCACTGGCAGGCGAACTGGCAGCGCAACACGTTGGGTTGCGTGGGGAGCGCCTCGACGTACTCCCGGGTGAGCTCCTGCCTGATCCGACCCCAGTAGGTGCGGTTGGTGGTGTGCTGGTAGATGCCGCCCCGGGGCAGCCGGCGCTGCGCCTCGTGCGCGACCGGATCGAGCAGGTTGTCCCACTGGATCTCGCTGTAGAGCCACAGGTCGGGCTTGATGGCCTTGGCCGTCCGATAGAGGCGCGGGAAGTTGTCGGCCATGTCCGTGTGCGACCAGGAATCGCCGAAGTCGTCGACACGCCGGGCGGCCTCCGCTTCGTTGGCTCGCCGCGCGATGCAGCGATCGCAGCCGCACACGCCGTAGTCGCCGGCCTCGATGTTGATGCCGCCGATGTCGAAGGTCTGGCTGAGCCAGGCCACCCCCTCCTCCATCCAGGCCATCGTCTCCGGTGCGGACGGGCAGGCAGAGAGGGTGTAGTCCGAGCGGGGGAAGCTCAAGGGGAACGCCAGGTCGGCGATCTGGAAGCCCACGCCCTTCTCCAGCGTGGCTGCCTGTTGCGGGTTGGCCCGCAGCCAGGTGGCCAGGTTGTAGCGGTGGTCACCCTCCCAGTAGACCCCGCCGTAGGAGCCGATGGCGATGCCGGGCAGGATGCGCACGCCGCGCTCGGTGGCGTACGCGCACAGCTCCTGCGCGGCCTCGATGCCGCCGTGCGGGTCGCGCAGGAAGCCGTAGATGACGATGGCGGCGATGCGATGCCGCGAACAGAAGTCGACGCAGCGCTGGTAGTCACGCAGGAACCCGCCGGGTGGCTTGCCGTAGGGGTTGAAGACGCCGATCTCCTGCTGGCCCACCTGCGACAGCTCCCAGTTGGTGGAGTGGTCCCAGGTCCAGAACGTGCGATAGGCCAGACCCGGCTCCTGTGCGATCGTGCCCGCCTCCAGCGTGATGCGGTCGGGACGGTTTCCGCCCCGTGCGATCAGCTCCTCCGTGCCGTAGATGACGCCCGAGAAGGGGCCGCCGCTGATGACGATGCGGGCTGGCTCGACGGTGATGGCGAAGGCGCCCTCGGGAAGGCCGGCGTCCTCCTGCAGCTCAAGCACCGGGCCTCCGCCCGTCGCCTGCCAGGGGATCTCCGGGAAGCTCTCGCGCAGCCGGCGAGCCGCGTGTGCGTGCGCTTCGTCCGCCAAGCAGCACGAGCGGTCCCTCGAACGTGATCGACCCGCTTGCCATCTCGTCCTCCTCGTTGCGCGAAGGCGTCTAGGGTTCCTTCTCCCAGTACCAGTAGTCGGTCCTGAACTCGTCGTACTCGCGCCGCGCAGTCATGCGCTCGACATCGACGACGATCATGTTGGTCCTCCCCAGCAGGTCGTCCCCATGCTGGTATCCGTCGTGGCCGTAGTAGCCCATGAACGTCCGGAAGCTGGCGATGAGCTCCGCGTCCTCCGAGACGACCCTGGCGTTGCCGTAGGCGATGATGCTCTCCCAGTGGCCGTGGCACTTCATGGCCTTGGCCAGCTCAGCGCTGTCCCCGTAGTACTTGCTGATGACGTACGCCACCTTCGGGTTGCGCTCGATGGCCTCGAGCTTGCGGCCCGAGTTGGCGCAGTGGAAGTAGAAGCGGCCATCGCGGTAGGCATGGTTCAAGGGCAGTGCGTAGGGCTCGTCGTGCAGCGACATCGAGAGCACACCCTGGTACGTGCCGCTGATGATCCGCTCGCACTCCTCGTTGCTCCTCACCGGATGGAACTGGTCCTTCATCTGGATGCCTCCCCACCTGGGGCTGACCCTGGATGGTGATCCTCGCCGGGACGCCTCGCGGATGCGGACGGTGCGCCTACCCGTGAGCGGCGGTAGCCCGAAGCCGGATGCGAACTCGGTGGGCTCGACTCGTGGCTGGCGCTGCGACGCAGGCGCAGCAGCAGTCGTTGGCCGCCCGTCGACCCATCTCCTCGGCCGGCTCGTAGACCGCCGAGATCGCCGGCTGCGCGATGGGATACCACTCCATGTCGTCGATGCCGACGACCGAGACGTCCCGCGGCACCTCCAAGCCGGCCTCGGCGATGGCAACGAGCGCACCGACGGTCATGAGGTTGTTGGTGACGAAGATGGCGGTCGGACGCGGGGCGATGCCAGCAGGCTGGCGACCGCCGCACGTCCGCCCTCGAACGTCGAGTAGCCAGCACGGTGATGTGATCCGGTCGAGCCTGAAGGCCGCGACCAGCGAGGGCGTTCTCATAGCCCGTCGATCCGCCCTCGATCGAAGGAGGCATCGGTACCGCCGTGCACGATGGCTACGTCCTCGTGGCCGAACTCGAGCAGGTGCGCGACCGCGGTGTGCGCGGCAGCTTCGTTGTCGATGGTGATGGAGTCGACGTCCAGGTCCGGCAGCTCCGCATCGACGAGGACGACCGTGGTGCCGCGCGCGATGGCGCCGCGCAGGTGGCTTCCGTCGCTGAGCTGGATGCGATGACCAGGGCGTCGACCTGCTTGCGCAGCAGCGTCTCCACTGCCGCGCGCTCACGCTCGACGCGGTTGTCGGTGTTGGCCAGGATGACGCTGAACCCCTCTGGCCCGAGGATGCTCTCGACGCCGCAGGTGAGCTGGCCCCACCAGGGGTTCGAGACGTCGGCAAGGATGAGCCCGACCGTACGCGTCTGCTGGCTGCGCATGCTCGACGCCACGGCGTTGACGATGTAGCCCAGCTCGGCCGCGGTCGCCACGACCCGTTCCGTCGTCTCCGCTCGATCCGGCGCCATCCAGGCCGCGCAGGACTCGCGAGACGGTCGCGGTGGAGACATCGGCTGCGCGCGCCACGTCCGCCATCGTGGGCTTGCCGAGGTGATCAACCTGCCTCCGCGTGCATGATAACGATTGCCGCAATCGATTAACGAGCATATACTCGCGGGAGGCTCACGTCAACGTCAGGTCCCTGCGTTCGGTCGGCTGGCCTGCAGCGGCGCCTGACCGGTGACGGGCCGAACGGCCGAATGGCTGTCATCGAGCACTTGACGGTCGGCGCGCACCGGCGGCCGTCAGCGAAGCGTTGGAGGGAGCTGGTGATGGACGGGCGAATCGGACGTGTGGTTCCAGGCGGGCGGCTCCGCGCAGCCGGGCGAGGTCTGGTCTTGACGACCGCGATGGCTACCCTGCTGGCACTCGTGGCACCCACGGCGGTGGTCGTGTCACAAGATGACTCGCGGACGTTGGGAGGACAACTGAACTTCGTCGGTTACGACGGCGAAGACGCGCGGAATGTCGCCCAGCCGTTCTTCGAGGAGACCGGCATCACCATGAACCCAACGTACATGGCAGACCCATTCCAGCCCTTGACCATGTTCCAGACCGGCGGACGCGGCCAGATGGACATCATCGCGGACAACAAGGACTTCATGCGTGCCATCCTCGACGCCGACGTCGAGCTTTTCCAGGCACTCGACATGTCGAGGATCCCCAACGCCGCTGGGCTGTTCGAGGCCTTCAAGGAGGCCCCCTGGGTCTACAAGGACGGCGAGATCTACGGGGTTCCCCTGATCTGGGGCGACCAGCCGGTCGTCTATGACCCCGAACGGTGGCCAGATGGTCCGCCCGCCAAGTACACCGACTTCGCAGATCCGATGTACGCAGGGGAGTTGGTCATGGTGGACGATCCTGTGGCCAATACCTGGCTCTTCGCCAGGTCCCTGGGGTTCGCCGAGCCCCAGCGGCTGACGCAGGAGCAACTCGACGCGACCATCGACGCCATGCTCCAGGTCAAGCCCAATATCGTGACCTTGACGCCGACGCTCGGGGATCAGGCCGACGTCCTGATCCGAGGCGACGCCTCGATGGGAATCGGCGGCTGGGCCTACCAGATCCAGATCGCCAAGGAGAAGGGCAAGACGCTCGCCGCGGCCTCGCCTGCGGAGGATGGCACGTACTACTGGTCGGACGCGTACGCCATCGCGGTCGACGCCCCCAACGTCGACAACGCCTATGCCTTCATCGACTTCATGATGGCGCCGGAGAACAACGCAGCCATCGCCTCCGAACTCGGCTCGGCCGCGACCATCGAGGGTGCGGTGCCGCTCATGCCCGAGGACGCCCGTGGTCTCTACGACTACGAGGAGGTCAAGAAGCCTGGCGGAGGCATCCTGGGGACCCAGGCCATCACACCTCCCACGACCGACGAAGGCGACATCGTCGGTATCGCCAAGTGGAAGGAAGCGTGGGACCGGTTCAAGTTGAGCTAGTCGTCTCACGTTTTACTCCACAGACCGCGAGCCCAGGCGTGATCGGACCGTGCTAGGGCGTTGCGAGCTCCGGTGACACCGGTGCGGACGGCCATAGGCCGACGCTGGACGCTGGCTTGGCAGGTCGGACCAGCGGCCGTCTTCTATGTCGTCGCGTTCGTGCTGCCGCTCACGATCCTGCTCGCATACAGCTTCTGGACGACGCGCGGCTTCGAAGTCATCCCGGGCTTCACCCTGGCCAACTACGCCACGGCGGCGACCTCAGAGCTCTACCGGGCCGTATTCATGCGGACCATCGGAGTCGGGCTCGTGGTCGCCGCCATCGTCGTCCCCGTCTCGTACGTGCTGGCCTACCTCCTTCGCTTCGTCTTCGACCGGCGGGGGGTGGTCATCCTCGACATCATCCTCGTCTCCATGTTCAGCGGGTATCTCGTTCGCATCTACGCGTGGCGCACGATCCTGGGCCGCGAGGGCCTCCTCAACGAGGCGCTCGGGCAGCTTGGGCTGATCGAGGAACCCCTGACATTCATCGTCTACAGCAATGTGGCGACGATCATCACGCTCGTCGGCATGCTCATCCCACTGGCCGTGCTGCCCATCTACTCATCGATGATCAACGTGTCCCGAGACCACCTGGAGGGCGCCGCGGACCTCGGCGCGAGGGGCTTCCGGCTGCACCGGACCATCCTCGTGCCGATGGTGCTGCCCGGCCTGAGCACGGCCTTCGCCATCGCGTTCATCCTCGCAGCGGGTGACTTCGTCGTGCCCCAGTTGGTCGGTGGGACACAAGGGTTGCTGGCGGGCAACTTGGTGGCCGACCAGTTCCGGGGGCTGGGCAGCAACTGGCCCTTGGGCGCGACCATCTCGTTCCTGATCCTCGTGGTCGTGGTTGCGGTGTACCTCCTTGTCACGCGCCTGGTCAAGTGGGTCACGACGTGGTGATGGGGGCCGCGGAGTCGCTGGGTCGTCGCCCGCGACGGTGGCGGGCCGGGTCGATCGCGGCCCGCGTGTATGTGTTGGCGGTTCTCCTCTACCTCTTTCTCCCCGTCCTCGTGGTCATCCTCTTCTCGTTCACCACCTCGCCACGCCTCAGCCTGCCGATCGAAGGGTTCACGCTCTCCTGGTATCAGTCGGCCCTGACGGAACCACTCTTCTCACGAGCGCTGGTAAACAGCCTTGTCCTCGCTGTCGTTACGGCGGTCGCGGCGGTCGGCCTGGGAGTGCCATTCTGCTTCGCCCTCGCGCGACTGCGCCGCCGTCCGCGCGGTCTTCTGCTGACAGCCAGCCTCCTGCCGCTCGCCGTACCGGCGCTTGTGGTGGGCGTCGCGCTAGCGGTCCTCTTCACCGCGGTGGGGCGCCCTCCCAGTCTCTTGAACTCGGCCGTGGGTCATATCGTGATCGCGCTGCCCTTCGTGGTGTTCACGGTGAACTCGCGCCTGGAGACGTTCGACTTCTCGACCCTGGAGGCTGCCCAGGACTTGGGCGCCTCGCCCCTGCGAACCTTCCGCGACGTGACCTTCCCGCTCATCCGGCCGTCGGTCATCGGCGCGGCGCTCCTGGCCATGGCCTTGTCCCTCGATGAATTCGTGGTGACCTTCTTCAACATCGGGAACGAGACCAGCCTGCCGGTGCTGGTATGGGGACTCCTGCGTCGCGGCATCGATCCGTCCATCAATGCGTTGGCGACCGTCGTCCTGCTCTCGCTGATCGGACTCGTGGTCGTTTCGAACCTGCTGAGCCGGAGGGGGGCATGAACGTCCCCGCAGTCGAGATCCGAGGAGTCGACAAGGTCTTCGGTGACAACGTCGCGGTAGCGGGCATCGACCTTGCCGTCGCCCAGAACGAGTTCATCTCGCTCCTCGGCCCCAGTGGCTGTGGAAAGACCACCCTCCTACGCATCATCGCGGGTTTCGAAGAGCCGACGCGCGGCCGCGTCTTCGTCATGGGGGATGACGTGACAGACGTGCCGCCGTACCGACGACCTACCAACATCGTGTTCCAGCGGGGGGCCCTCTTTCCGCATATGAACGTTGCCGCCAACATCGGCTACAGCCTCAAGCTCCGCGGCTGGCCGGCCACGAGGATCTCGGCACGGGTCGAGGAGATGCTGGCACTGGTGCGACTCGAGGGACTGGGTCAGCGGGGCCCTACGCAGCTATCGGGCGGGCAGATCCAGCGTGCAGCCCTGGCTCGAGCACTGGCACCGGAGCCGAGCGTCCTCCTGCTCGACGAGCCGCTCTCGGCGCTGGACCTGAAGCTGCGGCAACACATGCAACTCGAGCTGAGGGCCATCCAGCGCAAGCTTGGCGCCACGTTCGTGTACGTGACACATGATCAGACCGAAGCCCTGGTGATGTCGGACCGCATCGCCATCATGAATGAAGGCCGGATCATCCAGCAGGGGACTCCGCGAGAGATCTACACCCATCCTGGCTCCGTGTTCGCCTCGGACTTCATCGGCGAGACGAACCTCCTCGTGGGTAGGGTCCGTTCCCAGAGCAAGGGCCTCGTGACGCTCATCCTCCGAAACGGCGTTCTCGTGGAAGGAGCCGGCAGCGCCCGGTTGGAGGCGGGGGTTTCGGCGGTGTTGTCGGTACGGCCGGAGTCGGTGCGAGTACGGAGGTTGGACCAACGCGATCCGACCGCGCCCGGTGTCGCCCGGCCCGACGTTCCGGCCGGCGAGATTCCGGGGGTCGTTTCACAGGTCGTGTACCTGGGCAGCCGGCTGCGCGTGGGGATCGACATCGGCGAAGCGACCCTGTTGTGGAGCGACCTGCGTGACGAGGAGGCGGTCGGTCTGACGGAGGGTGTCCACGTGGCCCTCGGCTGGAACCTGGCAGCCACCAGCGTTTGGGTGCGGGAGGCAGATGAGGAGATGAGAAGCGATGACTGACTTGATTCCTGCGAGCGTTGACATCCTGGTGCGCCACGCCTACGTGATCACGATGGACGACGATGGGCGGCTCATCCCGGACGGGGCGGTCGCCATCCTTGGCCGGCATATCGTCGATGTCGGGGCTGACGAGGCCGTAGCGAAGCGCGTTCAGGCACTCCGCACCATCGATGCACGTGGTGCTCCGGTCCATCCAGGCCTCGTAGAGACACACCTGCATGCCTCCTACCAGACGTTTCGGGGCGTGGTTCCCGGCCAGATCCGCGAGGTGGATGTGTTCCCCACCATCGAGCGGCATTTCTACGAGGCCGTGACCGATGAGGAAGAGTACCTGGGGTGTCTGCTCTCGTGCCTCGAGATGGTACGAAACGGGACCACGTGCTTCCTCGAACCCGGGACCGTGCAGACGCCCTCCGCCGCCGCCAAGGCTGCCGAGCGAGTCGGCATCCGCGCGGTCATCGGCGACGCCCTGATCCTCGACCGGTCGACGCACTTCGCACAAGGCAAGGACTCACGCTCCAAGGGCGAGCCGTTCATCCGTCGGGCACCCAAGGACCTTGACGAGGCGCTTGCTCGCCTGGGAGGGGAACTGCGGCGCAACGATGACCCTGACGCGCTCGTGCGCGGCCACGTGGCGGTCCTGGGGCTCGGCACCGCCAGCGAGTCCCTCCTGCTCGAAGCCAAGCGGCGTGCTGACGAAGCCGGCGTCGTGCTCAACATGCACCATGCCTACAGCCCGGCTGACACGGAAGCCGACCGGACTCGCTACGGGACCGATCCCTTGCTGCACTTGGCGTCCCTGGGGCTGCTCGACAAGAACGTCACGTTGGCACATGCCAATCACCTGACCGATGTGGAGTGCGAGGTCCTCATCGAGAGCGGGGCGAGCCTCGCGTGGGCACCTGCGGCCTCGATGCTCTGGGGCCACGGAGGCACGCTCCATGGGCGCCATGCTGAACTCTGGCGACGTGGCGCGAACATCGGGCTGGCATCCGACTCAGCCAACTGGTCCAACAGCTTCGACCTCTTCCGCCAAGCGGACCTAGCCCTGCTGACAGCTCGCGACGCGCACCAGGAACGCAGCTACCTGCTGGCTGAGGATGTCCTGCGCATGGCTACGCGCGGAGGCGCCAGAGCCGCTGGACTCGATGGCGAGGTCGGCTCGATCGAGGTCGGTAAGCGGGCCGACCTAGTCATCCACACGCTCGACCGGCCGGAGTTGCGGCCGGTCACCGACATGCTCCGGAACCTCGTCCACGCGAGCCACGCCAAGTCTGTCAGCACCGTCATCATCGATGGTCGGGTCGTCCTCGACCATGGGGTCTTCCCACACCTCGACGAGCCCGACCTCCTGGCTCGGATCGATGCAGGCGCCCAGCGGCTCCTGGCACGCATGGGCGTCAGCGTGGTGAGCGAGCGCATCGACCGGCAGATCCGTCCGCTCTGAGCGCCCGACCAGCGAGGTGGTGATGAGGCAGGCGAGTCGGCGAGGCTGGACGTTCTCGCCCGCAGCCCTTCAGCCCGCGGCGACCTTGGCCAGTGACGCCATGCGACGCACGAGGCTTCCCGGCGAGTCACTCCTTGATCGATCCAGTGAGGGCACCGCGGATGACGTAACGCTGCGAGACGATGAACACGAGGGTCAGCGGTAGCACCATCAGCAGCCCCATGAGCGCGCCTTCAGGCCGCTTCAGCAGCGTGTCCGTCCCCTGGATGGCCGACATCGAGACCATCGGCGTACCGGCGACGAGCGCCTGGAGGCCGACGGCCAGCGTGTACGTCTCGTCGTCGTTCAGCATCACGTAGGGCAGGAAGTAGTTGTTCCAGTTGGCCGTGAAGCTGAGGAAGGTAAGCAGCCCGACGAGCGTCTTCGAGAGCGGTAGGCAAACGTATCGGAAGAGCTGCCACTCAGAGCAACCGTCTACTCGCCCGGCCGCGAGGAGGTCTTTTGGGACACTCGTGGCATAGAACACGTACGCCAGGTAGACCCCGAACGGGAACAAGGCCGTGGGCAGAATCACGGACCACGGGCTGCCCACCAAGCCGAGGAGGTTGAGCTCGAGGAACAGCGGCAGGACCAGGGCGGACGTTGGCACGATCAGTGCGATCAGGGTGAGCCAGAGGATCAGTCGGCGACCACGGAACTGGGCCGTCGCGAGCGCGTATCCGGCGGGAATCGAGATCGATCAGCCCGATCACCATCGCCGCCGCCGTGTACCAGACCGAGTTCCATGCCCAGAGGACGATCTGCCCCTCCTTGAAGCTGATGAGGTTCTCCCAAGCACGGACGTAGTTGGCGATGTCCCCGAAGCTGAGTGATGGCAGCGTCACGAACTCGTTGTTGAGCTTGCTCGGGGCGATGGCGAGCCAGAGGAGGGGCACGCCGAAGAAGAGCGCAAGCATCGCGAGGAGGACGACTCGCGCAGAACCCCCGAGGGATGGCAGGTAGTTGCGTGGGTGGCGCCTTGCGCCTACCGTCGCCCGCTTCATCCTTGTGGTCCCGTCGAGTTCGCGGCAGCGCCCCTGCAGGCCGGGCGGCGACGCATCGCGGATCGCCGTCGATGAAACGGGGACATGGGTCCGCCGCTCAGCTGGCTAGCGCTCGGCGACATCGGGTCGGAAGAAGTCGGTCAGGTTGATGATCAGGATGGCAGCCACCAGTCCGATCCCCAGCATCAGCAGCGATATCGCGGCGGCGCTGCCGAAGTCGGACAGCTCGAACGCATAGGCATAGCCAAGCTGGTTGAGCGACCAGTACTTCCCGACGGTGGCGCCGGGTGCACGGGCGAGCAGCTGAGGCTCCACGAACAGCTGGACGTTGGCGGCGAAGGTCAGGACCAGCATGTAGATCACGTACGGGCGCACAAGCGGGAGCTTGATCGACCAGCCCATGCGCACCGGGCCACACCCGTCCATGACCGCCGCCTCCGTCAGTTCGCGAGAGATCCCGTTGAAGGCCCCGTAGAAGATGGCCACCCAGCCGCCGATCCCGGCGAAGAAGAACATGATCGAGAAGACCCACGGCAGACGATCACCACTGGCGACCCTTCCGATCGACTCGAAGCCGAGGGCCTGGAGCAGTGGGGCGAAGGGGCTGATCCTTGGATCTAACATGAAGATGGCGAGCAGGGCCAGGATCGGGCCAGCGACGGCTCCTGGGATGAAGTAGACCGTGCGCATGCCACTCCCCAGGCGGTCGTGGCGGGCATGCACGAGGAGCGAGATCGCGATGACGCCTACGGCTCCCAGCGGTACTGAGATGGCGAGGAACTGGGCGACGTTCCAGAGGGACGGCAGGAATCTGAAGTCGCCATATGCCCTGGCGTAGTTGTCGAGGCCCGCCGCGAAGAACTCGGGGGTCCCCGACTGGAACGACGCGAAGCTGATCACCAGGGCGTAGAGCGCCGGCCCGATGCCGAACAGCACCAGGAAGATCGTGTGCGGGAGCACGAACAAGTGCGCCGGCTTGATAGCCCTGCGGGCGCGCGTCAGCATCGCCACCTCGGCTGGCCGGGCGGCAGGAGAATCGCTCCTTCCCGCCGCCCGGCATCCACCCTGTGCCTACGGGGTCGTGACGACCTCGTAGCCGACCACTTGTGCCGCCTGGACCAGGGCATCCTGGAAGGCCTGTAGCGACGACTCGATGGTCCGGCCCTCGTTGAGAGCAGCGATCACCGTCGTCGTGAAGATGGTGGCCGTGTCGTACGTCACGATGCCGAACAGCGGATCCTGAAAGGCCGCCGACTCGATGTACACCGGTCCCGGCTCGTTGGCGTACAGCGGGTTGCCATCGATCCGTTCGACCCAAAGCTCAGCCGGGGGCTTGTAGGCTGGATAGGTCGGGGCAAGGTCGACCTGGTACTCGTTCGCGGTCGCCAGCCAGGTGGCGAGCTCGACCGCCAGCTCGGGGTTGGCGGTGTGCTTCGATACAGCCCAGGCCGCTCCACCTTGGCCGCCGAAGTACGGCTGATCGTCGGCCTCCCACTTCAACGGCAGAGCGACGCCGAGCTGGCCCTTCGATTCGGTGTAGTAGACGCTGTCCTCCTGGCCCCCGAACACGAACTCGCCGAACCATGAGGGGGCGGTCAGGATCAGCAGCTTGTCCTGGTTCGCCGCATCGATGAAGATCGGATCGAAGGTGCCCACCTTGGCCACGACCCCCAGGGCCTGCATCTGGTCTACCCATTGGGCAGCGCGGACACACTCCGGACCCAGGACGTTGATGTAGACCGTGTCCTCATCGATGAGCCGGCCGGTGGGGCAACGGGCCGTCCAGAAGTACATGTCGAGGCTGAGTGCGTCACCGAAGGCCCCGATCAGGTAGCCCGGATGCTCCGCGGCAACTTGCGCGCCGAGCGCCGCCAGTTCCTCCCAAGTGGTCGGCACCGCGTAACCGAACTCATCCATGAGTGGCTTGTTGTAGTAGGTGACGCTCTGGGCGACGTCATTCGAGAGGCAGATGATCTGGCCATCGGGACGAATGCACTCGGCGATGACCTGCTCCTCGAACTGGTCGAGGACCTCCTGTGACACGTAGGGCCGCAGGTCCAGCGCCCAGTCGTTCCGCTCGGTGGCGGTCATGGCGATCAGGTTGGCGCCGTTGAAGACCACGTCCGGCCAGCCCTTGCCGACGTTGTTGGCGAGCGCGATCTTGGCCGGAATCTGGAGGATGTCCACGACTTCAGCCGTCACCAGGTCAGCCTGGTCCGGATGCGCCGCCTTCCATGCCTCGACCGCCGGAACGCGAGTCTGGTCGAGCCAGACCACGATCGAGGCGTCTTCGTCCGCGGCCATGGTCACCGAGCCAGACGCTGCGATGATCAACCCGGCAAACGCGACAGTCCACAGTTTCTTCACGCGACAGCTCCCTTCGAGTTCAGTCTGTTGCAGGACCGATCCCCCGGCGCTAGGCAACTAACGCTCGTATGTGCCTCCCCTCTCGAACCGCCACTTCACGTGGTCGATGCCCGGCTCGTTCGGCCCAACCCGCGTGGTCCACGCCACGAAGCGATCAGCCTGTCGTGCGCCCCGGGAGGGCGACGGTCCATCGACCCTTCTCACTGCCAGGCTCCCTCGTGCTGCGTCGGCTTGCCGGGACCCGAATCTCGCGGTCGGCGGGCCATGAATCCCGCGGATGCGAAGTGGTCCTAGCTTACGACCAAGGTTACGTACACGATTTCAGAAAACGATTGTGTTCACGATACAATCGTGAGTATGGTCCGTCAATGCTGAGTGGCCAGCGCCGTGCGTCGATCCGTGACTGGCGGCCTGCCTTGGTAGGCGGGGCAGGACGCAGCCTGGTGCAGCGAACATGAGCGGCGAAGCACCAAAGCAGCATCGAGTCGACCTGTTACGGGTTTGCCATGCCGCGAGCGCGGCGAGCCGACCCAACCAGGAGGGAAGCCATTGAGCGCGGGCCGTCTGCCGGGATCAACGGAAGAGATCGAGGCGCTCGTTCGCCGTTTCGATGAGCGGACCGCAGCGGCCCTGCTCCAGTCCGAGCCGAGCAAGGTGTGGGCTGGCAAGGCCCTTGCTCGCCAAGGGGCTCCTCGCTGCCCCGTGCATCTGCGGGAGCTCTCGTATGACGTCATCCTGCGCCACGGGGAGCTCCTGGCTGCACTGCTGTCGGATCATCCTGACGATCTCGTCTTCGTTGACCCGTACGAGTGGGCCATCGGCTACCAGCCCCCCGGCGCAGGCGAGCCGATCGATCCACTGCGGGCGCTCACGCAGCAGTCGGAGTGGGTCGACGAGTGGGGCACGCGCTGGGGGCACGCTTCGGGTGGCGTGGGCGCCACTCCCATCGGGCATCCGCTCGACGATTGGTCGGGGCTCGACGACTATCTCGCTCATCGGGTACCCGACGCGAATGCACCCGGCCGGCTCGCTGGTGCGCTGCCCCTGCTTCGTGCCGTCGGCCCATCGAAGTACTGCGTCGGGAATATCTCAGGTGGGCTCTTCGAGCGGCTGCACTTCCTGCGCGGGATGGAGAGCACCATGGCGGGCCTCTACACCGCCCCGGGCGAAGTGGAGCGTCTGCTCGATGCCATCGCCGACTATCAGGTCGAGCTGATCAGGGCGTGGGCAGGACTCCCAGGTGTCGATGCCTGTCTCCTCACCGACGATTGGGGAACGCAGACAGCACTCATCGATCTCGCCCACGATGTGGCGTCGAATCTTCGCCCAGCGCTATCGACGGCTGTGCGACGAGGCGCACCGCAGTGGTCTGCTGGTCGTCTTTCACAGTTGCGGCAACGTGTTCGAGATCATGGGAGATCTGATCGATGCCGGGATCGACGTCATCGATCCGCTGCAGCCCGAGGCGATGGACCTCGCCGTGGTGGCTCGTGAATATGGCGGCTCCGTCGGGTTCTGCGGCGGCATCAGCGATCAGCGCTTGGGCACTCAGACGCCGAGCCAGGTGCGCGACCAGATCCGGTGGCTGATCGATACGCTCGGAGCCCCGTTCGGGAACGCCTATGTCCTGGCCCCATCGAACAGCCTGATGCCGGAGATCCCGCGGAGAACCTCGAAGCGCTCTTCGCGGCCTGCCACGACCAGTAGCCGTTGCGGACCAGACCGGAGCCTGCTCGCAGCTGGGCAAGCCAGGACCGCATCGAGCCACTTCACAGCTCATCGCGTGGCCGTGGCGGCAAGGGCATACCCCGTCCGGCCGCGCGGTACCCGGGTCTGCTAGCGGCGAATACGATTTCCGAAAACGATTAACGAGGATTACAATCGGGCCAGATTCCAAACCATCTCAAGCGACATGTCATCAACCGTGAGCGTGAACAGGAGGACGTTCCATGGCAACAGGACCCACCATCCCGGTCGAGGAATACGCTGAGCGCCGGGAGCGAGCGGCCAAGCTGGTGGCGCAGGCCGGCTACGACGTGCTGGTGGCGAACGGGCACGAATCCGATCCATCGGTGGTGCGCTACTTCTCGGCCTACTGGCCACTCTTCGAGATGGGCGGCGTGGCCATCGCACCATCGGGCCAGTCAGCCCTGATGGCCGGCATGGAATCGGGCGAGTTCGCCAAGGGGCGCAGCCTGATCCCCAACATCCACCTGATGAAGGAATACCGCGAGACGGCCGATCCGGTCTACCCGGGCATGGCCGGCAGCAGCTACGCGGATGTCTTCGAGTCGATCGGCGTCAGCGACGTCAAGCGCATCGGTGTCGCCGGCTATCTGTGCACGAACATGGCCATGTACGAAGGCCTGCGGGAGTCCTATCCCGATGCCGAGATCGTGAACGCGGACGACCTCACGGCCAAGCTTCGAGCACAGAAGTCGCCGGCGGAGCTGGCCTGCCTGCGCGAGGGCTTCCGGCTGGGAGAGCTGGCCCTCGAGACCATGCTCAAGGTCGTCAAACCAGGCATGACCGAGCTCGAGCTGGCCGGCGTGGCCATCGCCGAGCTCTACGCCAACGGCGCCGAGGGCGAGGCCCACACGGTCTATTCGTTCGGCGGCAAGAAGACGTCGAACGGCATCTCTCGGGGCACCCATCGTCGGCTCGAGAAGGGCGACATCGTCCAGATCAACGTGGGTGGTCGCGTGGATGGCTACTCACCGTCAGTCGGACGGCCCATCTGCCTGGGCAAGATGACCGACCGCCAGAGAAGACTCCTCGAGTTCGGCCGGGACATGCACTACCGCACCTTCGACTGGGTTCGCGCCGGGATCGTGGCCAAGGAGGTCGCCATCAAGTACGAGGACTTCGTGAAGGAGCAGGGCATGGAGCGCCACTACCTCTATGGGCCTTGCACCGGCCTCGGCCTGATGGAGGTCGAGAAGCCCTGGATGGAGAGCGTGAGCGAGTACACCATCGAACCGGGCATGACCTTCCAGGCGGATACCTTCTTCCATGACGAGGACTTCGGCTGTCGCTGGGAGAACGGCATGCTGGTGGCCGAGTCGGGTCCGGCCGAATGGCTCAGCAGTGGCACTCACATGGAGCTCATCGAGATCGACTGCTAGGACGCGCGCCAGCGTCATCACCAACGTCACCGCCACGGAGGGGAGACCGTCATGCGTTATGAGTTGATGCTTCCGCACCACATCAAGACCGCCATCGACGAGGACTGGCCGGTGGTGCTGCCGGTCGGCCCGCTCGAGTACCACGGCCAGCACATGTCGGTGGGCATGGACACGCTGGTCGTGGTCAAGACCGCCGAGCGGCTGGAGCAGGAGATGGAGATGGTGCTGCTGCCCACCTTCTGGTGGGCTCCGGCGAGCTACGCCGTCGAGCCGCCCGAGCTCAAGGGCAGCGTGCAGGTGGAGGCCGAGCACCTCATTCCCGTCGTCAAGGACATCTTCCGCAGCCTGCTGCGGATCGGCTTCCGCAACATCCACTTCTTCATCCACCACCAGTCGGAGAACTTCTTCCAGGGCATGCCCAGCGACCTCGCCTTCCGCACCGGGCGCGCGTCTCGCCATCTTCGAGTTCATCGAGCGGGAACGTGGCGAGGGCTGGTGGGGCAGCAACGAGATGTCGTCCTACTACGCCGACCACGAGCGCGGCGCCAACCCCTTCAACTGGATCAGCGGCCATCCCCTGATGGATGCCGAGATCATCAGCCAGTACCCCTTCGACCACGCCGCCATCGGCGAGACCTCGCTGATGATGGAGCTGCTTCCCGAGAGCGTGGACATGACCTATCTCGACACCAGCAAGTGGTACCTCGAGACCGCCAAGGACGCCAACCGCGAGCTGGGCGCGAAAGGCGCCTCGCTGGTCCTCGAGCGCATGCGCAAGATCCTGACCGAGTCGCGGCTGGCGCAGCCATGAGCCAGCAGGGGTCGAGGACGTGGTTCTTTCCTGATGGCGATATCCCCGAGCCGGGGGATGTCGAGCCCAAGGGCCACGAATCGCTGCTCATGCTGAACCCGCAGCGAAGACGGACGCGGAGGTCATGATCACGGTCTACTTCGAGGACCGTGCGCCGGCCACGCTGGCACCGCAAGTCGTGGGTGCCCAGCGGATTCGGTGCATCCGCACCAACGAGCCCATCGATGGCTACCAGATCCCGCTGGGTCAGTATGCCCTCAGGCTGGTGAGCTCGGTCCCCATCATCTGCCAGATCGGCCGGCTGGACGTGCGGCAGCCCAACCTGGCCTACTACACCGTGATGGGCTACCCCAGCGACTGATCCGGCGGCCTGCGACGCGGGCCATCAGGCGGCATCGAGCGCCTCGAGGATGGGTGCCAGTGAGGCGATGCCGGCGGGCGTGACGGGGTCGATGACCAGCTGCACGTGGCCGATGCCCTCGACGGCGTAGCGGCGCAGCACCGCGGCGACCTCCTCGGGTGCTCCCTCGATGGCTGGCGCTTCCGCGGCTCGCTGCCGCTGCGCTCCGGGAAGGCGCACGAACGCGGCCACCGTGCGCTCGACCTCGGCCGGGTCGCGGCCGACGTCTCGGCAGGCTGCGTCCACCAGCTCACGCTGTTCGGCCAGGCCCTCGGCGCGGTTGCCGTAGGCCAGGAACCAGGCGTTCCACAGCTGCGCGTGGGGCATGGTGATGCGCAGCATGCGCGCACCGCTCGAGCCGATGAGCAGCGGCGGCCCCTGCGGCCGCGGACCACGCGGCAGCAGCTCGCAGTCGCGCAGGGTGTAGAAGCGGCCCTCGAAATCGATGTGGCCATCACGCAGCAGCGTGCGGATGATGGTGAACGCCTCCTCGAAGCGCGAGATGCGCTGGTCGAAGGGGAAGCCGAAGGCAGCGTATTCGGTGGCGTTCCAGCCGGCACCCAGGCCGAGGACCAGTCGCCCGCCGCTGATCTCGTCGACGGTCGCGGCCATCTTCGCCAGCACGCCCGGCTGGTGGAAGGAGGTGGCCGCCACCAGCGGCCCGAGCTGCACGCGCGAGGTGACGGCCGCGATGGCCGCCAGCTGGGTCCACGCTTCCCACGGTCCACGGGCACCGGACTCGTCGCGATAGAGGTAGTGATCACCGACCCAGATGGAGTCGAGGCCGATGTCTTCGGCCAGGCGCGCCATGCTGGCCAGGTCGGTCCAGCGCGGCTCGTACTCGACCTCCGGCAGCTGCACGCCAACCTTGAGTGGCCGGACCATGAAACCTCCTCGCGCAGCCCTGGTGCGACGCCGTTCACCGGCCCGCTGACAGGCGTCGCAGGCGGACATCGCCGGCGTCACACTCCCGTCGCCATCGCCAGCATACGGTGCCTGCATGAAGCGCACCGTCGACGGATGAGGACTGGCAGCACCCGCCGGATCGTCGCCGACTCCGGCGCCCCGGAGTCGGTGTGGGACTACCCGCGACCGCCACGCGTGGAGCCGTCCGGGCGCCATGTCCGCGTGGTCGTGGATGGGGTCGTCATCGCCGACACTCGACGGGCCGTGCGGGTGCTGGAGACCTCGCACCCGCCCAGCTGGTACATCCCGCCCGAGGACGTTCAGGTGCAGCTGCTGCGACCAACGAACCGGCAGTCGAGCTGCGAGTTCAAGGGCCGGGCGCGCTACTACACCGTCGCCGCCGGCGGTCCTGATCGAGTCGACGCCGCCTGGACCTATCCGCAGCCATTGCCTGGCTACGAGGCCATCGCCAGCCACATCGCCTTCTACCCTGGTCGCGTCGACGAGGCCTGGGTGGACGACGAGCGAGTCATTCCCCAGGCGGGCGACTTCTACGGCGGCTGGATCACCTCGGAGGTGACCGGTCCGTTCAAGGGCGGACCCGGTACTCGCGGCTGGTAGCGACAGCGCATCCCGACGACCGCCCTCAAACCCACTGGTCCACCCCATCGCTAGTCCCCCCGTACGGGGCCGGGCCGTACCAAGAGGTAGTGGGCGGAGCTGCGACCGAGGCGCAGATTCCTCGCAGATATCCCAAAGCGATGCCGTTCCACTGCACGGCCCCACTCGTGAGGAACCCCTCTCCCTCACGAATTGGGGGTGGAATTGGTGACGCGGCCTCTATACCCGGTGGCAAGGTCGGCCCCCTCCTCCCGACCTCGCCACCGGGTTTCTTCGTGCCCGTGGGGCCGCCTGTCTGCCAGGGGGCCGCCGGTCTGCTCAGTAGGCCCAGGGGATGAAGCGGCGCGTCCTCGACATGTAGGTCAGGTAGCCGGCGTAGTGCGTCGTCAGCCAGGCTTCCTCACGGCGTGACTTGAGGTCGAAGAAGACCGCCACCGCGCCCGCCAGCAGCAGCGTCAGCGGACTCGCCGCGACCGCGCCCCAGCCGAAGGCGGCGACGATGATGCCGCCATAGATGGGATGGCGCACCAGGGCGTAGATGCCGGTCTCGACCAGCTGGGCGTCATCGCGCGGGCGGGGTACGGGCGTGAGGTTGCGCCCCAGATCGAGCAGGCCGCGTCCCAGCAGCACGGCCCCGCCGACCATCAGGGCCAGCCCGACGAGCGCGCTCAGCGATGCCAGCAGGCCGTCCCAGGCTCCACCGCTGACGACGCCGGCCAGCGCCACCAGTGGGAGCAGCAGGGCTTGCAGCAGCACCCAGCCCTCTCCCCGCGGGCCCAGGCTGGGCAGGCGCGTCACCGATGCGTCAGGCGTCGAGCACCTCTGGCACGCCGATGATGTTGTAGCCGCCATCGACGTAGTGGATCTCGCCGGTCGTGCCTCGGCTCAGGTCGCTGCAGAGGTAGACCGCCGCATTGCCCAGGTCGTCGATGGAGAGTGGCCGGTGCAAGGGCGCGATCTCCTCGAACAGTCGGTGCATCTTCTTGAAGCCCGAGACCCCCGCGGCAGCGAGTGTCCGCACCGGGCCGGCGCTGATGGCGTTGACACGGATGCCTTCCTTGCCCAGGTCCACGGCCAGGTAGCGCACGCAGGCTTCGAGCGAGGCCTTGGCCACGCCCATCACGTTGTAGTTGACCACGGCCTTCTCCGCGCCGTAGTAGGACAGCGTGAGGATGGCACCCCCATCGCCCATCAGCGGCCGGGCCTCGCGGGCCAACGCCACGAGCGAGTAGGCAGAGACATCGTGGGCCAGCGCGAAGCCTGCTCGCGAGGTGCGGATGAACTCACCACCCAGCTCGTCCTTGTTGGCGAAGGCGACGGCATGGACGAGGATGTCCAGCTGCCCGTAGTGCTCCTTCCACTTGGCGAAGACCCGCTCGATGTCTTCGTCCTTCTGGACATCGCAGGGTTCCACGAACGTCGCACCGAGCCTGGCCGCCAGCGGCTTGACCCGCTTCTCCATGAGCATCTCGACCGAGGAGAAGCCCACCTCGGCCCCCTCGCGGTGGAGCGCCTGGGCGATGCCCCACGCGATGGAGTGGTCGTTGGCCAACCCGAAGATGAGGGCGCGCTTGCCATCCAGCAGACCCATGTGCGTGCATACCTCCCTGCGACCAGCCTGCGACACCTGTGGTCACCTGCTGGGGCAAGCATACCCACGCCCGGCACGCACGCTGCGGCGGCGCACCGATGTCGCACACCCTTCCGGCCCACGACCCCGTGACCAACGGGTGGTACAGACATCACCCCTTGTGCCCGCACCATGCGGAGACGTTCGAGGGGTCACAGATCGGCGATGCTCGGAAGCCGAGATGCGGCCCCTCGTTCGCTTCCCGGAGTCGTCGAAAGCCGCGCCGCACCTGGCCGGCGGGGGGTCGGTGACGCCCGTCAACCCCATCCCTTGGGGCTCTGGCGGAAAGCGCGCTACCCTATCGGGCAGATACGTCTACTTGGAGGCTCCGTGTCCCTCACACGGGTGATTCGTCGTCCCCTCTTCATCGTCCTGGGCCTGGCCATGCTCGGTGCCCTGCCGCCTGCCGCCGCCATGGCCGCCCCGGCGAGCGCGCCGCGCGAGTACATCGTTGCGCTCGAGGTGGCCGACTCGGACGCGGTCATCACGCCCAGCAGCCGCAGCGCTCGACAGCGCCTCGACCGTCGCGCCGAACGGGCCGGGGCCGTGACCGACCGACTCGCGGGACGAGATCGGCTTCAAGACGCGCCACCGTTTCGCCAACGCCATGACCGGCTTCTCGGCCCGACTGACCCCGCAGCAGGCGGCCGAGCTGGCCGCCGATGCCAAGGTCGCCAGCGTCCGCCCGGCGCGGCGATTCCGCATCGCTGCCCAGACCGTGCCTGTCGGCATCGAGCGCGTCAAGGCCCTGCAGACCGGCGGAGGCAGTGCCGATGTCGACGCCGACGTGGCCGTGCTCGACACCGGCATCGGACCCAAGGACGGCAACGGCGACCCACTGCCCATGGGCCCAGCCGGCAAGCCCGAGCTGAACATCGCCGGCGGCATCAACTGCTTCGACGATCCCTGGACGGAGAGGAACGAGGCGGAGCTCCATCCTGGCCGCTGGGCCGACAGCGCAGGGGCACGGTACGCACGTGGCCGGAACCATCGGCGCGCGCGACAACGACGTCGGCACCATCGGCGTGGCGCCGGGTGCCCGACTGTGGGCGGTGCGCGTCTTCGAGGGATCCCGCGGCACCGAGGGCTCCATCGTCTGCGGCCTCGACTGGGCCATCGCGACCTGGGCCGATCCAGGCCAGCCGGACATCGACGTCATCAACATGAGCATCCAGGGGCCGCGCATCGACCAGCACGAGGACTGCGAGCAGGTCCTGGACGATCCCTTCGGCGACCCCATCCAGCAGGGCGTCTGTCGAGCCACGGCCGTCGGCATCAGCGTGGTGGCCGCAGCCGGCAACCAGGGCTACGACGCCAACCTCAGCTCACCCGGGGGCTACGACCAGGTCATCAGCGTCGGTGCCATGTCCGACTTCGACGGCACCGGCTGGGGCGCCGCGGGCAGCGACGGCTGCGCGCCCGGCGAGCGCGACGACACCTATGCGAGGTACAGCAACTTCGGCCGCGATATCGACATCGTGGCGCCAGGGACCTGCGTCGCGTCCACCTACCCTGACGCCTCGGGCGACGCCACCGCGTACTCGTCGGGCACCTCCATGGCCGCGCCACACGTGACGGGCGCCGTGGCACGCTACCTGGCCGATCATCCGGGCACCTCCACCGAGCGGATGCGTCGACTCGTCCGCGCCGCCGGCCGCATGGACTGGGAGGCTCGCAGCGATCCGCACTGGAGTGGCATCGATGACCTCGATGCGCCCAACCGGGTGCTCGACGTCAGGGCCCTGACCGGCGCGGAGATGCTCAGGTCCTGGGTCTACCACGCCCGCTTCAAGGTGAGCGGCACGAGCACCACGCGGAACACGCGCGTCGACGTGCAGCGCGGGGGCGGGTACGACGGCCATGGCCAACCTCGACCTCACCGGCCTGCCGGGCGCGGTCGGTTCGCACCGCTTCGAGAACGACAGCCTCACCGGCCTGACGGGCCTGGGCACCAACCTCCGCCTGGACCTGGAGCTCGATGGCCCCGAGGACGACTACGACCTGGGCGTGGTGGTGAACGGGCCGGGTGTGTCGCCGTTCAGCCGCGCCCTGGCGCTGACGGTCGACCGCAGCGGGCCGGTGATCCGAGGACCTGGCGCCGCGGATCCGTGACAGCCGGGCGCTGCTGTCACAGCAGGGCGCTGCGCAGACGTACCTGCGATGGGACGCCACTGACGCCGTCAGCAGCATCGCCAAGGTCAGGCTGCAGCGAAAGATCGGCAGTGGCGCGTGGCGAGACGCCGGGACGTCCGGGGCGTCCAGCGCACGCGTGACGCTCAAGCCGGGCCAGGCCAACAAGTTCCGTGTCAAGGCCGCCGACAGCCTCGGCAACGAGTCCACCAGCGACGTGGCCACGGCGCGGCTCAGCATCCGCGACTCGGAGTCGAGCCCAGTGGTTCCAGCCCGCCACCGGCGACTGGCGCACCCAGCCGGCGACGAAGGCCTACGGTGGCTCGCTGCTGCTGGCCAAGGGCGCGACGGAGAGCCTGGCCACCAGCTTCCGTGGCAAGGCCGTGGCGCTGGCGGGGGCAGTGGGACCTGGCCGCGGCTCCTTCCGTGTCCGCGTCGATGAGGGCGCGTGGACGACGGTGAGCCTCAAGACGAAGAAGGCCGGTCAGCGCAGGGTCGTGTGGAGCCGCGTGCTCCAGGGCGGGCCCCACAGCGTCGAGGTCCAGGGCCTGAGCGGGCAGTCCGCGCTGGACGCCATCCTCATCGTCCGCTAGCGGGATCGTCGGGCGGTCGCGCCGGCAGGCCGTCAGCGCTCGCGCCGGCCGGTCGTCAGCGCTCGCCCATGATGCGTCGATAGGCCGCCTCGTACTGTCGCGCCGGCAGGCGCCAGGAGTGGTCACGCGCCATGCCCTGCGCCTGGATGCGCCTGAAGCGGTCCGGCTGCTGCATCGCCGCGATGGCGCGCCGCACGGCATCGACGAGGGCCGCCGGCTCTGCCGGTCCGAACACGAAGCCGGTGCCACGCTCGGCGTCGTCGTCGGCATCGACGACGGTGTCGGCGAGGCCGCCGCTGCGACGCACCACCGGTGGGGTGGCATAGCGCATGGCGATGAGCTGGCCCTGGCCGCAGGGTTCGAAGCGCGAGGGCATGAGGAACAGGTCGGCGCCGGCATAGATGCGTCGGGCCTCGTCGCGGTCGAAGCGCTCCAGCACCGCGATGCGATCGGGGTATCGTCGCGCGAGCGCCACCAAGCCGGCCACGAGCTCGCTCGTCGCCGCTGCCGAGCACGATGAGCCGGGCGCCCATCTCCACCAGTGCCGGTGCTGCCGCCGCCACCAGGTCGAAGCCCTTCTGCGGGTCCAGCCGGCCGATGACGCCGAGCAGCGGCCCCCCGGGATCGAGCCCATGGCGCGCGCACAGGGCTGCTCGAGTGACGGGCCTTGCCGGACAGGTCGGCCGCGTCGTAGGGCGCCTCCAGCGCGGCATCGGTCGCCGGATCCCAGAGGCCCGTGTCGATGCCGTTGATGATGCCGATGTAGTCAGCGCCGCGGCGGCGCAGGACGTCGTCGAGGCCGCCGCCGTACTCGGGCGTGAGTGACTCCAGGGCGTAGTTGGGGCTGACGGTGTTGACGACGTCGGCGACGAGGATGGCTTCGCGCAGCAGGTCGACGCCGTCTGGCGCGCCGACGCTCGCGGGCAGGTCCAACTGCCATGCGTCCGCCCGTGGCGTCCAGCCGTGATAGGCCAGGTTGTGACAGGTCAGCATGGTGGCCGCGGGTGCCAGCAACGGATCGCCGGCATAGCGATGGCGCAGTGAGAGCAGCGCAGGGCCGGCCTGCCAGTCGTGTCCGTGGATGACATCGACCGTGCGCGCTTCGGCGCGGATGGCCTCCAGGGCGGCGCGGCCGAGCAGGCTGAAGCGCGCTGCGTTGTCGTCGTAGTCGCCGTCGGCGTCCATGTAGTAGCCGTCACGGTCGAAGGAGGGGTGCTTGACCAGGCGCAGCCGGTAGCCGTCGGCCTGCCCACTCCACAGGGTCACCAGCTCGTGTCGCGGTTCGCCGCCAGGGCTGCCGACCGGGATCCGCAGGTCGAGCGGCACGAGCCCATCGGGCGGCACCAGGCCGGCGTACCAGGGCAGGTAGACATCGACCTCGTGGCCGCGCCCGGCGGGCTCGGGAGATCCGAGGGCTCGAGAGAGCGCGTCGACCACGTCGGCCAGCCCACCGGTCTTGGCCCAGGGCTCGCACTCGGAAGCCACCATCGCGATGCGCATCGTGGCCGAATGGTACGTCGCGCCCGGCGCAAACGCTTGCCTGCGCACCGGCGGTGTCGGCACGAAGTCGGCCCAGCCTGTGTAGGATGCCCTCCACATGCCATTCCGAACCACCATCCCTGCCCTGCCCCTGCCTGACCATCGCCTGCCCCCGGCGCTCGACGGCCTCGGTCGACTCGCCTACAACATGTACTGGTCCTGGCACCCCGAGGTACGCTCGCTCTTCGCCCGCATCGACCACCCGGTCTGGCTCAGCACGCGCTCTCCCGTGGCGGTGCTGCGGGCGTCCCGCGACTGGACCTCCCTGCTCGAAGACGCCGACTTCATGGTCCAGTACCGCAACATCCTGGCCGATTTCGACGCCTACATGGCCAACGGCCGCGATCACTGGTACTCGCGCCATCACAGCGAGGCGCTCGGCGGTCCCGTGGCCTACTTCTGCGCCGAGTACGGACTGCAGGAGTCATTGCCCATCTACTCGGGCGGCCTGGGCGTGCTGGCGGGCGACCACTGCAAGACCGCCTCGGACATGGCCCTGCCCTTCGTGGCGGTCGGCCTCTTCTACCGGCGCGGCTACTTCCGCCAGAGCATCGACGCGGACGGCCACCAGGAGCATGGCTACTTCAACCTCGATCCGGAGCGGCTGCCGCTGCGGCGCATCGTCGACCCGTTGGGCGAGCCGCTGACGGTTGGTGTCGAGCTGCCCGGTCGCACCGTGCACGCCGCGGTGTGGCTGGTGCAGGTCGGCCGCGTGCCGTTGCTGTTGCTGGATACGGACGTGCCCGCCAACAGCGAGAGCGACCGGCCCATCACCCACATCCTGTACGTGCGTGGTCGTGAGATGCGCCTGCACCAGGAGCTCATCCTGGGCATCGGCGGAGTGCGGGCTCTCCGCCGGCTGGGCATCTCGCCAGCTGTCTGGCATCTCAACGAGGGTCACTCCGCGTTCATGCTGGTGGAGCAGGCGCGCGAGCTCATGACCCAGGGGACCAGCACCGACGAGGCGCTGACACAGGTTCGCAGGCACGCCGTCTTCACCATCCACACGCCGGTCCCGGCCGGCAACGAGCGCTTCTCCGCCCAGCTCGTGCGCGAGCTGACCGCCCCGGTGCTGGAGTCGTCCGGGCTCGACGTGGGGCGCGTCCTCGAGATGGGACTGGGCCTTGAGGGCGATCCAGGGCACTTCGACATGACGGCCTTCGCCCTGCGCACGACCATCGCGGCCAACGGCGTCAGTCAGCTCCATGGGCGCGTCGCCAACGACACCTGGTCGCCCATCATCGACCATCCCATCCGGGGCATCACCAACGGCGTGCACCCACCGACCTGGGTGGGCAAGAGCATGCGCAGCGTCTTCGAGGAGCTGGGCGGCAACCTCGACCACCAGGAGAACGAGCAGGAGTCCGGTCGCTTCTGGGAGCGCCTGAACCTGGTCGGGGACGAGGACCTGTGGAAGGCGCACCTGCGACAGAAGCAGGCCTTGGGCGAGTACGCCAAGATCCGGCTGCGCCGCCAACTGGCACGCCACGGCGAGTCACCCGCAGAGCTGGCCGAGCTGACCGACATCCTGGACCCGCAGGTGCTGACCATCGGCTTTGCCCGGCGCATGGCCACCTACAAGCGGGCGGCGCTGCTGTTCAGTGACTTCGAGCGCATCAAGCGGCTCATCACCGACCCCGACCGTCCGGTGCAGTTCATCTTCGCCGGCAAGGCCCATCCGGCAGACCGGCCGGGGCAGGGCGTGATCCAGACCATCTTCGAGCACAGCCGCTCCGAGGCACTACGTGGCCGGATCTTCATCCTCGAGGACTACGACATGCGCGTGGGCCGACGCCTGGTCCAGGGCGTCGACGTCTGGCTCAACAACCCGCGGCGCCCGCTCGAGGCATCCGGCACCAGCGGCATGAAGGCCGCCATGAACGGCGTCATCAACGTCTCCATCCTCGATGGCTGGTGGGACGAGGGCTTCCGCGGCGACAACGGCTGGGCCATCGGCGGACGAGAGACCAATCCCGACGAAGGCGCCCAGGACTGGGCTGACGCGCAGGAGCTGTACCGTCTGCTGGAAGAGGAGATCGTGCCGCTGTGGTACGACCGCGACCCCAACGGCCTGCCCCAGGGCTGGCTCGACCGCATGCGCCGCGCCGCCGGCACGTCGGTGTGGGACTTCTCCACCACTCGCATGCTGGCCGAGTACGTCGAGCAGATGTACCTGCCGGCGGCCGCGCCAGCCACGCCTCCCGCGGGGCCCGCGGCGGCGGCGTGCCGGGGCATCGTCACGCTGACGGCCAAGGCCTCGACTAGCGCCGCCGGGGATCCTCGGTCAGCAGCCAGCGCGACCAGCTGAAGGCGCGCGCGAAGCCCAGGCGCGCGTAGACGCCCAGCGCGCGGTGGTTCTCCTCGTGGACCGAGAGCCAGACGAGGCGATTGCCGGTGGCCAGGCCGGCGCGAGTGGCGACGGTGGCGATGAGCGTGCCGTAGCCCTGGCCGCGCCGATCGGCGACCACGCCGACACCCTGGAGGCCGGCCACGCCGCTGCCCCTGTGAGAGCCGCGCCACCGCCACCGGCTCGTCGCCGACCCACACCATCCAGGCCCGCAGCCGGCCGGCATCGATGGCGGCGCCGAGCGCGTCGCGGCGCCGCTCGACCTGGTCGGCGCCGAGGCCGAAGATCTGCCGCTCCAGCGCCTCGTGCGTCTCGAGCGAACGCGGCTGCACCGCCTCGATGCGCATGCCCGGGTCCAGGTGCGGCACGACCGACGCGTGACCGACCCACATCACGGTCTCGCCGGTGACGCGCATCCAGCCCAGTCCTTCCACGGCTGCCTCGAGCTGCGGCGGGTGGTCGAGCTTGTCCGTCAGCAGCAGTGATGGCCAGCCACCTGCGTCGAGGATGCGCCGGCGCACGGCTGCCAACGAGGCCGGCCACGCCTCGGCATCCCAGCGGGGCCTGGCCGCGTAGGTGAGGTCCGGGCCGCTGCCACGGCCACGCACGAAGATGACGCCGAGCTCGTCGTCCACCTCGACGCTGGCGCCTTCCTGGCCGGGCAGCGTGACGAGATGCTCCAGGATGGCCTCCAGCTCGACCGTGCTGGGCGGCGCGACCGCTGGCACCGCCTCCTCGCGTGCTCGGGCCGTGGAGGGCCGTCGGACCGGTGAGTCGGGGCGCAGCTCGCTCAAGCCGCCACGTCCGGGGCGTCATCGTCGGCCCTGTCCGGGGCGCCATCGTCGGCCCTGTCCGGGGCGCCCAGGAGCAGGTAGCGGCACCAACGGATGGGTGGCGTACCGTGGCTGATGACTGCCTCCAGATGGCTGCGCCGGTCGAAGCCGGGCGACGTCCCGATGCCGCCCACGATGCGCTGCGCCGGCACGACGTCAGCGCCCGCGCCGCGCGCCCGCGGCCACGGCAACGGCGGCGCGGCGGCGTGCCGCCACTTCCAGGTCCCACATCTGGAGCGAGCCGACGAAGTAGGTGGCGAGCTGGGTGGAGCTGATGCGAGCGCGCAGCCACTTGCCACGTGCCTCGTCCTGCTCCTGCCATGCCCCATCCACCATCAGCGCCATGGCTTCGTCCTCGGTCATGTCACGCGTGTGCGTCTCCACGTCGAGGATGGCGTTGGCGGTGGCCCGCAGGTACATCTTCCAGTGCGAGAGCGCGAAGCCGGGGTCGTCGGCGGCGTAGCCCGCATCGAACATCACCTGCGTGACGTAGACGGCCCAGCCCTCCGCGAACATGCCGTTGGTGAAGACCGTGCGCGCCAGGGAAGGACAGCTGTTGGACGCTGCCAGCTGCAGGTAGTGGCCCGGGATGCCCTCGTGGATGCTGAGGATGCGCAGCGCCGCGTCGTTCTCCTCGCGCAGGTAGGAGGCCACCGCTTCGGGGCCCTCGGCCTCGTCGGGCGGGGTGATCCAGAAGTGCGACTTCTGACCGCGGTCGAGCGGTCCCGGGCTGTCGAGGAAGGCGCGCGCGGCCGCTCGCAGGAAGAGCGGTGTCCAGGTGATCTCCAGCGGCTCCTCGGGCAGGGTGATGATGCCGTGCTCGCGACAGAACGCCGCGATGCGGGCGATCTCGGCCTGGCAGTAGTCGATGAGGCCATCGGGCTGCTGGTGCCGCTCGGCGATGGCATCGAGCACGCGCTTGACCAGCGCGGTCTCGGCCGCGTCGTCGCCGTCGCTCATCTGCGGCAGGGGCTCCCCAGGGAACCAGGCCGACCAATGTCTCGCGCGCGAGGCGCACCATCTCCGCGCGCACGGCGTGGTAGTCGGTCCAGGCGCGCTCGCGGAGCTGCTCGGGCGCGAGGTCGCTGCCGAGGGTGTGGCGCAGCTTCTGGGCGTAGAGATGGGGACCCAGGCGGCCCTCTCCCGACGCGCCGGCGCGGACATCGGTGTCAAGTGCGTGGCGGAACACGCGCCAGCGCCTCGTGGGCCGCCTGCGCGGCCGCCTCCATGGGCGCCAGCAGGTGGCTCGCCTCCCCTGTCGCGGCGCGGCTTCGCGCCTCGCTCACGGCAGCATCGATGAGCTCGCTCACGCCTGGCAGCTGCGACAACGCAGTGTCCAGCTGCAGCAGCGCCACGGGGCGCCCCGGCAGCCCGGTCAGCCCCGCCAGCGCCGCGCGCGTGAGAGCCGGCAGGCCCTCGATGCGCAGCAGCAGCGAGGCTCCGCGATCCGACCACGGCGCGAACTCGCGCGACAGCAGGCCGAAGAGCCCGCCGCCCATGAGATACACCAGCTCCAGCGCGTCCCACGCCTCCTGGCGCAGGACCTCCTCGCCGAAGATGGCCTTCTCGATCTCTGCCAGCAGGACGTGGCGATCGACGCGCTCGTCGAGCGAGAGGTCGCTCTCATCGAAGGCGTGCAGGCGCTGGGCATGCCGTCGGAATGCCGCCAGGCGCGACAGCCGGCCCTCTTCGCTCAGGTCGGGCCAGCGCCCATCCACCCGGTGGTAGCCGGCCGAGGTTCCCCATGTCGGATAGGCCTCGAAGAGCTCGACGATGAGATCGACCACGGCCGACTCGAAGGCGGTACCGGGCGTAGGCAGCCCATCGGGGCGAAGGGTGACGGTCACGGATCCTCCTGTCGCTGCTGATCGTCACGACGGCGACACGCGCATCGGGCGAGCGGGGCCATCCTACGACGCCGGCCGAAGCTTGGCCGGGTGGGGTCATCGGGCGCACCCGCGGTACCCTTGCGCTTCGATGGTCGCGAACCCCTACTCGTCCCCCGCACGCCGCGCCTTCGCCCAGCGTATCGCCGAGCGCCCAGTGCTGCTGGACGGTGCCATGGGCACGCTGCTCTACAGCCGAGGCACGCCCCAGCGCGCCTCCATCGACGAGCTGGTGCTGAGCCGGCCCGAAGTCGTCGGTGCGGTGCATCGCGAGTACATCGCCGCCGGCGCCGACATCATCGAGACCGACTCGTTCAGCGCCAGCCGTATCCACCTCGCCCCGCTGGGCCTCGGCCGATCGCACGGGTCTGATCAACCGCCGCGCCGCACAGCTGGCGCGCGAGGCGCGCGAGGTGGCCGGCAAGGACGTGCTGGTGGCGGGGTCGATCGGGCCCGTCAGCTCACCGCTGCACGGCCCGGGCCACGTCTCGCCCGAAGCCGCGGCACGTGCCGTGGTGGAGCAACTGGAGAGCCTGCTGGAGGGTGGCATCGACCTGGTCCAGCTGGAGACATCGAGCGACCTGGCGCACCTGTTGGCTGCGGTGGAAGCCGCGCGAAGCCTCTCCGACCTGCCGCTGCTGGCCTCGATGATGTTCGGCGAGGACCTCAACATGGCCGATGGCACCGAACCGGAGGCGGCAGCACGAGCGCTCCATGCTGCGGGCGTCGACGTCATCGGAGTCAACTGCGGCTCCGGTCCCATCGGCGCCATCGACGTGCTGGAGCGGCTGCTGCCGGCAGCCGGCGACACGCCCTTGCTGATCATGCCCAACGCCGGGCTGTCCGGTCGCGTCGGTGGCGAGTTCGTGTGGGCGGCCGAGCCCGACTACTTCGCCGCGGAGGTGCCGCGCTTCCTGGCGGCCGGGGCCCGCCTCATCGGCGGCTGCTGCGGCACGAGGCCCGAGCACATCGCCGCCATGCGCCAGGTCCTCGACCGCGAGTGGGCACGCCGCGGCGGTGCCGCCACGACGACGACGCCGGCGGTGGCGACGGCGACAGCGCTGTTGGCGCCTTCGACGCGTCCACGCACGGCCGTGGACGACAGGCGCCCGAGCGGCCAGGCTGGACCCGCGCCGACGGGCCTGGCGACGGCGCTCGCGGCGGGCCGCTTCGTCATCAGCGTCGAGATCGACCCGCCGCGGTCGGTCAACATCGAGCGCACGCTGGAGTCGGCGGCGCTCATCCGCGAGGCCGGAGCCGACCTCGTCAACATCAGCGACAGCGCCATGGCACGCGTGCGCATGGGCGCCATGGCCGTCGCCTTCGCCGTCCAGCGCGACCTGGGCCTGGAGTCGCTCATCCACTTCACCACCCGTGACCGTAACCTCATGGCCCTGGAATCGGAGCTGCTGGGGGCGCACGCGCTGGGCATCCGCGACATCCTCGCACTCACCGGCGACCCGCCCCGGGTGGGCGACTACCCCGGCGGTAGCGGCATCTGGGACATCGACTCCATCGGGCTCATCGGCATCCTGCGGCGACTCAACCGAGGCGAGGACCAGGCCGGGCGACCCATCGGCGCGCCGGCCGGCTTCACCATCGCCTGCGCGCTCGACCCCACGGCCGAGGACCTCGAGGGCGAGCTGGCCCGACTCGCGGGCAAGATCGAGGCCGGCGCGCAGCTGATCATGACCCAGCCCATCTACGCCCGATCGCAGTGGGATCGCTTCATGCAGCGAGCCGCAGCCCGCTGGGGCGATCGACTGCCGCTTCCGGTGCTCTTCGGGGTGCTGCCGCTGCACACCGCCCGCCACGCCGAGTTCCTGCACCACGAGGTGCCCGGCATCACCATCCCCGCTGACGTCCGGGCCGCCATGCACGCAGCTGGAGAGCGTGGCGCGGAGGTGGGCCTGGAGCAGGCGCTGGAGCTGCTGACGGAGATGCGACCGTTCGTGGACGGCACCTACATCATGCCCAGCTTCGGCCGCTACGAGCAGTCGGCCGAGCTGGTCCGTCGGGTGCGCTCGGAGCTGCTCGCCGGGCCGTCCGGCGCCCCGTCCGGCAGAGCGGCCAGACCTCGGGCATGATGCCTTCCATGGCACGCTCGAGAGCGGCTGCGGCGAGACGCGCGTGGCACACGATGGCCCTGGCGCTGACCCTGCTGGCGCTGCTTGCAGTGGTGCTCTCGCCGCTGGTCGCAGCACAGGACGCTGGGGGCTACGCCGAGCGGCTAGAGGGCGCCCACGTCGTCGACCGCGCCGGAGTCCTCAGTGAGACCGAGCTCGCCACCGCCGACGACGAGCTGCTGGCCTTCTTCGAGGAGACCGGCATCGACATCACGGTCTACACGCAGCAGAAGGCCAAGGTTGGTGCGCGCAAGGGCGCCCAGGACGAGGCAGCCGCGCTGCTGCAGGAGTGGGCCGTCGGAGGCGAGACCGGCCAGGGCGCGGTGATGCTCTGGAATATCAACGACGACAAGTCCATCGCCCGCAACGGCGTCGCGCTCGGCGATGCCTACCCGGAGGTCGAAGCGACCGCTGTCGACGAGACCATCAACAGTGCCATCCAGAATCCGCTGCGCGACGGCGACTGGCTGGGTGCGCTCAACATCGGCATCATCGAGTTGCAGGAGCGGCTCATCAGCGAGCCTGCGCCGACGCCCACGCCCAGGCCCACGCCGCGGCCGCAGGATGGTGGACAGCCACGTCCCAACACCACGACCGGTGCCCGGCCCACCGATCTCCTCGACCCGCCCGCGGGACCGCCCTATCCCGACCCCTTCGACGACATCGGCACCAGCGTCTACGACTACGCCAAGGTCATCAGTCCCGAGGTGGGCGAGCAGCTGGAGGAGAGCATCGACCGCATCGAGGCGCGCACCGGCGCAGAGGTGGTCGTCTATACCCAGTTCAAGCCAGAGGCCAACGACCCCGCCAGCACCGAACGGGATGCGGCCGCGCTCATCGACCAGTGGGGCATCGGCAGGGCCGGTTTCGACGACGGCATGGTCATCTTCTTCAACCTCACCGATCCCTGCCACGGACAGGTGCAGCTCTACGCTGCGCCCGGCTATGCCGCCGCCTACCTCACCAACGCCGAGCGCCAGGCCATCTTCGAGGACGTGATGCTGCCGGCGCTGCGCGAGTGCGACTTCGACGCGGCCATGCTGAGCGCCATGCGGCAGATCGACGCGACGGCGACGGCGGAGCATGCGCGGACCTGCAACTGGCACGGCAGGTGGACGCGGTGGCCGGGCTCATCGCGGCGCCGCTGCTGCTGGTGGGCCTGGTGGGCTGGGCCGGCTGGTCGTGGCTGCGCTACGGTCGTGACCCGCTCTACCTCGATGACGCCTCCATCCTGATGCCGGCGCCACCGGCGGGCATGTCGCCGGCCACGGCCGCGGTCATCATCGATGGGCGCGCCAGGCGACATGCGCTGACGACCGCGCTGGTGGACCTGGCCGCGCGCGGCGAGATCACCTTCCGGGCGGCGCCCGACGACCCCAGCAAGATGGATATCGACATCACCGTGCCTGACCAGCGCGACGCCCGGCTGGCGCGCAATCGACGCCTGCCACTGGGCGCGGCCGAGCAGTACGCGCTGGCGGAGCTGAAGAAGCTGGGCGGGGCCATCCGCACCATCGATGCCGAGGATGTACCCAAGTTCGCCAAGGCCGTGGGCGGGTTCGACGACCGTATCGAGGACAGCGTCGCGGCCGGCGGCTGGTTCAGCGAATCGCCGGGCGATGCCATCGACCGCTGGTCCCGGCGCGGCGCCTTCGTGCTCATCGTCGGCGCCGTTGGAGCCTTCTTCGGCATCAGCCTGCCCAGCAGCGGCCTGCTGCTCGTGGGCGCCGCCGCCATCGTGGGAGCGGTGGCGATGTTCGTCATCGCGCGCACGATGCCGCAACGGACGATGGAGGGTGCGCGCATGTACGCGCAGCTGGCGGCGTACCGCCGCACGCTGCAGAAGACGCTCGAGCAGTCGCGCACCATGGACCAGGTCGTCAGCAGCAAGGTGTTGCCCTGGGTGGAGACGCCCGACCAGGCCGTGGTGTGGGCGTACGCGCTCGGCTTGCACGAAGAGGCCGAAGAGGTCCTGGAGCGCTCCATGGAAGACGTGCGCACCGGCGGCGCCTCGCCCACGCGGACGTACTTCCCGCTCTGGTACAGCCTGGGTCCGCGCTCCGGTGCGCGCATCAGCGGTGGTGCACGCGCACCCACGGCGGGCCTCTTCTCCAGCGGCGTGGTGCCCGACTTCACGGCCATGACGGCGGCGCTCTCCACCATCGGCAGCCCGCCGGCGTCATCTGGCAGCAGTGGTGGTGGCTTCGGCGGTGGCAGCTCAGGCGGTGGCGGTGGCGGCGCCGGGGGCGGCTTCTAGGTGTTCGCTCGACGCCATCGTCTTCGGTCGCCTAGTCTGTAGCCATGGGTGCGACCGACACGATGGAGATCTTCTTCGAGAAGCTGAACAGCGGCGACCGCCAGGGCGCAGTCGCCCTCATGGATGAGCAGACGGAGATGCGCGTCCACGTGCGAGACGGCTCGCGCACGCTGCGTGGCGTGGCCCAGGTCGGCGGCTGGTTCCTGCGAGCCGATGAGGGCCTGAAGATGGTGCCGGGACAGGTGCGCGAGATGGGCAACACCTACGAGGTCGACCTCATCGTGATCCGCCCGGATGTGCCGTCCCAGCACATCGACGCCACCTTCCGCGTGGAGGCCGGCAAGATCACCGCCATCAACTTCTCACCGCGCTGAGCGGTCCCGCCGGGGCTACGGTCCCGGCAGCGGCTCGGGCGTAGAGCGTCGCCAGCCCGGCGGGCAGACATAGCCCTCGGGCGGGATCTGGAGCACCTGTCCCGGGCTGAGGACATCGGGATCGATCAGGCGGTTCATGCACTGCAGCAGCTTGACGTCGACGCTGACTTGGCTCTGGCCGCGATGGCGCTGAGCACATCGCCCTCCCTGACGGTGTAGGTCCGGCTCGCGGGCTCAGGGTCGTCGCTGGGCGCTGCCGACGGCGCCGCGGTGGCAGCCGGTCCACGCGTCGCCAGCGGGACGAGCGACGATGCCGGTGCGACCGAGGGCGCAGCCGCCGTCTCGCGCTCGTCGCTGCGGCCAAGCTGCGTGGCCAGCACGAAGACCACGATCGAGATCACCAGCAGGCCGAGCACCCCCAACAGGATGGGCGGCGTGACCCCGTAGCGGCGCTTGACCAGCGGGTCCCGGCCGGGTGGATCGGCATAGAACCACTCCCCTGAGCCACGAGAGCGGATGGGCGGCTGCGCTCGCTTGCGGCGCCGCATCGGCAGCGCGGCCGGCACCTTGGGTGCCTGCGTGGCCTCCTCCGGCGGCGCCGGGGGTGCCTCGTCGGGGTCCTCCTCCTCTTCCTCGTCACCGAGGTTTTCGATCTCCTCGGCCTCCAGCTCCGCTCGCTCGTCCCAGGGAACCTCGGCCCACGCGGAGGCCGAGACCCAGTCCAGCTGCTCGCTGCTGCGCGCCACGGCGCCTGCTCGTCGAGATGGGCCAGGCCGAAGAGCCCACCCTGGGCCGGCGGGACTCGGGGTGCCATCCTCGGTTTCCGGCCGCGCCACGGGGAGCGACGTTCCGGGCGCGTCCCCTGGGGCCGCGATGCCCGAGCCCCAGGCACGTTGCGCGGCCGCGGTGACGAATGCCGGTTCGGCCGCGTTACGGGCGGCCCAGGCGAGGAACGCCGGGCAGGCTGCGAACTGCGAGGAGTAGCAGTAGTCAGCCTGGTGGGACAGGTCAGGCCGGCGCGGGGCACGCTCGGCATAGCAGCGATTGCCGTCGTCGGGCGCGTCGGCCCGGCGATCGCGATCCTCGGCCAGCGCCACGAAGGGGCAGACCGAGGGACCAGCCGGCGATGGTCTCGGATCCGTCACGGCTCGATGATACGGCCGTGCGCCCGAAGCGGCCCGAGCCCCAGCTGGGCAGTGCGTCGCGCCTTGTCGACGCGTGGGCGTTCAGCTGATCAGGTCGCTGCACCCGTGACGGCCCGGACAGGCACGACCCCCGACGGCGACGGTGATGCTGCTCGGCCTACGCGGCCGTTTCCTCCGCTGCCAGGTCAAGCTCGGGCTCGGGCTGGGTGCGCACGACCATGCCGGCACCGACCGTGTCCGAGGTGGCCTCGTCGATGAGGATGAAGCCGCCGGTGGCGCGTGACAGCCGGTACTCGTCCAGCAGCAGCGGGGAGCTGGTACGCAGGTGCACCCGGCCGATCTCGTTGAGCCCAAGCTCGTCGGCCGACTGGTCGCGCTGCAGCGTGTTGACGTCCATGCGGTAGCGCATGTCCTCGACCATGACCTTGGCCGAGCGGGTGGCGTGCTTGATGATGTAGCGGCGGCCGGCCTTGAGTGGCTCGTCGGTCATCCAGCAGACCATGGCCTCGAAGTCGTTGGTGATATCGGGCTGGTTGTGGGGCCGGCAGATGAGGTCGCCACGCGAGATGTCGATGTCGTCTTCCAGCTGCATGATCACCGACAGCGGCGGGGACGCCACCTCCAGCTCGCCATCGAAGGTGCGGATGTCCTTGACCCTGGAGCGCTTGCCCGACGGCAGCACGATCACATCGTCACCCTTGCGGAAGGTGCCCGAGGCGATCTGGCCGGCGTATCCACGGAAGTCGTGGTGCTCGTTGCTCTGCGGACGCACGACCCACTGCACCGGGAAGCGCACGTCGATGAGGTTGACGTCGGAACCGGTGTAGACGTGCTCGAGGTGGTACAGCAGCGAGGGGCCCTGGTACCAGGGCATGGCCATCGAGCGCTGCACCACGTTGTCGCCGTGGAGGGCGCTGATGGGGATGAACTGGATGTCGTGGACGTCCAGCTTGGCGGCCCAGTCGGAGAACTCCTCGGTGATGCGCTCGTACACCGCCTCGTCGTAGCCGACGAGGTCCATCTTGTTGACCGCCACCACGATGTGCGGGATGCCCAGCAGGGCCGCGATGAAGGCGTGGCGGTGGGACTGCTCGAGGACCCCCAGGCGGGCGTCGATGAGCACGATGGCGAGGTCCGCGGTCGAGGCGCCGGTGACCATGTTGCGGGTGTACTGCACGTGGCCGGGCGTGTCCGCGATGATGAACTTGCGCTTGGGCGTGGCGAAGTAGCGATAGGCCACATCGATGGTGATGCCCTGCTCGCGCTCGGCGCGGAGGCCATCGGTCAGCAGGGCCAGGTCGACCTGGTGGTTGCCACGCGCGGCGCTGGTGCGCTCGATGGCCTGCAGCTGGTCCTCGAAGATGCCCTTGGAGTCGTAGAGCAGCCGCCCGATGAGCGTGGACTTGCCGTCGTCGACCGAACCGGCGGTGGAGAAGCGAAGCAGGTCCATGCTAGAAGTAGCCTTCCTTCTTGCGGTCTTCCATGGCCGTCTCGCTGAACGAGTCGTCCGCTCGGGTCGCCCCGCGCTCGGTGATGCGGGCGGCGGCGGTCTCGGCGATGATGGCCTGGAGATCGGCAGCATCGGAGTTGACCGCGCCGGTGCAGGTCATGTCGCCGACCGTGCGGTAGCGCACCACCATCCGCTCGACGGACTCATCGGGACCGGGTTGCAGGAATGGGCCGGTCGAGAGCCACATGCCGTCGCGGCGAAAGACCTCCCGCTCGTGGGCGAAGTAGATCGGCGGCACCTCGATGCCCTCGCGCTCGATGTACTGCCACACGTCCATCTCGGTCCAGTTGGAGATGGGGAACACGCGCATGTGCTGACCACGCCGGATGCGGCCGTTGTAGAGCGCCCACAGCTCGGGCCGCTGGCTGCGCGGTTCCCACTGTCCGAACTCGTCGCGCAGGGAGAACACGCGCTCCTTGGCGCGGGCTTTCTCCTCGTCGCGACGAGCGCCGCCGAAGACGGAGTCGAACTGGTGCTCGGTGATGGCGTCCAGCAGCGTGGTGGTCTGCAGCCGGTTGCGCGACGGATTGCCCGGCTCCTCGCGCACACGACCCTTGTCGATGGACTCCTGCACGGAGGCGACGATGAGGCGTTCACCCAGCTCCTGCACGCGGCGGTCGCGGAACTCGAGCACCTCGGGGAAGTTGTGGCCGGTGTCGATGTGCATGATGGGGAAGGGGAACTTGGCCGGACGGAAGGCCTTCTCGGCGAGGCGCAGCAGGACGATGGAATCCTTGCCCCCGGAGAACAGCAGGACGGGTCGCTCGAACTCGGCCGCGACCTCGCGCATGATGAAGATGGCTTCCGCCTCGAGGGCGTCCAGGTGTGTGACACGCTGCCGCAGGCGACGCTCGCCTGCTGGTCTGGTTTCGATCATCTTGGGGGGCCGACCTCAGCTTCGGACGCGACGACGCTAGCTCATCGCTCTGCTACCCTTTCCCGACCGATAAGATAGACATTATCGGGAAACTCTGACAGGCCGGAGTATACCCACGAATCCACGCGCCGCGCAGCGGCGGCCGCTACGAGCGAGACGCATGGACATCGACGAAACGCCGCGGACGCCTCCGAAGACCTGACACGGACGAGCCCGGCACTGCCCGCAGGACAGCCGGCGGCTGGCGGCCAGGGTCGAGGCCAGCGGCAGCGACGGCGGCGCATCGCCGGGATGACGGTCCGGCGCTTCCTGGCCAACGTGGTCCTGCCCATCGTCGGTGTCGTGTTCATCCTGAGCGTCCTCGTTGCCGCGCCGGCCGAGGACCGCCAGCTCATCTTCTTCGCCAGCCTGGTGGCCATGGCCTCCGGCCTGGCGGCCACATCGATCGGCGTCTATGGCGGCGTCCTGGTGCCGGGGCTGCTGCTCCTCGGGGTCGATCCGCGCTTTGCGGCTGCAGCCTCCCTCTTCCTTCAGGTGCTGGTCATCCCGCTGGGCGTGGGGGCGCACCACCGATTGGGCAACATCACCCGCAGCATCGCCGTGCCGCTGATCCTGGGTGGCATGGCTGGCGCGTTCGTGGGCCCGTTCTTCGCGGTGATGCTGCCAGCCGAAGTCATCGCCCGGCTCGTCTCAGCCATGATCGTCTTCGTCGGTGCCATCGTGCTGGCCACCTTGAAGTGGGGCGGCCTGGGCGAGGTTCGGGCGAGCGATGATGTGCCCACTGGCCGGATCGGGGCGGTGGGCGGGCTAGCCGGCTTCAGCTCTGGCATCTCGGGCGCGGGCTGGGGCCCCATCGGCGTCAAGCTGCTCATCCTGCTGCGCATCGAACCCAAGGCGGCCATCGGCTCATCGCTCCTGGGCCGAGTGTTCATGGCCGCAGCAGCGGTGGTCGGGTACCTCATCACGGCCACGGCATTCGACGGCGTCGAGCCTGACCTCTTCCTGCTGCTGGTCCTGTTCTTCGGCTCCGTCATCACGCTCATCCCCGGCGCCTTCATGGTCTCGCGCCTGGGACGTGAGACGGCCACCATCCTGATCACGCTGCTTTCGATCAGCTTGGCGCTGCCGACCCTCATCTGGGGAACCCACTGAGCCTGGGTTGCACGGCGTGAGTGTGCGCCGGTGCCGAGGGCTCGGGCCCCAGCACCGGCGCACGGTTCACGGCAGGGATGTTCGCAGCGGCGGCTATGACTTGATGTCGAGGTAGACCTGGGCGGTGCGCGTGTTGGGGCCGGTCGCGGTCCAGGCCGGGACGCGCACCCGGAAGCACCGGCCGGAGGCGGCCGAGACCAGCACCCGAGACGATCCGCCAGCGGCGGGGTACACCGAGAATTCCTTCAGCATGCGCAGCCCGCTCGGCCGGTAGCGCGCGCACGCCGAGGTTGCCCTCGATGGGACCGGCCAGGTGGAGGCTGAAGGTGGTCTGGCCGGAGGATGGCGTGCGTACCCCGGGGATGGTGCCGCGAACCCTGGCCGTGGACAGCGCTTGAGCCGTCATCGAGGCCGGAGCCCCGCTGCCCGGACCGAGGCGATCGATGTGGAGGACGACGCGCTCGTAGCCTGGTCCGGCACGGAAGGCGGCGCGCCCCAGTGACCAACGCCGACCACGCGGGTCCTCCAGCGCGACGCTGCCGTCGCACACCCAGCTGTTCGGCGTCACGCTCGAACCCCCTTGCGCGGTCACATCGGCCGACCTCGATCGCCTGGTGCGACTGGTACCGGCAGGGACATCCTGGTCGGCTGTGGTCGCGACCCCGGGGTGCGTGCTCGAGGCCACGATGCGCGGCTCGGATGTCGTGGTCTCCGGGGTGGCAGCTCCTGGCGTCGCCGGCCCTGCTGCCGTGGACTCGGTCGTCGTTGGCCCGGGCGTGGCTGCACGTGGCGTCGCCGGCTCGGGAGTCGGTTCCGCGGTGCCGTCGGGGACGGTCGCTGGTCCGGCGCTGGACTCCTTCGTGTCGGTGGCGTCCGACCGGTCCGACACCGCCAAGGCAGCGCCTGGCAGCGACGGCCGATCTTCTTGCCCGGGCATGATCGACCCGGAGACGGCCGCGAGCCCCACGACGGCGACGAGCACCAGCGCAGCCGAGCTGACCACCAGGCGACGACGCCCCGCTCGCTCGCGGCGTCGCAGGGCGACAGAGTACGAGTCCAGGGCCGTCGTTCCCCGGCCGGAGTCCGCCCACGCCGAAGGGGTAGGCATCCCTGCGCTGGCCACGGCTGGCACGGGCATGGATGGAGCCACCGTGGGATCGAGCGGACGCGATGGGACCGCTGGGATCGCAGCTGCGGCCTGAGATGCGGCTGCGGCGGGCGTTGCGGATGCGGCCGGCGTTGCGGCTGCGGCGGGCGTTGCGGATGCGGCCGGCGTTGCGGCTGCGGCCGGCGTTGCGGCTGCGGCGGGCGTTGCGGCTGGCTTCGGAACCGCCGCCTGCTTCGCGGGCACTGCCGGGGTTGGCGGCGGGGCCGCTTCGACCCTGGGCGGCGCCGATCCGAGCGGCGTCGCCCGCGTCCAGGCGCCACAGTCCGCGCAGAAGGCGCGACTTGGGAGGTTGGCGGCGCCACAGCTCCAGCACTCGCCCACGGCGGCGGACGCGGCCAGGACCGGCTTGGAGCGTGCCGGCCGGCTCGGCCGCTCCGCGATCCCGCCCCTCCGACGGAAGCGACACGGCTGCCGCGGCAGCGGACGGTGATCCCACAGCCGCCGCTGTCGACGAGGGCCGGCCCGGCGGCCGGCTGGATGGGATGGGCGCGCCGGCATCGAGCCGAAGAACTGTGGCCGACGACACGAGTGAGTCGCATTCGCCACAGAACGCCGTGACGGCATCGATGGGCGCGCCGCATGTGTGACAGACGAGTTGGTTGGACACCAGGGAAGACTCGACGGTGCCGCGGGTGGCGTGAATGAGCAGACGTGCGTAGCTCACAAGTACTGTCGCATCGGTACCACTGGGCGGCAGTCAGCGCCCCCTGGCCAGGAGTGGGCCGAGGCCCCGAGTGGCCTCCGGGCCGGAGCTCTCGAGCCACCGCCGTCGGGCCACAGACGTGGAGCCGCAGCCGTCAGGGC
Source organism: uncultured Chloroflexia bacterium (assembly GCA_963804575.1). Taxonomy (GTDB): domain Bacteria; phylum Chloroflexota; class Limnocylindria; order Limnocylindrales; family CSP1-4; genus JAFMJV01. Next base: position 107,892 of record CAWDQY010000012.1, read on the forward strand.
GCAGCCGTCAGGCCGCGTCCATTGACCCAGCCGGTCGTCCGGGCGAGGCCGGTCGATCCTGGCGAGGCCGGTCGATCCGGGCGAGGCCGGACCGGTGCGAGAGCTACTCCACGCCGATGGCGACGAACAGCGCGAGGCTGACGATGGCCAGCATCACGGCCACGGCCAGTCCCAGCAGGAACGGCGCCGGTCCCGTTGCCCGCAGCGATGCCAGCTTCGTGCTGAGCCCGACACCGACCAGGGCCATGACGATGAAGACCTGCGAGAGACGCACCAACACGTCGGCCAGCTCCGCGGGGATGAGACCGACACTGTTCAGCAGCGCCATGGCGAGGAAGCCGAACAGGAACGGTGGCACGGCCTTGCGCGCAGACGAGAGGAGGTTCCGTCGTGGAGGCGGAACACCCGCCGACCGAGGCAGCTGCGGGCGACGCCACCTCGGCCGCAGCCGACTCGCGGGACGCGAACCACGCTCCGATCACGAAGATGACCGGCACCATCAGCGTGTTGCGCGTCAGCTTCACGATGGTGGCCGTCTCGCCCGCCGGCACCGAGTAGGCGAAGGCGGTCGCGGTGACCTGGCTGGTGTCGTTGACGGCGGCACCGGCCCAGTGCCCGAAGAGCGCATCCGACATACCCAAGGCGTGGCCGAGGAGCGGGAAGACGATGACCGCGGCCGTGCCGAAGAGGGTGATGGTGGCGACGGCGAACGAGACATCGCGCTCCTCGGCCCGGATGACCGGCGCCGTGGCGACGATGGCGGTGTTGCCGCAGATGGCGGTCCCGACGCCGATGAGCGCCGCCAGGCGCGACGACATCCCCAATACATGCCCGAGCGCCAGGATCACCCCCAGCACCAGCACGATGTCGATGACCAGCACGACGATGGCTCCGACGCCGGTCGAGAGGATGTCACCGAGGCTGAGGCGCGCGCCCAGCAGCACGATGCCCACTGGCAGGAACCAGGCGCGTGCCAGCCTGGCGCCCGCGTCGAGGCGCGGCATCGGCCGCACGTTGGCGACGAGGATGCCGAGGAAGAGGCCGACGGTGACGGCACCGAAGACGCTCGGCAGCAGCAGCGTGGAGGCGTACGCCACGCACGCCAGGACGATGACCGCGAGCAGCCCCGGAGCGGCTGCGCTGATGCCGTCGCGGCCGATCAAGTCCCTTCGGTCGCCGCCTCCGCCCACACGACACCCGGGCCGAGCAGGATGGTCGCGTCACGCCGGACGTGTGTCTTGCGATCGCGCACCTCGGCAGCCACGAACGCGGCGAAGCCGGTCTTGCGCTGCATCGACTCCTGCATCACCTTTGCCGCCACGTTGCTGGGCAGGAAGCCGACCTGTTGCGTGTCGTCCTCGGTCCAGACGGCGATGGCGAAGCGGTCCTGCGGCTGTGCGTCCGGCTTCAGGAGCACGCGCCGGCCGACCTCCAGGCTCGGGTGCGCCAAACCACCGAAGTCCAGCACGGCCGCGACCTCGGAGAGGCGGCAGCCCGCCGCCAGCAGCGACTCAGGTAGCTCGCCCTCGTCGATCCAGGTGCCTCCCGGGGGCGAGAAGCGCAGGGAGCGCGACTCGACCTCGGAGTCGAGGCCGCCCCACCACTCGGGCAGCGTCGCGACCTCCGAGACAGCGCCGGCGTGGACGATGAAGGTCTGTCGTTCTGGTAGGTGTTTCGGCTGCGTCATCTCCCCTGCCCTTCGCTGCGGGTCGTGTCAGGCACAGCGTAGCGCGGAAGATGCGGGGGAGCCGTCCGCTTGACGTGCCTGGCCGGAAGACGCCGACCACCAGGATCGCCCTGCCTGGCCGGGAGCACCCGCCGCTCCGGCGCGTCCCTACAGCGCCAGGGCCACGTCGCTGCGGGACTTGTCCTTGGCTGCCAGCAGTGACGGCCGACCGCTGAGGTACTGGTCGACGGCGCGGGCGCACTCGCGGCCTTCACTGATCGCCCACACCACCAGCGACTGGCCGCGGCGCATGTCGCCGGCCACGAAGACACCCTCGTGCGAGGTGGCGTAGTCGTTGGCGGCGCAGTTGCCGCGCTCGTCCTTCGCCAGGCCGAGGTCGTCGAGGACCGCGTGCTCGGGATGGAGGAAGCCCATCGCCAGCAGCACCAGCTGCGCGGGCAGCTCGTGCTCTGAATCGATGATCTCCTCGCGGTCCGCCCGAGCCCCACTCGGAGCGCACCGCCCGGATGGCCCGCAGCGCGCCCGACTCGTCGGCCAGGAACTCCTTGGACATGACGGCCCAGTCCCGCAGCGCCCCCTCGGCCTGCGACGAAGAGGTCGAGAACATGCGCGGACCTGGGTGCGTGGGCCAGGGCGTGGCGAGCGTGCGACCTTCCGGAGGTCGCGGCATGATCTCGATCTGCGTGACGGAGCGCGCGCCCTGGCGGATGGATGTGCCCACGCAGTCGGAGCCCGTGTCGCCCCCGCCGATGACGACGACGTCCTTGCCAGTGGCCAGGATGTCGGTGCCAGCCGGGATGGTGTCGCCGGCGACGCGGCGGTTCGACTGCGTCAGGAAGTCCATGGCCAACTCCACACCGGGCAGCTCGCGGCCGGGGATGGGCAGGTCACGCGGGGTGGTGGAACCGCCCGCCAGCACCACCGCGTCGAACTTCGAGAGCAGCTGGTTGGCGGGATAGTCCACGCCGACGTGGACGCCGGTGCGGAAGGCCACGCCCTCCGCGCGCATGACCTCGAGGCGGCGATCGACCACCGTCTTGCCCAGCTTGAAGTCGGGGATGCCGTAGCGCAGCAGTCCGCCGATGCGGTCGGCGCGCTCGAAGACGGTGACGTCGTGACCAGCCCGGTTGAGCTGGTCGGCGGCAGCCAGGCCGGCCGGCCCGGAACCCACCACCGCCACCGACCTGCCACTTCGCCGGCTTGGTGGCCGGGGCGTCGCCCAGCCCTCCTCGAAGGCCTTCTCGATGATGGTGAGCTCGATGTTCTTGATGGTCACGGCCGGCTTGTTGATGGCCAGCACGCAGGCCGATTCACACGGTGCCGGGCAGACCCGGCCGGTGAACTCGGGGAAGTTGTTGGTGGAGTACAGCGACGTCAGCGCTCGCTCCCACTTGCCGTGGTAGGCGTGGTCGTTGAAGTCCGGGATGACGTTGGCGAGGGGGCAGCCCTGGTGGCAGAAGGGCACACCGCAGTTCATGCAGCGCGCGCCCTGCTCCTCCACCTCGACCTGCGCCATCGGCAGCGCGAACTCCTGCCAGTGGCGGATCCGTTCCTCCACGGGCTGGTAGGCGGGGATCTTGCGGTCGAACTCCTTGAAGCCGGTGTCCTTGCCCATCTCGTCCCCTACGCCGCCACCGCGGCCGCGGCCGCAAGCTCGGCCAGCGCGCGCTTGTAGTCGCGCGGCATGACCTTCACGAAGCTGCCCAGCTGCACATCCCAGTCGTCCAGGATGGCCCGTGCGCGGACCGAGGCGGTGGCGTCCGCGTGCTCTTCGATGAACGCGCGCAGCTCGGCCACCTCGAACGGGTCGACCAGCTCTTCGAGGTCGACCATGGCCGGGTTGATGCGCGCGCGCGATCGCCCGTCGGCATCCCAGACGTAGGCGATGCCGCCTGACATGCCAGCCGCGAAGTTGCGCCCCACGGGGCCCAGGATCACCGCACGACCGCCGGTCATGTACTCGCAGCCGTGGTCGCCGACGCCCTCCACCACCACCTGCGCGCCCGAGTTGCGCACGCAGAAGCGCTCGCCCGCCGGGCCCAGGATGAAGGCCTTGCCCGAGGTGGCACCGTAGAAGGAGACGTTGCCCACGATGACGTTCTCGTTGGGGTCGTATCGCGATGCACGCGGTGGGTAGAGGATGGCCGTGCCGCCGGAGAGGCCCTTGCAGAAGTAGTCGTTGGCCTCGCCCTCCAGCTCGATGGTCAGACCACGTGGCGCGAAGGCCATGAACGACTGGCCGGCCGAGCCGGTGGCACGCAGCCGGATGGTGTCGTCCGGCAGGCCGTCCTCGCCGTAGCGGCGGGTGATCTCCTGGCCCAGGATGGTGCCGACGGTGCGGTTGACGTTGCGGATGGCGAACTCGGCCCGCACCTGCTCACCGCGCTCCAACGCCGGCCGGGAGAGCTTGACGAGCTGGTTGTCGAGCGCACGGTCAAGCCCGTGATCCTGGGCCACGCAGCAGAAGGTGCCGGTGCGATCGGTGCCGGGCATGTAGTGCAGCAGGCGCGAGAGATCCAGCTGCTTCGCCTTGAAGTGGCTGATGTCGCGGCGCGGCGCGATCTTGTCCACGCGTCCGACCATCTCGTCGACGGTGCGGAAACCCAGGCGCGCCATGTGCCGGCGCAGATCCTCGGCCATGAAGGTGAAGAAGTTGACGACGTGCTCGGGCTCACCGCTGAAGAGCTGGCGCAGCTCGGGATCCTGCGTGGCCACGCCCACCGGACAGGTGTTGAGGTGGCACTTGCGCATCATGATGCAGCCCATGGCGATGAGCGCGCCGGTGGCCACGCCCCACTCCTCCGCACCGAGCAGGGTGGCGATGGCGATGTCGCGACCTGTGCGCAGCAAGTCCGTCCGTCTGCAGCACCACGCGGTCGCGCAGGTTGTTGCGCATCAGCACCTGGTGGGCCTCGGACAGGCCCAGCTCCCAGGGCAGGCCGGCGTGCTTCAGCGACGACAGCGGTGAGGCGCCGGTGCCGCCGTCGTGGCCGGAGATGAGGATGACGTCGGCGTGCGCCTTGGCCACGCCCGCGGCGATGGTGCCGACACCCACCTCCGCCACCAGCTTGACGTTGATGCGCGCCCGCGGGTTGGCGTTCTTGAGGTCGTAGATGAGCTGCGCCAGATCCTCGATGGAGTAGATGTCGTGGTGCGGCGGGGGCGAGATGAGCCCCACGCCGGGGGTGGAATAGCGCACCCGCGCGATGGTCTTGTCCACCTTGTGGCCGGGCAGCTGGCCACCCTCGCCGGGCTTCGCGCCCTGGGCCATCTTGATCTGCAGCTCGTCGGCGTTGACCAGGTAGCTGGACGTGACGCCGAAGCGACCGGAGGCGACCTGCTTGATGGCCGAGCGCATGGAGTCGCCGTTGGGGAGGGTCTCGAAGCGCACCGGGTCCTCGCCGCCCTCGCCGGTGTTGGACCTGGCACCCAGCCGGTTCATGGCGATGGCCAGCGTGGTGTGCGCCTCCCAGCTGATGGAGCCGAAGGACATGGCGCCGCTGGCGAAGCGCTTGACGATCTCGGCCGCCGGCTCGACCTGTTCGATGGGGATGGGGTCGAAGTCGGTGAACTCGAGCAGGTTGCGCAAGGTGACGGGCTTGTCGGAGCTGTGGTCGATGAGCCGCTGGTACTCGCGGTAGAGCTCCCAGTCGTTGGTCCGCGCCGCCTGCTGCAGCTTGGCGATGATGTCCGGGTTGTGCAGGTGCCGCTCGCCGCGCAGTCGCCACTGGTACTGGCCACCCAGCTCCAGGTCCGTGTCGTCGTCGGCCTCGACATAGGCCGCCGCGTGGCGCATCAGCACCTCGCGCTCGATGGTGGCGAGGTCGATGCCGCCGATCCGCGAGACGGTGCCGGGGAAGAACTCCTCGATGACCTCGTCCGACAGGCCCACGGCCTCGAAGATCTCAGCGCCGATGTACGAGGACATGGTGCTGATGCCCATCTTGGACATGGTCTTGAGCAGCCCCTTGCCGACGGCCTTGAGGTACCGCTCGCGCGCCTCGTCGGCCAGCATGTCCTCCGGCAGCAGCTGCCGCCGGCGCATGTCCTCGATGGTCTCGAAGGCGACGTAGGGATTGATGGCCGAGGCGCCGAAGCCGAGCAGCGTGGCGAAGTGATGCACCTCGCGAGCCTCGCCCGTCTCGACGATGAGGCCGCAGCGCGAGCGCAGGCCGCGGCGGATGAGGTAGTGGTGCACCGCCGAGATGGCCAGCAGCGCGGGGATGGCGGCGTGGTCCGAGTCGACCGTGCGATCGGTGAGGATGATGACCTCGTAGCCGTCGAGCACGTACTCCTCGGCCTCGCGGCAGAGCCGATCCAGGGCACGCCGCATGCGGCCCGGCTGGGCCGAGAAACCGATGGAGATGGTCTTGGCCTGGAAGTGCTGGCGGTCGACCCAGCGCAGCCGCTCGAGGTCCTCGTTGGTGAGCACCGGCTGGGGCAGCTCGATCATGCGCGCATGCCCTGGGCCGCCCTCGAGCAGGTTGCCCTCCGCACCCACGAAGGAGACCAGGCTCATCACCATCTCCTCGCGGATGGAGTCGATGGGCGGGTTGGTGACCTGCGCGAAGAGCTGCTGGAAGTAGTCGAAGAGGTTGCGCGACTTGTCCGACAGCACGGCCACGGGCGTGTCCGTGCCCATCGATCCGACGGGCTCCTGGGCATCCTTGACCATCGGCGCCATCAGGATGCGCAGGTCCTCGAGCGTGTAGCCGAAGACCTTCTGCTTGGTGAGCACGCTGCGCGCCGGCGGCTGCAGCACCTGGCGCGGTGACTCCAGCTCGGCCAGCGCGATCTTGTTCTCGTCCAGCCACTGGGCGTAGGGGTGCGCGCCACAGATGCGCGCCTTGATCTCCTCGTCGGGGATGATGCGGCCCTCTTCGAGCGAGGCCACGAACATCTTGCCCGGCTGCAGGCGACCCTTCTGCAGCACCTTCTCCGGCGGCACGTCGAGCACGCCAGCCTCCGAGGCCATGATCAGCAGGTTGTCATCGGTGAGCATGTAGCGCGATGGCCGCAGGCCGTTGCGGTCGAGCGTGGCGCCGATGAGCGTGCCATCGGTGAAGGCGATGGAGGCCGGGCCGTCCCATGGCTCGATGATGCCGCCGTGATACTCGTAGAAGGCCTTGCGCTCGGCGGGGATCTCGGGGTCCTTCTCCCAGGCCTCGGGGATGAGCATCATCATCACGTGCGGCAGGCTGCGGCCGCCCAGCATGAGCAGCTCGACGACGTTGTCAAGGACGCCTGAGTCGGAGCTGCCCGCCTGCGTGATGGGCCGCATCTTGGAGAGCTCGTCGGCGCTGAAGAGCTCCGACTCGAGCAGCGCCTCGCGCGACGTCATCCAGTTGGTGTTGCCGCGAATGGTGTTGATCTCACCGTTGTGAGCCAGTGTGCGGAAGGGGTGCGCCAGCGGCCAGGTCGGCAGGGTGTTGGTCGAGAAGCGACTGTGGATCAGCGCCAGCGCCGACTCGAAGGCATCGTCGAGCAGCTCGGGGTAGTAGGCCGGCACCTGCGCCGGGGTGAGCATGCCCTTGTAGACGATGGTGCGCGACGAGAAGGAGCAGATGTAGAAGTCCTCGGCGGTCTTGACCGACTCTCGCACCATCCGGGTGCCGTACTTGCGCGCGACCATCAGGCGGCGCTCGAAATCGTCCTGCGTGTGGCAGCTGACCGGCCGACGGACGATCATCTGCACCACGATGGGCTCGCTCGCCACGGCAGAGGCGCCGAGCGTGGAGGCGTCGGTGGGCACCTCGCGCCAGCCCAGCAGCTCGATGCCCAGCTCGTCGAGGACACGCTTCAGCACGAGCTTGACGGCATCGTGGCGGGGGCGCTCCTGCTGGAAGAAGCACTGCGCCACGGCGTAGTGGCCCGGCTCCGGCAAGGGGATGCCGAGCCTGGTGCACTCGCGCAGCAGGAACGCGTGCGGCAGCTGCACCAGGATGCCGGCGCCGTCGCCGGTGTCGGGCTCGGCACCACGCGCGCCACGGTGGTCGAGGTTGCGCAGGATCTGGAGGCCCTTCTCGACCACGCCGTGCGTGGTGATGTTGTTGAGGTCCGCCACGAAGCCGACACCGCATGCGTCATGCTCGAAGCGTGGGTCGTAGAGTCCCGTCTTCGGCTGTGTCTGGAACATGGCTGGGGTCCTCGATGGGTAGGCCCGCCCAAGGGTGTGCGGAGGGACGGACCCCAAGCATCTCGGGGTCCCCGACCGCCTCCCCGGGTTCGTGGCTGGAGTGCAAACGATAAGGAACGCGAGCCAACCGGTCAAACACCGAAATCGGCGGCGGCGCCGACCGCGTGAGCCGGGGCGATGATGATGGCCGGTGAGGCCCTGCCTACGGTCGGCTGAAGCGACCCACCAGGCTGGCTTCGGCCAGGACGTGCCCGCTCATGGCGGCCCCGACCGCGGCCTTGTCCTCACCCGCCGCGAGCCCCAGGACGACGTCGAGCGCGTAGGCCTTGAAGAAGTAGCGGTGCGTCCCGCTCGGCGGGCAGGGACCGTCATAGCCCCTCCGGCCCCAGGAGTTGGTCCCGGCGGTGCCGAGCGATGTCACCGCCGCCGCGATCTCCGCGATGGGCGGGATGTCGTAGGCGACCCAGTGATCCCACGTGCCGGCGGGCGCATCGGGATCGTCCACCAGCAGCACCAGCGAGACCGCCTGGACCGGGATGTCGTGGATCGACAGGGGCGGAGAGACATCCTCGCCCGCGCAGGTGTAGCGACGCGGGATGAAGCCATCGTGCTCGAAGGCGCTCGACGTCAGGCGCACTGCGGCTCTCCTCACTGTTCCGCCGTCCCGCCACATCAGCAGGTCACGTGCAGGATGGCGGAGTAGGACGCCGGGTCGAGATCGCGCAGTCGATCGCAGGCCGAGGCGGTGGGCTCGGCGATGACCTCCACGCCACGTCGTTCCGCTTCGACGTAGACCCCGGCCATGATCGGGAGCTGCCCGGATGCACCGGTGCCGATGATGAGCCTCGGCGCGGACCAGGGGATGGCCTCGTCGGCGGAGAGCGGCGTATGCCCGAGGTCCTGCCGGTACGGCCGCGACGGGCCCTTCTTGCGCTGGCGGATCCAGGCCCGCTTCGATGACCACGTCGTGCTCGTAGCGCCGGCCGTCGATCTCGAGCAGCCCGAACGCTCGAAGGTGCGCATCCATCACGGAGAAGGTCGGTCCGGATCGTAGTAGACGTCGAGGCGCAGTGGCGACGACCAGTTGCCGGCCACGTCGCGCCAGCCCACGAAGAGCGAGCGAGGACCGGGACCCGGATCGGAGGCTGGCGGCGAGACGATGGGAGGCGCCTCAGCGCCGGGCACGAAGACCTCGGCCAGGGGCTCGGCCGTCGGCATCGCGACCCGCACCAGGTCGACAGCGGGGTAGGTGGTGCCCTGCCGCAGGGAGCCCCGTGCGGTGACGGCCGCCGCGCGGAGCGATGCGTACGAAGGCGACGCCGCTGCCGTCAGCCCCGTCGTCGGCCTCGAGGACGAGCGCGACCGATGAACCCACCACCGGCAGACCGTCCGAGGTGCCGAGCACGCTCTCGGGCGACAGGGTCACGCGCCCGACGGGCGCCACATCATCGGCGCGATCCTCAAGGGAGAAGCGCAAGGCAGACCACAGCTCTGGCCGCTCACCCTGCTGTCCCAGCGCCCAGATGCCGACGCCCCGCAGGCCCCGACGGACGGCGAACCCGGCCTTGGCCAGCACGCTGTCGACGTCGTCGTACCAGAGCTGGCGCCAGCCGACGGGGCAGGTGCTGCAGGCAGCCGCCAGATAGGCGCTCCAGGCCGAGGCCGACGACGCTCGTAGCGCCGTCCGGCCACGGTGCCCGAGCCACGGAGCCCGAGGGGGCGGCCGAGGACATGAAGCGATCACCCTCGCCGCGTCCTCGAGCGCGGCTCCTCGCCCCGCGTCGACCAGGCGCGCCCGTACCAGGGCAGCGCCAGGATCAGTCGATCAGCCGGCACGTGCGCGAGCGCACGCCTGACCGAGGCGCGCAGGTCTAGCCCATCGCGATCGAGCAGTGGCGCGACCGGTCCCGCCGTCGCGACTGCTGGCGGTGCGGTACTCGTAGCCCATGAGCACGACGGCATCCGCGGCATCGGGCGCGACCAGGCGCTTCAGCCGATAGCCCTCGACCGAGGGCGGCAGGTCGAACGTCAGCTGCAACCGGTGGTCGACCGCATCCAGGCCCTCTCGCAGCTCGCGCACCAGCTGGAGGAACTCGCGGCTGACCGTCGAAGGCAGCGGCTCGAAGTCGAGGTTCACGCCGTCACCGTCGCGGACGTCAACGGAGTCCACGATGTCACGGACGAGCACGGCCCGGCCGCCGGGTCGGACAGGAGGGCGACCGTGGTCTTCACCCCCGCGCGGTCCCAGGCGAAGCGCTCGACGGTGAGCACCACGCGAACACCGGCCTCCTGCGCTCGGGTCCGCAGCTGAGCACCCGGCATCCCGGTCCAGCCCGCCCAGCCGGGGGCAGCCGACGCCATCTGCCGTCCGCCGCACGAGCCAGCCGTCGGCACCGGCCTCCACGCTGAACCAGGCCAGGGTGGTCAGGACCTCGAGGTCGAGGCTGTCGACATCGCCCAGCTCCCAGTAGGGCAGGAAGCCGAAGACCTCGCGCTCGGCCAGTGCCGCGGGGGCGGCGCCGTCGATCTCGGCCGGCAGCTCGGCGGCCAGCCCAGCAGGCGTCGAGGGGTCGGTGTCACCGGAAGCGTCCTGGCCGAGGGCAGCCGCGGGCAGGGCCGCGGACGACGCCGACCAGCACGACCGTACTGACGATCGCGCAGCCGCCAGGAGCCAGGCCCACGACGCTGCACGCCGGTCGGGACGGTCATGATCCCCCGCTCATACGGACATGCTAGACCCCAGGCAGATACACCAGATGGTGAGACGGCAGCGCGAGGCGGCCAGGTTCGCTAGCCGACCCGAACGCCGCGGAGCAGGATGGCGGCTGGCTTGGCCAGCGCCTCGGGGTCCTCGCGCGGATCGACCTCGAAGGTGACCACGTCGGCGTCGGCTCCGTCCTCCAGCGCCGGCAGGCCCAGGAAGGCCCGCGCCACCGTGGTCGCCGCACGCAGCGCCTCCACGGGCGAGAGGCCGAAGTCGATGAGCGCGCGAACCTCGTCCACGACGGTGCCAGCGATGTCGGTACCGGCAAGGATGGTCACGCCGCGCGCAGCGGCCAGTGCCACGCTCGCCCGGCCACACTCGAGCCAGCGGCCCTGTCGCGCGCGCCGCTCTGGTGGCGCTTCGTCCGGGAGCGGCGACTGCAGTGCGCTCAGCGTGGGCGTGAGGGCGGCGCCGCTTCGCGCCATCGCCTCGATGCTGCTGCCGTCGAGCGACCAGCCGTGCTCGATGGAGTCGATCCCGGCAGCCACGATGTCGCTCACGCCAGCCTCCGCCGTGTGGGCGGCGACACGGGCACCGACGGCGTGGACGGCCCCCACCAGCTCCGCCAGCAGTCGCTTGTCGTAGGAGAGCTCGGGGCCGGACCAGTCGGCGATGACCTTGACCCAGCGCGCCCCCGCAGCGACCTCGGCCAGGGCGGCCTGGATGAGGGCGTCCGGCTCGACCGGCTCGTGCAGCGAGGGGTAGAAGCGGCCGTTGGGTGCCAGCCAGCGGCCCGCGGCCTGCAGCCGCGGCAGCGTCGGGTCGGAGGCGAGGTGCAGGGTCACGGCGTGCGGCGCACCCACATCACGCACGGCGAGCACCCCTTGGTCCCGCAGCCGGAGCAGGGCCGCGGTCACGCCGTCCGTGTCCAGTCGCTCGAGCCCGGGCCCCAGGCTGACATGCGCGTGCGCGTCGACCAGGCCGGGCAGCGTGTAGCGCCCGGGCAACAGCTCGGCGTCGTCGACCGGCTCCGCCGAGAGCCGTCCGTCCACGGCCCACAGGTCGCGCCGCTCGCCCTCCGGCAGCAGCATGGCGGGCAGCCGCCAGCGTTGTAGCACGCAGCCGATGATAGCCAGCGCGGTTGCCACTCGAGAACCGACCGGGCAACGAGATGTAACCGTTCGTGCACCGGCTTGGAACGCCCCGCCCGCCCTTCGGACGATACGCTCGTTCAACGTGCGCACGGCGCGGCCGACGACATCGAACCACCATCGCTACGGAGACCATCTTGCAGTCCAAGGGCGACCAGAACCAGGGTGAGATGGCGGCGGCACGAGGTCTCTGGGAGGAGCTCGCGGTACGGGCACGCCTGGTGCATTGTCCGGACCACTTCACGCAGCCGTGGCGCGTCATGGTGCTCGGCGATACACCCGCCAAGCTGCGGCTCTACGTCTCGGGCTGCTGCCCCAATCTGGGTGAGGCCGTCAACCAGATGATCCGCTCCGAGCCACGCATCTCCGGCCCACGCTGACTGTCGACGTTCGACGCAAAGGCGCACCGGGCAGCAGGGCGCGGCCCCTGCAGTGGCGGGCTCAGTCGAGCGGCATGCCCCAGCGCGCGCGGTCCATGAACGATGGACTGCCGTCGAACGCATCCCTCCACGGGCGCAGGTAGTCCCGTCCTGGCTCGCTCACGCCGCCCAGTGCGAGCACGTATGCCGTCAGCCGCAGGCCGCAACGGAAGGCGTTGCGAAGGGCGTAGGGCAGCTCGTCCGGCGGCTCCACGCGAGAGGCATCGACCGCCGCCAGGCGCGCACTGACCAGGTCGGGCCGGGGGTGCTCGAGCGATCCGGGGAACCAGTCCTCGCCCGGTCGACCGAAGAGGTAGCCGCCCATGTCTCGTTGCCATGCCTTCGCCAGGCGGATGCTGGAGTTGAGCGAGAGTGCCCGGGCATCATCCAGGAAGCTGACCACCTCCAGCTGCTGAGCGGCGTAGCGCGTATGACCGACCGAGGCGCGCCATGGTGCGGTACAGCGCAGGTCGAGCGCCCGGATGGTGGCGGGGTCGCGTGTCTTCTGACTGATGGCATCGCCCATGAGCAGCCACTGGGCATAGGCGTTGGCGACGACGATGCCGTTCCCGAACACGCGACCACGCGGGAACAGGAGCGGTGGCGCCTCATCGACGCGCTCGCGCCAGACACGCTCGACGGCGTCGTGCAGCGCCTGCGAGCGCGCCCACATGCGCTCGCTGACGATGGCCTCGAAGTCGTCGAAGAGAAGCGGGGGCGCCTCGCCGAGGCTATGCGTGACGCGAGCTCGCTCGTCACCGCTGAGAGAGCGGATGGACTCGAAGAACGCACGCAGGGCTTCGGTCGAGGTACCGAAGTCGAACGCCAGCGGGTCGTCGACGGCCCCGTCGTATGACCACGCCGGTCGAGACGGGGGCCCCGCTGCACCGTCCCAGTACCAGTCGGTGTCCCCGGGTCGCGCCGATGGGGGTGGCGGCGGGCGAGTCGGGCCAGCCGATCGGTCAGGCGGGGGCGATGGCTCGGCAGACGTGCGATGTGGCTCGCTGCGGCGAGCGCCCCATCGCGGCGTCGGCTTGGGGAGCTGGGCCCGAAGTGCGGGGTCGAGCAACCACTCGCGTGCGACGTTGAGACGCTTGGTCTCATCGAGACCGGCGATGCCCGCGATGTCAGGGTGGACGTAGCGGATGCGGGCCTTGTAGGCCCGGTCGATGGTGGCCGTGTCGGCACTGGCGTCGACGCCGAGCAGATCGAAGGGATCGAAGTCGGGCGGTGGTGTCATGCAGGGGTCTCAGGTGCGGTCGGGTAGCGGCGGGCTGGCAGCTCCTTGTCGGCGTCGTCGGTGCCGCCGCAGTATGGCACCCGGTCGGGGCGCCGAACGTTCTGGTGCGTTTGCTCGACGGAGTGTGCCGCCGGTCGCCGGAACAGTCCCCTCGGCACTTGCCGGCCGAAGCGGAGGCGTGGAACGTGGGCCAGACACGCGCCAGGCCAACGCGATCCATGAGCGACCGGGCCTGCTCGCTGTCGCCCGGAGGCCTGGCCATGGGACGCACGGTCCGACTCATCTCTGTCACCTGCGCGCTCGTGCTCGGGTGCACGTCCCTGGCGGCTGCCGCCGACCCCGGAACCGGCAGTGCCGCCGCAGCTGCCACGCCGCCGGCTCGCGTCTTGCCGGGGGAGTACTCGTTCGGGATGGCCCTGGCGCTTGACGCCGATGGCCACCGACACATCGTGGCAGCGGACCGGGAGAGCGACCTGTGGTACGCCACCGACCGCTCCGGGAGCTGGGCCACGCAGCAGATCCTGCCCGGTCCCAAGCTCGTCGACGGGGACTGGCCCGAGTGGGCCTGGACGTCTCCCGCCGTCGCCGTCGACACCGATGGAAGCGTCCACGTCGCCGTCGTGCGCAGCACGACCATGGACACGCCCGGCAGCACGTGGGGCGTCTACTACCTGACCGACCAGGGCCGGCCGCACGGGGACTTCGGACCGCGAGCGAAGATCACCGGGGATGGCATGGCCGGCCCGTCGCTGCGGGTCGTGGATGGCGTGCGCTACCTCGCCTACACCAAGTGTGCCTGCCTTCCGGAGCAGAGAGTCTGCGCCGCTGTACTTCAAGACCGACCGTTCGGGGAGCTGGCGGATGGAGCGCATCGATGACTGGGCGTATGCGCCGTCGATGCGCGTGGCCAGCGACGGTCGTGCCCACATCGCCTACCAGGATGAGAACGGCCTGCGCTACACGCGGGCACGCACGAGCACGGGCGACTTCACCGCGCCCATCCGGATCCCCGGCAGCAAGGGCAAGGCCGGCGAGCCGTCGCTCGCGCTCGATGCTGCGAAGCAGCCGCACGTCGCATGGGCGACCTGGAGCAGCCAGGCCAAGCCGATCCTGTACGTCAAGCGGAGCGGCAGTGGCTGGAACGCGCCACGCCAGGTGGGCGTGGGCTGGACGGCAGAGCTGAGCCTGGACGCCAAGGTCCGACCACACGTGGTCTTCGCGCGCGGCTACCGGAGCGGCAAGGTGGTCCATCGCTGGCTGGCCGCCGGGAGCTGGCAGCTGCGCACCATGGTCAAGGGCGAGGACATCGGGGGCGTAGACATCCGGGCATTCGGGAATGGTGCCAGCATCGCCTGGTCACAGTCGTCGAAGCCCCGTGGCATCTGGGTCGCGCCCGGCTGATGTCCCGATGTGGCCGTCGCCACACCGTCTACGTGGCTGCGGCCACCGCGGCCCGGTCCTCGCGGCGCCGTCGGAGCCACTTCTCGATCTCGACCGCGACGAAGGGCACCGGGGTGACCAGCAACACCGCTCCGAGCTCCATGGGCGACAGTGCCGTGGTCTCGAAGATGGGCTGCAGCGCCGGCACGTAGACGAGCGCTAGCTGCAACAGCACCGACCCCATGAGCACGATGAGCAAGGGACGGTTGGTTCCGAAGCCCAGGCTGAAGACGGACTCGCGCTCCGAGCGCACCACCAGCGCATGTGACAACTGCAGGAGGGCCAGCGCAGTGAAGGCGACCGTGCGCCAGGTTTCTTCGCTGGCGCCGCCGTGGTACGCCCACGCCTGCAGGCCCAGCACGATGCCGGCCATCAACAGGCCCACCCAGATGGCATGCTGCCAGAGGCCATCGCCGAGGATGGAGGCCCTGGGGTCGCGCGGAGGTTGCCGCATCGCGCGCGGGTGGGCCGGTTCGACACCCAGGGACAGGGCCGGCGCGCCATCGGTGACCAGGTTGATCCACAGGATCTGGATGGCCAGCAGCGGCAACGGCAGGCCCAGGAACGGCGCTGCCACCATGACCCAGATCTCGGCCGAGTTGGTCGTCAGCAGGTAGCGCACGAAGCGTCGGATGTTGGCGTAGATGCGGCGCCCCTCCTCCACCGCCGCCACGATGGTGGAGAAGTCATCGTCCTCCAGGATCATGTCGCTGGCTTCCTTGGAGACGTCCGTGCCGGTGATACCCATGGCCACGCCGATGTCCGCCTTGCGCAGCGCCGGGGCGTCGTTGACGCCGTCGCCGGTCATGGCCACGATGGCGCCGTGGTCGCGCCAGGCGTCCACGATGCGCAGCTTCTGCTCGGGGTTGGTGCGCGCGTACACGCCGATGCCGGCCACGCGATCGACGAAGGCGTCGTCGCTGATCTCGGCCAGCTGCGCGCCGGTGATGGACTCGCGCGTCTCGTCAAGCATCCCCAGGCGGCGCGCGATCGAGGTCGCGGTCAGCTGATGGTCACCGGTGATCATCACGGGCGTGATCCCTGCCGAACGCGCCTGCACGATGGCCTGCGCGGCGGACGCTCGTGGTGGATCGGCCATGGCCACGATGCCGACCAGGCGCAGGCCCTGCTCGGCCTCCTCGGTCACCTGGGGCACGGCATCGATCCCGGCGTCGGCCAGCGCAAGCACCCGGTAGCCATCCTGCGCGAAGCGCTCAGCCACGACACGGGCCTCGTCCAGCGCGCTCGCCTGGTCGGGCGCGAGCAACGGCGCGATCGACTCCAGCGCTCCCTTGACGGCGACCCAGTTGGGCTCCTCGACCTCCAGCTCGCACTCGCCACGCTCGTGCACCGTGGTCATGCGGCGGCGCTCGCTGTCGAAGGAGACCTCGGCCACCCGTGGGCAGTAGACCGCGACCTCCTTCTGGCGCACGCCCAGCTTGGCCGCGAAGGCCACCAGCGCGCCCTCGGTGGGATCCCCGGTGATGGACCATTCGCCGCCGCCATCGGGCGGCACCAGCGTGGCGTCGTTGCAGGCGGCCGCGACGTGGGCGGCCCGTAGCGCCAGGATGTCGCTCTCCGGCGACGGCGCCAGGGAACCGTCTGGCGAGTAGCCGTCGCCGCTCACCTGGTACTCGCGAAGGGGAGTCCAGAGCCGCTCCACGAGCATGCGGTTCTCGGTCAGCGTGCCGGTCTTGTCGGTGCAGATGACGCTGACCGAACCCAGCGTCTCCACTGCCGGCAGGCGCCGCACCAGCGCACGTCGTTCCGCCATCCGACGCGCGCCCAGCGCCAGGGAGATGGTCACCACGGCGGGCAGCCCCTCGGGGATGGCGGCCACGGCCAGGCTGACCGCGACCAGGAACATCTCCTCGGCCGGTTCTCCCCGGCCAACGCCCAGGCCGAAGACAAGGGCACAGATGGCGATTGCGGCGATGGCCAGCCACTTGCCCAGCTCTCCCAGCCGCTGCTGCAGTGGCGTAGGTTCGTCCTCGCCCTGCTGCAGCAGCTCGGCGATGCGGCCGATAGCCGTGGACATGCCGGTCGCCACCACCAGGCCCCGCGCGCGCCCGTTGGTGACGGCGGTGCCGCTGAAGGCCATGTTGCGCTGGTCGGCCGGTGTCGCGGCAGCGACCTCGGGCAAGGGCTCGGTCAGCTTCGATACCGGCTCCGACTCGCCCGTCAGCGGCGCCTCGTTGATCCTGAGGCCGGGAGCCTCCAGCAAGCGCATGTCAGCGGTGACGATGTCGCCCTGCTCCAGGAGCACGATGTCGCCCGGCACCACCTCGGCTGCTGGCAGCAGCTGGATCTCGCCGTCACGCAGCACGCGCGCACCAGGGCTGGACATCTTCCTGAGCGCGTCCATGGCCTGCCCGGCGCGGTACTCCTGGACGAAGCCGACGACGCCGTTGAAGACGACGATGGCCAGGATGACGACGGTGTCCTTGGTCTCGCCGATGAGCGCGGTGACCACCGCGGCGGCGATGAGCACCAGGATCATGGGGCTGCTGAACTGGTCCAGGAGCAGCCTCCAGGTGGGACGCTGCTTCTTCTCGACGAGCTCGTTGGGTCCGTACTCCGCAAGGCGCTCGCCCGGCACGGTGCCACTGAGGCCGACCCGCGGGTCGGTTCCGAGCGTGGCTGCGACCTCAGCCGGCTCGACTCGCCAGGGCTGGATCGCCTCGGTCACCGCCACCCTACGCGCCGGCTGAGAAGATCATGTACATGAGGACAAGGTAGGCCGCCAGTGCCATGCCCGGCCCCGGCTCCAGCTTGGCCACCCTGGTGGGGGCACCATGGATGATGCCGGCCACCACGATGGCCATGAGCAGGATGGCGCTGACCCCCACGAAGGCCTCGATGGCGTGGACGTCGGCCAGGATCGGCCCCTCGAGATAGAACAGGTCGACGAAGAGGATGATGGCCATGTTGAAGGCGTTACTGCCGAGCAGCGAGCCCACGGCCAGATCGAAGGCGCCGATGCGCACCGCCGCAGCGGCGGTCGCGAGCTCCGGCAGCGAGGTCGAGAAGGCCAGGAACGAGGCCCCCACGAAGGACTCGCCCAGCTGTGCTTCACGGGCGATGCCGTCGGCGGCATCGACGAGGAAGGGCGCGGCGGCGAGGATGACCAGCGCAGCGGCAGCGAACGTGATGAGGTCCGCCCGGATCGAGCGCAGCACGGCCCTGCGGCTGGCCGGAGGCACCTGCTGGTCACGCTCGCCGCTGGCGGCCACCGGCGTGGAGGATCGGTGGGTCCAGGCGACGAGGCTGATGAATCCGACGAAGATGATCACCGACTCGATCCCGACCCAGCCGATGGCCAGCTCGAACGGCCGCAGCACGGCCAGCGTGGCCACGGCCGTCAGGAGGATGGCGACCGAGGCCGTGCGCGCGTGGCCGGCGCCGACGCGGTGCCAGACCTGGCCGCGCCAGGCCAGGTCCACCATGGCCAGCAGCGCCATGTTGGCCATGTTGCTGCCGAAGAGGTTGCCGATGGCGAGATCGGGTGACGACTCGACCACGACGGCGCTGACGGCGACGGCGATCTCCGGCAGCGACGTGGCCGCCGCTACCAGCACCATGCCGATGAGCAGCCCGCCCAGACCGGTCACATCGGCGATGCGGTCTCCGGACTTGGCCAGCATCACGCCGGCGCCGACGATGACGCCAGACGTCAGCAGGAAGACGAGCAGGTAGGACAGGAGGTCGGTGCTCACGCGTGCTCCATGCGGCAGCCGGAGCCTGGGCCGGACGTAGGCTGCTGACCCGAATCGTATGCCAACGGCCGTGACGACCGCAGGCGTGTCCGCGTCACACGTTTGTGGACGTTCGAGCCCCTTGGGTGAGCATACCGCCCAGGCGTGGGTGAAGCGGCAGCCGGGCCCGACGCGATGCGACCGAGGCGGTCTGGCCAGCCAACGTGGCGGTCGAGGGCGACTTCCTGGCGCTCAGGCCATGGCGAAGACCTTGGCGTTCCTCGGCCGGGCGTAGATGATCTGGCCGGCCCTGACCTCCAAACGCTCGGCCTCGTCGCGCGGTATCTGCACCCAGGCACGCGAGCCGTCACCGTGAACGAGCTCCACCCGGACCTCGAAACCGAGATAGACGACGCGGTCGATGATGGCCTCGGTGGCGCCCTCCACGGGCTCGAGGAGGATATCGATATCGTGCGGGCGGACATACGCGTCGCCGAGCCGGTTCACGGGACCGATGAAGCTCATCACGAATTCGTTCACCGGGTGCTCGTAGAGCTCGAGGGCCGAGCCCTCCTGCTCGATGCGGCCCTTGTCCATGACCACGATGTGGCCGGCCACATCCATGGCCTCCTCCTGGTCGTGGGTGACGAAGACGGTCGTGACGTGCGTCTCGTCGTGGAGGCGTCGCAACCAGACGCGCAGCTCCTTGCGCACGCGCGCATCCAGCGCCCCGAAGGGCTCGTCCAGCAACAGGACCGCCGGCTCGACGGCCAGTGCCCGAGCGAGCGCCATGCGCTGCCGTTGGCCCCCGGAGAGCTGCGAGGGATAGCGATCGGCGAGATGGGCGATCTGCACCAGCGAGAGCAGTTCGCGCACCCGGGCCCTGATCTCATCCTTGGGGCGCTTGCGGATGGAGAGGCCGAAGGCGACGTTGTCCCAGACGGTCATGTGCTTGAAGGGCGCGTAGTGCTGGAATACGAAGCCGATGCCCCGGTCCTGTGGCGGCACGCGGGTGACGTCCTGGCCAAGCAGCGACACGCTGCCCGAATCGGGCGTCTCGAGGCCGCCGATGATGCGCAGCAAGGTGGTCTTGCCGCTGCCGCTGGGGCCGAGCAGGGCGGTCAGCGACCCGTCCGCGATGTGGAGGGAGACATCGTCGAGCGCGACGAAGTCACCGAACCGCTTGGTGAGGCCCTGGATGATGATGGCCATGTCAGACTCCTGTGGGGTCGGGCGTTTCGGCGTCCTCGGACCAGCGGCGCTTGAGCCGGCCGGACTGGTAGACGTGCATGACGATGAGCACGAGCACGGCGAGCGTCGCCAGCACGATGGCGGCCGAGTAGGCGCCCACGAGGTCGAAGGCGAGGTAGCGCTCCTCGACGTGAACCGTGAGGGATTCGGTCCGGCCCGAGATCTTGCCGGACACGATGGCGACCGCCCCGTACTCGCCCAGGGAGCGTGCCGTGGTGAGGATGATCCCGTAGATGACGCCCCAGCGGATGGCCGGCAGCGTCACCCGCCAGAATGCCCGCCAGTGTGAGGCCCCCAGGGTGTAGGCGGCCTCCTCCTGGTCGGTGCCGATCTCGCGCAGGACCGGGATGACCTCGCGCACCACGAACGGGAGGCACACGAAGATGGTGGCCAGCACCATCCCCGGCACCGCGAAGATGACCTGGATCCCGAGCCCGTTCAGGAACGTGCCGATGGGGCTCCCGTGTCCGTAGACCAGGAACAGGGACAGGCCGATGACGACCGGAGAGAGCGCGAACGGCAGGTCGACCAGGGCGTTGAGCAGGCCCCGGCCGGGGAAGCGGCGCCGGACGATCGCCAGCGCGGTCACGATCCCCAGGGCCGTGCACACCGGTACCGTGATGAGGGTGATCTGGACGGTCAGCCAGAACGCGGACTGGAAGGCGGGTCGCGAGATGGCCTGCAGGAACGGCTGGATGCCCCCTTCGAAGGTGCGCAGGAAGACCATCGCCACGGGCAGCACCAGCAGGAACAGCAGGTACAGCAGCGCGATGCTGCGCACGGTGAGCCGCACCACCCGTGCCCTTGTCAGGGAGGAGCCGGCGTCACGAGCGCGCGAGGCCCCGGCGCTCGCCTGGGGTACCGCGGTCATGCTGGCTCCTCGTGGCGTGACAGGCGTCGCCGGATCAGGTCGAAGCTGACCAGCACCGCCAGCGAGGCGACGAGCAGGAACACCGACACCGCCGCGGCGGCCGTCGGCCGGTCCGCCTCGACCTGGCCGTAGATATAGACGGCCGCCACCTCGGTGCGGTACGGGATGTTGCCCGAGATGAGCACGACGGACCCGAACTCCCCGAGGCTGCGCGCGAACGCCAGCGCGGCGCCGGTGAGGATGGCTGGGGCGAGGTTGGGCAGGACGATCCGCCAAAGGGCCACCGGGCCGGACGCGCCGAGGGAGGCGGCAGCCTCTTCCATCTCGGGGTCGAGCTCCTTGAGCACCGGCTGCACGGAGCGGACCACGAAGGGGAGCGTCACGAAGAGCAGCGCGATGATGATGGCGGGTGTCGTATAGGCGATGTTGATGCCGAAGGGGCTGCGCGGTCCGTAGAGCGTCACGAGGGTGAGCCCAGCCACGATGGTGGGCAACGCGAAGGGCAGGTCGATGAGGCCGTCGACGATGCTCTTGCCCGGGAACTCGTCACGCACCAGGACGAACGCGATGAGCGTCCCGATGACGGCGTTGATGATGACGACCACGAACGACGCCACGAAGGTGACCTGGATGGCCGCCAGCGCCGCTGGACTGGTGATGGCGTCGACGAACTCTTCCAGGCCTCCGGCCAGCGACTGCCAGATGAGTGCCGCGATGGGGATGAGGACGATGAGCCCCATGTAGAGCGCGGAGATGCCCGGGCCCAGGAAGCCCCGGCCGTCGTACGAGCGGGAGACGCCCGGCCGATGGCTCGACCGGGCGACGGCGGCGGATGTCAATCGTCGAGACCCAGCTCGCGGAAGATCTCGGCCATGATGCCGGTCTCGGGGTCGAAGAACTTCGGTCGGGCCTCGACCCAGCCACCCAGGTCCTCGTCTACCGTGGCCACGTTCGTGGGCTGCGGGAAGTCGGGGAACTGGGCTGCGACCTCGGCCAGCTCCGGCCGGAAGCCCTTCTGCGCGAAGATGGTCTGCGCCTCGGGCGTGTACAGGAAGTCCACGAAGGCCTTTGCCTGCTCCGAGGCGTCCCCGGTGAGCGTGGCCGCGACGGGGTTCTCGATGAGCAGGGTGTTGTCAGGGATGACCAGCTCGAGGGGCTGTCCGGCCTGCTGCGCGAAGATGGCCTCGTTCTCGTAGGCGATGAGCACGTCACCCTGGCCGGCGGTCAGGAAGGTGGTGAGGGCGTCACGGGCACCACGGTCCCAGACAGCCACGCGCCCGGCGAGCTGACGCAGGTAGTCGATGGCCTCTTCCTCGGTCTTGCCGGCGTCGATCTGCGCCTGGTAGGCAGCCAGGATGTTCCACTGCGCACCGCCCGAAGTCAGCGGGTTGGGGGTGATGACCACCACGTCCTCGCGGATGAGGTCGTCCCAGTCCTGGATGTTCTTGGGGTTGCCGGGGCGGACGGCGAACGCGACGACGCTGTTGTGGACGATGCCGCCGTACTCGTTGTCATCCCAGTCGTCGGCCACGATGCCCAGCTCCACGAGCCGCTCCACGTCCGGCCACAGGGAGAGCGCGACGATATCGGCCGGCAGGCCGGCCTCGACCGCGCGGCTCTGGTCGCCGGACGGGCCGTAGGACTCCTCGAACTGGACGCCGGCACCGGCTTCGGTCGCCTGGAAGGCAGGGATGATCTCTGCGTAAGCCTCGCGCGGCGTGGTGTACGCCACGAGGGTCACGGCCCCGGGCGCCACCGCGAAGGATGGCAGCGGCGCTGGCGTGGGATCCTGGGCCAGCACGGCCCCGGGCGTGGCCGCCGCGGCCAGCATCACGCCGGCTGTGAGCAGGCCGAGAAGTGGCCGGCGCGCCGCCGCGCGAGTCCCCGAAGTCGACGGCATCACGGTCCCTCGTGCTGCCCTTACCCCGGCTTGTCGACTGTTGCTGCGTCTCATCGAATACCCCCCATTGTCGACAATGTCTATCGTTCCTATAGACTTACTGCGCACAGTAGTCCCGCGGCGCGGGCCTGTCAAGCGGAACGGCGCGCCGACCCCGCGTGTGACCGGCAGCCCACGGGTCAGACGTCAGCCACCAGGCTGCGCGCTCCCGGAGTGTCTCGACCGCCGTGGCAGAATCAGGGCCCCCAGGCCGTGGGGCCGGGTCGGATGAACCGTCCGCGCCACGCCAATCGGAGAAGGAGTGCCCGCATGCATCTGCTGCGTTTCATCGCCCCCAAGCGGAACGCCTACGCTCACTGCGACATCCCCTGCGGCGTGTACGACCCAGAGCAGGCTCGCATCGAGGCGGAATCCTGTTATCGCATCCTCGAGCGCTACCACGCCTCCGACGACGACGTCTTCCGCACTCGCTGCATCGTCATCAAGGAGCAGCGAGCCGAGCTGGTGAAGCATCACGTCGATGTCCTGTGGCATGACTACTTCAAGCCCGAGCATGTCGAGCAGTACCCCGACCTGCACGATGTCTGCTGGAAGGCCTCCAAGCAGGCGTCGGCAGTCAAGCAGGGCACGGATCTCGACGCCGCCAGGAAGCTGCTCGACCTCATCGACCAGGTCGACGAGATGTGGCAGGGCACCGGCGGCCCCGGCAAGACCCGCATGCCCCGCTAGCTCATCCGTCGAGGCCCAGCGAACGACCCGCTCCGGATCCCGGCGGGTCGTTCGTTCGTCCTGCCGATGATCGGACGCCTGCTGCGCTCGTGGCGCGCCCGTGTCGCCGTGGAGGGCCACAGCATGGCCCCTGCCCTGCAGTCGGGTGACTGGTTGCTGGCCGATCCGAGGGCCTATGCCCAGTCGGCGCCGCTGGTGGGCGACCTCGTGCTGGTGCCCGACCCACGCCAGCGCTCGCGCCTGCTGGTGAAACGCGTGGCCGAGGTCCTCGATGATGGCCGGCGACTCTACGTCAGCGGCGATGCGCCCGAGGCCTCCACGGACTCAGACGTGTTCGGCCCGGTGGAGACAAGCCTGGTCGAGGGACGACCCTGGTTCCGCTACTGGCCAGTCGGCCGCATCGGTCGCATCCGCTGAGCTGGATGCCGCCGCGTCCAGGGCGCGAGCGGTCAGGCGATGAGCTCACCCATGACGGCGATGTGCTCCAGGTCGCGCGGCAGGAAGTCCTGCAGCAGCAGCCGGTCCACGCCCGTGTCGACGTACTCCGCGATGCGCGCCCTGGCCTGCTCCGGTGTGCCCAGGACCCAGCGGTCACGGCGGGCATCCAGCCAGGCAGCGGCATCGTCATCCGCGCCGCCGAAGATGGCCACCTGGGCCTCGCTGCGACGGGCGACATCGGCTTCGTCGCGGCCGACCAGGACCCCGGCCATGACCGATCGGGTCAGCGTCTGCGGATCGCGCCCCTGCTGCTCGCAGGCGGCATCGAGACGGGCCATGATCTGGCGCACCTCGGCCGGGTTGGAGGAGCTGATGTTGTACTCGTCGGCGTAGGTGGCCCCAAGCCGGCAGGAGCGCGGCCGGCCGGTGCCACCGAGGATGAGGTTGGGACGCTTGCCGCGCGGCCGGAAGAGCGCGTCACGCACCTGGTAGTGCCGCCCTTCGAAGGACCAGCCGTCGGCCTCGTCCCATAGCCCGCGCAGGATGGCCAGCTCCTCTTCGAGCCGGTCGACACGCTCGACCGTGCCGGGATAGGGCAGGCCGAGGGCCGCGTGCTCTTCCTCGTTCCAGCCTGCGCCGACGCCCATCTCCACGCGTCCGGGCCCCGCCATCTCGTCGACCGTGGCGACCACCTTGGCGAAGGAGCCGGGAAGGCGGAACGTCACCGGCGACACCATCGAACCCAGCCCGATGCCGGTGGTGTCACGCGCCAGGCCGGCCAGGGTGGTCCAGGCATCGGTCGTGGGCTGGCCGCTCTCGCCGGGAAAGCTGGAGTAGTGGTCGGAGCGGAAGTAGGTCTCGAAGCCGGCCGCCTTGGCGGCGTTGGCGGCGTCGAGGATGTCAGCGTAGCTGTAGCCCTGCTGGGGCTCGGTCATGAGTGCGTAGCGCATGGGGGTGGGTCTCCTGTGGCGAAGGCTGCAGGGTGGAAGGCTGCAGAGTGGATGATGCCGCGGCGGGCGCTAGGATGCCGGCATGACCTCAGCCCGCCCGCTTCCCTTCCCCCCTGACCTGCAGGCCGCAGGGACCGCCGGCGCCTGCGTTCGAGGTGACGATGCCGCTGGCACACCTGCCGCTCGGATCGATGCGGCGCTTCACGCGTGGCGACCTGGATGTGCTCATCGCTCACACCGAGGCCGGCATCGTCGCCATCGACGATCGCTGCCCGCACATGTCGGCCCCCTTCTCCGTCGGACGGCTGGAAGGCTGCACGCTCTTCTGCCCACTCCATCGCGGCGCGTTCGATGTCCGCGACGGCGAGGTGGTGACCTTCCCGACCACGGGCGGACTGACCGCCGAGGGTGAGTACCGGCCCACGTGGAGCCCCGAGGACAAGCCGCTTCCACCACCGGCCCCGGACGCGAAGGCACAGGCACGGGCGCTGACCCGCGTGCGGCGGCTGCGCTACTACCCCGTGCAGGTACGCAAGGGGATGATCGAGATCGCGCTGCCGAGGTGAGCGACATGGTGCGGGCGCGGCGCGGGTGGCTGTACTGGTTGCCCGCGCTGGCGGTGATGGCGATCATCTTCGTGCTCTCGTCGCAGAGCGGCTTGCGCGTCAGCGAGGACGCCGACGTCGAACGCCCCATCCGCGCCTCCGCACACTTCGTCACCTATGCCACGTTGGCAGGCCTCTTCCTGTTCGCGCTGGCCCGCGGCGGACGGCCGGGCTGGCGACACGTCGTCATCGCATTGGGGCTCACGCTGCTGTACGGGGCCAGTGATGAGCTGCACCAATCGTTCGTGCCCGGCCGCGCGGGACGTCTCGTCGACCTGCTCGTGGATACCATCGGAGCGACCTTCGGCCTGGTCGTCGGCTGGGCCCTGCTGACGCTGCGGGCACGCGCAGGCGCGCACACCCAGGAGTAGCTCGCGCGAGCGACAACCCGGCCGCGATGCTACCGGGCGCCGGTCAGCGCCGACGCCCCGCTACGGTTCGGGCAGGCAGCGGTCCTGCTCCACTCCCTGCGGACCACCCTGCAGGACACGGTAGTAGACGTACCTCAGCTTGGTCGAGCCTTGCACCACCGAGGTCGTGCCCGGCTTGTACCAGCGGATGACGCTCAGCACGCGGTAGTGGTAGCCAAGGTCGAACGGCACCAGCCAGGACTTCTTGCCGAAGATGGGGGCCTTGTCGTCATAGGCTGTCTTCTTGACCAGGTTGGTGGCCTTGGCGGTCACCCAACCACCCGTGCCACCCTCGTTGACGGAGCGCTGGAACAGCACGCGCACGCCGACGGTCTGCCGGTCCCGGCTGCTGCTGCGGTCGCGCGCGAAGGCGCGCGGACTCTTGGCCTCCATGATGTCGAGGTCGTTGCCCTGGTCACCGGGACCACCGGCATCGTAGGTGCAGGCGACCCCCGGGGCCGTGCTGCCGTCGACCACGGTGTACGTGCCGATCTTGCCCTTCTCGCTGATGGGCACGGCGCCCAGCGCCGCCTGGGCGCCCAGGACCAGCGCCAGCGTCGAGACGGCCAGGCTGGACCCGATTCGGTATCGCCGCATGCGGCATGCTCCTTTCACGCAGTGGTGGATACAGTCGGGCAGCGACGGCGCCGCCCGACCGGTCCTGGTCGAAGACCTACTTGTAGATCAGCCGGACCAGCATCAGGCAGCTGGTCGTCGTCGCTGGCGTTGCGGAAGCTGCCGCCCACCGCCAGCGGCGGGGCGTACAGCTCGACACCGGAATCGCCGCTGCAGTAGAGCGTGCCGGTGCGCTTGGCCTTGAAGGCGATGTACTCGCCGGCCCTGACGGGGACGTTCACGTTGAAGGTCTGGACCTTGAAGTCGGTGCCGTCTTCTCCACCGCAGAAGGTGTCGAGGTCGGCATCGGTCTCACGCGGGTCGGCTGCGTACCTGATCACCGGACCATTGCGCACGACCTTGGCCTGGCCTGTCGCCGGCTTGTAGTTCGCCAGCTGGAGCCGGAAGCTGCCCTGGATGCAGGACACCAGCTTGACCTTGCCGATGGTGCCATTCCTGGGTGCCCGGTGGTGGCCGGCGTTCCGATAAGCCTGCGTCGCGACCCAGGTGCATGCCGATCCCGCCGGGATGCCGCCGTTGTCATCGCAGCGTTGACCACCTTCGGCATTCGAAGGTTGGCTGGTCTTGTTGAGCTTGGCGCCGAAGCTGGGATTGGCCGCGGCGACAGGCAACGCCTGGGCGAGCAGCATGAGCACCACAACGAACGCACCGGCTGTGCCGACTCTTGACACTGTCCTCATCGGACGACCTCCGTGGGGGAAGGGCTCGACCTCGTGAGAGGCCTGCCGATTATGCACCTCCGCACTCAGCTTTTAAACCGACCATCCGAGGCCTTCGTCCTCGTCCAAACGTGCGGCTACTTGGCGTAGGCCAGCGTGAACTTCGTGTCGCGGCGTTGGCCGGACAGGTCGAAGCAGCGGATCCCGACCCGCTGCGGCAGGGCCGTGCGCTCGATGCTCGCGACGACGCACTGCCGCGCCTGCTTCCCCAGCGGGGTCACCTGCGCGCTGCCGCCCAGGGGCATACCGGGAAGTGTCGCCTGGTATGAGCCCGTACCCAGGCGGGACACTCGACCGGCCTGGCCGGCGGACGAGTAGCGGTACCGAAGCTCGGGGACATACGAGCCGGCCTTGGGCTTGCTGGCGAAGAGGTAGGCCACGTTCTTGCGGGCGATGCCCTTCATGCCCAGGCCCTCCATGAACCAGACGTAGTGTCGACGGTAGATCTGGGTGTCGCCGTCGGGTTCGTAGCAGCGCACATCGACCCACTCGTGGTCCGCGAAGTCGGCGTCACCGGTCAGGTCGCGGGCGGGCAGGAAGCGCAGCAGGTCGCAGACGCCGGCGGAGACGGATTCGTCTGTCGCGCGCTGTGCGATGGCGCTGACCTGGACCGTGCCCTTGTTCGAGGCCAGGCCCGGAAAGCGCAGGCGAGCGCCGCCGTCCAAGGTCGCGTCATCGGTGATGGGGCAATTGGAGATGTTGCCGCCGCGGGAGTCATAGGCCTGCTGTGGGCTGCCGCAGTTGCTGGTCGGGCTGAAGTTGCGGGCATAGGCGAGCCGCCCGCCTTCCCCGCCGGCGGCCAGCCAGTTCAGCACGAACATGGCATCGGCCGGCGTGCCTTGGCGAGTGAAGCAGCGCACGGTCACATTCACCTGCTCGCCGATGGCATCCCAGTCATCCGGAGCGCAGATGCGCGGCTGCTGCCCGAAGGTGCTGACCAGGACGCTGCCCGTCTCGCCGCCGCCAGGGGCCACGCCAGGGAGCGTGACGATGTACCAGCCGGGCGCCTGGTGGGTGACCGTGTTCGACTCACCGCTCGAGTTGCCACGGTCGATGCCTGGCAGGGATCCAGCTGCCGCTCAGCTTGCGACTGACGACCCAGGCCCACGTGGCCGTGGCTGCCGCCGGTCGCGGGCTGGCCGCCGATCGCGTCGACCCCGCCGCCTGGACGGGTGGGCTGGAGAGCGCGCTGCCCAGCAGTAGCGCGGCCATCAGCAGCGCAGTTGCGGGTTGCCACGGGCGAAACGCCATGGGGGACCTCCAGTTCGTCCGGCGCAGCGGATGGTCGTGACCCCCAGGGACCATCTAACCGCCACGAGACCGACGCTGTCAAGGCCGTCGTCACTCGCCCACCCTCCAGCGCCGTCCGCCTGTCGGGCAGCTCCCGGACGGGTTCCCGCCCGCGGGACGACTCGCCATCGAGGGCCACCAGACGGCACGAACCAGGGAACCTGGGCACCTCGACGACCGCGACGGGTCGAGTTGGACCACGGAGCGGGAACCCTGGTGGATGAAATCGGTACGGGCGGACCCGCTCGACCGACCGAGGTCAGTCGACCGGCTGCAGCGCCGCGCCGGCGACCTCGACTCCCAGCGCCAACACCCGCAGGCCGGCGGCCGCGGCGGTCTCGACATCCACGATGCGCCGGCCGTCGACCACGACACGGCCGACCATGGTGGCGGCGATGGCGACCCAGTCGAGCGTGCGGAACTCGGGCCACTCCGTGGCCACGACGACCGCGTCGGCACGCGCACATGCGGCTGCGGCCGTCGGCGCTGCCTCGACCGGCAGGTCGGGACCGCCCTTCGTCAGCAGTGCCACGCCGCTGTCGAGCGCCAGCGGATCGAAGGCAGCCACGCTGGCACCACGCTGCAGGAGCGCAGCACCCAGGCGGATGGCCGGCGATTCGCGCAGGTCGTCGGTGCCAGCCTTGAAGGTCAGCCCCAGGAGCGCCACGCGCATGCCCGCCACGGGCCGGCCGGCGGCGCGCTCCAGCCCTTCGAGCAGCCAGTCGGCCTGGCGCACGTTGGAGGGCCAGATGGCATCCATCAGGGGTGTCTGGACGCCGAAGCCGGCTGCCACTCGCGGCAGGGCACGCGCCTGGCTGGGAAAGCAGGAGCCGCCGAAGCCGGGACCGGGACTCAGGAAGCTGCGCCCGATGCGCTTGTCCAGGCCCATCCCGTCCACCACCGCAGCGGCGTCCGCCCCAGTGGCGGCAGCGAGGCGGCTGATCTCGTTGGCGAAGGTGATCTTGGCGGCGAGGAAGACGTTGGAGGCGACCTTGATGGTCTCGGCGCTGGTGAGGTCGGTGACGACGACCGGGGCCTCCAGCGGTGCGTAGACCGCGCGCAGCGAAGCCGCGAGCGCCGCGCCGGCGCCCTCCGTCGTCGTGTCCGTCGACACCGATGACGACGCGGTCGGGCGCCAGGAAGTCGGCGACCGCGGTGGCCTCGCGGGTGAACTCGGGGTTGTGCGCCAGGCGCACCGAGGGGTCGATGGCGCGCACCTCGGCGGCGATGCCAGCGGCCGTTCCCGGCAGCAGCGTGGAGCGGATGACGATGTGGCGGGGCAGCGCCGGGTCGCCGGCGATGCCGCGGACGGCGGCTCGCACGACCTCGCCGTTCCATTCCTCCTCGGCATCGAGCGTGCCCACGCAGACGATGACGAGGTCGGAGCCGCTGATGGCGGCGTGATCGACCGCGAAGCGCAGGCGCCCGTTGCCGAGACCCTCCGCGACCAGCTCATCGAGTCCCGGCTCATGCACCGGCAGGAAGCCGGCGTGGAGTCGCTCGATGCGGGCGGCATCGACGTCGAGACAGGTGACCTCATGTCCGATGTGGGCCAGGCAGGCGGCGGTCACGAGGCCGACGTAGCCGGCTCCGACGATGGCAAGGTGCATCTGGCGAGCGTAGCGCAACGCCACCATCGTCGAAGGTGGCGGTGCGTGCAGGCACCACGTAAGTAGCGTCGAGCCGTTGGCGGTGCGTTAACGTCCCACCTGATGCGCCGTCCCCAGTCGGCGTCCGGGCTCGTCGCCGTGATGGCGAGCCTGCTCGTCGTATCAGCGTCCGCCGTGCCCGCGGACGCCGCCGTCTCACCGGTGGTGCCGGAAACCGCCCCGGTCTACTCCGCCACGTCCGATACCTGCACGCGCTGGGGCAGCACGCTGTTGCCGCCACGAACCATCCGCGTCCTGCGCACCGACGCCACTGACGCGCCCGACAACGTCCGCGACACCGTCGTGGAGGTCGACTTCCACGATTACGTGGCCACGGTCATGGCGGCCGAGTGGCCCGAGCACTATCCGCCCGAGACGATCAGGGCCGGTGCCGTGGCCACCAAGCAGTTCGCCTGGTACTACATCGTCAATCCGCGGGGCCTGACGCAGAACGTCGATGGCGAGAAGGTCTGCTACGACGTGGTCGACTCCACCATCGACCAGTTCTACAAGCCCGAGACGCGCGGGATCGGCGAGCCCAACGGGCCGGGGCCCAAGATCCTCGCTGCCCTCGATGCCACCTGGGACGTCTCGGTGCGCAAGTACAGGCAGTCGACCCAGAGCAGCCGCTTCATCCTCACCGGGTACCGTGCCGGCGCCAGCACGGTCGATGGCCGGCCCATCGCCTGCGGCGAGGATGCCTCCGGTTTCAAGCTCTATCACAACAGCACCCGCCAGTGCGGCCAGGACGGGCTCACCTGGCGCGAGATCCTGCGCCGCTACCTGAAGCCGAACCTCGAGATCGTGGAGCCCGGCCGGCACGACATCATCGGCAGCCGGCATGGCGACGCCAGTGCCATGAAGCGGGAGGGTGGCCAGTACCACACCCGCGTGTGGACCCCCGGCCGCAGCAAGCCCGAGCCCGGCACCAGTGCCGGCCTCAGCGTCTCCGATGATGGCCTCGTGGACTACCGCTCGGCGGACATGGATGGCGACGGGCGCGAGGACCTGCTGTGGCTGCGCCAGACGGGGCCGCGCAGCGGCCGTGTCCGGGTCGCCCTCAGCGACGGTGTCAACTACGGACCGGCCGAAGACTGGTGGGATGGCGACACCGTCGTGCCGCTGGGTTCAGCGCGCCTGCTGGTGGGCGACTTCTATGCCAACGGGCGTGCCGACGTCGCCATCCTGGGCAGGGGCGAGGCGGCCGGCACGGCTCGGCTCGTGGTCCTGAAGCGCAAGCAGTACGCGCAGGCCGCCAAGTTCGATGACCCTCGCAACTGGTGGTCGGGCGGCCAGGACCCCGACAAGATCGCGGCGGCCTGGGCCGGCGACCTCAGCGGTGACGGACGCGCCGACCTGATCATCCGCCAGGACGTCGAGGACGGCGGCGTCAAGCTGCGCACGGCGGTCACCACCAGCCCGCTTCCTGGCACGTTCCCGCGCATGGGCGCCATCAAGACGGGCTTCGAGTCCAGGGCACTCAAGGCCGCCAAGGTCAAGATGACCACCGGCGATGCCAACCGCGACGGCCGCGAGGACGTGATCATGCTCATCGGCGGCAGTGGCCGTGCCCGGGTGGAGCGGCTGCAGGGGGCGCTGCTGGGCGGTTTCAAGCGCGTCCCCATCTGGAGCGCGCCCAAGTCCGATCCCATCCCCGTGCGCAAGACACGCCTGGGCACGGGCGACATCGACTACGACGGACGCACGGACATCGTGCTCTTCAGCGAACGCGGCAGCGGCACCCGCATCCGCGTCCTGAAGATGCGCTATGACCAGGTGGCCGAAGGTCCGGACTGGCAGGCGGACATCCCCTGGAGCTCGGTCCGCCCCTACTGAGCCGGGCCCCATCCTGGCGCTGGCTCAGTCGCGCGGCTGCCAGCGCTTCCAGGTCGCCTCGTCGACGCCGATGGTGAGCTCGTTGCCCAGGCGCACGAGCGGCAGCCGCAGCAACCCTGGATCGGCCGTGATGCGCTCCAGGATCTCATCCTCGCCCATCGTCAGGTAGCCCAGGTTGGCCTTCCGATACGCCCTGCCCTCCTCGTCCAGCAGGCTTCGT
This sequence comes from uncultured Chloroflexia bacterium, assembly GCA_963804575.1. GTDB lineage: Bacteria > Chloroflexota > Limnocylindria > Limnocylindrales > CSP1-4 > JAFMJV01. The sequence goes on from CAWDQY010000012.1 coordinate 139,868, forward strand.
GCGCCGTGCTTCTGGGCGAAGCGGCGCAGCTCGGCGGGCGCGGGTGGCCGCTTCCGCAGGTCGACGAAGCTGATGGGCATGCGGCGCTCCTTGAAGAAGCGCTGGGCGCGCCGGGTGGCCTGGGAGTCGCTGCGGCCGAAGACCTGGATGACCGGTCCGCCGCTGTCGCCGGCCAGCGCTATCGCGCCTCGGCGTCCTTGCGTGGACGCCCGCGCTTCGACTTCCGCTGGGGCGTCAGCAGGCCGATGTAGAAGCCCTCGGCGGACTTCTTGATGGCCACGTCCACCCCGGCCAGCTTGGCCGCCCGCTGGATCTGGGCACGCACGGTGGCAGGCTTCTCGTCCGGCTGCAGGACCGCCTCGTACACGACCGATTCGTCGGTGATCTTGCGGATGCGGTTGATCAACGCCTGCTGCTCGGGGCTGATGGGCCGTCCGCGCGGCTTGGGCGTGGGCGGGTTGTCCATGAGCTCGGCTTCGACCTTCCTGTACTTGGGCATGCGCGCAGTGTAGCCCTGCGCGTCGCCGCTGCTACCCTCGACAGCACTGATGAGGGGGTCCATCGCGCTCCGCGCCGCCACCCTGACGACGCTGTGGTCGCTGCTCGCAGCGCCGGTGCAGGCACATGCGCTCCACGGCAACGTCGATGCCCCCCTGCCGTTCGCCGCCTACATCCTGGGCGCAGCCGTGGCGGTGGCCCTGTCGTTCGCCTTCGCGGCCATCAGCGACAGCGCACCCCTGCCGGAGCCGGCACCCGGTCGAGTCCGCACGCTGTGGCGGCCCGCCACCTGGCTGATCCGGTCGCTCGGCCTGGCGGCCTGGACCTGGGTCGTGCTGCAGACGATTGCCGGCGGTGAAAGCGATGCCGAGGTGGCCTCCCTGCTGCTATGGGTCTTCGGCTGGGTCGGCCTGGCGTTGGTCAGCGCGCTGCTGGGACCAGCGTGGGCATGGCTCGACCCCTTCAGCACGCTGCATGACCTCCTCGCTGCCATCGGACGGCACAGCGGCCTGCACCTTCCCGGGCGCGCGCCATGGCATCGGCGCACGCAGGCCTGGCCGGCGGTGGTGTCGATGGCGTTCTTCGTGTGGCTGGAGCTGGTGCTTCGCGTCGGCGGCGGACGCGAGCTCGGCCTGGTGCTGATCGGCTACACGCTGCTGACGCTGGGCGGCATGGCCTGGTACGGCAAGGAACGCTGGCGCGAGGCCGGCGAGGTCTTCAGCGTCTGGTTCGGGCTGCTTGGCCGCCTGGCGCCATATGGGTTGGTGGGACGCCCCGAGCAGGGCCAGGTGCGGCGGCGCGGCTTCGGCAGCGCCCTCACCCGCGAACGCTGGTCGTACTCGCTGCTGTCGGTGGTGGCGCTCGCGACGGGCTCGGTCATCTGGGACGGCATCTCGCAGACAGAGCCGTTCCGAGACCTCGTGGGCCGGCCCCACGTGGTCATCGAGACCGCGCTGCTGCTGGGCTTCCTGGGCCTGCTCACCAGCCTCGTGCTGCTGGTCGCCCGCCGCGTCGGCCTGACCGCCGTGGGGGCCGGCCTCGTGCCAGTAGCGGTGGGCTATCTCGTCGCCCACTACCTGACCTTCCTGCTGACCGAGGGCCAGCGCATCGTGGTGGCGCTGTCCGACCCGCTGCAGCAAGGCTGGGACCTCTGGGGGACCGTCCAGTTCGAGCCACGCGACGGATCTCTTCGCCGGCTCGCTGGTGTGGACGTTGCAGGTGAGCGCCGTGGTCATCGGCCACGTGGTCGGCGCATGGTTCGGCCACTCCGCGGTGCGGCGATCGCGCAGCGAGGGCGAGAGCGTGAGCCAGTGGCCACTGGCGGCGCTGATGATCGCCATGACCGTGCTGGCCCTGTGGTCGCTGGGCCAGAACCTGGTCTTCGTCTCCGAGGTCACACCCGCGCTGCCGGCGGCCGCATGAACGGCCAGCAGGCACCCGATGTGGAACGCTTGCTGCAGCTCGAGTTCGAGGTCGATCCGGCGCTGACCCTGGGGGAGCTGCGCCACGGACCACGCGACCCGACCATCCGCTTCGAGACGGGCGGCCTGTGGCGCGCCTCCTGGGAGGTCGACGGGCCAGCCACGATACGGATCGCCGCCGTCGTCGAAGGCTGGCGCGTCATGGCCTGGGGCAAGGGAGCCAGCACAGCCGTCGACGCCGTGCCGCGGCTGCTGGGTGCGGACGACGATCCGGCCGCGCTGGTGCTGCCGCCGGGGCCACTGCGCGACCTTGCGCGCCGACTGACGGGCCTGCGCTTCGGGCGCACCGACGCGGTCTGGCCCGCCCTGCTCGCGGCCATCTGCGGACAGAAGGTCACCGCGACCGAGGCACATCGGGCCTACTACGGGATCATCGGGCGCTACGGCGAGCCGGCCCCTGGCCCGGCCGGCCTTCGCCTGCCGCCGAGGCCGGAGGTCATCGCCGCGCTGCCGTACTTCGAGCTGCACCCGTTGGGACTGGAGCAGCGCCGCGCCGTCGTGCTCATCCGCGCGGCCGAGCGTGCCGACTGGCTCCAGCAAGCGGCATCGATGACGGCGTCGGCCGCGCTGGCGCACCTGCAGGTGCTCCGCGGCATCGGTGCCTGGACGGCCGCCGAGGTGGCCCGCGCCGCCTTCGGCGACCCGGACGCCGTCAGCCTTGGCGACTTCCACCTCCCCCACACCGTGTGCTGGGCGCTGGCCGGCGAGCCGCGTGGCAGTGACGCCCGCATGCTGGAGCTGCTGGAGCCGTTTCGCGGCCAGCGTGCGCGCGTGGCGCGGCTCATCGAGCTCGGGGGCATCTCGGCACCACGCTTCGGTCCACGGTTGAGCCCACGCCGGATCGACCGCATGTGATGCGGTGGGTGACGAGCGGGCTTGGCATGGTTCGACAGCCGGCTTGGCATGGTTCGACACAGGGTTTGACATGGTTGGCCACCAGGGCTTGACATGGTTGTGAGTAGTCACTAACATACGGCCGATGAACACGCCCGTTGCCGTCCGACACACTGCCGAGGAGCGCCGCGAGGAGATCCTCCACGCCGCGGTGGCACGCTTCGGCAAGACCGGACTGCATGGCACCCCGACCGACGTCATCGCCCACGACGTCGGCGTCTCGCAGCCGTACCTGTTCCGCCTGTTCGGCACCAAGAAGGAGCTGTACATGGCGGCCGTGCGCTGGGCCTTCGAGCACACCGTGACGGTCTTCCGCGAGGCCGGCGAGTCCGCCTCCGACGACCACGATGCGTTCCGACGCATGGGCCGTGCCTACGAGCAGCTCATCAGCGATCGCCGCTACCTGGACATCCAGCTGCAGGCCTACGCCTCGACCGACGACGAGGAGATCCGCCGCGTCGTGGAGGATGGCTTCGGCCAGCTCGTGACCGAGATCGTTCGCCATACCCATGCCACGCCCGAGCAGCTGGCAGCCTTCCTGGGGCGCGGCATGATCATGAACGTGGCCAGCGCCATGGGCGTGCTGGGGGCGGAATCGGGTTGGGCCGCGATGGTGCGCGAGGGCTGCGTGGGAGGGCTGGAGAAGTAGCACATCGCCGCAGCCCCCTTTTTTCAGCCCACAAGTTAGTAAGCAATCACTACCAGACAAGGAAGCAGGAGAAGGAACAGTGCACGGTCGGTCACTCGCCCTCTGGACATTCGCCGTCACGTCAGTGGCGCTCATCATGGTCATGCTCGACAACCTCGTCGTCTCGACCGCCCTCAACGTCATCCGCCAGGAGCTCGGCGCGACCATCGAGCAGCTCGAGTGGACGGTCAACGCCTACACGCTGACGTTCGCCGTGTTCCTGCTCACCGGCGCGGCACTGGGTGACCGCTTCGGGCGGCGCCGCATGTTCATCCTCGGTGTGGCCATCTTCGCCGCGGCTTCGGCCTTTGCCGCGTCCTCCAGCAGCGTGGAGATGCTGCTCGTGGGCCGCATGGCGCAGGGTATCGGCGCGGCCATCGTCACGCCGCTCACGTTGACGCTGCTGAGTGCAGCGGTACCGGCCGAGCGCCGTGGGGTGGCGCTGGGCGCCTGGGGTGCCGTGGGCGGCCTGGCCATCGCCATCGGCCCGCTCGTGGGCGGCGCCATCGTCGAGGGCGTGGCATGGAACTGGATCTTCTGGGTCAACGTGCCCATCGGCATCGCCCTCATCCCGCTGGCCTGGTTCGGCCTGCGTGAGAGCCATGGCCCGGCGGGACGCCTCGATCTGCCGGGCGTGGGCCTGGCCTCGGCCGGACTCTTCGGGGTCGTGTGGGCGCTCATCAACGGCAACGGCGAGGGCTGGACCAGCCCTCTCGTCCTGGGAGCGCTGGCGCTGGGCGTGGCGCTGCTGGCGGCCTTCCTGCTGTGGGAGCGACGCGCTCCGGCACCCATGCTGCCGCCACGCTTCTTCCAGAGCCGTGCCTTCAGCCTGGCCAACCTGAGCGCCATGCTGATGAGCTTCGGGATGTTCGGCGCCATCTTCCTGCTGGTGCAGTTCCTGCAGTTCGCGCGCCTGTACTCACCGCTGGAGGCCGGCCTGGCCATCCTGCCGTGGACACTGGCACCGATGTTCGTGGCCCCCATCGCGGGCGCCCTCTCCGATCGCATCGGCGGCGGTCTGCTGATGGGCGCCGGCTTGACGCTGCAGGCCATCGGCCTGGCATGGCTGGGGCTGGTCTCGAGCACGAGCGTGGAGTACGCCGCGATGGTGCTGCCCTTCGTCATCTCCGGCGTCGGCATGGGCCTGTTCTTCGCGCCCATGGCCAACGTCACCCTGTCGGCCGTGCGCCCACAGGAGGAAGGCCAGGCCTCGGGGGCAAGCAATGCCATCCGTGAGCTGGGCGGCGTCTTCGGTGTGGCGGTGCTGGCGGCGATCTTCTCGCGGCAGGGCTCCTACGCCAGCCCGCAGGCGTTCGTCGACGGCATGGTGCCGGCGGTGCTCCTGGGGTCGGCCTTCGTGGCCGTCGGTGCCGTGGCCGCCTTCGCCATCCCGCGAGCTCGACGGGCAACGGCGGCCGAGCCCTTCGCCCGGGAAGCCGCTCCGGCCGGGGGCTGAGCGGCACCGGTCTACGTCAGGATCGACGACTGACGAAGGGGCTCCGGCGGCGAGTGTCAGGACCGACCTCGTCGCCGGCGGCCCGGCCCTGAATCGGGCGCTGGTGCGGCTTCGGCTGCGATACGCTACCGATTGCGTGCGCGTAGCTTCGTGCCCTCGAGCGTGGCGCAGGGTCCAGGCATCCACAGTTCGGAGGTATCACAGATGCAAGGTCGTCCATTCGGCGTGCTGATCCTGGGAGCGCTCGCCATCGCCATCGCCATCATCCGCGTGCTCGTCGGATTGCAGCTCCTGGGCGTCGCCATCTTCGGCAGCGAGGTGTGGGAAGGCAGCGGTGTGTTCTGGGTCGGGCTCATGACCCTCGTGGTGGGCGCCATCTACCTGGGCGTCGGCTGGGCCCTCTGGTCGCTCCGACCATGGGCGCTCATGTTCACCATGATCATGGCCGTCTTCGGGCTCGTCGATGCCATGTTCGTGCTGATGGCCACCGGCAACATCGCCTACGGCCTGGCGGCGGCGGCCATCCCGGCGCTGCTGCTCTGGTACACCAGCCGCGAAGACATCCGCGCGCAGTTCGCGGCAGCCGACATGGCCCAGTACAGCAGCAATCCACAGGCGACCGGCGACATCGGCACCTCTGGCCCGCCCACGAGCGTCTAGCGACCCGATGCTTGCGGGGCCAGCCGGTCCCACCATCCGACGCGCAGGACCGGGCCGTGAGGCCCGGTCCTCGTGCTTCGGGCGGCTCTTCCGAGGAGCGTGATGGACTACGACGTCATCGTCGCCGGAGTGGGCGGCATGGGCAGCGCCACCGCTGCCGAGCTGGCGGCGCGAGGTGCCCGGGTGCTGGGCCTGGAACGTGCCGGCATCCCCAACGACCGCGGCTCCTCGCACGGGGTCAACCGCATCATCCGCCTGGCCTACGCCGAGGATCCGCGCTACGTGCCGCTGCTGCGTCGCGCCTATGCACGCTGGCGCGAGCTCGAGGCACGGTCGGGCGAGCGGATCCTGGTGACGACCGGCGGGCTCGACATCGGCCGGCCGGACAGCGAGACCGTGCGCGGGTCGCTGGCGTCCGCGCGCTCGCACGACCTGGAGCACGAGCTGCTCGACGCCGAGTCCCTGATGGAGCGGTTCCCGGGCTTTCGGCTGCCGGCCGAGCTGGTCGGCGTGTACCAGCCGGACGGCGGCTTCGTGCTGAGCGAGCGTGCCATCGCGAGCTACGCCCGCCTGGCCCTCGATGCCGGTGCCGACCTGCGGGGGTATGAGCCGCTCAGCGATTGGCGGGCGGATGGAGACGGTGTCGTGGTGCGCACGGAGACTGGCACGTATCGGGCGCGACGCCTGGTCATCAGCGCCGGTGCCTGGCTGGGCAAGCTCATCCCCGACCTCGCGACGCTGGCGGTGCCAGAGCGCCAGGTGCTGCTGTGGTCGCGGACGCTGCGGCCGGAGCGCTACGCGGTGGGGGTCTTCCCCATCTTCATCCTCGACGTGGCCGAAGGGCTCTACTACGGCTTCCCCGAGTTCGGCATCCCCGGCCTCAAGATCGGGCGCATGCACCATCGCCGGCAGGTCGTGGACCCCGACACCTGGGACCGCTCGGCGTTCGAGCCCGACGACGAGGCCGTGCTCCGGGCGGCCACCAGCCGCTACCTGCCCGACGCCGATGGCCCGGCACTGACGCGCAAGGCCTGCCTCTTCACCAACACGCCCGATGAGCACTTCATCATCGACCGGCTGCCGGCGGCGCCACAGGTCGTGGTCGTGTCACCCTGCAGCGGGCACGGCTTCAAGTTCGCCAGCGTGGTGGGCGAGATCGCGGCCGACCTGGCGCTGGATGGCACGACCTACCATGACATCGAGATGTTCCGCATCGATCGTTTCGCAGGAGGGGGACCGACATGACCCGCACCATCGTCTGCTTCGGTGATTCCAACACGCATGGGGCGAGCCCCACGGGACACGGCAGGGATGCGCTGGGGCCCAGGCGGCTACCGCGGCCGGAGGACCACCAGGTCGCGATACAGCTTCACGATGCCGCGGAAGTCTTTCGCCTGGTCCCAGTCGAGGGCGACATCGTCGCGGAACCAGCCGCCTTCCAGGAACTCCTGGCCCTGGAAGATCATCGGGATCCCGGGTGAGGTGAGGACGAGACCCGCGCCCAGAGTGGAGCGCTTCTGGGCGAAGTAGCCGGTCGGGTCGTCACCGTCGATCTCCTCCGGCACCCGCGCCTTGCCGTTGGCCACCTCATCGTGGCTCTCGGTGTAGATCACCCGGGCGAAGGCGTCGCCATAGGAATACTCGATCGCCCGCACCACGTCGTCGGTCGAGCGATAGGCGTCGTCGGCCACCGTGATCGCCTCCCGCACCGGGTGAACGAACTGCGCGTCCCACTGGGCGTGGAAGGCCGCCCCCTCGGGGCCGGTGCTGCTGACGGCGGGATTGGAGTGCAGGTCCTCCGCGATCAGGTACCTGCCGGGGAACTGCTCGCGGATGTCGGTGTTGATCCACCGGCACAGGCTCCAGCCCTCGGGGATCTCGTTGCCCGAGCCGTCCACGCTGCGCATGTAAGGGGTCATGTCGTAGCGCAGCCCGTCGAGGTGGAAGTTCCGCAGCCAGCCCATCGCGTTGTCGTGGATGAACTGCCGCACCTCGCCGCGGCCGTAGTCGGGACGGGTGTCACCCCACGGCGTGGCGGACTTCCAGTCGTTGTAGAAGTAGATGCCGCCCAACCCCGACTCGCTCCATCCGTCGAACTGCCACAGGTCGAGGTCGGTGGGGCCGAAATGGTTGTACACGACGTCCTGGATCACGGCCAGCCCCAGCTTGTGGGCCTGCTTGACCAGGTTCTTCAAGGCGTCCGGCCCGCCGTAGGCGCTCTCCACCGCGAAGATGTGAGCCGGGTTGTAGCCCCAGGAGTAGTCGCCGGCGAACTCGGCCACCGGCATGATCTGCAGGGCGTTCACACCGAGGCGCACCACGTGGCTGAGTCGATCGGCGAGGTCGCCGAGATCGGCCACCTGCCCGTCCTGTGTGGCGGCGAAGGTCCCCGCGTGCAGTTCGTAGATCACCAGTTCGTTCAGCGGTGGCGGAGTGAAATCGTCACCCTCCCAATCGAACCGGGCGTGGTCGTAGATCACGCCGTTACCCACCGAATTGGTCACCTGCGCTGCGTACGGATCGATGCGGTGAAGCACCGAATCGGCGGCGGTCAGGACGAACTTGTACTGCTGAGCTTCCTTCGCCTCCGGGGCGAACCCGTACCAGTAGCCGTTGCCTTCGCTGGCCAGCGCGTCGGCCCCGGCATCCCAACCGTTGAAGTCGCCGACCAGCGCCACCGCGTCCGCGTGCGGGGCCCAGACCCGGAAACCGACCCCTTCGCCGGTCACGATCGCGCCCATACCCTCTCGAACCGGTCCCCCCACAACCACCCCTCTCGTCGGGGCAAACCTACTCAGCAGCCCTAGACTGAGCGGCGACCCCGTCCCAGCCCAGGAGCTCCCATGTCCGTCCGGCCGGCCACAGCGCTGCGCTCCCGTGGAGTCTGGACGGGGACGCTGGGCACCGCGCTGGTGGCCTGGGGCTCGTGCCATCCCGAGTTCACCTTCGATCCGGCCGGCTGGCCTCCCGACTGGGTGAATCGGATCGGCTTGGCGGCGCCGATCCCGCTCAACCGGATCCTGATCGTGGTCGGGGTGATCGCCCTGACCTGGGGCTGGTGGCACGTCCGTCCCACCCGCGACCGCCCGCCGGTGCACGCCGGGCTCACGCTGGGTCTGTGGAGTCTCCCGCTGCTGGTGGTACCGCCGGTGCTGAGCCCGGACGCCGTGCTCTACGCCGACCTGGGCTGGACCCTGGGCACCGGAGCCAATCCGTATGTGGTCGGCCTGGCGACCTCGGGCGGCCCTTTCGCGCCTCAGGTGGATGCGCTGTGGGCGGGCAGCGGCGTGGCCTATCCCCCGCTCTCGCTGCGGCTGAATCAACTGCTGGTTGCGGTCACCGGCGCCGACCCCTACTGGTCAGTGGTGGCCATGCGCATCCCGGCGGTGCTGGCCGTAGCCGTGATGCTGGCGCTGGTGCCACGAATCGCCACCCTGCTCGGCCGGCCGCGCCGGGGCGCGGTCTGGCTCGGCGTCCTGAACCCACTTCTCGTGCTGCACTTTCTCGGCGCCGGTCACAACGACGCGCCGATGGTGGCAGCGACGCTGGCTGCGATCTGGGTGGTGTGCCGCTGGCCGGGTCGCTGGGCCGAGTTCCTCGCCGGTCCCCTCCTCGTGGCAGTCGCGATGGCCTTCAAGCAACAAGGTGGCCTGGCGGTGATCGCCGTCGCCGGTCTCCCGGTCGCCGCGACCCTCGCCGTTCTGCCGATCGGGCGCCGACTGTGGCTGCTGGGCTGGCGCACCACGATCGCGACCGCGGTCACCGTGGTCGGCTTCGTGCTGCTCAGCCTCGCCAGCGGGCTGGGTTTCGGCTGGCTCGGGTGGCTCGACCTGATGGGTCTGGCCAGCACGCCCGCGCCGCTGGCGCTCCTGGCCAAGGGGGGCGCGTTGTTCTGGCAGGCCGGCGGCGGTTCGTACACCGGCTTCCTCATCGTGGCCGGCCGGATCAGCACTGCGCTCCTGCTCGCCGTCCTGGCCTGGATCGGCGTCCGGTTCGCCAACCGTCCGCTCAGCCTGGTCGCCTGGGGTTCGCTCGCCATCGCCGTTCTCGGACAGGCCCTGCACCCCTGGTACCTGCCGTGGAGCCTGGCTCTGCTCGGCCTCATTCCGCTCAACCGACGCCAGCGGTACTGGGTGTTCGGGTTCGCGATCGCCTTCTGCATCTGGAACGCCATCCAGACGGTGATCTGGCACGGCCAGGTGTGACGGCACTCGCGTGGCGGCCCAAGGGCGCACGCCCGGCGACGTCCTTGCCTCTCGTGGCAGGATCGACCCCATGCGGGTAGCGATCGTCAGGCAGCACCGGGCTCCTGGGCACAGCACTGTCCAGGCACCTGAGCAAATCGGGCCATGAGGTCGTCCGGCTGGTCCGCGGAGAGGTCAGCGCCTCCGATCAGCGCTTCTGGGACCCCGATGCGGGGCGGATCGACGCTCCCGGCCTCGACGACGTGGACGCCGTGGTGAACCTGGCCGGCGCGCCGATCGCCGGCGCCCGCTGGACCAAGGATCGCAAGACCGAGATTCGTCGCTCCCGAATCACCTCGACCCTCACTATCGTCACCAGCATCGACCCCCGACGGACGCTGCCAACGCCTGCTGAACGGGTCCGCGATCGGCTATCTACGGCGACACCGGCACCGAGATCGTCGACGAATCGATGCCCGGCCGGCCGTGGCTTCCTGGCCGAAGTCGTGGCCGACTGGGAGGCCGCGGCCGCCCACTCCCCCGTGCCGACCGTCCTGCTGCGCACCGGTCACGTGCTGGCCCGCAATGGCGGCTACCTCGCCATGCAGTGGCCGCATCTTCGCCCTCGGACTCGGGGGCAAGGTCGGGCTCGGGCCGCCAGTTCCTATCCTGGATCAGCCTGTCCGACCACGTCCGGGCGACCACCTTCCTGCTCACCTCCCACCTCACCGGGCCGGTCAACCTGGTGGCACCGAACCCGGTCAGCAACCAGGAATTCACCAAAGTGTTCGGCTCCCATCTGCGCCGGCCCACCCCGATGCCCCTGCCGCTGACCGCGGTGAGGGCCGTGTTCGGACGCGATTTCGTGAACGAGGCGCTGCTGTCCGGGCAGCGGGTACGGCCCGCGCGGCTGTTGGAGGCCGGCTTCGAGTTCCAGCAACCCCTGGTCCGGCAGGCCTTCGCGGCCCTGTGAACCGCGCGCCGGCAGTCCGGCCCGCCGGGGATACACTGACCCCCTCGCCCGCTGACACAGATTGGTCGCACGTTGTCGACTCCCGTTGAACTCAGCCCGTCCGGTGTTCCGGAGCCGTTCGCCACCCTCGGCCTGACCTTCGACGACGTGCTGCTGCAGCCCAACGAGAGCGACGTCATCCCCTCCGCGGTCGACACCACCACGTCGGTCAGCCAAGCGCATCCGAGCTGCGGATCCCGCTGCTGAGTTCGGCGATGGACACCGTCACCGAGTCGCGGATGGCGATCGCGATCGCCCGCGAGGGCGGCATGGGCATCCTGCACCGCAACATGTCGAGTCGAGGACCAGGCCAGCCAGGTCGATCGGGTCAAGCGCTCCGAGGCCGGCATGATCGACCAGCCGATCACGATCACGCCGGACGCCACCATCGGCGAGGTGGACGAACTGTGCGGCCAGTTCCGGATCTCCGGCGTCCCGGTGGTCGATTCGGACATGCACGCTGCTCGGCATCGTGACCAACCGCGACATGCGGTTCGAGGACGACCCGCAGCCGTCCGGTCGGCGAGGTGATGACCCCGATGCCGCTGGTGACCGGCTGGCCCGGGGATCAGCTCCGAGGACGCGCTGCAACTGCTCGCCCGGCACAAGATCGAGAAGCTGCCGCTGGTGGACGCCGACGGCAGGCTGCGCGGCCTGATCACGTTGAAGGACTATCGTGAAGTCCGACAAGTACCCGCTGGCCACCAAGGACCCGCAGGGCCGGCTGCGGGTCGGCGCGGCGATCGGCTTCTTCGGCGACGCCTGGGATCGCGCGATGCTGCTGGTCGACGCGGGCGTGGACGCCATCGTCGTCGACACCGCCCACGGGCACTCCCAGGGCGTGCTGGACATGATCCGCCGACTCAAGGCCGAGCCGGCCGCCGCCGAGGTGGACATCATCGGCGGCAACGTCGCCACGTACGCGGGCGCGAAGGCGCTGGTAGACGCCGGGCGCCGACGGGGTCAAGGTCGGGGTCGGGCCGGGCTCGATCTGCACCACCCGGGTGGTGGCCGGAGTCGGCGTGCCGCAGGTCACCGCCATCTACGAGGCCGCGCGGGCCTGCCGTCCGGCCGGGGTGCCGGTGATCGGCGACGGCGGGCTGCAGTACTCCGGTGACATCGCCAAGGCGCTGGTCGCCGGCGCGGACGCGGTGATGCTCGGCTCGCTGCTGGCCGGCTGCGAGGAGAGCCCCGGCGAGCTGGTGTTCATCAACGGCAAGCAGTACAAGTCGTACCGGGGCATGGGCTCGCTCGGCGCGATGGCCGCCCGTGGCCGGAAGGCGTCCTATTCCCGGGACCGCTACTTCCAAGGCGACGTCGACCAGCGACGACAAGCTCATCCCCGAAGGCATCGAGGGCCAGGTCGCCTACCGTGGTCCGCTGGCCGCCGTCGCCTACCAGCTCGTCGGCGGGCTGCGGCAGTCGATGTTCTACACCGGCGCCGCCACGATTCCCGAACTGCACGGCACGGCCGCTTCGTCCGAATCACCGGCGTCCGGGCTGCGCGAGTCACATCCGCACGACATTCAGATGACCATCGAGGCACCCAACTACTCCGCACAGTCCTGAGCAAGGGAGCTCACCAGATGATCGAGATCGGCCGTTCCAAGCGCGCGCTGCCCGTGTTCGGGTTCGACGACATCGCGATCGTTCCCACCCGCCGCACCCGAGGCATCGAAGAGGTGAGACTGGCCTGGCGGATCGACGCGCTCACCTTCGACTTCCCGATCGTCGCCGCACCGATGGACTCGGTGATGTCACCGGCGACCGCGATCGCGATGGGCCGGCTCGGCGGGCTGGGGGTGCTGAACCTCGAAGGTCTCTGGACGCGCTACGCCGACCCGGAACCACTCCTGGCCGAACTCGCGGCGATCGAGGACCAGCTGGCCGCCACCCGGCGGATGCAGGAGATCTACGCCGAGCCGATCAAGGCGGAGCTGATCACCGAACGGATGGCCCAGATCCGAGCCGCGGGCGTGCCCGTCGCCGGCTCGCTCTCGCCCTCAGACCTGCGCGGAGCACGCCGCCGTCGTGGAGAGGGCCGGGGTCGACTTCTTCGTCATCCGCGGCACCACCGTCTCGGCGGAGCACGTGTCCAGTGTCTCCGAACCGTTGAACCTGAAGAAGTTCATCTACGAACTCGACGTGCCGGTGATCGTGGGGGGCTGCGCCACCTACCAGTCGTCGCTGCACTTGATGCGCACCGGTGCCGCCGGCGTCCTGGTCGGTTTCGGCGGGGGCGCCACGAAGCGCACCCGGAACGTGCTGGGCGTGGAGGTGCCGATGGCCTCCGCGCTCGCCGACGTGGCCGAGGCCAGGCGCGACTACCTTGATGAGTCGGGTGGACGGTACGTCCACGTGATCGCCGACGGGGCGCTGGGCCGCTCGGGTGACATCGCCAAGGCCATCGCCTGCGGCGCCGACGCCGTGATGGTCGGCTCCCCGCTGGCCAGGGCCACCGAGGCCCCCGGCGCCGGGTACCACTGGGGTCCGGAGGCGTGGCACGCCACCCTGCCGCGCGGGGAACGGGTCAAGTTCTCCTGTATCGGCAGCCTGGAGGAGATCCTGCTCGGCCCGTCGCACATCGCCGACGGCACCATGAACCTGGTGGGAGCCCTGCGTCGCGCACTGGCCACGACCGGCTACACCGACGTCAAGGAGTTCCAGCGGGTCGAGGTCGTCGTCCACCAGTGACGCCACACTCCTGATGAGTCCACTCGAGATCGTGCTGGCGGCGCTGGCGGTCGTCCTGGCCGGCGCCTGCGTCGCGCTGTTCGTCGTCCAGCAGCGACTGCGGCGCGACCTTGCGGGAGCCCGGGCGGCGCGGGCGAGCGCGGTGGACGCGCAGCAGCGGGCGTCCGAACTGGCGGTGGCGGCCGAGCGGATGCGGATCCTACGTGAGATGCACGACGTGATCGCCCATTCGCTGGCGATCATGATCGCCCAGGCGGACGGGGGCAGCTATGTGGTCGCCGACACCGGCGCGTCCCGACGCGCTTTCCTGGCCATCGCCGAGACCGGACGGGCGGCTCTCACCGATACCCGACGGATCCTCGGCGTCCTGCGCACCGGCGACGACGAGACGCCCGAACTGGCACCGATGCCCGATGGCGCCCCCCTGGACAACCTGATCGACCAGGCGAGGGAGGCGGGCGTGCGGGTCTCGATGATCCGGGTCGGCGAACAGGGCAAGCTGCCGTCCGGCTCACGGCTTGCCCTCTACCGGATCTGCCAGGAGGCCCTGACCAACGTGATCAAGCACGGTGGGGAGGGTGCCCAGGTGATCGTGGCGCTCGCTTGGGACGAGTCAGAGGTGACCCTCACCGTCACCGACCGTGGCGGTCGCGACTCCGAACGGCCGGACCTCGATGAGGAACCGCTGTCCGGCCTGGGGCTCGGCCTGATCGGCATGAGAGAGCGCGCCGAGATCGTGGGCGGCTCCCTGGATGCGTCGCCCACGGAGGATGGCTTCCGGGTGCGGGCGAGCATTCCGCTGACGACACTGTCGGAGGGGCTCCATGCCTGACCGGATTCGGGTGGTTCTCGCCGACGACCAGCAACTGGTGCGCGCCGGCCTGGCGATGGTGATCGACTCGCAGCCCGACATGACCGTCATCGGGCAGGCCGGTAACGGGGCCGAGGCGGTGGCGCTGGTGGCGGCCACCGACTGCGACGTGGTGTTGATGGATGTCCGGATGCCCGTGCTGGACGGCCTCGCGGCGACCCGGCAGATCCTCGACTCCAGCGCCGACGCCGAGGCCCCTCGGATCGTGATGCTGACCACCTACGACCTCGATGAGTACCTGCTGGCGGCCATCAAGGCCGGCGCGTCCGGCTTCCTGCTGAAGAACGCTCCCCCGGCCGACCTCCTCGCGGCGATCCGAACCGTCCAGGTGGGCGACGCCGTGATCGCCCCGTCCGCCACCCGACGCCTCCTGGCTCGGGTCGCCACCGGAGCCACAATCCCGCAGACCGAAGACCCGCGGCTGGCCACCCTGACCGAACGGGAGCGGGAGGTGCTCGAACTGATCGCTCGGGGAATGTCCAACGCTGAGATCTCCGGCGCGCTCTATCTGTCCGAGACGACGGTCAAGACCCACGTTCGGCGAGTGCTCGCCAAGCTGGGTGTCCGCGACCGCGTGCAGGCCGTCGTCATGGCGTACGAGTCGGGACTCGCGCGTCCGGGCACGGCGACGGAGGCTCAGGCCACCCGGGTTCCCCTGGGCAACGTGCCGTAGGGAATGGCGAGTCGCCGCACGGCGATCCAGAAGAACACCGCACCGAGGGCCACGTTCGCGCCCAGCCCCCAAGGCCAGACCGGGGTCTCCACATTGACGACGCGTTGCTGGACCGGCGTCTCCACGTTCACCGGCGTACCGGTGGTGGTGGTCACCTTCGGGTTGCCTGCGGCGTCCCATTCCACCCTGTAGGCGGGACTGTCGGAGTAAAGGTAGATGCACTCGTCGCGTTCGGTCTGGGCGGGCTGCGCGGCACTGCGGACGCCCAAGCGGATCAGGGCGAGGGGGTCTGAGCCGAGTTGCTCGTAGTCGGCGAGGTTGGCGGCCGAACCTGGCGGCAGCGGCGCTGCGTCAGCCACGATCACGAACGGGTTGGCGACCGTGACCCACCACACCCGCTCGGTGTGGGTGACCTGCTCGGTGTCCTGGTGCCAGGAGCACTTGCCGATCGGCGGAGCGGGCGCCTCCGAGCCGTCGCCGTCCTCGTTCTCGGTCCAGTACTGGTCCACCTCGTTCTGGTAGGTGGCCGTATCGGCTGCGCTGAGCCCCCACACGCGCACCGGCTCGTCCTGCACCGACAACACCGCCAGCAGGCCCATCACCCCGGTGCTGAGGATGGTCAGGGACACGACCGCGACATAGGTGAGGGCCGTGGAACCCGCCGGTCGCGAGATCAGGGCCGACCAGCCCAGCCCGATCGCACACACGACGGCGACCAGCACGAAGACCACCAGAAAACACACCACCACCTGCCACAGCGAGATCGACCCCAGCACCATCGACCACGCTATGAAGGGCAGCGCAACGACAAGGAACACCGCCGACGTGAGCCAGGCCGCGATCAACTTGCCGGTCGCGATCTCGAGCGCGCTCAACCGGGTGGCCTGGACGATGGCCAGCGTGCCGCCGTTGCGGTCACCGTTGATCGAGGTGGCGGTGAAGGTCGGTGCGATCACCAGCCCCATGCCGAGGACGAACAAGGTGATGATCCCGAACGCGAGCGGTCCGGAACGTCGCCAACCGTCTCCCCCGAAGGGGTCGATGGTGGCGGCAGCCAGAATGATCAAAGTGGTGACGCCACCGATCACCAGGAACCAGCCGATCAGCGCCCAGATCCAGCGGCGGGAACGGATCCGCTGCTTGAGCTCCAGCTCGACCACGGTGCGCAGACCGTTCCACGACAGCTGCTTCATACCCGCTCCTCGTTCAATGACAGGTAGGTCTCTTCCAGTCGTCCGGAGACCGGCGTCACCGTGTGCAGGGGTATGTCCGCGGCGACCGCGGCCCGGATGAGGTCCCTGGCCGAGTCGTAGCCGGCAAGGGACACCACGACCTCCCCGCTCGCCAGCCCTGTCCAGGGCACGCCGGCGTGGTCGAGGAACGTGCGCAGACTCACGGGGTCGAGCGCGTCGAGTCGCCAGCCCCGCCGGACGGCGTCGCTGTCGGTGATCGTGGCGGTGGCGTCCAGCGTCCGACCGCGGGACAGGAAGATCGCGTGGTCGTAGACCTCCTCCAGTTCCGAGAGGACGTGAGAGGAGACCAGGACCGTCCGGCCGTCGGCCGCCAGTTCCCGCAGGAGGTCGCGCAGCTCGATCCGGGACCGTGGGTCGAGGCCGGACGCCGGCTCATCGAGCAGCAGCACCTGAGGGTCGTGGACGAGGGCGCGGGCCAGGCCGAGGCGTTGCTTCTGGCCGCGACTGAGCACCCGCGCGGGGCTGTGCGCGAACTCCGTCAGGTGCACTCGTTCGAGCAGCGCGGCCACTCTCGACCCGCTGTCGGTGCGTCTGATCCCGTAGGCGTGAGCGAACGTGGTGAGGATCTCGGTGCAGGTGAGGGCGTCCCAGGTTCCGAAGGCGTCCGGCATCCAGCCCACCAGGGAACGGGCCTGGAGATTGTAAGTGTTCACGTCGACGCCTGCGATCACGGCCTTCCCGGCGTCCGGGGCCAGGAGACCCGTGAGCAGGAGCAGCAGCGTGGTCTTGCCCGAGCCGTTGGGGCCGATCAGGGCGGTGACCGCGCCGGCGGGAGCGGTGAAGGTGATGCCGTCGACGGCCCTCACCTCCCCGAACGCCCGTTTCAGCCCTAGTGCCTCGATGCCCGGCGCCGGATCGCGGGGAGAGTCGTCGATCATGGGTCGAGGCTAGGTCGGGCCTCGTGGCCGTGTCGTCCTCCTGCGCGGCGGATCAGGTCATCCTTGCGGACGAGTCAGATCGCGCCGACCAAGGGTGCCCTCGGGGCGCAGAACACGTCCCGAGGGCCCGTCGGTTTGCCGGACCCTCGGGACGCGGGGGGAGGAGGGCTGATCAGTGGTCGTATCCGTAGCGCTTCTCCCAGCGATCCTCGACCCGCTCGGAGACGTAACGCTGGGCGAAGGTGTCGTTGCCCGAGCCGCCGTTGAGCCTGTCGGAGCCGAGCCCGCCTTCGAGCAGGTCGTAGCCGGACTCACCGTAGAGGCGGTCGTTGCCCGATTCGCCCTCCAGGTGATCGTTGTTCGAGCCGCCATAGAGCCGGTCGTTGCCGGACCCGCCCTCGACGACGTCCTTGCCGCTTTCGCCATCGAGCCAGTCGTTGCCGGTGCCGCCGTCGATCTCGTCGTGGCCGGAGCCGGCGCAGATCACGTCGTTGCCGCCGTTGCCGTCGATGTCATCGTTCCCGGCCAGGCCGACGATCACGTCCCGGCCGCTGGTGCCCTCGATCTCGTTGTGTCCGTTGGTGCCCACGATCGTCGCGCGATAGCCGTTGCACGTGTAGCTCGCCGCCTGAGCCGGCCCGGCGCTCATCAGCGCCGTGCCAGCGCCGGCACCGATCACGGCGAGAGCGGTGAGAGCTGTCCGAATGCGGAATGCCTTGGTCATGACTTTCTCCTCTGCTGGGCCGCCGGGTGAGCGGCGGATGTCCTGGTGAGCAGAAGTAGACCGATCGGCGGTGAGATGGACATGAGGCCTCGATGAGTTCTGAGCAGAAGGATGCCTCACGCTGGCTGGTCGAACTCAGCCTTGCCCGGCTGAGCCCACCCATGCCGGCCGAGCCCACCCTACCCAGCTCACCCTTACCGGCCGAGCCCACCCTTACGGCCGAGTTCACCCTTGCCGGCCTAGTTCACCCTTGCCGGCCGAGCTCACCCCTTACGGCTGAGTTCACCCTTGCCAGCCGAGCCCACCGCTTGCCGGCCGAGCTCACCCCTACCGGCCGAGCCCATCCCTTGCCAGCCGAGCCCACCCTTACGGGCCGAGCTCACCCTTGCCGGCTGAGCTCACCAGCCGAGCCCACCCCTACCGGCCGAGCCCACCCCTTGCCAGCCGAGCCCACCCTTACGGGCCGAGCTCACCCTTGCCGGCTGAGCTCACCAGCCGAGCCCACCCCTACCGGCCGAGCCCACCCCTTGCCAGCCGAGCCCACCCCTTGCCAGCCGAGCCCACCCTTACGGGCCGAGCTCACCCTTGCCGGCTGAGCTCACCAGCCGAGCCCACCCCTTACCTGCCGAGCTCACCCCTTACCGGTCGAGCCCACCCTTACCGGTCGAGTTCAACCTTGACTGTGTCGCCGCCATGCCGGGCATGGCGGAGCGGTCTTCGTTGGGGGTCGTATCTTCGGGGTGGGAGAAACTCTGGTGCCTGGTCGGGGGCGATTCGCACTTCCCATTGATCGCGGGTGCCGTGCCGGGCGGGTTCGACCATGGCATGGTGGTGGTGACAGAGTAGGACGAGGTTCCACAGGGCGGTCTTCCCACCGGCCCACCAGGGGATGATGTGGTGCGCCTCACAGGCCGAGGCCCTGGTATGGCAGCCTGGGAAGGCGCAGCCGCCGTCCCGCAGGATCAGCGCTGCGCGCATCTCGGGAGTGACCAGCCGCACCGTGCGGCCGACATCCAGCACCGCGCTCGTCCCGCCCATAATGGCCGGGAGAAGGCCGGCGTCGCAGCACAGCCGACGCAGGTCGCCGGCGCTGATCGGTTCGTCGCCGACCAGCCCGGCATCCGCGGCCCTGCGCAGCAGTTTGTCGAAGTCGAGCGTGACCACCACGTGGGGACGGTCGCCGCCGACCTTGGGTGCGCGCCGTTCGAGTTGGTGCTGCTGAATCATCGCCAGCAGCGCGTCCGCCCGCCGTTGCGCAGGGCTGAGGCTGGTGGCCAGTGGATCGCGTTCCTCAATGGCGTTGCGACGGCGTGACTCGGTGTAGGCGTCCAGGATCGCGATCCACGCCTCGCCGTCGACGAGCGGCAGGCTGCCGTTGAAGGTGACCGAACCGTTGCCGTCCCTGCCGAATACCAGCGACCGGTGGCGCTGGGCCGCCTCAGCCTGTCGCTGCAACTGGCGCTCGAGTTCTTCGTCGGCCTGCTGCGGCGCGACCTGCGCCAGCACCTGCGGCGCGGCTTTGGCCAGCCGGTCGGTGTCCATGCGTGCTGCCAGGTCGAGCAGCACTTCCTCAGCCCGGCTCTGCTGGGTCTCGTCGAGGCCGTCCAAGCCGTTGAGCACGGTCCGGATCGCGCGCGCCTTGCCCAGGCTGATCCGTCCGGCCGCAGCAGCCTGCGCCACCGCCGGGTGCTCGGCCAAATCTCGCGCCTGATGCAACAGGCCGGCCGCCTCTCGTTTCGACAGCCCGCCCTTCACCGCCAGCCACGTGCTGGTCGGGGTTCCCGACTCACGCATCGATTCCTGCGCAGCATCGGCCTGCGCCAGCAGCACCCCCGCCAACACGGTCAGCCGCGACGCCAACCCCCGCGCCCGCTGCGCCCCGGCCAGCCGATCCCCGCGCCCAACCTGCGCAGCGTCGAACCGGTCGAGAATGCCCTCGATCGCCTCGAAGGCCCCCAACGCCGCTGGCACCTGAACTTCCATGCATCAAGCCAATCACCCGCCACCGACACAATCGGTTCAGATCGGGCCCCAAACGGCCT
>CAWDQY010000013.1:0-197073 GCA_963804575.1 uncultured Chloroflexia bacterium
CCGGACCAGATCCGGCGGCCTTCGTTCAGGTGACGGCGGAGGACTGTCTTTGCTGGGTTCGCTGTTGTCGCCCCGTCGTCGTCGCCGCCCTAGTCGTCCAACTCGACCCGGGTGCTGACGTAGACATCGGCGGTTGCTCCGCGCCCGAAGTACAGGCGGGTTCCGTCCCCGGATTGCGACGGTCGCGATTCCGGCTCCGCGGTGTTCACCGCCGCCACCGGGACGGGGCTCGACCACCTTCCGGTTGACCGGTTGAATGTCGCGGTCCAGATGTCCATGTTCCCGTCTCGATTCGACGCGAATACGATCTCAGTCCCGTCGCGGCTCACGTTCGGCATCTGGTCCACGGCCGCGCTGTTCAGCTCTGCCACGGCCCGCGGCGTCCCGAACTTGCCGTCGCGGTTCAGGCGGCTTCGGTAGATGTCGTGGTCCGCCCCCGTTCCCGTGCTCGAGAAGTACAGGTACGCATGTCCGCGGGTCTTGACCAGCGACGGTCCGAACTCACCGCCCGTGAGATTCGGGCCGGTTCCGTCCGCAACACAGCCAAGGTGCTGCGGGGTGGCCCAGGTCCCGTTATGGCGCTCGCGCGTGAGGTAGATGTCGCCCACGGGTGGCGTCAAGCCGGGAGTGGCACCGCAGGCCGCGCGATCCGAGACGAAGAGAAGCGAGCCGCCGCCGAGCGGCGTGGGGCAGAATTCATGGTCGGCGCTGTTGATCGTCGGGCCGAGATTCGCCATCGGCCCCCAGGGCGCGTTCTTGTTCGGGCGCTCCGCGACCCAGAGGTCGTTCTTCCCAAGCCCGCCCTCCCGCGTGGAAGCGACGTACAGCTGCTTGCCGTTCGGCGATTCGATGGGACAGCCGTCATGGGCGGCCGTGTTCACCTCGCTCACGGCCTTGGGCGCACCCCAGTCGGAATGCTCGGTCGGCCCGTGCGCCGCGATCGGGAGAACGCTGGCTGCCACAAGGAGGAAGGCGCCGACGATGGACGCCATGGCGCGCTGTGCTCGCGCGTGTGTCCTACGGACCGGGGCCGATGAGTACAGAGTCATCTTCCTTCTCCATCTGCTATCGGCGGGAGCGTTGCCCCGCTTCTCCGTGGAGAAGGTGGTCCTAAGAGTGTGCCGGCCGCATCGCCAGCGTCCTTAGACGGGCGTCGTGAGTTTCCTCATTCTTTCCGGTCAGCAGGTGTAGAGCGGGGTGCCGCCCGCAAGCTCGGCGACGAAGTCGGCCGCGGAGATGATCCGCGCGCCCTCGATCAGGTGCTCCTCGGTGATGCCGCGTGGCTTCGTGCAGGCGCCGCAGGCCCAGATCTGCCCGCCGTTGGCCAGCAGGGAGGCAAGAACCTCGCGAAGCGGTTGCATGCCCTCGTGGTGGATGTCATCCGCGTAGCCCTTCGTCGCCAGCCACACGCCATCGATAGTGAGCAGCACGATGGTCTCCTGATCGGCCGATGCGGCGACGTTCGCCACGATGAACGGCAGCGTCGCTCGTTCCGGATCCTCGCGACCATGGGTGACTTGCGCCATGAATTTCGGCATGTCTGCGATCCTCCGGGCCTACTTTCGACACAGGTAGTAGCGGGTCCGCCCGGGCCCGTCCTCGATGATGGCCACGATGGGATTGCCGGTCAACCTCGACCAGGACGCCAGGCCGCTGCGAGCCGTGGGGTCATCGGAGATGACCTCCAGGACCTGGCCGGTCTCGAGCTGGCGCATCCGGGACGCGATGATCGGGGTCAACGTCGAGCAGCTCTGCCCTACGAGGTCCATCCGAACGTCCGGTGCCGGGGCGCTCGATGCATCCGTCATTGGCTTGTCCCTTCATGTGTGAGTGTGGCGGTAGGGTATGCCGCCGTGGCGAGCCACGGCAATGGGTCGCTCCTTAGCTACGGGTGTCGGCGTTCCTTAGGCCTGCCGTCATAATCGGCGAATGACCGCGCGGATCTCGAGCCCGGTGTTCGTCGGACGCGGCGAGGAGCTCCAACGTCTGCAGGCCGTGCTCGATGGCGCCATGGCGGGAGCGGTGGGCACCGCCCTCGTCGGCGGCGAGGCCGGCGTCGGAAAGACCCGTCTGCTCACGGAGTTCCGGGCGAGTGCCGTGTCCGCCGGGGTTCGTGTCCTGGTTGGCGGATGCGTCGACCTGGGAGACGGGGCGCGCCCGTACGATCCCTTCGTCGCCGCCCTCCGTCCGTGGCTGACGTCACTGCCGCCGGACGAATTCAACCGCATCGTCGGGCCTGCGCGATCGGCCGTCCTGCAGCTGATCCCCGACTTGGTGTCCGACGACGAGGGCGAGGCTCGGGCCCAAGCGCCCACCTCGGCAACCCAGTCCAGCCTGTACCTCCAGGTGCTCGGGCTGGTCGAGCGCATCGCCGCGGACGCAGGCACCGTCATTGCGCTGGAGGACCTTCATTGGTCGGATCGATCGACCCGCGATCTGCTCCAGTTCCTGGTGCGAAACCTCACCCATGGCCGTGTGATGGTGGTCGGGACGTACCGCACTGACGAGGTGAACGAGCGCCATCCACTCCTGCCCCTGCTCGCCGAGCTGGATCGCAGCGGACAGGTCGAGCGATTCGAGCTCTCCCGGTTCACGCCAAGCGAAGTTCACGCTCAGCTGGCGGGCATCCTCGGCAAGCCCCCCGCTCGCCCTCTTGTCGCTCGCCTCCACCAACGCGGAGGGGGCAATCCCTTCTTCACCGAGGAGCTCCTCGCCGTCGCTGAACGGGGCGACCAACGCATCGGCCTCACGCTTCGAGAGATGCTCCTCGCCAGGGTCGGTGGTCTCTCCGCGGCGTCGCGAAACCTCCTGCGCGTGGTCGCCGTGGCCGGTCAGTCCGCGAGACACGACATCCTCGGGATCGTGACGCGAATGGAGCAGGCCGAGATCGCCGCGGCGTTGCGGGAGGCGATCGACCGTCATCTGCTGCTGGCGGGCGACAACGAGGTCATGCAGTTCCGCCACGGACTCCTGCAGGAAGCGGTCTATGACGAGCTTCTGCCCGGCGAACGACTGGCGCTGCATGCGGCGGTGGCCGCAGCCGTGGACGCGGTTCATGCCGGCCTCGACATCGATGCCGCACTGGCGTCCGAGCTCGCTCACCACTGGTACGAGGCCCGCGATGCGCGCCAAGCGCTGCCGGCCCTCCTGCGCGCCGGCCGGGCGGCGGAGCGTGTGTTCGCCTTCGGCAACGCCTTTGCGCATTACCATCTCGCGCTGAGCCTCTGGCCGGCCGGCACGGAGTCCGTCGAAGGGATCACACGCCATGACCTGAGCATGCGCACGGCCGAGGCAGCTGCCCTGAGCGGTGGATACCATCGGGCGATCGCGGTGGTTCAGGCCGCGCTCGACGACGACTCGGCCACGGAGCCGGAAGCGGCGCGCACCGGGGCCTTGCTCGAGCGTCTCGCCGTGTATCACCTCGGGTCGGGCAACCCCGACGCGGCCCAGCCTGTCGCGCGTCGTGCGCTTGACCTACTGCCGGCTGAGCCTCCGTCCGTCGCACGCGCCCAGGTGCAGGGCATCCTGGCCCAGGCGCTCGGGCTGCAAGGCCACTTCGACGAGTCGAACCGTCTTGCCGAGGAGGCGCTGGCAACCGCCCGCCTGGTCGACTCGGCCCAGGCCCAGATCCGCGCGCTGGGCTGCATCGGCCGCAACGCCGCTGCGGTTGGAGATGCCGAGTCGGGGGTAGGCACCCTGCGCCAGGCGTTGACGCTTGCGCACTCGGTCGCGGACTTCCCGGGGGCAGCCGAGATCTCCATCGCGCTGGTGCTGGCACTCCACTGGGCCGGAGACCTGGACGAGGCGTGCAACGTCGCCGACGCGGCGATCGCCGAGAGCAGCCGCTGGGGGGTCGAGGGATTCGGGAGCACGCTGCGAGCCATCAGGGGCGTGTCGGCCTTCCTGCTCGGACGCTGGTCCGAGGCGGACGATTGGATCGCCGGCGCGCTCGAGCGAGACCCGGTCGGATCACCAGGGGTCCTGGCGCATGGTGCACGAGCGCTGCTCGACCTGGGCCGCGGCAGGCTGGACTCGGCCGCCGAGCACCTCGAGATCGTGCTGCTTATGTGCCGGGACTTCACCGCGACCGCCTACAGCTGGACTGACTTGTACTCGAGCATCGCCCTGCTATCGATCGCGCGGGGGCAACCGACCGAGGCAATCGACTCGGTGCGCGAGAGTCTGGTGCGCTCGGCCGAGCCGGAGCGCGACGTCCAGATGCGCGTGTGCCACCGCCTGGCGATCCGTGCTGCAGCAGACCTCGCCGAGGTGGCTCGACCGCTCGGCGATGAGGCGGGCCTGGAGGAGGCACTCGCGATCGGACGAGAGTTCGACGCACGGCTCGATCGTCACGCCCATCTCGTCCGCGCACTGCCTGGTGGAGGCGACCCACACCTAGCCCTCGACGTGGCACTCGCCAAGGGCGAGCTGAGCCGGCTCATGGGTCGCTCGAGCGCGGCCGCGTGGGCGACCGCGGCGGCCACGGCCGTCGAACTGCAGCACTCCCACGAGGCCGCCTACAGCCGATTCCGCCAGGCCGAGGCGCTCCTGCTCGCACGCGGCTCGCGGGCCGCCGCGCAGGCAGCAGCCGTGGAGGCGCACCAGATCGCGTCTGCCCTGGGGGCTGCCCCCCTTCAACGGGAGATCGAACGGCTGGCCGCACGATCACGGCTCGACGTCGCCAGCCGGCCAGTTGTCTCCAAGCCAGCCTCCGCCGCCGCGTCCGTCGGCCGTGCGATCCCATTCAGGCTGACCCGGCGCGAGCAGGATGTCCTGGAGCGCCTGACCCTCGGGCACACCAACCGGGCGATCGCCACCAACCTGTTCATCAGCGAGAAGACGGCCAGCGTGCACGTCTCGAACATCAAGTCGAAGCTGGGAGCGAACGGCCGCGCGGAGATCGCGGCTATCGCGGTGCGTCTCGGCCTCGTCCCCGAGGCCACGGACGGAGACGAGCCTGCAGGACCGGTTGCCAGTGCCTCGGCCTTGCCAGCGGCTCGGTCCGCCCTCCGTCTGCGGCCGACATCCCCAGAGACGGGCGATCAGGGTTCCTCGTTGAGGATTCGGACAGGAAGAGACCCGAGTTGAATATGGTCAGGCCCGAGATCAGGTCTCGCGCCAGCCAGGCGGGGTCGGGACGGACGGTCCTCGACTCGGGGAGGGGCAGAAGGCCCGGATGGTCGAGCTCCGTGTCGGAAGGACTGTCAGCCCAGTCTTCGGGCCAAGGCGGCGTGTCGCGTCTCCGTCGCTTCAGCGAACCCTACTCGGTGGCCGCGATGGCCTCGGGGGTGATGACGTACATGTCGATCGGCCCGAAGTGCTCCTTGCCCTTCGAGACGCTGTAGGAGCCCGCCTCGAGCCAGACCGAATCGTCCGGCCCGACATCCATGGCATAGACCCGGAGATCCTCGAGGTAGCGCTTCAGGGAGTCGCCGTCGAACCTCGCGACACCCTGGGCGCGCCGGAGCTTCTCGGTGGGGTTCAGCCAGACGCTGCCATCGGGAGCGACTTCGAAGAAGCCCTGATCCTCGTTGTAGTAGAGGGCATCCATCGAGGGAGTCCCGTCGTCCCGGTCGAAGACGGTCCACCGCGAGCCGTCGAATCGACCGAGCGTCGGCACCTTCCAGTTCCGGAGGATCGCCCACATCGTCCCGTCGGCCGCCATGTCGGCGCGAACGAAGCGCCAGTCGGGGACATCATGGCGCTCGAAGCTCGTCCCATCGAAGCGACTCAGCGCCCCAGTGATCTCGCGGCTCTGCCTGTTCTCCCAGGCATCGAGCAGCCAGACCGAGCCGTCTTCCGTTGTCCACAGGCCCACGACGCCCTGGTAGTCGTGGTCCTTCGGGAGCGTCGGCGCGAGCACTCCGTCCAGTCCGTCGCTGCTCTGTGCGAGGGGGTCGACGAGGGGCGCGACATACGAGCCGCAGGGTCCATCCTCGGTGCTGGCATCATCGGCGCACCCGCCGGACCAGAGCGCCGCCCAGAGCGTGCCGTCGGGGCCGACCGCGATATCGGCCAGCGGCAGGGACCAGTCACGAGCGACTTCTTGACCTTGCCAGGCGCCATCCTGGAGGCGACCGAGCAGGTGGATCTGTTCGCCCCCGAGCGGCTGGTCGGAAAGCGCCAACTCGCCCACATGGTCCCGTTCGGCGAGTCGTCGATGACCGGGGCGCCTGAGCCACTGGATATCGGTCACGTCGGGCTGACCGAGGCGGAACGCACCCTCACGGCCGAACACCCAGATACTCCCGTCTGGGGCGGCGTGGAGGCTGCGGTCGAACGGGCCTGCCTCACTCATCGCGTCCGGTTCGGCATCCTCGACGGATCGTCGGAGATCGCGGACGCCGTCACTGACCACCCGGAATACCCCCGGCTCGACCTCCTCGGTGGCGAGGTCCACGCCTGGCACGAGGTCAGATCGCGTCGTGGTCACGGCCTCGACCGCCGCCGTGGGCTCAGGGGTCGCGGCCACGGATGGCTCTGGCTCTGCCTGCGGTTGCCGTTCGTCCGACTCCTCCTGCCCCGCGACGGCAGGGTCCTTCGAGCCACTCCAGTCGGTTGCGGACGAAGGCACTGGAGCTTGGCTCGAGACCCTGGATCGGCCCCCTCGAGCGCGCTGATTTGCCCCGCGAGGTAGATGACCTCCTGCCGGTCTGCGCTGGTCTTGTTCTGCTTCCGCTGCAGGTACTGATAGCGGTCACGCAGGTCACGGATGAGACGGCGGTTCGCGTCGATGGCGCGATCAGCGGCCCTCGTCTCGTCGGTGATGACTTCGTCCTCGACGCGCTGGCGAAGCTCGTCCCCGAGCGTGGCGGCGATGCGACGGGCATCATCGGCGTCGTCACCGGACACCCGCAACGACAGGACGAGGGTATCGTCGGAAGTCCCCACCGAAACACGCTCGAGGAGACGCTCCGGGATCTCATCGATGCCGAGCTGCGTGATGACCGCCTCTGCCACCTCCCTCGACTGCGCCATCGCCGCGTACCGCCGAAGGGCGGCCTCTGCTGCCATCAGGTCGCCGAGGCTCGCATCGGGTCCGGGGTCAACCTTCAGGCTGGCCGTCGCCTCGTAGCGCAGGTCGACGGCATCGGGTGACGCCGCCGGACGCAGAGAGGCGGTGGGCGAACCGCCGGCGGGACCGATCGCACCCGGGGCCGCGTGCTGCGGCGATGGTGGCAGCGTGCCCGTCACGAGGAAGCCAGCGACCAAGGCCACGATGGCGCCGGCAAGGACGAGCTTGGTCGCGCTGAACATGGATCTGGAGCCTCCACTGCGAGGAGCGGGCGGTGACGGCGGAAAGGACCGCTGCTGCATCGACCGGGCGGACAGGACCGGCGCGGCGTACCAGCTCGCCGGCGACCTGTCGCTCGAAGGCGCTCACGTCATCCATGCTCGAGGTCCTTCCTGAGCCGCTTCAGGGCACGCTCGATCCGGCTGCGAGTACCCGACGGGCTGATACCCGTGGCCAGGGAGAAGCTCGGTGGCATCGAAGCCGGCGACGTATCGCATCGCCAGCAGAGCGGCGTCATCGGGATCGAGCCGTGACAGGGCGGCGCGGAGGTCAACCGCCGCCACACCCGTGGCCGGATCGATGCCGCCCGCTTCGCCGGAGGCGTCCGTCAGGGCCTCGATGTGGGAGCGGCGACTTCGCTTGCTCATCAGCTTGCGGGCCTCGTTGACCGCGACCGACACGAGCCAAGGGCGGAGGTGGTCGGGTCCTTTGACCTTACGGAGCTTGTTCCAGGCGATGAGCCACGCGGCCTGGACGGCCTCCTCGGCGATGGCGTGGTCGCCGCTGATCGCCAGGCAGACGCGGCGCATGTCCTCGTGGTGGGCGGCGATGATGTGCCCGAAGGCGATCTCGTCTCCGGCAGCAGCGCATGCGAGCGTGTCGACCTGTTGCCGGGTCGCCACGCGCGTCACCGCTTCCATACCCCATAACCCCCGCAAGTTGGCCTACTGTCTCAAGGCCTGCACATTTTCGGGGTGCAGTCGGAAGCAGGTGAGCCGACTCAGGCACCATGTCGTCACGCGCTGACCTGGGTCTGATCAGGGTCGCCGCTACGCGGCTGCAGCGGTATCGCTGATGGCCTGGAGCAGCCTGGCGCGGTCCATGCCCTCGACGGGTACCGGCGCATCCGCCCGACCGCGGCGCAGGACCACGACCCGGTCACACATGCGCAGGATCTCGTCCAGGTCATCGGAGATGAAGACGATCGTCGCGCCGTCGCGCGCCAGCTGGTCGACCTGCGCGTAGAGCTCCTCCTTCGCTCCGATGTCGACGCCCGCCGTGGGCTGGTCGAGGATGAGCACGCGGGCATCGGCGGCCATCGCACGAGCGAAGACGACCTTCTGCTGGTTGCCGCCGCTCAAGCTGGAGGCCACAGCATCAGGCTTGGGCGGCACCAGGCGCAGGCGCTCGATCAGCGCTCCGACGACGCGTGCGCGTTCTCGCAATCGGACGAAGCCAAATGCGGACAATCTCGAACTCAGCGCAGTCAAGGCCACGTTCTCTCCGACGGTCCGCTGCATGACCAGGCCATGCCGCTTGCGATCCTCGGCCAGGAGCAGGATGCCGATCTCGGCGGCCGCCCCGGGGTGCGCCGGGATGCCCGACCACGATCCGACCGCGACCGTTCCGGTGGCGGTACGCTCCAGACCCACCATGGCGCGCGCCAGACTGGTCCGTCCCGAACCGACCAGGCCGGCGAGCCCGACGATCTCACCTTGCTTGATCTCGAGGTCCAGCGGACCGACTCGGCCGGGCACGCCGAACGAGCTCAGGCCTAAGCCAATGCCATCTCGTGCGCTCATGGAGCGCCGCTGCTGGGTTTCGCGGACCTCTCGGCCGACGACGAGCTCGGCCAGCGAACCCAGACCTAGGGCCGCTGTGGGTTCGACGGCAACGACGCGGCCGTCGCGCAACACGGTCACGCGGTCGGCGATCTCGAAGATCTCTTCCAGGAAGTGCGAGATGTAGATGATGCCGACGCCGGACGCCGCGAGGTCCCGGACGGTCTCGAAGAGGCGGTCGCGCTCCCCGCCAGACAGTCGGGCGGTGGGTTCATCCATGACGAGGATCTGCGCCCGGCGCGAGATGGCTTTGGCGATCTCCGTGAGCTGCTGGCCCGCCACCCCGAGCTGTTTGACCGGGACATCGAGCGGCAGGTCGATGCCGAGGCGCTCCACCTCCCTTCGTGAATCCTCGACGAGCTGGTGGTGGTCGACCAGGCCTCGGCGACCCGGTTCCCGACCGAGCGCGATGTTGTCAGCCACGCTCATCTCGGGCACGAGCGCGAATTCCTGGTAGATGACCGCGACACCGTGGCGCAGGGCGTCGCGCGGATCGCGCAGGTCGATAGGCTCCCCGCCCAAACGGACCTGCCCGCCGTAGTCGGGGTAGACGCCGGCGAGGATCTTCATCAGCGTGGACTTGCCGGCGCCGTTCTGACCGACGAGGGCGTGAACCTCGCCGGGATGCAGTGAAAAGTCCACGCCGTAGAGCACACGACCCCCGGAGAAGTCCTTGGTGATCCCTTCCATCTCCAGGAGCGGGATCGAACCCTCCGGGGGCCGTGGATCGTTCATGGGTGGTGCGAGAAGGCCTCGCCTACTCGGGGGTGCCCCAGGCGGCCGGGTACTCGTCGACATTGTCGGCGGTCACGATCGGCAGCGGCAGGAAATGATCGGGCTGCTCGACCATGTCCTGCTGGTCGGTCAGCCAGTAGTACGCGTACTGGACCGCTTCGTAGCCCTGAGGATAGGGGTCCTGGTTCACAGTGCCGGCCACGACGCCGTCCTCGATGGCGACTTTCACGCTGTATGGGTAGTCGCCAGCAAGGAACTGCACGTCGGTGCGACCGCTCTGGGCGGCCCCCTGGGCGCCCGCCACGATCTCAGGCCCCTGCCCGACGATGGCGTCGATCTCGCCTTCGCCGTACTTGCTCAGCCAGTCCTGAGTGAGCGCCAACGCCTCTGCGTCGGCCCAGTTGGCAGACTGCTTCTCGATGATCTCGATGCCAGGGTAGTCGGCCAGGAACTCGGTCAGGCCCTGCTCACGCAGCAGCTGCGCCGATGTGCCCAGCGCCCCGAGGACGAGACCGACCTTGGCCTCCTCACCGACGGCGTTGACGAGCATCTCGCCCTGGCGCTTGCCGAACTCGACGTCGTTGGCGCCGATGAAGCTCACGACCTCGGCTCCCTCGCCGATGCGGTTGTTGGCCGCGAAGACAGGGATGCCGGCCTTGTTGGCCTCGAGCACGACGGGGACGATGCCTTCGACGTCACTGGGCGTGACGATGATGGCGTCCTTCTCCTGCGCGATGAACTGCTGGATGACCGCCACCTCGGTGGCCAGGTCGCCATTGCCGTTCTGCAGGTCGAGGTTCACGCCGTAGCAGGCAGCGGCGTCTTCCTGGCCCTTGATGAAGTTGCTATAGAACTGGATGCCGGTGTTCCACAGCATCGCACCGACCTCGAGCGGCTCACCCGTCGGCTCGGGGCAATCCATCTCGTCCTGTGCCACCACAGCGCCGCTGAACGACAGCGCCAGGATGGACGTGAGCCCCAGCGCGGCCCCTGCTCGCAGGGCCTTGTGATCCCGGATCATGCGAACCCTCCTTTCCTCTTCCGCTGGAGGGCGTCGATGCCGACCGCGGCGAGGATGATGACGCCGGTCACTGCCGGCTGCCAATAAGGCGACACGCCGAAGAGATTCAGCGCATTCGCCACAACTCCCAGAAGGAGCGTGCCCACGACCACGCCGGGCACCGTGCCCACGCCGCCGAAGAGGGACGTTCCCCCCACCACACAGGCCGCGATCGCGGCCAATGGCCAGGTCGCCTGCATGGCGGGCTGGCCGATGTTCACCTGGCCCAGCAGGACCAGGCCCGCGACTGCCGCCAGGAAGCCTCCCAGCGTGAACGCGCCGATGATGACGCGATCGACGGGCACGCCAGCCAGGCGGCTGGCCTCCTTGTTGCCACCGGTCGCGTACACGTAATGACCGAAACGAGAGAAACGGAGGAGCACCCAGATGGCGACGGCAACGACGCCGTAGATGATCGCGGCCACGGGAACCGGTCCGATGCGACCCAGCCCGATGAAGGTGAACTCCGAGGGCAGCCCGTAGATCGGCTTGGCGTCGGTGGCCACGAAGAGCAGCCCCTGTACGAACACCTGCATGCCCAGGGTCGTTACGAATGGGTTGATGCCGACCTTGGTGATGAGCACGCCGTTCGTGCAACCGATGAGGAGGCCGACGAGCAGGCCGGCCGCGACTCCGAAGGGGACGCTGAAGTTGACGAAGGCCCAGGCGGCCACCACGGCGGAGGCGGCACCAGTGGCGCCGACCGAGAGGTCGAAGCCGCCGGCGATCATCATCACCAGCATGCCCAGCGCCACGATGCCGATGATCGAGTTCTGCTGGAGGACGTTCCACAGGTTGCGCGAATCGCGGAAGTCTGGCGAGGCGATGAGCAGCACGACCAGCAGCGCGAAGAACACCACCGAGATGGCGTAGCGCCCGAGGAAGTCGCTCAGTCGCGAGGACCGTGGGCCAGCTTGAGCGGTCATGCCGTCGCGGCTGCTGCGGATGTGGCGGTGGCAGCGGGTCGAGGCATCTTCGCGCCCACCGCGGTTGGTGAGCGTGAACCCGGTTTGGCACGCGAGAGATCGAGCGCGGCGGCGACCGCACCGATGGCCGTGGCTTCGCCAGGCAACGACGAGATCACGACTCGCGGGCGGGACGGCAGGTGCTGGCCGGCCAGCTCCTCGATGTGCGCAGCTCGGTCGCCCAGCGCCAGGCCGACCGAGCCATCGAGCACGATGACGTCGGAGTCGACGACCGAGCCCATGTTGATGACTGCCATGGCCACGTGCTCGACGATCCGGTCGAGGAGCTCGCTGGCGATCGGATCGCCTGCGTCGGCAGCGGCGAAGACGTCCGGAGAGGCGGGCTCATGCCCGAGTTCACGCAGCGATGACGGGCGCGGATCGGCTTCCAGCGCCTCCCGTGCGAGGGTGGCCACGCCCACGCCCGACGCGAGGGTCTCGAACGTGCCAAGGTCGTCGGGTCGAGGCTGCCCCAGCTGGCGGCGGTCGAGCACCATGTAGCCGACCTCCCCTGCCCCGCTGTTGCGCCCCTTCAGCAGGCGGCCGTCGACCACGACCGCGGCCCCAATGCCAGTACCAAGCGAGAGGACCACGAAATCGGAGTAGCCGCGGGCGTCGCCCTTCCAGGCGTGGCCGAGCGCGGCGAGGTTGACGTCGTTGTCCACCACGAAGGGCACGTCGAGACGATCACGGAGCTCGGCAACCAGCGGGAAGCCGTGCCAGTGGACGTTGGGACCGCCGATGGCGACGCCGGTGTCTGGATCCACGATGGCGGGGACGCCGACCGCCACCGCGGTCAGCGGTGCGCCCGCTCGTTCGTCGCGTCGAGTCAACCGCGCGATCGACTCGACCAGCGTCTCGAAGGGGCTACCGTCGGAGTCGGTGGGCCGAACCTCCTCTACCAGCAGGTCGCCGACTAGGTCGGTCAGCATGGCGTGGCACTTGGTGCCGCCGAGGTCGATGCCGATGACGCAGCCGGAAAGGGCGTTGAAGCTGATCGCCGACCGCGGCCGGCCGCCGGTGCTCTGACCCGGCTCCTCGTACACGAGGCCACGACCGACCAGGCGACGGATGGCACGGCTGACGGTCGCGGCAGACAGTCCGAGGCTGGCTGCGATCTCCGGCCGGGTCGTCGTTCCGTGCGCGTGCGTGTAGTCCAGGACCAGCTGCTCGTTGAGCTGCAGCATGATCCCGTGCCTGATGGCGCCTGAATCGCTGGCGGCCGGCTTCGGCACGGGTTCGTGTCGCCCCCGTGTGGAGTCGTTGACTGTGGTTCTTTCTTGCATGCAGATAGAAACTATGCTATCCATATGCGCACTGTCAAGCGACCTACCACCGCCTGCGAATAGGGATGGGACTGCCGGTACCGTGTTCATCGAACGGCTGAAGAGGCTGAATCCGTCGCTGGTGACGGCTGCGCTGCAGCCTTGGAGATGAACGTGAGCGGCGAGACGAGGTTGCTGCTCCAGTACCTGGAGCCCAGTCTGGAGGTAGATACAGCCGAACCGGCGCGCCTGCGTGACCACCTTGCCTTCGCTTTCACCCAGCTGCCGGTCACCGATCTTGCGCTGGGCTGGAGCCTGCGACCCGAGGCCATCGAGGCTGTGCGCACGGTGATCCCGGCAGGCGTGTCAGTCTGGCGCTGGGTGCCGGTCTTCGCCGACTCGGGTGAAGGCCGGGAGGTCGACGGCATGGTAGCCACAGGGCCACGAGGCGAGGCACCTTCCCCATTCCGCGACCTGACCGACTTTCGGCTTCTCTGTCTGGACCATGACGAGGTGATCGAAGCCGGATTGGAACGAGCGGTGGCCCTCGCCCGTGGCGTTGAAGCCGACGGGCTGCTGCTGGATCGGGTCCGCTGGCACAGCCCGAGCGCGTCTCCGTCCACAGAACTGACCTGCTTCTGTGATCGGAGTCGGGAGGCAGCCGCAGGTGATGGGCTCGACCTGCGACGGGTGGCTGGCGAGGCCGCGGAGGCTGCTGGCACCCTTGAGGGGCGGCGGTCGCTCGTACGTGCGCTGCTCGGCTCACCTGTCCGCGGACCGATCTCGGAGTTCCTCACCTGGCGCAGTAGTCGGGTCACTGCAGCCGTCGGCCGCGTTGTCGCGGGCCTCGCCGACCACGGCTTGCGCTCTGTGCTCGATGTCTTCACGCCGGCGCTCGCGCCGAGCGTGGGTCAAGACCTCGCTTCGCTCGCGAGCCTTGGCGAGTGGTCGAAGTCCATGACCTACTTCGACGCGCTCGGGCCCGCCTCGATGCCCTTCGAACTGCGCGGCTACGCGGCCTGGTTGGAGGAAGCCGGCGAGTCCGATGCGGCCAGCTTTCTGTCTGGACTCTTGGGCTTCGACCCACCAGGCCTCACCGGCTCAGGGGCCCAGATCGGGGCGCTCGAGAAGGAGATGGGTCGGCTCGCTGGGGCGGTCGGTCCTGATCGCGCAGTCGTCGGCTTCGACACAGTCGAGATCCCCGATGTCTGCGAGGTCGACGATGGGGACCTCGATGAGCGACTCTCGGCCATCCGCGCCGAAGGGCTCGGTATCTCGCCGTGCTGGGAGCTGTTGGCCATTAGCAGTCGGCGGATCGAGCGTCTGGCACGGCTCCTGCGAGCGAGCTGACGTACGAGCTGTCGGAGAGTGATAGCAAGTACCGTTTGGCCCAGGGGCCATCCACACCGGCGCCCTGGGCGCTGGCGGCGCTCGCCGGAGTCGCCAAGCCGAGCGTCCGTCCCAGCACGTACAAGAGTAATGCGCAGATATGCCGCACCCAGCTGTAGCCCGTGCCAAACGCCCGGCGATGACCAGGCCCTCGATGTGCGATCGACCGACCAGCAACCACTACCGTTGGTAGTGACGCGCTGATGCTTGTGCTCGCCGACGACGAACGGACTGTCATCGCGATTCCGACGATGAACCTAGTGTCAGGCGCCTGCCCGATCAGTTGCCGCCGAGCGGAGCGAGCAGGCTCTTCTGGCCCTCGAAGGCGAAGAGGAGCAGGTCCACCATCCGGAAGGTGTCGCTGTCCGGGCCGAAGGAGGGGCGCCATGCAGGGTTGCGCACGATGGATGGTCGGCTCCCCTCCATAGCTCGATGGAACGTCTCCGCCAAGAGGCGAGCGCCGACGCCAGCGAGCCTCCCGCCGTTGAGTTCCGCCTCGCGCAGGATGTAGAACAGCAGCGGCGTGTCGTCCAGCACGGCCGACCGCTGCCCGGCCGTGAGCGATTCGAGCGAGGCCCCACCGTCGCCCTCCCGGATCTGTGCCCTGGTCAGGTCGGTGACCGCGACGCCTCTAGTGCGCATCAGCTCCGCCATCTGCTGGCCGGTGGCCAGGCGCACCATGCGGGCGCGCGCCAGGTTCCGAAAGGCCAGGTTGGCGGTGGGGTCGTTGAACGGCACCGCCGGCCCTCCGAAGCTCCCGGTGGGAAGGTTCCGCAGCGCCCGGACGAGGCGCGTGTCGATGCGCTTGGCTCGGTTGAAGCGGGCCTCGGGGACACTCAGGTCGTTCCGTCCCGCCTCCGTGAAATCGTAAAGCCGGCGGAAGTCGGCGATCCAGTTGCTGGGCAGGCGCCGCCCGCCACCAAGGTTGCCGCCGGTGGCGGAGAAGGTGAACAGCAGGTCTAGGGACCCGCTCCCGTCGTCGAAGCGGCGGTTCCAGCTGTAGGCAGGCCGAATCATGCTGTGACCGAGGCGGTAGGTCGCCACCGAGAACTCGATGGGCATCGTGGGCACGCTGGTGGCGTCCACGCCGACCTCGAAGACCTTGCGCCCGTTGGTGAAGACATCGTCGAGGACCGCCGGGTCGCAGATGCGGGGCAGGAAGTCATGACGCAGCATCCACTGGTAGTGCGCCACGACGCGACGGCGCGCTCGCGCGAATCGCTGCGCGGGTGGTGTCGCCGGCAGGGTATCTACGACGCGGTTGTGGAAGCGGATGAAGGCGAGGTGCGTCTGCGCCACGGCCAGGTTCTCGTCGTTGCGTGGATCGGGGACGAGAGCTTGGCGCCGCGCCGCAGCCGTCGCGCCGCTGCCCGCCCGCGGGAGGTCGAACCCCTCGCGGGCCTCGTCCGGGCCGACCGCGGTGGTCCGCCCCATCTCGAGATGGACGGCGTCACGATAGAAGCGAGCGGACACGGGGTCGCCGGGTCCAGCGCCGTAGAGCGAATCGAGATCCAAGCTGGGCGATCGTGCCTGCAGCAGCTCGGCTGGTGCGACGTTGTCGCCGAGGGCGACGCTGGTCCTGTCGAAGCTGAGGTCGTGATCGACGAACTGGCCGAGGTAGGTGAAACCTGCCGGCAGCGTGGAGGGGCCGGCGTCCCCGGCCGTCATCGCGATGGCCAGCTTCTCCATGGTGGCCTGGTTGAGCCGCGCGCCCTTGGGGCCGATCCTCGAGAAGCGGAACGGTGGCGTGGCGGCCTGGGCCGTGGTGTCGGCGACCGTAGTGCTGGCCGTGGCCGCGGTGGCGACGGCCTCCGTGCCCTGTCGCCCGCCTTCGTCCTCGGTGAGGAGCCCCTCACCGAGGACGAAGTAGCTTTCCGAACCGTGTCGAACTGGCATCAGGCACTCCTTGATCGCTGGGGGGTGGTCGGCGACAGGGATGGGCCTCGGGTCGCTTACCGCGACCGTCCACGCATCGTCTCACCGGCGTCAACTCTGACCTGCGCCGGTGTTATTGCTCAGTGAATTTGTCCGTGCTATCGGGTCAGTGACTTGTAGCTGCCTCCCGCGTAGCGGGCAGCAAGGCCGAGATCCGGTTCCGGTCGCACGCTGATCGCAACGCCCGGCAGGGGAACGACCGGCACCACGACCCAGGTCGTCCTCGCGACCTCCTTGCGTCCAAGCACCCGGCGTCGCCACCGAAGGTAGCGACGGAAGCCGTGCACGGCTGCCCGGCCGGCCACGCCGTCCAGCACGAGTCCGAATCTCCTGCCGCCGATGTCGATGACCGGGCGGCCCAGGGTCGTGGCGGGATCCTGCTCCTCGGGCATCCGGACGGCATCCCAGGGGGCCCAACGGATGACCCAGCGATCGTGGCGGCCGAAGCGTCGGAGCGTGGCGACCGCGAGCTTGTTGGGCGTGGCGGCCAACACTGTCGCGCGACCGGATCCCAGTTCGCTGACGGGAAGGACGGCGCCGACCTGCTCTCGCTGCAAGGCCGCTTGCAGCCGTTCTGCCGGTAGACTGCTCAGAGGTCGAAGTCGGTCAAACCGCATCCCGTCATCTCCTCGCCCCATCGGAAACCCTCGGTGCTGGCAGCATACCTGCCGCGGTTGCCCTCGGCCACCGACCCGTTCGGCCCCGTCCCGGTGACCGTTGGATACTGGCCTGGCGCCTTCCGCCAAGAGCCTACCGGC
The DNA here is from genome assembly GCA_963804575.1 of uncultured Chloroflexia bacterium. Lineage (GTDB taxonomy): Bacteria > Chloroflexota > Limnocylindria > Limnocylindrales > CSP1-4 > JAFMJV01. The sequence continues at coordinate 16,964 of CAWDQY010000013.1, forward strand.
CCGATGTGCAAGTCCACTCGACCCTGTTCGACGCTCGGCCATCGGACGCTGGGCGCAGGCAAACGCCTCCCGTCGCTGACCTGGCAGCTGACACGCTCGGGCGACCTCGGGGACCGGGAATCGGCCCTCGCGGGTCTCAGCCGATGGGGGCCGAGCGCTCCTTGCGGTAGGCGTCCTTCAGCGCGATCAGGTCGCCCTCGAACTCGAAGACGTCGACGCCTCGATAGGTGACGCGCTCGTCGTTCCCCTTCGTGCCACTGAAGGTCCACGTGGCGAAGGCTCGATCCCCGTCGAGCCCAACCCGCAGGTCGGTGTAGTGCACGTCGCCGTACGTGCTCAGGAACGCGGCCACGCCGCGTCGCACCTCATCGCGGCCGCGGAAGGCCGTGCCCTCGTCGTCGGGGCCGATGGAAGCGTGGTAGGCCCCGTCCGGCGTGAAGAAGCTGACGATGGTCTCCACGTCGTGCTCGTTCCAGGCGGCGAAGAAGCGCTCGAGGCGCTCGCGGGTCATCATGAGCGGCGAGTGTAGCGCTCGGACGAGCGTGGGCAAGCGACTCGGCCTGTTTCAGACCAGGGCCGAGCCCGGCGGTCAGCCGGCTCCCGGGCGATTCCGCCGGTGGGGTCTTGAAGGACGACCAGATCGAGCGCCTCTTCGAGCCCTTCTACCTGGGCTCGTCCCACGACGGCCTGGTCCCGGGTGCCGGCCTCGGCCTCGCCGTCTGCAAACGCATCGTCGAGGCGATGGCGGGACAGATGTGGGCCCGAAGTCGCCCCGAGGGCGGAGCCGAGTTCGGCTTCGCCTTGCCCTCGATGGCGCCGGAGACGCCGCCGGAGGCCTGATGCCGAGCGGGCTCGTGAGCCGACTCGTCTATCCGGTGGCTGCTCAGCCTTGGCCCGGCTCGTTCCGCGTTCGGACGAGGCGAGCCGGTCGTTCCATGCCCCCATCAAACACGACAAGGGATGCGGGCAGCACGGGATCCATCGAAGCCATCGTCTCAGTACCCCCGCTGTGGGCGGAACAGGTTCCGCATCGGCCGGCCGTCGAGTCGGCGTCGCAGGTTGTCCAGGAAGAGCTCCACGATAAGCTCGTTCTCCCCGTCGACCGTGCTCGCCGAGTGCGGCGAGACGAGCACATTGGGGAAGTCCCATAGCGGACTTGACGCCGGCAACGGCTCTTCCTCGAAGACATCCAGCCAGGCCCCGCCCAGATGTCCGGAGCGAATGGCCTCCACGAGCGCAGCCTCGTCGACGACGCTGCCCCGGGCGACATTCACCAGGATCGCGCCGCCGGGCAGCGCGGCCAGTTCAGGCGCACCGATCAGGTGGTGGGTCTCCGGCGTATAGGGACAGGCCAGGACGATGGCATCCACACCGCGGAGCACCTCGATCAGGTCGCTCCGCGTGATCAGGCGGGCGATGCCTTCTGGTGGTCTCGCTTGCTGGGTGCGTGCCATGCCGATGACCTCGACACCGAGATCATCGAGCTGGCGCGCGATCTGACGGCCGACCTTGCCGAGGCCCACCAGCAGAGCTCGGCTTCCGGCCAGCCTTCTCGTGGTGAACCGCTCCCAGTGATGGTCGCGCTGCCAGGCGGCCAACTCTGGCACCCGCTTGCAGAAGTAGAGGAGCCCAAGGGTCACGAACTCCGAGAGGGCGACAGCGTGGACTCCGGCAGCCGTGGTGAACTCGATGGTCGACTTGGAGAGGTCGGTCCGAGCGATGAACTCGCCGATTCCTGAACTGGTCGCCTGGACCCAGCGCAACCGCCGCGCCGTCTGTGGAAGACCAGCAGGATCGAGCCAATCGAAGTCGAAGAGGATGTCAGCCCGGGCGAGGATCCCGCGCCAGCGCGCCAGCTCCTCGTCACCGAGGTCAGGAGCGATCCCCTGGTGGTCGCCGGGGTAGCGAGGGACCGGCAGCAGCGTGGGCTCGAAGACGATCTCGACGTTCGAGGGCACCGTCGATCGCATGCGCTCGACCAGCTCCTCCTCCAGCGGCGATGCGATGACGATGGTCAGTGGTCCGCTCATGCGAGTGCTCCCTCAACGATGCGCGCAGCGAGTCGCCGCACGATGTGCAGGCTGTGACTGATGAAGATCATGGTCAGACCGAACTCGTCACGGAGACAAGGAGCAGGTTGAGGATCTGGGCCCTAAGGGTAGCGACCTCCCCGCGGCACAGACAGCGACCAGCGGGTGTTTGGCCGGGCATCCAGGGGAACCACCCCGTGACGCCAGCGACCTGGGGTTCCCACAAACAACCACGGTCAGTCTCGCGCACCCGGGACTCACGTAGCGCCTGCAGGCCCCGCCGACCTGGCCTCTGCGGAGACGGCCAACCTGCATGAGCGCTATCGCGGATGCGGTAAGGCCCCGGCTCACTGCTTGAGCCGGGGCCTCATCACGCATGGCGCATGTGCAGTTGATCGAGGCGATCCTCTAGCTGTCGCTCTCCTCGCCCTCGATGCCGGGCGACATGCCGGGGGATGGATCGACGACGGTCGGCAGTGGCGACGAATCGGTGCCGGTCGGCGTCTCGCCACCCGCCATGTCGGCCGTCAGGCCGGCGCGATCGCAGAGCTCGCGTAGCAGGGCGGCATCGACGCTGGCCAGCCCATCGGCCGTGGTCTCCTCGCCCATGTCGGCCGCGGGGGACTCGTCGGCCGTGGTCTCCTCGCCCATGTCAACCGCGGGGGATTCGTCGGCCGTGGTCTCCTCGCCCATGTCGGGAGTGGCGTGCGCCCAAGCGCACAAATCCTCGACGGTGCCGTATCCACCCATGGGCTCACTCGTGGTGTCCTGCGCTGTGGCAGGGACCGCGGAAGCGAGGGCGATGGCGCCCGTGGCGAAGAGCGCGGTGGCGGTCTTCTTCAGCTCCATTACTCGCATCTTGTGCAGACTCCTTTCGAGGTCGCGAGATGGCCTCCTCCTAGAGACGCCGAGCGAACCGGACCCGTCCCCTCGAGCCCCAGGTCTGGGAAGGTGTAAGCGGATGCGACTCTAGGTTTCGCCACCCCACTGGGGGGTCAAGGAGTGAGCCTTCATGGTTGCAGGACCCTTGCAGAAGTGAGACAGCAGCCCCTTCTGGCAACGTGCCGCACACTAGCGTCGTGACACACCTCCACCTCGTGACGATCGTCGTCGATGAATACGACCCGGCCATCCGCTTCTTCGTCGATGTCCTCGGCTTCGAGCTGATCGACGATTCGCCCTCGCTTACGAACGACGGCCGTCCGAAGCGTTGGGTCGTCGTCCGTCCACCGGGTGCCGAGACGGGCATCCTGCTCGCGCGAGCCGATGGGCCGGACCAGGAACGCGTGGTCGGCGACCAGGTCGCCGGGCGCGTCGGCTTCTTCCTCCGGGTGGACGATTTCGAGGCCGCCTACGAGCGACTGCTGGGCGCCGGCGTCACGTTCGTGAGGTTGCCACGCGATGAGGCCTACGGCCGCGTCGCCGTCTTCACCGACATCGCCGGCAATCACTGGGACCTGCTGGGGCCTGCCTGAGCGTCCGACCTCGTTGCGATGCGCAGGGCTGGCGCCACCTTCGCTGGCCTGCTCCAGGTTCATCGGCGCCTTGGTCGGAGACTATGCGAGCATCCGTGTCGTGGACGACTCATCCGCGCCGCGCAACGTCGAGGTCGACGTACGCGCGTCGCCACGCCCCACGGGCGAGATCGCCCCGGTCGGGTCGGGGGACCTCGATCGCCTGACCCTGCGCTTCAGGGACGCGCAGCTGGAGGCGGGCTTTCGGACCGTCCTCTACCGGGATGTCATCGGCAGCGTCCGCGCGGCCTTCCTGCTCGGCATCGCCACCTGGGCATTGTGGGGCCTCGTCATCCGGCAGCTCGACCTGGACGCTCCAGACCTCGACCTGGCCATCCGATTCCTGGTGCTGATCCCCATCCTCGTCGTCGGCCTGGTCATCACGTTCCTGCCCTTCGGCCAACGCATCTGGGAAGCCGAGGCCGTCATCGTGCTCGTGCTGACCGCCCTCATCTGGACGCTCTACGTCTCATCCATCTCCGGCGTCCCCTTCGACCTCGGCTACGTGGGCGTCATCCTCATCATGGCCTTCTCGTACACGCTGCTGCGACTTCGCTTCGTGCTCATGGCAGGAACGGGCCTGGCCATGATCGCGCTCTACTTCGCGGCCACCATCGCGATCGCCTCGGCCGACCGTCAGCAGCTCACGCTGGCGACGTTCTACCTCTTCTCGTTCTTCGTGCTGGGCAGCATCGCCTCGTACACGCTGGAACGGTTCACGCGGCTCCTCTTCCTCCGTGAGCGCCAGCTCGATTACGAGCGGGCACGGTCCGAGGCGCTGCTCCTGAACGTCCTGCCCCAGGCCATCGCGCAGCGCCTGATGGAGCGGGCAGACGTGGGCGCCGATCCGTCGGCCAGGAACGCCGCGCTGGCCGACGAGCACTCCGAGGTGGCGGTGCTCTTCGCGGACTTGGCCGGCTTCACGGAGCAGGCCGGGAGGACCTCGCCGGAGGCGCTCGTGGCGACCCTGAACGACCTCTTCTCCGAGATGGACCTGCTGGCCGACACCTACGGCCTCGAGAAGATCAAGACCGCTGGGGATGCCTACATGGCCGTAGCGGGTGTGCCCAGCGACGTGACAGACCCCGCGGCGAGAGCCGTGAGCATGGCCCTCGACCTGGTCACCGTCCTGGACGGCCGACGCTGGCCGTCCGGAGATCCGGTCGGCGTACGCGTCGGCATCGCCATGGGGCCGGCCGTCGCGGGCGTCCTCGGGCGGCGCAAGTTCGCCTACGACGTGTGGGGAGACACGGTGAACCTCGCCAGCCGTCTACAGTCCGCGGGACGGGCCGGACGCGTGCTGGTGGCTGAGTCGGTGGCTGAGCGGACCAGCGCTCACTTCGAGTTCGAGCCTGTCGAGTATGTGGACCTGAAGGGCAAGGGTAGCCAGCCGGTGCGCTTCGTCCTGGGCCGCACCGAGGCGCGGGCGGAGGCAGATGCGCACACGAGGGCGGCCAGGCTGCCCTAAGCTGGCTAGGCAGGTTTGCGTCGCATGTGTGCTACGATCGTCGCATGGTCGAAGTCGCCTCGCGAGAACTGCGCAATCGGACGCGTGTCCTGCTCGATCGCGTCGCGGCTGGCGAGCAGATCACCATCACCGTCGACGGGAGGCCGGTCGCGAGGCTCGTCCCGCCCGAACCACGCCCTCGCTGGATGTCGCGGGGGGTCTTCGTGACCCGGGTCCTCCGACATCAAGCCGATCCTGGCTTGGCGGCGGACCTGGCCGATCTGGCGCCGGACACGACGGATGACCTCCGGCCGTGACCGAACGCGCGCTGGCCGACACATCGGTGTTCATCGCGCGTGAAACGGGGCGCCCGATCGATATCGCAGCTCTGCCTGACCACCTAGCTGTCTCGGTCATCACCATCGGAGAACTGCGGGCAGGAGTCCTCGTGGCGACCGATGCGGTAACTCGCGATCGTCGCCTCGATACGCTCACCGCGGCCCTTTCGCTCGAGCCGATCCCGATCGATGTCGAGGTCGCGAGCGCCTGGGCCAGGCTGCGGCTCGCCTTGCGCGACGCGGGCTCGCGGATGCCGCTGAACAATTCGTGGATCGCAGCCACCGCGATGGCTCTGGACGTGCCGATCGTGACGCAGGACGAGGACTTCCCGCCGATCGCTGGCCTCGAGGTCATCAACGTCTGAGTCGCCTCGAACGCTGCTTCGCCAGCAGGCGGAGCAGCGCCGCCTCCTCGGCGGGGCTGGCGACATCCCCGGGATGCCCGTCGGGCGGCTCCGAGTCGGGCACGCGCATTCGCTCGAGCTCGCCCTCACGCCACGCATCCAGCACGTCAGGATGGACGTAGCTGGCACGAGTCACCGCGGTCGTGTTGCCAAGGGCATCGGCGGCGTGCTGGAGGGCGCGCTTGGCACGACGTAGCCGAACGCTCTCATGCTCTGACGTCTTCTCGTGGAGCAGCGCGCGGAACGCCATCAGCGTCCCCGCCCACGTCCGGAAGTCCTTTGCCGTGACGTCGGCTCCGGAGATCTGGCGCAGGTAGTCGTTCACGTCCTCCGAGCTGACAGCCCTGCGGTCGCCCGCGTCGTCGGTGTACTCGAAGAGTCGTTGCCCCGGGAGATCCTGGACCCGTCGCATGAGTCGCGCCAGCCGCCGATCACGGATGCCCACGTCGTGGAGCTTGCCGCCCTTGCCCTTGAAACGGAAGCGGATGTGCGAGCCCGACACCGTAGCCTGGCGACGACGCATCGTCGTCAGGCCGTACGATCGATTGAGTCGCATGTACGCCTCGCCGCCCACGCGCAGGTGCGTCAGCTCAAGAAGGCGCACCACGAGCGCGAGGATCTTCTCGCGTGGCAAGCCAGGCCGCGAGAGGTCGCGATCGACCGCTTCGCGGATGCGCGGCAGCCGACGAGCGAGGAGCACCATCCGCTGATACTTGTCGGCGTCGCGTCGCCGTCTCCACTCGGGGTGGTAGCGGTACTGCTTGCGGCCTCGAGCATCACGACCGACGGCCTGGATGTGGCCTGCGCCATCGGCACAGATCCAGACCTCGCTCCAGGCCGGCGGGATAGCCAACGCCTCGATGCGCTCGAGTTCGACGGGGTCATCCAGCTCCACTCCGGCGTCGTCGATATAGCGCGTTCGCTTGCCACGTCCCTGGCGCCGATAGCCCGGATCGCGGTCGGAACTGAAGCGCAAGCGACCACTTCCCGCCACCTGTGGGCGGAGCGGCGCGGTCATCACACCCTCGATGGTGGCCCGTCAGGGGCTGACGTCGACGTCGATACCGTCGCCCGGATCGGACTCATCCCCTGGAGCGATCACATCCTCACCGAGCCGCGGGTTCCATTCATGCTGGCATCTTGTCGGCGTCGACCGCGCAGGTGCCTTAGGTCCACGGCTTGAACCGTTGCACGGACGTGACAGCTGCGGTCGAAGGGGTCCTGCAGAACGTGCGGACTCGGTATCGCTTATGGTCCGTCCGTTCGGGCACGGGGAGCGGGAGAGCGCCTTGCGCCGATCGGGTCGGGATGCCCCCGCAGCGTATCGTTGAGAGGCAAGGAGGAATAGTGATCCAAGCCGTCATCTTCGACATGGACGGCCTGCTGGTCGACTCCGAGCCGGTATGGGATCGAGCCCGCCGGTCGATGGCCGAGCGGGCCGGCAGGTCGTGGACCGAAGCGGACCACGAAGCGGTGATGGGCGTGAGCACCAGGGAGTGGGCCGACTACATGATCGACCGCCTGGAGCTCTCCCTTGCGCCGCAAGCGGTGGTGGACGAGATCATCGAGCGGATGGTCGAGATGTACCAGAGCGGCATCCCCTGGTTTCCCGGCGCCCTCGAGGCGGTCGACCTGGCAGCCAGGCACTTCAGGACGGCCCTGGCCTCTGGATCACACCCCACGCTCGTCGAGGCGGTCACGTCCGACGCGGCCATCGAGGGCAAATTCGAGGTGATCGTGTCGGCAGACGAGGTCGGTGCAGGCAAGCCTGCACCGGACGTCTACCTGGCCGCGGCCGAACGCCTGGGCGTGGAGCCCGCCAGCTGCATCTGTCTCGAAGACTCGGGCAACGGGATCCTGGCGGGCGTGCGGGCAGGGATGTGGGTGATCGCCGTGCCTGACCCTCGCTTCCCGCCCGCCCCCGAGGCACTCGGTCAGGCGCACCTGGTGCTACCTACCCTGTCGGCGCTGTCGGTCGAGCAGCTCACTCGTCCTGGAACCTCCTGACACCGCAGCATCGCCGACAGGGCCCCGACCTCTCGCGGTCGGGCGACGAACCTCGATGATCCTGCGCGATCCAGTGATCTAGTGATCGTGCGCGGCCTCGATCTCCTGCACCGCCGCCGCCCAGGCGACGGGATCGGCCAACCCGGCGAGGTGTGCGACCACTGTCCTGATCTGGCTCATGCAGGCCTCGCGCCAGAGGCCACTCTCGACGAAGGCCGCGTGCTGGCCCGGGGCGCGCAGGTCGTAGCCGATGAGCTCCTTGCAGCTCACCGTCCCGTGTGCCTGGCTGAAGGCCTCCATCGTCCCGTGCACGAGCTCGCGCGCGACCAGCTTGGCGCGATCGTGCTGATCGATGCGCTGCTCGGCGAGGATGCCGACGGCCAGCGCGGCGCCGGTGATGGCGCCGCACGGCCCGCCGCTGTAGCCGATGCCACCGTTGAGCGCGATAGCGGCTGCGGGGTCCGTCGGGTCGGCCAGCCCATACACGTCCTTGAGCGTCATGAACGTCGTCTCGGCGCAGCCGTACGGATGCGCGTCGTTCAGGTACAGGGTCTCAGCTCGCGCGACCGCGGCTTCCCGCAGCGTGGTCTGTCCCGCCTGGTCGACCATCGTCCCGGTCCCCCTCGTTCTTGCCTCGTTCGACTCAGCTCAGCGTGAAGCCGACACCAGCACTATCGCACGGGAACCAGGCGGACACGCGGGGCGTCTCTGCCAGCATGAAAAACACACTATCCCGGTCAGTACTTGTCGTCATGTTGGTGCTGGGTACCTGGGGGACGACCACCCTCGGGTCCAGCAGCCCCATCCCATCGGGCGGATCCCCCGACCCGGTCTACGTCGACAGCGTCGACATCCTCTACCTCGAGAGCTTCCCCGTCCAGGTCCAGCTGGTCGTGCGTGGCTCGCTCCCGACGCCCTGCCACGAAGCCATCTTCGAGGTCCAGGACCTTGGTGACGTCATCGACGTCCAGCTGTGGAGCCTGGCCGATGCGGAGACGATCTGCATCCAGGCCCTCGAGCCGTTCGAGCTGGTGATCCCGCTCGGGTCGTACGAGACGGCTGACATCCCGGTGAACCTGAACGGCGAAGCAGTCGGTCGGATCCAGGTCGGCACCGATGCCGTGACCGGCGATCCGGCCCTGGCGGGCGCAGGCTGGTCCTTCGGCATGTGCGCCGGCTACTGCCTGGCTGACCTGGTCTTGGAGGGTGACCGCGTCGTCCTCACCGGCGGAAGCAACATGACCGACGCGCTCCTCTTCGTGAACGAAGGCACCCTCACGCCCGAAGCCATGTCGCGCATCACGGCCGCGCTGGAGACCCTCGGGGACACCCCGCTCGAGCCCAGCTACGGTTGCCCGGACTGCGCTGATGCCGGTGCCGCGTACCTGACGCTGATGCGGGATGGGGCGACGACGCGGCACCAGATGGAGTTCGGCGATCCTCCCGCCGAGCTGGCCGAGCTGTACGACCTGTCACTCTCGATCATCGCTGCGCTCGAGACGTGCCAGACCGACGACCTCGTGAGCGTGGCTCCGGAGTGCCAGCCGGCAGAGGGTCTGGCGTCCTAGCGGGCGTTCGCATCCTGGGCAGCAGGCTCGGAGTCGCCCATGGCGCGCGGCTCCGGGCCGCGAGGGTTGCTGCCACCCAGGGAGAGGCTCGGCCGGTTCCGTCGTATCCTCCCCGGGCATGAACGACCAAACCCTCATCGACTGGCTGCTCGATTCGGATCCCGCGCTGCGCTGGCAGGTCGAGCGCGACCTGCTGGGCGCCCCGGAGGCGGTCTGGGCGGAGACTCGGGCTCGCGTCGCGACCGAGGGGATCGGTGCCCGGCTGCTTGCCCTGCAGGACCCCGACAGCCAGTGGGCCGGCGGCGCATTCTTCCCGGCTGACTTCGACTTCGAGGGCCCGGAGGCCGCAGAGGGAGCGGGCCAGCCGTGGACGGCCACGACATGGTCGCTGAACTCGCTCCGCGAGTGGGGGGTCGACGCATCCGTGCTGACCGACACCCCTGAGCGCATCGCAGCCAACAGCCGCTGGGAGTACGACGACTTGCCGTACTGGGGCGGCGAGGTCGACTGCTGCATCAATGCGTGGACGCTCGAGAATGGCATCTGGCTGAGTGCCGATGTCGAGGGCATCGCCACCTGGTTCGTCGAGCACCGCTTGCCGGACGGCGGATGGAACTGCGAGTGGGTCAATGGTTCGACCCGATCGTCGTTCCACTCCACGCTGAACTCGCTCAAGGGCCTGCTGGCGCACGAAGCCGCGACCGGTGGCACCCCCGAGACACGAGCCGCGCGCCGTGCCGGAGACGAGTACCTACTGGAGCGCGGGCTGATGCGTCGCCGATCGAGCGGTGAGCTGGTTGCGCCGTGGGTGACGAAGTTCGCCTATCCATTCCGCTGGTTCTACAACGTCCTCAACGCCGCCGACTACTTCCGCGCCGCGTCCCTCCTCGACGGCTCGTCGCCCGACCCGCGGATGGCCGACGCGATCGAAGCCATCCGGGCAGAGCGGCAGCCGGACGGCAGCTGGCTCCAGGCGAGACGGCACCCGGGTCGAGTCTGGTTCGAGATCGACGTGCCGGCCGGGGAGCCCTCGAAGTGGCTAACGCTCTCGGGCACGCGCGTGCTGGCGTGGTGGGACGCGGCGCACGCGGCCACGGATCAGACGCCCTGAGGCAGTGCTGTCGTCGACGTCGGCTCAGGACTCCCGGCCGGTGGACCGACGTGACCTGCGCTGCCGCTGATCCCCGGGTGCGTTCCGGCGCCGATAGGCCACTACGCGCATCCAGGGTGCGATCCCCGGGTGCATTCCCACCGAGCGGGCCAACGTAACCTGCGCTGCGCTCGGGACCGGCGGTTCTCCCGCCCAGGGGTCGTGCATGACGTCTCTGCCCACGGAGCGGGAGGATCACGACTTCAGGCGCCGTCGCGGGTCGTGCTGTCCCACTGGTCGGGAAGCCGCCGGTAGGACGGTGGCGCCGCCACCGATAGCCCGACCAGTGCGCATACAGGGTGCGATCCCGCCGATCAGCCTCCCTTGGGCTTCTTGGGCGGCATAGCAGCGACGAAGTCGAGAGCGCGCGAGACCCACTGGGTTGCCTGGGGGTCTCCCCGCCACGCGGGCGGGAGCGAGACGTAGCCCCCCATGGGCCGCTCGGAGGGACCGAACGGTCCGGCCCCATCGATGCGCCGAAGCGTCTCGGCTTCCTTGGGCGCGAGCTTGACCCCGACCTGGCTACCGAACAGGCCCATGAACATGTTGCCGTTCACGAATGCGCCCAGGTTGCCGAACATCGGCTTCACCTCGACCCGTGGGTCGGCGGGCACGATGGAGCGGAAATAGCTCTTGTCGGCCTCCGTGGGCTTGGGGACGTGCATCGCCTCCTCCTTCGAGGAGCGCACGATGGCAGGTCAAGGGCGGCTCCGTCCAGCTCTGGCGCGGTGGTGCCTGCCGGAGGGTCGCCCTCGGTAGCCAGCCGTGCCAGGGTGGATCGACCAAGGCCGACGATGAGGCCCGGGGCGGTCCGAAACCATGATCCATGAGGGCCGACGATGATGCCCGGGGCGGTCCGAAACCACGATCCACGAGGGCCGACGATGATGCCCGGGGCGGTCCGAAACCACGGTCCACGAGGGCTGACAATAGGGCCAGAGGCAGTCCGAAACCACGGCTGGCGGCTCGACGACCACCGCTCGAGGTCGGCGACCCCGGCACAGCAAGACAGGAGGAGACCCGGATGACCGCATATCCCGACTTCGGCCTTGATGGCAAGAGCGCGCTGGTGACCGGCGCCGCGCGTGGGTTGGGCCGAGCGATCTCGCTGGCCCTTGCGAATGCCGGCGCGGACGTCGCGCTGGGGCTACGCCGCGCCGAGGACGCGGAGGACCTGGCCGCTGAGATCGTGGCCATGGGTCGTCGCTCGATGCGAGTGCAGATGGATGTCCTCGACGGTGCGCAGATCACAGCGGCAGTGAACTCGGTCGTCGACTCCTTCGGGGGCATCGACATCCTCGTCAACAACGCCGGACTGGGTCCGCCCGAAACACCCGTCGAGGATGCGACCGAGCTGGACTTCGACCTCACCTTCGATCTCAACGTCAAGGGCCTCTTCCTGACCAGCCAGGCGGTCGGCCGCGTGATGATCGCGCAGGGGTCCGGCAAGATCGTCAACCTCAGCTCCCAGGCTGGCTTCATCGCGCTGCCCGGCGAGGCCATCTACTGCGCCTCCAAGGCGGCGGTGTCCCACCTGACGAAGTGCCTGGCGGTCGAGTGGGGCCGCTACGGCATCAACGTCAATGCTGTCGCGCCCACGTTCATCAAGACACCCGGCACGGCCCCGGCGCTCTCGGACCCCGACTTCGCCAGCGATGTCCTGGAGCGCATCGCAGGATTGCATCGCGTGGGCGAGCCCGTAGACGTGGCAGGTGCCGTCGTCTATCTGGCCTCGCCGGCGGCGTCGCTGGTGACGGGCACCACCCTGATGGTGGATGGAGGCTGGACGGCCCGCTGACATCGAGACGGCCCACTGACGTCCTACGTTCAGCCGCAGCCCGGCTAACCGGCTTGCCGACGATGTCGCCGGGCCGGCCCACCAAGGAGGCATCGATCCGTGCATGACGCGTTCAAGGAGGCTCTGGAGTCGCTAGACATCGAGTACCAGATCGTGCCCTGCGACCCTGCGTTGGCTGACACAGCGGACTTCTGTCAGGCATACGGCTACGATCTCGAGGATTCGGCCAACAGCATCGTGGTCGTGGGCAAGTCGGACCCGCCGGTCTACGTGGTCTGCGTCGTCCTCGCCAGCACGCGACTCGACGTCAACAAGGTCGTGCGCCAGCGCCTCGGGGTGCGGGGTGCGTCATTTGCGAGTGGCGAAGACACCGAGCGACTGACGGGCATGACGATCGGTGGAGTGACACCTGTCGGTCTGCCCCCGGATCTGCCGCTGTGGGTCGACGGGCGCGTGATGCAGCGGTCCCGAATCATCCTGGGTGGAGGCAGCCGCGATCGCAAGGTGCTGGCGCCGCCGCAGATCCTGACGGCGCTCGGCGCGATCGTGGTGGACCGCCTGGCGAGGGACGCGGCCTGACCCCGGGGAGCCACCGTCGTCGTGCGCGACGAGGCCAAGGTCCGACCCGACGCACGAGTCGCCGTCGCAGACACCATCCACGGGAGTGCTACCGTCACGCGATGCCATGCCACCCCCGTCTCCATGCCTGAGCAGCGCTCGAAGCGCGCCACGCTGATCCTGGCCGACATCTCCGGGTACACCGGCTTCCTGTCAGCGGTCGGGACGGCCCACCACGAGCAGCTCGAGATGGGCGAGACGCCGCCGGCGTATCCGCTGATGACGACGCTGCTCGACGCTATCGTGAGCAGCCTCATCCCACCGTTCGTGCTCGCCAAGCTCGAGGGTGACGCGGTCTTCGCCTTCGCGGACGACGAGACGCTGACGATGCGGGGCGAGGAGGTGACGGCGTGCCTGCAGCGATGCTACGCGAGCTTCCGACAGCACCTTGGCCAGACCGAGGATGCGCTGACGTGCACCTGTGATGCCTGCAGTTCGGGCGCGCGCCTCGACCTCAAGTTCATCCTGCACCACGGCAGCTACATCGCGCAGACGATCGCGGGCAGCGTGGAGCTGCTGGGCCCGGACGTCACCACCGCTCACCAGATGCTCAAGAACGACGTCGTCGCCACGACCGGCTGGCAGGCCTATGCGCTGCTGTCCGAGGCCGCTGTCTCATACCTTGACGTCGCCAGCGAGAGAGGCACGCAGATCGACCTGCAGGACCAGCACGCGGGCCGCATGAACGGGCTGGTGCTGCCGCTGGGCGTGAACGGGTAGCGAACGGTCCAGGCGGGCAGGCTCGGATCCGGCGTGCTGCGCCTCGGCGCCGCGACCCCGTTGGTGCCGACGTCAGGCCGCGAATGGGGAGGGTGGCCGCCAGGGGGTCTGCTATCGTCGCCCACTACCGTGACCACGACAGCCATGACCAGCGACGACCTGCGGCGATTGATCGCACCATACGCGAGTGACATCGGGGGGCCTATCACTGCGCTCCGGACCATCCGGCAACACCACGGCTGGATCGATGACGGCGCAGTCGACGTGGTCGCCGACGTCTTCAACCTCAGCCGGGCCGAGGTTCGCGGGCTGGTCGGCTTCTACTCGGACTTCAGCACGGCTCCGCCGACGACCCACGTGGTCAAGGTGTGCCAGGCCGAGGCATGCCAGGCCGTCGGCGCCCGCGAGCTGACCGGATCCATCGCTGATCGCCTGGGCGTCGCGCTCGGAGGCAGCACGCCGGACCGCCATGTCGCGCTGGAAGCGGTCTACTGCCTCGGGCTCTGCAGCCACGGCCCGGCGATGATGGTCGACGGCGAGCTCGTCGTGAGGGCCGATACCGCCGCCGAGCGCGTGCTGGAAGGGCTGGCCCCACGAGACGAGATGGCAGCCGGATGAGCGATCGAGCGTACGTCCCGCGCGAATCGATCGCGCTCGCTCTTGGCGCCGAGAAGGTCGCGGGAGCCCTCGCCGCCGCAGGAACCCCGGTGACGCGCACTGGCTCGCGGGGGCTGCTGTGGGCCGAGCCGATGGTCGAGATCGAACGCGATGGACGACGGAGCGCGTACGGGCCGGTCGCTGCGGATGACGTCGACCGGCTGGAGGCGCGCGAGCTGGGGTCCATCGATGAGCTCCTCGCCGGGCAGCGACGCATCATCTTCGGCAACTGCGGCGCCTATGACCCCACCTCGCTGGAGGCGTACAAGGCGCATGGCGGCTTCAGCCTCCCGCCGGTCGATCCGGAATCGATCATCGACGAGGTCCAGGCGGCCGGCCTCCGTGGCTACGGTGGGGCCGGGTTCCCGGCCGGCATCAAGTGGCTGGCGGCGGCCGATACGCAAGCCGACCAGAAGTACATCGTCGCCAACGCCGATGAGGGCGATTCCGGGACCTTCGCCGATCGGCTGATCATGGAGGGCGACCCCTTCCTGCTCATCGAGGGCATGTGCCTCGCCGGCAGGGCCATCGGAGCCACCCGCGGCGTCATCTACCTGCGCTCCGAGTATCCGGTGGCGGCGATCATCCTGGGTGAGGCACTGGCCAACGCGCGGGAGGGCGGCATCCTCGGCGATGGCTTCGATATCGACCTGTTCATCGGCGCGGGCGCCTACATCTGCGGCGAGGCGACCTCGCTGCTGGAGAGCCTGGAGGGCAAGCGTGGCGAGGTCCGCGTCAAGCCGCCCGCCATGGCCGTGGCGGGGCTCTACGGCAAGCCGACCGTGGTCAACAACGTCATGACGCTGTGCGCTGTGCCCTGGATCGTTCGTCACGGCGGCGCGGCCTACGCGGCGCTCGGGGTCGGCCGTTCCACCGGCACCATGCCCTTCCAGCTGGGTGGCAACGTCAAGCGTGGCGGGCTCTACGAGCTGGAGTTCGGCGTGACGCTGGGTGAGCTGGTGGAGCACTGGGGTGGTGGGACGCGCAGCGGTCGACCCGTGCGCGCGGTCCAGGTTGGGGGACCGCTGGGTGCCTACCTGACCCCACGGCACTTCGACGTGCCCATGACCTACGAGGCGCTGCGCGAGGTCGGTGCCGACATCGGCCACGGCGGCGTGGTGGTCTTCGACGACAGCGTGGACATGGCCGAGCAGGCCCGCTACGCCTTCGAGTTCTGCGCCCACGAGTCGTGCGGCAAGTGCACGCCCTGCCGCATCGGCTCGGTGCGCGGGACAGAGCTGATGACGCAGATCATCGAGGACGGCGCGAGCGCGGACCGCCTCGTGGTCCTTGATGACCTGTGCGCGGTGATGGAGGGATCGAGCCTCTGCGCCATGGGCAGCATGACGCCCAAGCCGGTTCGGAGCGCGCTGACCAACTTCCCCGAGGACTTCGGGCTGCCGCTGGAGGACCGTTGACATGCGGCTGATCGAGGCCGACCTGGGGACCCCGCCAGGTACGGGTGCCCACCGCGTGGCGCTGGAGATCGACGGCGTCACGGTGGTGACCGCCGAGGGCACATCGATCCTGCGCGCCGCCTCCGAGGCTGGCATCCCCATCCCCCGGCTCTGCGCCACCGACAGCCTGCGTTCGTTCGGCTCCTGCCGACTGTGCATGGTCGAGATCGAGGGCCGACACGGCTTCAAGGCGTCCTGCACCGAGCCGGTCAGGAACGGGATGGAGGTGCGCACGCAGTCCGATGCGCTGGCAAAACTGCGGCGAGGGGTGATGGAGCTGTACATCTCCGATCATCCCCTGGACTGCCTGACCTGCTCCGCCAACGGCGATTGCGAGCTGCAGGACATGGCCGGTGCGGTGGGCCTGCGTGACGTGCGTTACCAGGCGCCGGCCACGCACCTCGACGCCGAGCAGGACGGTTCCAACCCCTACTTCCACTTCGATCCGTCCAAGTGCATCGTCTGCTC
Organism: uncultured Chloroflexia bacterium; assembly: GCA_963804575.1. Taxonomy (GTDB): domain Bacteria; phylum Chloroflexota; class Limnocylindria; order Limnocylindrales; family CSP1-4; genus JAFMJV01. The sequence goes on from CAWDQY010000013.1 coordinate 33,140, forward strand.
TCGCTGCGTGCGCGCCTGCAACGAGGTGCAGGGGACCTTCGCGCTGACTGTCCTCGGGCGCGGCTTCGACTCGGTCATCGCCACCGGAGCCAGGGATTTCTTCTCCTCCGACTGCGTCTCCTGCGGGGCCTGCGTGCAGGCCTGCCCGACGGCCACGTTGATGGAGAAGTCGGTCATCGACCACGGTGTCCCCGACCGCACGGTGCTGACCACCTGTGCCTACTGCGGCGTGGGCTGCTCGCTCAAGGCCGAGCTCAAGGGCGACCAGGTGGTGCGCATGGTCCCCTACAAGGAGGGCAAGGCCAACCACGGCCACGCCTGCGTCAAGGGCCGCTTCGCCTGGGGCTACGCCAACCACAAGGACCGCGTCACCAGGCCCATGATCCGAGATGCCATCGACCAGCCCTGGCGCGAGGTCCCGTGGGACGAGGCCATCACCTTCGCTGCCACGCGCCTCAAGGCCATCCAGGCCGAGCACGGCCGCTTCGCCGTCGGCGGCATCACCTCCTCGCGCTGCACCAACGAGGAGGTGTGGCTGGTGATGAAGCTGATCCGGGCCGCCTTCGGCAACAACAACGTCGACACCTGCGCCCGCGTCTGCCACTCGCCCACGGGCTACGGCCTGAACCAGACCTACGGCACATCGGCCGGGACGCAGGACTTCGATTCGGTCGCCGGGGCGGACGTGATCATGGTCATCGGCGCGAACCCGACCGAGGCACACCCGGTGTTCGCCTCCCAGATGAAGCGGCGGCTGCGCGAGGGCGCGCGCCTGATCGTCGTGGACCCGCGACGCATCGAGCTGGTGCGCTCCCCGCACGTGGAGGCGGACGTGCACCTGCCGCTGCGCCCGGGCACCAACGTGGTGCTGATGAACGCCTTCGCCCACGTGATCGTCAGCGAGGGCCTGCTCGACGACGACTTCGTGGCGACGCGCTGCGACGTGGCTTCCTTCCGCGAGTGGCTCGAGTTCGCGGCCCGCCCCGAGCTTGCTCCCGAGGCGGTCGCCGCTGAGATCGGCGTGCCCGCCGAGGACATTCGCGCTGCGGCCAGGCTCTATGCCACCGGCGGCAACGCCGCCATCTACTACGGGCTCGGCGTCACCGAGCATAGCCAGGGCTCCACCATGGTCATGGCCATGGCCAACCTCGCCATGGCGACCGGCAACATCGGCCGTTTCGGGGTCGGCGTGAACCCGCTACGCGGGCAGAACAACGTGCAGGGATCGTGCGACATGGGCTCGTTCCCGCACGAGCTACCCGGCTATCGACCCGTCACCGATGCCGCCGTGCGCGCCCAGTTCGACCAGCACTGGGGCGTGCAGCTGCACGACGAGGTCGGCTACCGCATCCCCAACATGCTCGATGCCGCGGTCGCGGGGACCTTCAAGGGCATCTACATCCAGGGCGAAGACATCGCCCAGTCCGATCCCAACACCCAGCACGTGGAGGCGGCGCTGGCCAACATGGAGTGCGTCATCGTGCAGGACCTGTTCCTCAACGAGACCGCCAAGTTCGCCCACGTCTTCCTGCCCGGCACCTCGTTCCTGGAGAAGGACGGCACCTTCATCAACGCCGAGCGGCGCATCAACCGCGTACGCCCGGTGACCAAGCCACTCACCGGCAAGGCGGAGTGGGAGGTGACCCAGGCGCTGGCCAACGCCCTCGGCTATCCCATGCACTACACGTCGACGTCGCAGATCATGGACGAGATCGCGGAGCTCACGCCCTCGTTCGCCGGCGTCTCGTTCGACTTCCTCGATGCGCAGGGCAGCGTGCAGTGGCCCTGCAACGACGCGGCACCGTTGGGCACGCCCATCATGCACGTGGATGCGTTCGTCAGGGGCAAGGGCCTCTTCGTGTTGACCGACTACCAGCCCACCGAGGAGCGCGCCAACCGCAGGTTCCCGCTGCTGCTCACGACCGGGCGCATCCTCAGCCAGTACAACGTCGGCGCCCAGACCCGACGCACCGAGAACATCCGCTGGCTCGAAGAGGACGTCCTCGAGATCCATCCGGCCGACGCGGAGTTGCGCGGAATCCGCAGCGGCGACCTGGTCGCCGTGCAGAGCCGCATCGGTGAGATCGCGTTGCCGGCAAGGGTCACCGAGCGCGTCGCACCCGGGGTCGTCTACACCACCTTCCACCATCCCGATACCGGCACCAACGTGGTCACCACCGAGCTCTCCGACTGGGCCACCGACTGCCCCGAGTACAAGGTCACCGCGGTCGAGGTGCGACCGGCCAATCACCGTTCGCAGTGGCAGGATCGGTTCGCCGCGCGTGCCACGGAGCAGGCCCGCCTGCTGCCCGTCGTCGAGTGAGGTGAGCCTCGTCCGTCCCGTCGGCGGCGCAGCCGGGGTTGCTGGCGTGGAGGTCGATGTCGTCGAGGACGGCAGGGTGCTGCGCCAGCGCGACCTCGTGAGCGTGGAAGAGCCGCTCGAGATCCGGGTCATCCATGGTCCGGCAGACCATCGAGTCGAGCGCAGCGTGGCGGTGACCATGCGGACCCCCGGTGATGACCTCGCCCTGGCGATGGGGTTCCTCTACGGTGAAGGCGTCGTCCGCGCCATGGAGGACATCATCGGCCTTGCGCCAGTGGCGCTGCTTGGCGACGCGACGGGCGTCGGCAACGTCGTTCGGGTGGAGCTGGCGACGGCGGCGGTCTTCGATGCCGACGCACTGACCCGCAACGTCTACACGACGTCGAGCTGCGGCGTCTGTGGCAAGGCTTCCATCGACGCGGTGCGGATCCAGATCCCGGACCACGCCGGCCGCGACAGCTTCGCCATCGACCAGGGGATCCTGGGTGGGCTGCCCGGGCAGCTCAGGGAACAGCAGCAGCAGTTCGATCGCACCGGCGGGCTCCATGCCTCGGGGGCATTCGACGTGAACGGACGGATCGTCGCCATCGCCGAGGACGTGGGCCGCCACAACGCGCTCGACAAGCTCGTCGGCAGCTTCCTGTCAGGCGGCCGGCTGCCCATGTCCGGGCTTGGGCTCATCTTCAGTGGCCGTGCCAGCTTCGAGCTCGTGCAGAAGGCGGCTATGGCCGGCTGCCCCTTCGTGGCAGCCATCGGACCGCCGTCGAGCCTCGCGGTCGAGCTGGCTGCCGAGCAGCGCATGACCCTGGTGGGGTTCCTGCGCGAGCGACGCTTCAACATCTACACCCTGCCGCATCGCGTGCTGCTCGGAGCCTGACCTCCCAGTCAAGCCAACGCTGATGGGCAGGAGTGCCGGGACCACGTCGGTCAGCCATGCTCGAGGCCCCATAAACACTAACCGCGCAACTTGCATTTAAGTGTGGACACGCCGGGGAACAGGCGTCAGCATGGGCTCTCCGGGGGGCGCGTCCCGGCGGCGCGATACAGAGAAGGTGCGCCGGCACAGGGGAGTCGCTCCATGAGAAGGACGCGCACGGGGGTAGTGATCGGTGTGGCGATGGCGCTGGGGATAGCGTTGCCCGCCGCAGCACAGGATCCGACCATCGAGGAGGTCGCGAGCGGGCTGGATTCGCCCCGCGGCGTGGCGCTCGGGACGGACGGCACGATCTACGTCGCTGAGGCCGGTGCGGGCGGCGAAGCACCGTGCGTCGTGCACCCGGAGCTCGGCAACATGTGCTTCGGAGCAAGCGGTGCGATCACCGCCATCGTCGACGGGGTCGCGACCCGCGTCGTCGAGGGTCTGCCGTCGGGTCTGACCGACAATGGCGAGGTCATCGGCCCGTCCGACGTGACGGTCGATGGCGACGGCAACGTCTGGTTCCTGGTCGGCGGCCCCGGCGCTGGGGCGGCCGAGTTCAGGGACGCGCTGCCGGATGGCGCCGGCGACGGCATCGGATTCCTCAACCGCTTGGGAACGGACGGCACGGCCGAGCGCATCGCCGACCTGGCCGCGTACGAGACGGCCCAGAACCCCGATGCGGACCAGCCGGGCAACGAGGAGCCCGACTCCAACATCAACGGACTGGCCGCCGCGGAGGCGGGCGCCGTGGTCGCCGATGCGGGCGGGAACGACCTGCTCCTCGTCGCCGCAGACGGCTCCATTTCGACCGTGGCGGTCTTTCCGGTGGTGATGATGCCGGCCCCGCCCGATCCGAGCGCTGAGCCCGACCCGAGCGCAGAGCCGCAGATGGTCCCGATGGACCCCGTGCCGACGTCCGTAGCCGTCGGTCCCGACGGCGCCTACTACGTCGGCCAGCTGACAGGCTTCCCCTTCCCCACGGGCGGGGCGTCCGTCTTCCGCGTCGCGCCCGGAGAGGAGCCGAGCGTGTATGCCGACGGCTTCACCAACATCATGGATGTGGAGTTCGGTCCCGATGGGACCCTCTACGTGGCCGAGATGGTCCACGAGGGCCTGCTGGGCGTGCTTGGCGCTGGCGCACCGCCGATCGGGGCGGTGATGTCCGTTCCGCCAGGCGGAGGTCAGGCCGAGATGGTCGCGACCGGCGAGCAGCTCATGGCGCTGGGTGGTCTGGCCGTGGGCGATGACGGCAGCATCTACGTGAGCGCCAATACGTTGATGCCCGGCGCCGGCACGATCGTCAAGCTCACCCCGTAGGCCGTCAAGTTCACCCCGTAAGGGGTGAGGCGAGACTGAATCGGACGACGGCTCGCCCTCCGGGGCGGGCCGTCGTCCGCTGTCAGGCGCGCCTGGTAGCTACTCGACGATGAGTGTCCCGATCATGCCGGCCGCTCGGTGGCCCGAGACGGAACAGTAGAACTCGTATGTCCCAGGTTTCGGGTCCACGATCGACACCTGGCTGCTTTGACCTGGTGCCGCCACGACCTGGAGTCCGAGCTCGTCCACGGAGAGGTTGTGGACGGCCGCGCCGACGTCGATGAGCGTGATCGTCGTCGTGCCCTGCGACGTGATGGTGAGCTCATCTGGACCGAACCACAGGTCGCCGGCCTCGACCATGAGCTCGGCATGGTCAGCCTGCATGGGTTGCGCGGACGCACAGGGCATCGCATCCGCGGCCGCGGGAGGTGCCGTTTCGGCCGCTGAGTCGCCAGGTGCTGGAAGGGCGACTTCGAACGACGGGGCGGCGGCCGGCGGGCATGGGATCGACGGGCTGAAGCTCAGAGCCGTGGCCTGTCCGGCGCCAGCGTGCTCCGGCGCCGGGGGGGACGCTGCGGCCGCCAAGGTCGTGCCGGTCAGCAGGACGAGCAGCGCCAGGGGCGTCGTGACGCCGACGATGATCCTCGCAGAGGGCATGGGGGAATCCTCGGTTCTGGTACGGATGGCCAGCAATCTTACCCTCACCGTCGTCGCCGCGAAACCGGGCCCGGCCTGCCGCACATCGAGTCCCGGCAGCGCCGGAAGCGCGGGTTTGGCATGCTCCGCTGGTGGACAGGATCAGCCCGCCTGACGTCGGTGTCGGCGCCTGGATCGAGCGGCGCGCGCGGATCGCCCCTGACGACATCGCCGTGATCTCCGGCAGCCGACAGGTGACCTACCGTGAGCTCGCCGGCAGGATCCGCCGTCTGGCCAACGGGCTGCGCGGCCTGGGGGTGATCCGAGGCGACCGGATCGCCTGGCTGGGGCCGAATCACCAAGCATTCCTGGAGACGCTCTTCGCCGCCGGATCGCTCGGGTGCGTGCTGGTCCCGGTCAACCACCGGCTGGGCCCGGAAGCCATCCTTGACATCCTGGAGGAAGCCGGGCCGACCATCCTGATCGAGCACCACAGCGTGGGACGCCTGCACTCGCCCACCACGGTACGGCAGACACTTTGCGTCGATGGGCCCATGGAGGGCACCCGCTCATACCACGAGCTGGTGCGAGATGCACCGGACGACCGGCTCGACGTCCAGGTGACGCTCGAGGATCTGCTGCTTCTGCCGCACACCTCGGGGACGGCGGGCCGGCCCAAGGGCGTGATGCTGACGCATGGCAATGTGACCTGGAACGTGCTCAACCTGCTGAGCGTCGCAGACCTCCGCCACGCCGATGTGACCCTCGCGATCGCTCCCTTCTTTCGTGTCGGTGGGACGGGTGTGAACGTCCTTCCGGTCCTCTTCATGGGTGGCACGGTCATCTTGCCGGAGACCATCGACCCCGACACGATCCTCACCCTCATCGAGCAACACCGGGTGACAGTGGGGTTCGGCAACCCTGACCTGCTGGAGGCACTCACGAGCGCGCAGCGGTGGCTGGCCGCGGACCTGTCGAGCATCCGCTTCGTCATCACTGGAGGAGCACCGGTTCCGGAACGGCTCATCCACGCCTACCTCCACCGTGGCGTCACGCTGCTGCAGGGGTACGGGCTCTCCGAGGCGGCCCCGGTGGCGCTCCTGCTGGACCCGCAACACGCCCTCACCAAGATGGGGTCTGCCGGACGACCGCCACTCTTCGTGGACGTGCGCATCGTCGACGACGATGGTCGCGACTCCGCGGTTGGCGAGGTCGGCGAGCTCTGGATCCGAGGACCCAACGTCATGGCCGGCTACTGGCAGCGACCGACCGACACGCGCGAGGCCCTGGCTGAAGACGGCTGGCTGCGCACCGGCGACGCAGCGCGGCAGGACCAGGACGGCTTCGTCTGGATCGTGGACCGCCTCCGCGAGCGCTTCGCTTCGGCAGGTCGCATCGTCTACCCGGGCGACATCGAACGGGCGCTCATGGGACACCCGGGCGTTGCGGACGCAGCGGTCGTGGGGATGCCCGGACCGGACGGTGACGCCACGGTCAACGCCTTCGTGGTCCCTGCGTCGGGCGGCGACGCGACCCCGGACGAGCTCATCGCGTATGCGCGCAGTCGGCTCGCCCGGCACGAGGTTCCAGCGGCGCTGGAGTTCGTCGACCGGCTTCCCCGCAACTCGGTGGGCAAGCTCCAACGCGAGCTGCTCCGCCACCGGAGGGCCTGATGACGCGGTGACTAGCACGTGGCTGCTGGCAGTCTAGGCGACCGCCGTGCGCGCCGTAGCGGACTGCTTCTGCGGGCTTGATGCCGTCTGCGGGGTTGTCGTCGGCCCGGCATGATGGCGCCGTGAATAGCAGCGCAGACCCGGACAGCGGCGGAACCCACCCGCTCGTCGCACGCGTGGAGCGGCTGGCCGAGAGCGCCGATCGCCGCTGGCAGCTGCTCCTGGACACGCAGCTGGCCGCCGGCATCAATGCCGATGTCGCAGGTTCCCCAGCCGCACCTCGGGGGCCGCGGGCGCGGGCGCGTGAGCTCCGCGAGCACAGCCGTTCGTTCCTGCTGCCCCGGGCAAGGGATCTCGATGCCCCCGTGCTCGTGGTCATCCTCGGGCCGACCGGCTCCGGCAAGTCGAGCCTGCTGAATGCGCTGGCCCAAGGCCCGGTCAGCCCAACCGGCGTGCTGCGCCCCACGACTCGCGATGCGGTCGTCATCGGATCGACTGCAGACCTGGCCCGATCGCTCGATGACGGGGCCCTGGGCCGCATCCCGCTCCAACGCCTGCGGCGGCACCCCACCGATGCCTTCCCCGGCCTGGTGCTGGTCGATACGCCCGATGTCGATTCGGTCGAGCACGAGCATCGAGCGTTGGCCGACCTCATGCTCGAGGCGGCCGACCTGTGCATCTTCGTGACCACCGCGACCCGCTACGCCGACCGCGTTCCGTGGGACGTCCTGGCCCGAGCCGAGGAGCGCCGGCTCGACCTCGTCGTGATCGTCAACCGGATGCCCAGCGGGGACGACGCCATGATCGTCCTCGAGGACCTGCATCGTCTGCTGGCCGAGACCCGGCTGCGCGTGCGAGCGATCGTGAGCGTGGCCGAGGGCGCCCTCGGCGACGGCGATTCGCTGGCTCGGTCGGCGCTGGAGCCGCTCCTGCTGCGCCTCGACGAGCTCTCCGCTGATGCCGCTCAGCGGCGCGCTCTCGTCGCGGCTGCTCTCGCCGGCGCGCTCGAGGGCGTCGTGCCCCTGGTCTCGAGCGTGGCCGCCGACCTGGAGCAGGAGGCGCGTGAGGCCCGCGCGCTGCTGGAGCAGGCCAAGGTGGCGTACGACGAGGAGACCGCCGCGATGCTCGAGCGCCTGTTCTCGGGCTCGCTCCTGCGGGAAGAGGTGATCCGGCATTGGCACAGCTTCGTGGGTGCCGACCAGGTGACGCGCTTTTTCGCCAGCGGTATCGGCCGCATCCGCGGATCGCTCGCGGCCCTCCTCCGTGGTGCTCCCCATGCGCCCGTCGTCGACGTGCAGCGCGGTGCCAGCCAAGACATCACCGCCCTTGTGGAGAGCCATGCCGCCGAGGCCGCCCGCCGGACCGCGAGCCACTGGTCGGTGGACCCGCGCGGCCGCCTGCTCGTGGCCGCCCAGCCTGACCTGTGGTCGAACTCGGCCGTGCTTGACGCCGCCGTGCGGCGGACGGTCGATGACTGGGTCGCCTCGATCGCGTCCGACGTGGCCGAACGCGGCGCCAGCCGGCGCAATACCGCCCGCGTCGCTGCCGTCGGCGTCAACGCCCTGGCCGTGGCGCTGATGCTGGTCACCTTCACGCACACCGGCGGCCTGACCGGCGCCGAAGCCGGCATCGCCGCGGCCACGGCCTTCCTGAACCAGAAGCTGCTCAACGCACTGTTTGGTGAGGCCGCCGTGCAGGAGATGGGCCGGCGGGCGCGACAGCGCCTGACCGACGCGCTGCACGAGGTCCTCGCGGAGGAGCGACGGCGCTTCGAAGATGCCGTGGGGCCGGTCGCGGACGTCGAGGCGCTGGCCGCCGAGCTGCGCGACATCGCGGCCTGAGACATGGGACTGAACGAGGCAGAGCGGCTCCTGGGGCAGGCGATCGAGGCTGCAGAGCAGTTGCACCTCGACACGGGGGAGGCCCGATCGGCGGCGAAGCTCATCGGCGAACGGCGAGGGTATCCCAGCGACCTCTATGTGCTCGCGCTGGCCGGCGGCACCGGTGTGGGCAAGTCCAGCCTGCTGAACGCCCTTGCCGGCGAGGAGCTCAGCCCGCCGGGGCCGCGCCGGCCGACGACACGCACCCCCATCGCGACGCTGCCCAGTTCCAGGCTCGAGGAAGCGCGTTCGCTGCTTGAGTGGCTGGGTGGAGCGGAGATCAGGACGCGACCGGAGGATGGTCCCCCCATCGCCCTGGTAGACCTCCCGGACCTGGACTCCATCGAGCCGGCGCATGCCGCACGCGTGGACTCGGTGCTCCCACGCGTCGACGCGGTGCTGTGGGTGACCGATCCCGAGAAGTACGACGACGCGGTGCTGCACGACACCTACCTGCGACGCTGGATGCCACGCCTGGCTCGTCAGGCCATCGTCATCAACAAGGCCGATCGCCTCGCGCCAGACGACGTCCAACGCGTGGCGGCGGACCTGCAGGCCCGCCTGGGGCTCGAGGGCCTGCCTCCCATCCCGGTGCTGTCGGCATCGGCCATCCGCGACGTCGCGCCGGTGCGGGCGTGGTTGGCTGAAGGTGCCTCGGCCAAGGAGATCGTCAACGCCAGAGCGCGGCGATCCGCGGCGGAAGCGACGCGGGCGCTGGCCTCGATAGCCGGTGTCGATGGGACAGGTGAGCCAGTCCCGCTCCTGCCGGCCGGACGACGGGCGCGCGCGGTGGCCGACAGCCAGTCAGCCATCCTGGACCTGGTCGATCTTGCCGGCCTGCGCTCACAGGCGGCAGCAGCCTCGCGCGGTGCGGCCCGCTCCGCCGGTGGCGGACCCCTGGGTCTGCTGCGCTCGGCCGTGGAGCGAGGGTCCGGTCTCCGCCAGTCCCGGGCCGACCCTGACGGCTACCTGCGACGCTGGCGCGAGCGGGGATCGCTCGATCGACCCATCGCACCCATCCGCCACCTGCTGCTGGAGGCCGTCGGGGCGTTGCCGGCACCGACCCGTGCGAGCCTGCTCGAGGGAGTCGGGTCCAGCGCCATGAGCGAACGCCTGGCCCGTGGCGTGGATGGCGTCATCAGCGGTTCCGAGATGGCCTTTCCGCGGTTTGGCAGCCCGCTGTGGCGGTTCGCCGCTGTCGGACAGCTGCTCGCCAGCGCCATGATCGTGGCCGGTGTGGTGTGGCTGGTGGCCCTGTTCGCCTCGCACGGGGTGGCTCCAGCTGCGTCATTCGACCTCCCCATCCTGGGGCCGGTGCCGACACCTGCCGCGCTCATCCTGGGTGGCCTCCTTGCTGCCTTCCTGCTGTCACGGCTCCTGCACTGGCACGCCGGGCGGCTGGGCCGGCGCTGGGCGCAGCAGGTCAGCGAGACGATCTCACGCGCGGTGACCGGCGTCCTGGATGACACACTCGCGCAGCTGGTGGATGGCGTGGACGGGTCACGACGCACGCTGTGGAGCGCGATGCGCGCCATCGAGCAGGACGACCGCAGGGACGACGCGGCGGCGCCGCCCGACCCGACGATGCGGCCGCGCTGACATGCCTCCGCAACCTCGACTCGTCCGCTGCTGAGACGCTCGAAGCGCGTGGCGTGGTTTCTTGATGGTCGGTCTCGAAGCAGGCGAACGCGGGGCCCGGAAGGAGCAGACACGATGCGATCGACACGAGATGGGCCGAGCCTCCCTCGCGGTGAGGGTCCTCTCGCGGGAGCCGAGCCGGTCAGTGGGCAGCCGATCGACGATCCCGCGCTGGCTGACCGAGCCAACCCGCGCTGGGACGACCCGACGTCGCCCCAGCCCGACGCACAACCCCTCGGCAACGCTGACGGCACACCCAACGTCATGCCCGCCGAACGAGTTCGATGTGCCGGTCGCTACACCGAACGAGCGTGAGCAAGGCACCGACGAGGACCAGGCCGCCCGGCCGTTGGACCCCGACGTCGGGCGTGACAACATCCGCGAGGGTCGTGGTGGCGGCACGCCCAATCCGGCGATGGCCGAGGGCGGCGAATCAGGCTGACGCGCCGGCACGTCTACGCCCGATAGACTCGTAGGCGTGCCGTTCGAACGCGAAGAGGATCTCTACCCTCCGGTGAAGGCCTTCCTCGAAGGCCAGGGCTACGAAGTGAAGTCAGAGGTTCGTGGCTGCGACATCGTCGCCCGGCGCGGTGCGGAGCCGCCCGTGATCGTCGAGCTCAAGCTGTCCCTTACCTTGCCCCTGCTCCTGCAGGGCATCGATCGGCTGGCGCTCAGCGATCATGTCTACCTCGCCGTCGGCGTGGCCGCCAGACCAGGGCGCGGCTCGCTGTGGCGGCGCGAACGCCGTGGCATCCTCAAGCTCTGCCGCCGCCTGGGGCTTGGTCTGCTGGCGATCCACGAGCCGACCGCTCGGACGCCGGCGCTGGTCGAACCGCTGCTCGACCCCCTGCCCTATCGGCCGCGACAGGACCGGCGGCGGCAGGGCCTGTTGCTGAAGGAGTTCGCGCAGCGGGTGGGTGATCCAAACGTCGGTGGCACCACGAGACGTCCCATCGTCACGGTCTACCGCCAGGCGGCACTGGGCTGTGCGGCCCACCTTGGACGACATGGACCGACCAAGGCGTCGGAGGTGGCCAAGGCTACCGATGTCAGCCACGCCGCGGTGATCATGCGGCGCGATGTCTACGGCTGGTTCGAGCGCGTCGAGCGTGGCGTCTACTCGCTCACCCCCAAAGGCGCGGAAGCGCTGCAAGCCCACGCCGGTGTGCTTGCCGACCTCGAGGCAGCGCGCTCGATCGATAACTCCGCGACTCCACGGACGAGTGCCATGAGCTCGCCGGCAACGATGCCGTCGAACGGGTAGATGGCGCCGTGATCGCCCGTGCCGCTCCGCGACGCCACCTGGACGACGGACGCGGCTAGATGTCGTCGTGGTCGTCGAGAACGAAGGTCACCAGCATGTCGACCTGATAGCTCGAGATCACTCCGTCCTTGACCTCTACCTTCTGCTCCTTCACCCAGGCGCCCTCGATGTTCCGAAGCGTCTTGCTGGCTCTCTCCAGTCCAGCCCGGATGGCATCCTCGAACCCCTTCTCGGATCGAGCCGTGATCTCGGTGACACGTGCGACGTGGCTCATCCAACCGTCCTCCTACACGATTCCCCTCAGGCGTAGCCGGCGATTTGCCGCGCGAGCCTAGTTGATCGTGATGCGGAGCATGGGCGAGTCGGCGAGACAACTGCGCCCGCGCCTGCGCGGCCGAGCTTGCAGCCACATGACAACAGATCGCCCAACGAACGCATGCGCGCCCCTCGATACGCAGCTCGATCGAGCGTCGGGACCTCCACGGCGGATGTACCAGTCACCGCGACGGATTGCGCGGCAAGCGTAGAGTCCACGCAACACGGGTGGCTCACAGAGGTAATGCGATGTCTCCTTCCCTCGCCGCCGTTGCGGGTGGGATCGCCACACTGCGCTTCGTCATCTCGGACGCAGGGCTGATCCGATGACGCACGCCTACGTGATCTGTGTCAACGGGAAAGTCAATCCTCGTGAGCCCGGTGCCACGGGTTCCGGTGCCACGGAGTCCGCTGCCAAGCAGTCGACTGCGATCGCGTGGGCCGCTGATCACGTGCTGGCCGTCGGGACGGACGACACCGTGCGCGCCATCTCACGCGGCGACTCGACCTTCCTGGACCTCCGCGGATGCGTGGTCACGGCGCTGCCTGCTGAGCCGGCGCGAGCCGATGCCGTGGTCCGTCGCGCTGCCCGGACGAGAGGCCAGGGCATCGACGTGCGAGCGACCCTCATCGATGCCGGCCTGCTCGGCCCCGACTCGACACTCGAACCCGGCTCGCCGGCCGACCTGGCGTTCTGGGATGTCCTGCCAGGCCCGGGCGACTCGGACGAACCGCCGGCGTGGGGCCTTCTCGCCGTCGTCCGTGGGGGCGCCTTCACGCATGGTGACGAGCACCGGGGGCCCTTCCCTGTCCCAGACACGGCCGAGTCTGGATGGCGCACGCCCGGCATCCGAGACCGCTGACGACATAGGCCTCGCGCGAGCCGCCAGGCCTGGTCAGCCCACCTGCGACTCGAGGATCCTGTCGAGCGCGCGTCGCGCCGTCGAGACCGAGCCACGCGCCATCTCGATGTCCCGCCATGGATCTTCCTTCTGGTCCAGGCGTCGCACCACCGAGCGCAGCGTGTACGCGTCCGACGCCATGCCCGCCAGCTCCTGCCAGTCGATGGGTATCGCCACCGGCGCTCCCGGGCGGGCGCGCACTCCGTACGGCACGACGGCGGTCTGCGCGTAGCCGTGTCGAAAGTAGTCGAGCAGAAGGCGTCCGCCGCGCTTCGCCTTGCTCCACTCCGTGGTGTAGTCGCTGGGACGATCTCGCACCGCGAGCTCGCCGATGTCGCGAGCGAGCGCTCGGACCGCGGCGTTGTCGTGGTCAGGATGGATGGGGCTGACGACATGGAACCCGCGCGACCCGGTGGTCATAAGGAACGGCACCAGCTCGATGGCCTCGAAGATGGCACGCACGTCGCGCGCTGCGGCTCGCACCAGGGCGGGATCGTCGACTGACGGGTCGAGGTCGATGACGATGCGGTCGGGTCGGTCGAGCGCGGCCGTCCTCGACAGCCAGGCATGCGGCGTGATGCACCCCTGGTCGGCGAGATACACCATGGCTGCCGGCTCGTCGCGGACGATCACATGCGTGAGCGAGCCTCCCGCCTTCTCCACCTCCACGCGCTCGATCCAGTCGGGGTAGTGACGCGGCACATCCTTCTGGTAGAACCCCTTCGCCTCGATGCCGTCGGGATACCGCTGGAACGTGAGCGGCCGATCACGCAGGTGCGGCAGCATCGTCTCTGCCACGGCGGCATAGTAGCCGGCCAGGTCGGCCTTGGTGATGCCTGCGTCGGGAAACAGCACCTTGTCCGGGCGCGACACCTCGATGCTGCGCCCATCGATCTCGATACTCGTTGTGCGGCTCACGAGCGGGACGACTCCCTTCGATGCGCTTGGCGCAGGGGCACCGCGCGTTGCGGGTTCGAACTCGGCCGGTCCCAGGAGCGACGGGGCCTGGGCAACGGAGGATACCCACGACGACGCCAGCGGTCGAGTCCGGGCTGACGGACCGGCGCTCGACGGCACCCGAACGCTGCCATGCCGCGCCGTGCTATCGACGGCTGGGCGTGGCTCGCGTAGGGTCCGGTGCATGCCTGAAGCCAGCGCCCGACGGCTCACGGTCGAGGTCCGCGACGGCCTCGAGCTCAGCCTCGTCGAACACCAGCCGGGAGACCTGCCATGTGCTGACCCAGTGCCCGAGGTGTACCTGCTGGTGCACGGGCTCGCCTCCAACGCGAGGACGTGGGATGGCGTCGGCCGAGCGCTCGCGAGCACGGGGCGCCGCGCGTTCGCGGTCGACCTGCGCGGCCACGGCCGCTCGTCCAAGCCAGACACGGGCTACGACATCGGGACGGTCGCTGACGACATCTGCCGCCTCGTCGCGCACCTCGCCGCAGGGCCGGTCGTACTGGCCGGTCAGTCGTGGGGCGGCAACGTCGTGATGGCAGCGGCGGCGCGGTGCCCGCGGGGGATCGGGGCCGTGGCTGGCGTGGACGGCGGCGCCATCCGGCTCGCCGCCTCCTACCCGGAGTGGGAGCGCTGCGCCGCAGAGCTGGCACCGCCGCGCCTCACCGGCATGACCGCGGCGGCCATGGAAGAGCACCTCCGGGCCTCGCATCCGGACTGGCCCGAGAGCGGCATCGCAGGCACGATGGCGAACTTCGAGCTGGCGGCGGACGGCAGCCTGGCGGCGTGGCTGACCCGGAAGCGACACATGCAGATCTTGCGCGGCTTGTGGGAGCACGACCCAAGGGCCGCCTACCCCTTCGTCACCATGCCCTCGTTGTTGATCGCCGCTGGCCTCGGACGCCAGCGCAAGAGGGCACATCTCCGGGAACGCTCGTTCGAGGAGGCGCTGGCGCTGCTGCCGGCAGGAGAGCTGGTGCGCCTCCCCAGCGCGGACCACGACGTGCACGCGCAGCACCCGGGCCTGCTCGCGCGCCTGTTGATGGGGCTGGCTGCGCGGATGGAATAGGCCAGCAGCCGTCCCCGGACTCACCCTCGGATCTGGTGCGCATCACGACGATCCGGACGCCCAACCCGGACGGCCAGCGCGTCAGAGACCAAGGCTGGAGACGGTGGACACGATCACGAAGACGCATCCAGCGAGGCCCAGCAGGCGGCGCCAGGGATTCACGCCCCGCACCAGCTCGTCGATGGCCCACCATCCGAGAGCCGCGGCACCGGCCCAGCCGAGGAGCTCATGGACCAACGAGCCGGCCTCGACGAGCCGGCGCGAGACGGCCGTCGCGATCCACAGCCACAGCGCGAGGTTGGGGGCATGGGCCACCACGATGCGGCCAGACCGACGATCCAGAAAGAGCCAGTCGACTACCGAGCCGAGCCGACTGCGGGGTGCGGCCTCGCCCCCGGGGGCGTGCGGCTGGGAGGCGAAGCCACGATCGCTGGAGTGGTTCGATGGTCCGGGCATGTTCAGCGAGCGCGCGGAGCGATCGCGCAGAGGACGCTCGGGACGGATGAGCCGCGCGTCCTGGGGTCAGGCCAGGTCGCGCGGCTGGAACGCGGGTGTGCTAGTCCGACTCGACGATCAACCAGCCGAATTGGATGTCGGACGTGCGGGGTGCCGAGATGCGGATGACGAAGGCATCCGCATCGTCTTCCTTGCGGACCCAGAAGGCCCGATCTCGGAGGTTGGCAGACGGCGTGACCATGATCACCGATCCGGCTCCGATGTCGACACCGGCATCGACCACGACGCCTCTAAGACCGGCCTCCACGACGGCGATGCCGCTGGCCTGGTCGACCGCCGGTCCCTGCGGTCCGGGTTCGCCCTGGGGACCTTGCGGACCCGCTGGGCCTTCGAGCCCCGGTTCTCCCTGTGCACCCGGTTCGCCCTGTGGCCCTGCTGGCCCTGCTGGACCCTCCGGCCCTGCTGGACCCTCCGGCCCCTGCGGGCCTGGCTCGCCGGCCACTCCCGGCTCACCCTGCGGGCCTGCCGGCCCCTCGGGTCCCGGTTCGCCCTGCGCCCCCGCCGCCCCCGGCTCTCCGTCGATTCCAGGCTCGCCCGCTGGCCCCGCAGGTCCGGCCGGCCCGGGCTCGCCGGCAGTGCCGTCAGCACCCGCAGGACCTACCGGCCCAGGCTCGCCGGGCTCGCCCTGGGGACCTGCCGGTCCCTCGGCGCCCCACTCGATGAGCGTATAGGTGCGGGCACAGTGGCTGACTGGAGCCTCACCGACCCCGACAGAGACCAACGTCATCTCCGGGGTGATGCAGCCGTAGTATTCCTCGGCAGATGCCGTCACCGCCGTGGTGGCGACCAGGCCCGTGGCCATCACGGTCGCGATCGCGACAGTCAGCGGCCGGAAGCTGGCTCGCGCCGGCGTCCGGAGGAGCGGATGCCCCATGGAGTCCTCCTTCATCGTGACAGACACGACGTCCTGTGAGGTCGAGGCCGGCGCCACTCCGGCTCACCACAGCCACGAACCCCATCGCTGCGGTCCTTCGCGCGTCGACAACGACTTCCGTGCTACGGAGACGCGCGTCGCTTCCGACTGACGCCTCCCTCATGCTCTCCGAACCGTAGCAGGCTGGCCGATGTCCGAAGCGGCCGTTCGCCACTGCCACAGCCTCTTGCCCGGCCGTCCCGTGCTCCGGAATGACCTCCGGACACCGCGGCCTTGCGTCGCTGTGCGTGGCTGCGTCGCTGCGCGTGGCTGCGTCGCTGCCGACCTTTGGCTCGGGCTACAGCTCCTGGCGCCGGAAGCTCCAGGCCGCCGTTGCGACAGCGATGACGATGATGGCGATGTTCAGCACGATGGGACCCACCGTCGGATCCGGGGTATGGCCGACAGCGAGCTCGTTCGAGATGCCCCACAGGCCCGTCGGCAGGTACGGCGCCAGGTCGGGAGCGACCGAGACGAATCCTGCCAGCAGCAGCGCGACGAAGCCGATGCCGCCGGCCACGAGCGCCGAAGGCGCCATTACCGAGGCCGCGAAGGTGATGGCCGCGAAGACCGCCAGCGAGAGCCAGATCACGGCGACGCTGGTGACGTACCCGAGCAACGGAAGCGGCTCGAACAGGATGGCCGTGTAGGCCCAGCACAGGGCACCCGCCAATGCGGTCGCCATCGCCAGGAGCAGTCCGAGCGAGGCCACCTTCGCCCCCAGGAAGGCCTCCCGGTCCAGCGGCTTGGTCAGGAGGAACGCGGCCGTCCCGCGCTCCTTCTCGCCGGCCACGCTGCCCATCGTGATGAGCACCGCCATAAGGACACCGAGCTGGCCCAGGTTCTTGGTGAATTGGGTCACCGCATCGGCCGCGACCGGGTCAGGGATAAGGCCCTGGAACTGGCTCCCTCCCACGGCCTCGAGGATCTCGCGCAGATAGCGCGCCATCACGGGCGAAAGGAGGCCGAGCAAGGCGAAGACGACGAGCACGACGGGCAGGCGCGCCGTTCGGGTCAGCTCACGCATCTCCTTGCCGAACAACAGCTGGAATCCGCGCATCGGCTAGCCGTCTCCCTCACTCGCACCCACGAGCTGCAGGAAGACATCCTCCAGGGTCGGGCGAACTCGCTCGAAGCGGGCTAGTCGCACCTCGGCCACGACGACGAGCGGCAGCACGCCCGCCGCAGCGGCCTCCACGTCCGACAGCGTGACCCGGATGAGCCCGTGTTCCACGTGCACGCTCCGCGTCCAGCTCGCCTCCCGCAGGCGTTGGACGAGCGCGGCCGCGGCCGGTTCCTGGCCGGGCTCAGGCTCGAGCTCGAACACCGGCCTTGCGTGCCGGGCCAGGAGCTCGTCGATGGGTGCTTCCGTGACGAGGCGGCCGTGGTCGAGGATGGCGATGCGATCACAGATGCGCTCGACATCGTTGAGGATGTGCGTGCTCATGACGATGGTGGCGGTCCCCCGAAGGCTACCGATGAGCTCCAGGACGTCACGTCGCCCTGCCGGGTCCAGGGCACTCACCGGCTCGTCGAGGAAGAGCACGCGCGGGCGGGGCAGGATGGCCTGGCCGACGCCGAGCCGCTGTCGCATGCCACCGGAGTAGCCGGCGATGCGGCGCCCTCCCGCATCAGCCAGTCCGACGGTATCGAGCGTCTCGTCCACGCGCGCCCGCAGGGCGTCGCCGGCGAGCCCGTACGCTCGTCCAGCCAGCCCAAGGAGCTCACGGCCCGTCATCCAGCCGTAGAAACGCGGATCCTGGTCGAGGTAGCCGATGCGAGCCGCCAGGTCGAGTCTGCCCCCCTCGATGCCGACGCCGTCGATCATGGCAGTCCCGGACGTCGGCCGCCCCAGGCCGGTCAGGAGACGCAGCGTCGTCGTCTTGCCGGCGCCGTTGGGCCCGAGGAAGCCGAAGATCGAGCCCGCCGGCACGACCAGGTCGAGCCCAGCGAGGGCAACGACATCGCCATAGTGCTTGGTCAGGCCGCGTGTCTCGATCGCGGGCGGGACCGAGGCGCCCGTCCCGGCATGGGCGACAGCGATGGTCACGCTTCCTCGCGCCCGAAGAGGAAGTAGATGACGGGACCGACGATGCTGAGGAAGATGATCACCAGTCCCCACAGCAGCTGGCTATCTCCCCTGACCTTGCGCCCTGGCCTGGTCAGGTCATAGAGACCCCACACGAGCAGTCCGAGCTGGATGAGGAGCAGTGGCACCAGGAGCAGCAGCAGTGTCGAGTCCACGCAACGTCTTCCTTCATGAGGGCTGCCAGGGTGCAGCCGTGTCGATCGGCCTGGGTACTGGCCGGGAGCAGCAGGGATGCCGCGGGACAGCCGGCCGTGATCGCGCATGCTCGACTGTGGAGCGTTGGTGGCCCCGAACGTAGTGCCGATGGGCCTATCGGCGCCCGGCTTCGGTCACGCTCCCCGGGTCATCGGCCGGGGGGGGTTCGCGGTCGCGTCCCGACGGCTGATGCGTGCACTGCCGTCGACTTGATGGCAGGCTTGTCACCCATGCGACCCATCGTCGCCGGACTGATCGTCTTCGGAGCGAGCGCCGCCGTGCTGACGCTCGAGATCCTCGCGGTCCGCTTGCTGGCGCCCTACCTGGGCATCACCATCGAGGTCACCACCGGGGTCATCGGCACCGTGCTCGCCGGGATCGCGCTGGGCACCTGGTTGGGTGGCCGCCTGGCTGACGCGGTCGAACCGCGCCGCCTCCTGGGACCCATCCTCTTCGTCGGCGGCGTGCTGGCACTGGCCGTCATCCCGATGGTCGGCTTCGTCGCCAACGCTGGCGTCGGGCCCGGTCCCCAAGGCATCCTCATCTACGCCGCGACCGCCTTCTTCCTGCCGGCAGCCGTGCTCTCGGCCGCCAGCCCCACGGTCGTCAAGATGCAGCTCCAGCACCTGGGACAGACCGGGTCGATCGTCGGGCGCTACTCGGCGATCGGCACGACCGGGGCCATCGTCGGCTCGTTCATGACCGGCTTCGTGCTGGTATCAGCCATTCCCACGCGGCCCATCATCGTCGGCCTGGGCGTGGCCCTCATGCTGGCCGGCGTCGTCGCGGCGGCCATGCTGGGCCGGTCCCGACCATCAGCGCCGACCGCGCTGGCGCTGCTGGTCGCGGGCGGTGCGGTGCTCTGGGCCATCGCGTCGCCCCAGCCCTGCCAGCGCGAAAGCGCCTACTTCTGCATCAGCGTCGAGGTCGTCTCCGCGGACGGTTCGGAGCGGCTGCTGCGCATGGACACGCTGCGACATGCCTTCGTCGACCTGGATGATCCGAGCCACCTCGAGTTCGCCTACACCAGGCTGCTGGGCGATGTGGCCGACGCCATCGCTCCCGCGTCGACGCCTCTCGCCGTCCTGCATCTCGGGGGAGGTGGCTTCACCCTGCCGCGGTACGTGGCGGCGACCAGGCCGGGCTCCACGAACCGCGTCCTGGAACTCGACCCCCTGGTCGTTCAGGTGGCACGCGAGGAGCTGGGCCTGACCACATCGGATGAACTCAGCGTCGTCATCGGGGACGGTCGGCTAAGCGTGGCGGATGAGCCGACGGGTCGCTATGACCTGGTCATCGGAGACGCCTTCGCCGGTCCGGCAGTGCCGTGGCACCTGACCACGACCGAGCTCGTGGCGGAGGTCCACCGGGTGCTGGCGCCGGGTGGCATCTACGCCATCAACATCATCGACCACCCACCGCTCGAGCTGGCGCGAGCCCAGCTGGCGACCTTCGCCGCGGTCTTCGACTACGTCGGCGTCTACGGCCCGGCCAGTCGCGTCGAAGGCACCAGCGGCGGCAACGTCATCCTCGTGGCCTCTGATCGATCGCTGCCGGAGGAGGCGATCTTGCGGGCGAACCGGGCACATGGCGGGGATGCGTACCTGGCGACGAACGCGACAGAGATCGACGGGTTCATCGCCGGGGCGCCGGTGCTGCGGGACGACTTCGCGCCGACCGACCAACTGCTGACGCGCTTCGAGATGCCCGCGCCGCGACCCTAGCGCTTCCCGTGCAACAAGGGACCCGGGCTCAGGCCCGGGTCCCTTCGATTCTTAGGGTCGGATGGGAGGATGCGGGTCAGGCCGCGGGGCTCTCCTCGGCTCCCCCATCCTCACCCTCGGGCGCCGGAGACATCGCGGAGTCTTCGGCAGCCGGGCTCTCGGTGGCCGGGTCATCCTCG
Source organism: uncultured Chloroflexia bacterium (assembly GCA_963804575.1). Classification (GTDB taxonomy): domain Bacteria; phylum Chloroflexota; class Limnocylindria; order Limnocylindrales; family CSP1-4; genus JAFMJV01. The sequence continues at coordinate 53,649 of CAWDQY010000013.1, forward strand.
GGCGCGGGCGACATCGCGGGATCGTCCGCGGCCGGGCTCTCGGTGGCCGGGTCATCCTCGGGCGCGGGCGACATCGCAGGGTCTTCGGCGGCCGGGCTCTCAGCAGCCGGGCTTTCGGCGTCCGGGTCTGTCGGAGATGTCATGCCCGCATCAATCTCGGTCAGCATGCTGTAGACCGCCGTTGCGATCTGGCCGTCTTCGGTGGGCTCGGGCTCTTCCCGCAGCAGCGCGAAGCCGAGGTAGCCGCTGCCATCGAGCTCGTCCAGGCGGATCACCAGCGTGCCGCTATCGACGATCGAGCCGGTGATGTCGCCGCAGGCCAGGTGCGTGTCCATGTCCTCTTCGCTCTGATGGATGTTGATGGCGTGCGGGGCGCTGGTGAGATCGGCAAGCGTGGCCGCCACGAGCGTCAGGTTGAGCGCCACCTCCTGGTCTTCGGCCCCCCCGACCGCCTCGTTATGAACCATGAGGTCCGTGGAGATCGCGCCAAGTGGATACTTGACGTCGCCGAGTTGGTCGCAGGATCCGTCGTGGATGTGGATCGGGTGCGCCTCGGCGCTGCTGGCGACCTCCCCCGTGCCCGGGTCTTCCGTCGCAGGGGACTCCTCCTGCGCGAAGGCGATACCGCTCGACGCCAGGAGCGCGGTTGCGGCGACGGCTGCGGCGCCGGACAGGAGGCGCTGGGGACGATACATGATGGTCTCCTCCATCTGGATGTGCTCGATGGCCGCCCTGGTGGGAGGCGAGCCGCTGGACTCCGTTACTCTTCCTCGCCGCACGCTAGGGGCGCCTCAGCGGTCGAGTGGCTCGCCTTGCGCGGGTGTGTCAAACGCCAATCGGGGCGAGCTGGACGTACCGGGGCGGGCGGGATGTGGACCTCCCGGGTAACCAGACAGGAACGAGTGGCGCTCACGCCTCCTGGCAGAAGCACCACTCGCTCGCGCACCCTGGATCGCCGGGGCCGGCACGGGCTACTCCTCGACCGCGCCCTCATCGAGAGCTGGGCTCTCCTCGACGACGTCCTCGTCGGGAGCCGGCATCGTCTCGACCACGCCCTCCTCGGGAGCCGAGGTAGCCACGGCCGGGGCATCGTCACCGTTAGGGACCGGGGTGGCAACGTCGTCACCGTCACCGCAAGCGGCGAGCACGAGCAGGGCGGCCGCCGTCAGGGCGGCGATGCGGGGGAGTCTCATGTCGGTCGGTCCTTTCCTATTGGGCCCGTCCGTCCTCGGCTGATGCCGCGACGAGTGCCGGACACATCTGGGCTGGCGGGGATGACTGCGCCGTCACCCCTCAGTGGTGGCTGCTGCCGGACGGTTCACCTTTCGCTGCTGGCGACGTTGCGTGGCCCGACGCTTGGCGACCTCGCGAGCGAGGAGCAGGACGACCAGGCTGGTGATGAAGATGACGACACCAGCCACGGCCGCGGACTTCAGGCGTTCATCGTCGCGCGCGGCCCGGATGGGCGCAGAGCAGTCCGGCTGGCGGGCCTGGAGGTTTCCCATGAGCTCGCGGCCGATCGACCTGAGGCTGTCGGTGTCCACGTTGTCGACAGCCTCACTGCCTCGCTCGGCCACCATGTCGATGGCGTCCCTCGCCCGCTCGAGCCCTTCCTGCACCACGTCGGACGCGGACTCGAAGAACGTGGGGGATCGGGTGATCTGGACCATGGCCGGGCACCTCCTATGCCGGGGAGTGTCGAGGACGGCGGCTAACGGCCGGGCCGTCGTGAGGCGCCGCGGCATCGCAGGTGCGTTGCAGTAGGCGCGGCACCGCGACTGTCCAACTCCGCCCGACCTGTCCAACACCGCCCACGATTGACAAGACCGGGATCCGCGCGCATGGTAGTGACTGGCAGAAGCGGTCGGGCTTCGCCGGGTCGTGATGGACTCGGACGCGCAAGATGGATCGCCCTGCTCCGTGCCGGTCGTCACCATCTGCCTGACTGTGCCCGGTCCATGGTTACGCGACTGGTCTGATAGACGAAGCATCGATCCGTTTCGGCCCCGACCCCGCGCGGCGCGCGGGACGCCTGGAGGGCTCGATGTCTCGTATCGCGTTCGTTTCCACCTATCCACCACGTCGCTGCGGCATCGCCACCTTCACGGCCGACCTGGGCCGAGCGATCGGAAGCCACGAGATCGTGGCACTTCGGCGTCCTGACGAGGTCCCCCACCAGGGCCACCTGGTCCACCACGCCATCCGCACCGACGTGCACGCCGACTACGCGCGCGTCGCCCGATCCCTGTCTGCCTGCGGCATCGATGGCGTCTCCGTGCAGCACGAGTACGGCATCTGGGGTCCCGATGACGGCAAGGGCGTGCTCGACTTCCTGGGCGCCCTCTCCGTCCCGGCCGTAGCGACCCTGCATACCGTGCTGCGCCATCCGACGGTCGCGCAGCACCGCATCATGCGGGGGATCATGGCCTCCACCGCCGCCGTGGTGGTGATGTCGCAGGCGGCGGCGTCCCTGTTGTCGGAGCGTTACGATGCCGATCCCGCGAGGGTGAGGATCATCCCGCACGGTGTGCCCGACCTGCCCCTGGTGGAGCCGGACAGCATCAAGGGATCGGTCGGTCTCGGGGGTCACCCGGTCCTGCTGAGCTTCGGTCTCGTCGGTCCCGGCAAAGGCTACGAGTCGGTGATCGAGGCCATGCCCGCGGTAGCACGAGCCGTGCCCGACGCGCGCTACGTGATCCTCGGTGCGACCCATCCGGAGCTGCTTGCCAGCGAGGGCGAACGGTACCGCAACCGCCTGGAGTCCCTTGTGGCCGACCTGGGGCTGGCGGATCACGTGGTGTTCGTGGACCGCTTCGTGGGGCGCCTGGAGCTATCCCGCTGGCTGGAGGCGACGGACGTGTTCGTGACCCCCTATCCGAACCTGGACCAGATCGTGTCAGGCACGCTCTCCTATGCCATGGCGGCAGGCAAGCCGTCGGTCTCCACCCCGTATCTGTACGCCAGCGAAATCCTCGCTGACGGACGCGGCCGGCTGGTGCCACCTCGCGATCGGGCAGCCATGAGCAGCGCGCTCATCGAGCTCCTGCAGGACCATGACCTCCGCGCGGCGATGGCCGAACGCGCCTACGCCCACGGACGCGGCATGCTCTGGACGCGGGTCGCAGCTGACTACCGGAGCCTCTTCACGACGATGCGGACGGTGCCGCGCGACGTGCGAGCCCTGGCGATCCCAGCCGTCACGGTGCCAAGTGCCTGACCTTGCCCCGCTGTTCCCGGTGAGTCGCCGGCATCTTGATGCCCTGACCACCGAGATCGGGATCATGCAGCACGCACAGGATGCCCGGCCCGACCCTGATCACGGGTATTGCACGGATGACGTGGCGCGAGCCCTGCTCGTCGACCTGCTGCATCAGCGCGAACTCGGCTGGGAGGCCGTCGAGGCGAGCGCCACCCGCAACGTGACGTTCCTGGGTGAGGCCTTCGAGGACGCCACTGGTCGCTTCCGCAACCTGCGCCGCTTCGATGGCACCTGGCTGCGACGTCCCTGGATCGGAGGACGCGGACGCGCGTGCGCTGCAGGCGCTCGCCGAGGTGATCGTCGAAGCCCCGGTGAGCCCGGCACGCGACAGCGCCGTGGCCCTGTTCGAACGGGCGCTTCCGACCGCCAGTCGAGTCCGCCATCTGCGACCGCTCGCAACGGTGCTGCTGGCGTGCGACGCGGCAGCGCGGGCTGGCATGGTCGGCGAGGTGACCGATGTCTGCCAACGGGTCGGTGGTTCCCTGCAGCGGTCCTTCGAGCGCTGCCTGGTGGACACCCTCTGGCCATGGCCCGAGGGCGCCGTCACCTATGAGAACGAGCTCCTGCCGAGAGCCCTGATCATCGGGGGTCGCAGGCTCGATCGACCACGCATGGTGCAGGGCGGACTCGAGGTCCTCGATTGGCTCATCGACGCGCAGACGACGGGGGATGGGCACTTGCGCAGCGTGGGCAATGACGGCTGGTGGCAGCGGGGTGGACCGAGACCTCGCTTCGACCAGCAGGCCATCTCCACCACGACGCTGCTGCTGGCAGCCGACACCGCCTACGCGGTCACTGGCTCGTCGCGCTACCGCGATGCCATGGAGATGGCGTACGGCTGGTTCCTGGGCCGCAACGACGCCGACGCCTGGGTGGCCGAGCCGGCCTCGGGAGCCTGTGGTGACGGCATCGGCCCGGCGGGCGTCAGCCGCAACAAGGGGGCGGAATCCACGTTGATGTGGCTCATCGCCCTCGAGCACATCCGGGCCGGTCGGCAGCGAGCGGCGCGAACGGTGGAGACAGGGCGCGAGTCGATGGCGGCGCTCCCATGACGGCGCGGCCGTTGACGGTGGCCCTGCTGGCACCCATCTCGTGGCGTGTGCCGCCACGACACTACGGGCCGTGGGAGCAGTTCGTGTCGCTGCTGGCCGAAGGGCTGGTACGTCGCGGCGTCGACGTCACGCTGTTCGCGACGGCGGACTCGGTCACCAGCGCGCGCCTGCGAGCAACCGCGCCACGCGGATACTCCGAGGACCCGACACTGGATGCCAAGGTCTGGGAGAGCCTGCACATCTCCGCGCTCTTCGATCGAGCCGCCGAGTTCGACCTCATCCACAACAGCTTCGACTTCCTGCCGCTGACCTACAGCGGACTGGTCGACACCCCGGTGGTCACGACCATCCACGGCTTTTCGTCCGAGCGCATCGTGCCCGTGTATGAGAAGTACAACGGACGCACCTACTACGTCGCCATCAGCGCGGCCGATCGGCACGACAAGCTCGAGTATCTCGCCACCATCCATCACGGCATCGATATGCAGCAGTTCGAGCTGCGCTCCACGCCCGGCGAGTACCTCCTGTTCTTCGGCCGCATCCACCCTGACAAGGGGACCGTCGAGGCCATCGATGTGGCGCAGCGCGCCGGCCTGCCGCTGGTCATCGCGGGCATCGTCCAGGACCAGGACTACTTCGACCGCATGGTCAAGCCGCGGCTGGACGGGGACCGGGTGTCCTACATCGGGCCAGTCAGCGGCGACTTCGCGCAGCGAGCTGCTCGGCCGCGCCCGGGCGCTGCTACACCTGATCGACTTCGAGGAGCCGTTCGGCTTCAGCGTGGTCGAGGCCATGGCCTGCGGAACGCCGGTCATCGCCAATGCCCGCGGCTCGATGCCGGAGATCATCCGCGATGGCGAGAACGGCTTCCTGGTGAGTGGTACCGAGCAGGCCGTGGCCGCCGTGCACACGTCGGGCAGCGTCGACCGCCTGGCAGTACGGGCCTCGGTCAGGCAGCGGTTCGACGTAGAGCGCATGGTGGACGAGTACCTCGCGGTCTACCACGAGGTGGTGCGGCGGCATCGCACCCGATCGGGCCTGCACGGCCCTGGAGCACTCGCACTGCCCTTACCCCAGCCGGCGTAGGACATCCTCGAGCGGGATGGCGGCGATGCCGCTGCCCAGGTCCGAGAAACCGTAGGGGATCACCAGCTGGTCGCCGTGGATCATGCTGCCGCAGGAGTAGACGACGTTGGGCACGTACCCGTCCCGCTCGTCTTCCGCTGGCACCAACAGCGGCTCGTCGAGGTGACCAAGGACTCGGCGCGGGTCATCGAGATCGAGCAGGATCGCCCCAAGGGCGTAGCGGCGCATGGGACCCACGCCGTGGGTGATGACGAGCCAGCCCGCCTCGGTCTCCAGCGGTGAGCCGCAGTTGCCCAGCTGCATCAGCTCCCAGGGCCGCTCCGGCTCCTGGATCGTCAGCGGCTCGCGCCAGTGGCGGACGTCGTCGGAGAACATGATGAAGTTGCTCTCGTTGTCCTGGCGGGAGAGGGCCACGTAGCGCCCCTCGATCATGCGCGGGAACAGGGCCATGCCCTTGTTGCGTGCGGCCTCGCCGTTCAGGGTGGAGACGTTGAAGGAGACGAAGTCGGACGTCTCGATGAGCTGCGGCAGGATCTGGAAGCCATCGAAGGCGGTGTAGACGGCGTAGTAGAGCACGCTGCCGTCGTCGTGGCTGAACCTGACGAAGCGGGCGTCCTCCATGCCCTGGCTCTCGGCCGGCCCTGACGGGAAGATCACCCGTTCCGAGAGCCGCGAGCCTTCCTCGAAGGTGGTGGTGTAGTTGGAGGCAGCCACCCAGTGGATGATCCTGGTCGTCTCGTACGCGACGGCGCGATCCACGCCGTGGTCGTCCAGGTCGCGGATGGCCGCCTCCAGCTGACCCAGCGTGAACGCCGCCGGCAGTGGGTCCAGCACGAGCGTGGCGATCTCGTTGAGCACACCCAGCTCCTGCAGCTTGGTGCAGAAGGCGCGGTTCTGGTACAGCGGATCGTGTCGCTCGCCGATGGTGGTGTAGGGACTGGGCGCATCGATGCTGATGCCAGCCGCAGCGTCGATGACACCCGAGCGGAACTCGATCGAGGAGAGGTGCCCCTCGCCGATCGCCCGCAGGCTGACGATGAAGCGCTGTTCGCCTGGCCCGAGGCCAGACTGATCCGGAGCCGGGACGATGGAGGGATTCGAGAGTGCGGCAGCCTCGATGGCGTACTCGTGGGTGAAGTAGGCCCCGATCAGGAGTCGGCGTTCGGGCGTCAGGCTGTCGGGGTCGTCGATGAGCCCGGCAACGGCCTCGAAGTTGCGCTCGAGCGCGCCGTCCAGGTCGGCATGCCGGTCGGCGAACTGATCGCGGGTGGACAGCAGCGTCGACGAGACCTCGGCCTCCGAGAGGGCCAGGATCCGCCGGACGACGTGTCCGGCACGTTCACGACCGTTGGAGGGGATGTGCGCTCCCGGCAGGAACGGCCTGATGACGACCCGGCGCGGGTCTGGCCTCAGACGGACACGCGTCCGGGTGACCGGGATCGCGCTCATCGATGCATCGCCAGGACGTGCGCCCCTGTGATTTCGCCATCGCTCACTCGTCGCTCACGCTGCGAAGAGTAGGCCATCGGGCCCGAGGACCGCAGCCGCTGCGGCCGGGCTCGCCTGTGACCCCTTCGCGCGGACTCCGATCGCTTGCCCTTGAGTCTCGCGCGCAGATGTATCGCCGAGCAGGTAGTCTATGTGGGTCGACACGTGCCGTGTGTTGTCGTCTTGGGAGGGTTCGCCACGACCGAGATCGAGTCTGTGCAGACCCGGCCCCTGGAGCGTCGCAACCAGCGACTGCTGCTGGTGGGGCTCGCCTGCTACTCCATGCTTGTCGCTGCCCTGATGCTGCAGGGCGGGATCGCCGTCACGCCCGATGTGGCCATCGTGGCGCTCGGTCTCGCCGGCGTGCTGCTGGTCAGCGGCCGATTGCACCTGGCCAGCTGGCTTCCGCTCATCGCGTTGCTGCTTGCCTACGAGCTCATGCGTGGACTGGCCGACGACGCCGGCTTCGCGGTCCACATGGAGAGCCTGCTGGTCGCCGAGCGGCTGCTGGCGTTCGGCAACGTGCCGACGCAGGTCCTCCAGGAGACGTTCCACTCCGGCTCCAGCTTCGACCTGGCCGCGATCGTGGCCACCTCGGTGTACATGGTCCACTTCCTGATCCCCATCATGACCGGCGTCATCCTGTGGCTCTGGCGGCGCACCTGGTTCCACGACTACATGGCTGCGCTCATCCTGCTCAGCCTCGCCGCCTTCGTGACCTACCTGCTCTTCCCGGCGGCGCCACCGTGGTACGCGGCGGAGCGAGGGTTGCTCGACGGGGCGGATGGGATGCCCCTCATCACCTACCTGAAGCCGGAGGTCTTCCACTCGATCGCCGATTCGGTCGGGTTCGACGGAAAGTTCCTCTATACCTCGGTGTTCTACGGCCTGGGACCCAATGACGTCGCTGCCTGGCCGTCGCTGCACGTGGCCTACCCGTTCCTGGCGTTCCTCTTCCTGCGACGGGCCTTCGGACGTATCGCCTGGCTGGCGTTCGGCTACACCCTGCTCGTGGCGATCTCGGTCGTGTACACCGGCGATCACTGGGTGCATGACACCATCGCCGGCGCGGCCTATGCCTACATCGCGTACTACGCCATCGTGCACACGCCGGCTCCGGTGCGGCAGTGGCTGGACCGCGCGTTCGCCGGCCCCGGGCGGCGGCGACCGCTGATGGGTGAAGCCTCCTGACAACTGCCCTGTCGAGGGCGGCCGGAGCTGGTGGCAGCGGGGCTGGCGAGCCGTTCCTCGGCCTCAGCCGAACAGCGGCAGCGAGCTCTCCTGCGCGCAGGTGGCCTCCACGGCCTGCGGGTCGACGGGCGCCAACACGGTCAGGTTCTCGCAGCCTTCGGAGGTGACGAGCAGGTCATCCTCGATGCGGACGCCGATGCCGAGGAAGTGCTGCGGTACCGCGAACTCGAGGTATCCGGCCTCGGCCTCACGGCGGGCGATCTCGGCCTTGGCCGCCACCGCACCAAGCTCGAAGGTGAGGCGCAGGCGCTCGTCGGCATCGTAGCTCGCGTGTGAGAGCGACAGGTTGGCCTTGTCCGCTGCCATGTAGAGCCCGGGCTCGACGGTGAACGCCATTCCCGGCTCCAGTCGTCGGCCCGCTCGGTCGACGCGATAGGCCCCGGCATCGTGCACGTCGATGCCCAGCCAGTGACCCGTGCCGTGGAAGAAGAACTGGCGGTACCAGCCCTTCTGGATGACCTCGTCGAGCGAGCCGGGCAGGAGACCCAGCTCCACGAGCCCGGCCGACAGCACCTGCACCGCCCTGGTATGCATCTCGTCATAGGGCAACCCGGGCCGGCACAGCTCGATGACGGCACGCTGCGCGGCGAGGACGAGCTCGTAGACCGCGAGCTGGGGCGAGGAGAAGCGCCCCTCGACGGGGAACGTACGGGTGACGTCCGCGGTGAGGTGGCGGTACTCGGCGCCGGCGTCGATGAGCAGCAGATCGCCGGCGTGCAGCGGCTGGTCATTCTCGACATAGTGGAGGATCACCGCGTTGTCACCGCCGGCCACGATGGAGCCATAGCCCACCCGCTCGGCGCCCAGCTGCGCGAAGACGTACTCGAGCACCGCCTGCACCTGCCGCTCGTTCATGCCCGCTCGGCAGAAGCGCATGGCCTCGACGTGGGCCAGGGCGGTGATGCGACAGGCCTCGCGCAGGGCAGCGATCTCGTCGGCTGACTTGATCAGCCGCAGCTCATGGAGGATGGAGCGCAGGTCGAGCAGCTGGTCGGGCGCACGCTCGCCGGTGCGTGCAGCATGGCTGCGGATCTCCGGCGATGGCACCCAGCACCGGGCGATCGAGCGGCCCGCCCAGGACGTAGCCCAGCGCGCTGCGGCCCAGGAGCTGTCGCTTCAGCCACTCTGCCAGCTCGTCGATGGGGTGGGCAGCGTCGGCTCCGAAACGCTCGACGGCGCCGGTCACCCCAGCGCGCCGGCCGGTCCACGCTTCCTGCTCGGGATCCCGAGGACGCACGAAGAGCGTGTACGGCCGTGATGCTGCCGGATCCAGCACGGCGACCGCGTCGGGCTCGGGGAAACCAGTCAGGAAGTGGAAGTCGGAGTCCTGGCGAAAGGGGTGCGTGACATCGTCGTTGCGAGTCTGTGGCCGCCCGGCGGGGATGATGGCCATGGTGTCGCCGAGCCGGGCCATGAGATCGGCGCGGCGCTGGGCATATCGGTCGCTGCTCATGTGTGGAGCGTAACCGCTGGCGATGAGCGTCGGACGCGGGTCGGCGCGCGTCGAACGCGGGTCGGTGCGCGTGGTGACGCCTGCGGCGTGTCGGCGGCCGCGGCGTGTCGGCGGATGCCGCGCCACTATGCTGATGGCCAGTCGTCCTGGCACAGGACCAAGGGAGGGCAGACGTGCGACTGGCCGAGGCATTGCTGCAGGCGCTCCGCCGTGCCGGGGCACGCGAGATCTTCGGCATCCCCGGCGATTTCGCGTTGCCGCTCTTCGACGTCATCGAGCGCAGCGCCGAGCTGCCGCTGTACACCCTGAGCCACGAGCCGGCAGTGGGGTTCGCGGCCGACGCTGCCACGCGCTTCCATGGCGGCATCGGCGTGGCCGCCATCACGTACGGGGCGGGTGCCTTCAACCTCGTCAACCCCATCGCCGGCGCCTACGCCGAGCGGTCGCCGGTGGTCGTGCTCTCCGGGGCGCCGTCTCGCTCCGAACGCTCCAGCGGCCTGCTGGTGCACCACCAGGCGCGCACGCTCGAGTCGCAGCTCAACGTGTATCGCGAGATCACCTGCGACCAGGCCGTGCTGGACGACCCGGCTAGCGCGGGCGGCGAGATCGCCCGTGTGCTTCGCACCTGCCGCGAACGCTCGCAGCCGGTGTACATCGAGGTCCCGCGCGACATGGTCGCGGCCGAGATCGGTCCGGTGCCGGTGCTTCCTCCCAGTCCAGTCGACGTAGACGCGGTCGAAGCCGCTGCGGTCGAGATCCTGGAACGCCTCAGCGCGGCCAGCTCGCCGGTGCTGATGGTCGACGCCGAGATCCGCCGCTACGGCATCGAGGACGCGGTGGCCGGCCTGGCGCAACGCCTGGGGATCCCGGTGGTCACCACGTTCATGGGTCGCGGCCTGCTGGCGGAGTCGGCCAACCCACCGCTGGGAACCTACATCGGGGTCGCCGGCCAGCCCGAGATCACCGAGCTGGTGGAGTCGTCCGACGCGCTACTCCTCCTCGGCGTCATCCTCTCGGACACCAACTTCTCCATCTCGCTGCGGCAGATCGACCTGCGCCAGACCATCCTCGCGGCCGAACGACAGGTGCGGCTCGGCTTCCACGTCTATCCGGACGTGCCGCTGGCGGACCTGGTGATCGCCATGGCCGCCAGGGCCCGGCCGCTGGGCATCCGTCCCGACCTGCCCGATCCACCACCCCCGCCGTATGACCTGCCGGCGGACGATGCGGCGGTGAGCCCGAACGACATCGCCACCGCCATCAACGACATGATGCGGTCCCACGGGTCACTGCCGATGGCCTCGGACATGGGCGACTGCCTCTTCACGGCCATGGATATCGACCAGCATGCACTGGCCGCGCCCGGCTACTACGCAGGCATGGGATTCGGCGTGCCCGCCGGCCTGGGTGTGCAGGTGGCGACTGGTGAACGGCCCCTCATCCTCGTCGGTGATGGTGCCTTCGCCATGACCGGCTGGGAACTGGGCAACTGTCGCCGCTATGGCTGGGACCCCATCGTCATCGTCTTCAACAACGCGTCCTGGGAGATGCTGCGCGCGTTCCAGCCCGATGCCGGCTACAACGACCTCGACGATTGGCCATTCCATGAGCTGGCGGGGCCACTGGGCGGGCTCGGCATCCGCGTGCGAACTCGCCGCGAGCTTGCCGAAGCCCTCGAGCTGGCCGTCGCCACGCGTGACCGCTTCGTCCTCATCGACGTGGTCATGGAGCGCGGCAGCATGTCGGACACGCTGAGCCGTTTCGTGCAGGGCTTCGGGCGGCGCCGCGCGGCAACAGAAGCCGGCTAGGCCAAACGCTGCCTCCGTCGACCCCGCGGCATGCGGCGGACGGACACCCTGCTGTTCACCTACGACACGTGGCGACGGAACGCCGGGTGATCCAACGTGACGCGTTCGCGCCTGGACTCGCCAGTTAGGAACGCGGCGCGTGCCAGGCTGTCGACCCGGAACACTGGGGGCACCAGGCCTCCCATCCGAGCCGCCACTCAGTCGAGATGGAACACGTGGCGCCCCAGAGCCCGCGCTGGCGACCCAGCCATAGCACACGCGGCGAGCCACCCAACAGCCACCAGACACAAGTGACGGCCCAGGCCGCTCCGTCGGCGCCGCCACGAAACCCAGGGCCGCGCGGCAACGGCGCTTCGGCCCACGACGTGCGACGGGCGGGTAGATCCATCGTGCTGCGACAGGGGCCGGCGGGTCCGGGCGTATCGGGCCGATCGCACCTATCGGCGCCGGGCCGGAGGCAGCTACGGTCGAGGCTGAGCACCGGGAGCCGGGTCGAGATCATGCCGCGGGCCCCACATGAACCAGGGGGATCAGCCCATGACATCGACCAGCAGAGCCACGCGGCCTGCCTCCAGTGACGACGCGCCAGCCGACCGCACCCACCGCCGAACGCGCGGCCTGGCGCTGCTGGCCAGCGTCGGTGTGGCCGTCGTGGCCGGGATCATCGCGGCCGCACTGACGCCCCGCGGTCCAACGACCACGGGCGAGGCGCTGGCGTGGATGGCTGCGGCGCTGCTGGTCGGCCTGGCCAGCGGCTACATCCTTCGCTCGCGCTGGTCGCTGCTGCTGGCGCCGCTGGCCTTCGCCGTGACGTTCGAGCTGGCCCGCCTGGGAGCCGAAGGCCCGACCGTCGACGCCGTCCAGCTGGGGTCGACCTACGGCATCATCGCCTTCGTGGTCGGCCGCGGCCTCACCTACCTGCTGCTGCTGCCACCGATGCTGCTCGGCAGCGCCCTTGGCGTCGAGCTGGCTGCGCGTCTCGGCCGCAGCGGGGCGAAGCGGCTGCGTGTCGTGGGCTGGATGATGGTGGCCGCCCTCGTCATCGCGACCGCCGGCCTCGCCTTCCTGTTCGCCCAGCCGGCTCGCATCGCCCCCATCATGGGCAGCGACGGCGAACCACCGGAAGGCTCCATCGCCGAGCTGACCAGCGTGAGCCTCGGCGGCCACGAGCAGGCGCTGATGATCCGAGGCCGCAGCGTGGACAACCCCGTGCTGCTGCACCTCGCCGGTGGCCCTGGCGGCACCGACCTGGGGGCGATGCGAGCCGACACCTCGCTGGAGGACGACTTCGTGGTGGTCACCTGGGACCAGCGCGGGACGGGCAAGTCGTACGCCGCCATCGACCCGCTCGACACCTTCACGCCAGGGCAGCTGGTGGCCGACACCATCGAGCTGACCGAATACCTGCGCGAGCGCTTCGACGAGGAACGCATCTATCTCCACGGCCAGTCGTGGGGCTCCCTGCTGGGCGTGCTGGCAGTCCAGCAGCGACCCGATCTGTATCACGCCTGGATCGGCAGCGGCCAGATGGTCAGTCCGGTCGCCACGGACACCATGTTCTGGGAGGACACCATCGCCTGGGCCGAATTGATGGCTGACGAGGCCCTGGCCACGACGCTGCGCGACAGCGGCCCGCCGCCGTACGAGGACGTCCTTGCCTACGAGGCCGCCCTGTCCCACGAGCACGACTGGAACCCGTACCCGGAGTTCGACGGCGACAAGGAGATGCCCGCCAACCTGTTCGTGCCCGAGAACACCATGATGGACCGCTTCAACGGCCTGCGCGCCTTCCTCGACACGTTCGCCGTCCTGTACCCGCAGATCCAGGACATCGACTTCCGTCGCGATGCCGCCGTGCTGGAGGTACCGGTGTACATGATCCAGGGGGCACATGAGGCGCGGGGTCGCGCCGTCCCCATGGAGGAATGGTACGAGCTGCTCGAGGCGCCCAGCAAGGAGCGCATCGTCTTCGAGCACTCCGGCCACCGCCCCACCTTCGAGGAGCCGGGCCTGTTCGCCGAGCTGATGGAGCGCGTGCGGGACGAGACATACGACTCGGACTGACGGACCCACGGGGACGACCGGACGTAGGATGGCCGTCGCGCAACCCGTAGTGGGAGAGCCCCATGACCGTTGAGACCGATCGCCAGTACCTGGAGCGCATCCGGGACCTGGCCGCGGCTGATGACCGCGAAGGCCTGGACGCCGCCATCGGCGCGCTCGAGCCGAGCGAGGCCATCCGCGCCATCCTGCGCCTCGAGGCCGAGGACCAGCAGGCGGTGCTGACGACCCTCTCCCCTCCCGAGGCCGCCGACCTCATCGAGGACGCCCCCGATGAGCAGGCCGCCGATCTCATCGAACAGCTCACCCCGACCGATGCGGCGGCCATCGTGACCGAGATGCAGAGCGACGAGCAGGCCGACCTCATCGCCGACCTGGGCCCGTCCGAGGCCGCTGCCATCCTGGGGCAGATGGAGCCGGGCGTGGCCAGCGAGGTGCGCGCGCTGGCCGACTACCCCGACGACGTCGCCGGCGGCCTGATGATCACCGAGTTCCTGCAGGTCGGCGAGAACGCCACGGTCGGCGAGACGCTCGATGCGCTGGTCGTGAATGCCGAGGACAGTGACGACCACTTCAGCCGCTACGTGTACGTCCTCTCGCCCCTGGGTCGCCTGGTGGGAGTCGCTGCTGCCAGCTCGCTGGCGGCAGCCCCGCGTGGCCAGCGTGTCGCCGACGTCATGGTGCCACCCCTGTTCAGGGCCGCCTCGACCGGGCTCGACGACTTGCGCGACTTCTTCGAGGCCCATCCCATCGCCGCCGTGCCGGTGGTGGATCCACGGGGGCGTCTCCTGGGGGTCACGCGCCGCACCGCCGTGCTGGATGCCATCGCGGAACGCAGCGAGCGCGAGATGTTGCGCATGCGCGGCATCGTCGGCGGTGACGAGGTGCGATCGCTGCCGCTCATCACGCGCGCGAGACGCCGGCTCTCGTGGCTCAGCATCAACATCGTGCTCAACGTCATCGCCGCCAGCGTCATCGCCCTCTACATCGATACCCTCGACCAGGTCATCGCGCTGGCTGTCTTCCTGCCCATCATCAGCGACATGTCGGGCGCCAGTGGCAACCAGGCCGTCGCGGTCAGCATGCGCGAGCTCTCGCTGGGACTGGTGAAGCCCTACGAAATCGGCCGTGTCTGGCTCAAGGAGAGCTCGGTCGGGCTGATCAACGGGGTCGCCCTGGGCCTGCTCATCGGCGCGGTGGCCACCATCTGGGATGGCAATCCGTGGCTGGGCCTGGTGGTGGGCGTGACGCTGGCGCTCAACACGCTCATCGCGGTGTCCATCGGTGGCACCGTGCCCCTGCTGCTCAAGCGCCTCGGCGTGGACCCGGCGGTGGCCTCGGGACCGATCCTGACCACCATCACCGACATCTGCGGCTTCTTCCTCGCCCTCAGCCTGGCCAGCTTGTTGCTGGTGCAGCTGACGTAGCCGAGGCACTAGTCTGATGCCAGCATGACCCCGACTCGCCGGCACCCAGCGCCTCCCACGACCATCGGCTGGCGCGAGTGGGTGTCCCTGCCCGACTGGGGTGTGCCCTGGGTGAAGGCGAAGGTCGATACCGGCGCGCGGACCTCGGCCCTGCATGCCTTCGACGTCGAGACCTTCGACCGCGCCGGGGAGCGCTGGGCCCGCTTCACCATCCATCCATGGCAGGACGCGCATGCCGACCCGGTGCTGGTCGAGGCGCCCCTGCTCGACCATCGCGCGGTGCGCAGCTCGTCAGGGTCAGCGCACGAGCGACCGGTCGTCCACACCAGCATGCGGCTGGCCGGCCTCGTCGTGGCAGTCGAGGTGACGCTGACCCGCCGCGACGAGATGGGCTTCCGCATGCTCATCGGTCGCCAGGCGCTGCGGCGGGCCTTCCTCGTGGACCCCGCGCGCTCCTACCTGGGCGGCCGGCCGCCGCAGGAGATCCGCCGGCGCAACCGGGGTCGGTCATGACGCGCAGCCATCAGCTGGACGTCGACGACGCGGACCCGGACGTCGACGACGCCGACCTGGCCATCGTCGCCGGAGGGACAGCATGAAGGTCGCCATCCTCTCGCGCAGCTCCCGGTGCCTACAGCACGCGACGCCTGAAGGCAGCGGCTCTCGTCCGCGGCCACCGCTGCCGTGTGCTCGATACGATGCGCTTCGCCATCGACCTGTCGAGGGGTGATCCGGACCTGCAGTACCGCGGCAAGCCACTCTCGGACTACGACGCGATCGTGCCGCGCATCGGTGCGTCGATCACCTACTTCGGTTCAGCGGTCGTGCGCCAGTTCGAGCAGATGGACGTGTACACGCCCAACACCGCCAACGGCATCACCAACTCGCGCGACAAGCTGCGTGCCATCCAGTTCCTCTCGCGACACGACATCGGCATGCCCGCCACGGCGTTCGTGCATGACCGCAACGGCGTGCGCCCGGCGATCGAGCGCCTCGGTGGGGCGCCGGTGGTGATCAAGCTGCTGGAGGGCACCCAGGGCATCGGCGTCATCCTCGCGCCCGACAACCGCGTCGCCGAGGCCATCGTGGAGACGCTCCACAGCACGCGCCAGAACGTGCTCATCCAGGAGTTCATCGCCGAGTCCAGGGGCAGGGACATCCGCGCCCTGGTGGTCGGCGATCGCGTGGTGGCGGCCATGCGGCGAAGCGCCCAAGGCGATGAGTTCCGCTCCAACGTGCACCGTGGCGGCACGACCGAGAAGGTGACCCTGAGCCCGGACTACGAGCGCACCGCGGTGCGCGCGTCGCAGATCATGGGGCTGCGCGTGGCTGGCGTGGACATGCTCGAGGGCAAGGACGGCCCGCTGGTGATGGAGGTCAACTCGTCGCCCGGCCTCGAAGGCATCGAGTCCGCCACGGGGCTGGACGTCGCCGGCGCCATCATCGACTACGTCGACGACCAGGTCGCATTCCCCGAGCTGGACGTCCGCCAGCGCCTGTCGGTCAGCACCGGCTACGGCGTGGCGGAGCTGCTCGTGCGCGAGGATGCCGAGCTGGTCGGGAAGACCATCGCAGAATCGGGCCTGCGCGAGCGCGACATCGCGGTGCTGACGCTGCACCAGGGCGTCGAAGTCATCCCCAATCCCCGGGAGTCCCGCGTCCTGGAGCCCAACGACCGCCTTCTGTGCTTCGGCAGGTTGGAGTCGATGCGCGACATGATCCCGGCCCGACGGAAGCGCCGTGCACGCGTGCGCCGATTGCCCCACGACCCGCTCGCCGGCGGTGAGCCGCGCCCCAGCGCCAGCACCGAGTAGCGCCCCGCGCAGCTGCCGCTGCACGTGACCCCCGTCCACGGGCCAGCGGCCCCGCCCTACACTCTGGATGAGGATCGCGCGGACCCGCGCGAGGTGCCACGGAGAGAACGATGCGGTTCGGACGGTTCGATGATGGCGCGAACGCGCTCACGACCTGCGACGGGCGGCGAAGATCCATCGTGCTGCGACAGGGCCGGCGGGTCCGGGCGTATCGGGCCGATCGCACCTATCGGCGCCGGGCCAGCGCCAGGTACGGTCGGGGCCGAGCATCGGGAGCCGGGTCGAGATCATGCCGCAGGCCCCACGCGAAGCCAGGGGGACCCAGCCCATGACATCGACCAGCGCGGCCACGCAGCCTGGCACCAGCGACATAGCGTCAACCGACACAACCTCCCGCCGGACACGCGGCCTGGCGTTACTGGCCAGCGTCGGCGTGGCCGTCGTGGCCGGCATCATCGCGGCTGCGCTGACGCCCCGCGGCCCGACCACCACGGGCGAGGCATTGGCGTGGATGGCTGCGGCACTGCTGGTCGGGCTGGCCAGCGGCTACATCCTTCGCTCGCGCTGGTCGCTGCTGCTGGCGCCGCTGGCCTTCGCCATCGCGTTCGAGCTGGCCCGCCTGGGAGCCGAAGGACCGACCGTCGACGCCGTCCAGCTGGGGTCGACCTACGGCATCATCGCTTTCGTGGTCGGCCGCGGCCTCACCTACCTGCTGTTGCTGCCACCGATGCTGCTCGGCAGCGCCCTTGGCGTCGAGCTGGCCGCGCGACTCGGCCGCACCGGGGCGACGCGGCTGCGTATCGTGGGCTGGATGCTGGTGGCCGCCCTCGTCATCGTGACCGCCGGCCTTGCCATCCTGTTCGCCCAGCCGGCTCGCATCGCCCCCATCATGGGCAGTGACGGCGAGGCACCGGAAGGCTCCATCGCCGAGCTGACCAGCGTGAGCCTCGGCGGCCACGAGCAGGCGCTGATGATCCGCGGCCGCAGCGTCGACAACCCCGTGCTGTTGCACCTCGCGGGTGGGCCTGGCGGTACCGACCTGGGGGCGATGCGAGCCGACACCTCGCTGGAGGACGACTTCGTGGTGGTCACCTGGGACCAGCGCGGGACGGGCAAGTCGTACGCCGCCATCGATCCGCTCGGAAACCTTCACGCTCGAGCAGATGGTGGCCGACACCATCGAGCTGAGCGAGTACCTGCGCGAGCGCTTCGACGAGGAGCGCATCTATCTCCACGGCCAGTCGTGGGGCTCGCTGCTGGGCGTGCTGGCGGTCCAGCAGCGACCCGATCTGTATCACGCCTGGATCGGCAGCGGCCAGATGGTCAGCCCGGTCGCCACGGACACCATGTTCTGGGAGGACACCATCGCCTGGGCCGAATCGATGGCTGACGAGGCCCTGGCCACGCAGCTGCGCGACAGCGGCCCGCCGCCGTACGAGGACGTCCTTGCCTATGAGGCCGCCCTGTCCCACGAGCACGACTGGAACCCGTACCCGGAGTTCGACGGCGACAAGGAGATGCCCGCCAACCTGTTCGTGCCCGAGAACACCATGATGGACCGCTTCAACGGCCTGCGCGCCTTCCTCGACACGTTCGCCGTCCTGTACCCGCAGATCCAGGACATCGACTTCCGTCGCGATGCCGCCGTGCTCGAGGTACCGGTGTACATGATCCAGGGGGCACACGAAGCGCGGGGTCGCGCCGTCCTCATGGAGGAGTGGTTCGAGCTGCTCGAGGCGCCCAGCAAGGAGCGCATCGTCTTCGAGCACTCCGGCCACCGCCCCACCTTCGAGGAGCCGGCCCTGTTCGCCGAGCTGATGGAGCGCGTGCGGGACGAGACATACGACTCGGACTGACGGACCCACGGGGACGACCGGACGTAGGATGGCCGTCGCGCAACCCGTAGTGGGAGAGCCCCATGACCGTTGAGACCGATCGCCAGTACCTGGAGCGCATCCGGGACCTGGCCGCGGCTGATGACCGCGAAGGCCTGGACGCCGCCATCGGCGCGCTCGAGCCGAGTGAGGCCATCCGCGCCATCCTGCGCCTCGAGGCCGAGGACCAGCAGGCGGTGCTGACGACCCTCTCCCCTCCCGAGGCCGCCGACCTCATCGAGGACGCCCCCGATGAGCAGGCCGCCGACCTCATCGAACAGCTCACCCCGACCGATGCGGCCGCCATCGTGACCGAGATGCAGAGCGATGAGCAGGCGGACCTCATCGCCGACCTGGGCCCGTCCGAGGCCGCTGCCATCCTGGGGCAGATGGAGCCGGGCGTGGCCAGCGAGGTGCGCGCGCTGGCGGACTACCCCGACGACGTCGCCGGCGGCCTGATGATCACCGAGTTCCTGCAGGTCGGCGAGAACGCCACGGTCGGCGAGACGCTCGATGCGCTGGTCGTGAATGCCGAGGACAGTGACGACCACTTCAGCCGCTACGTCTACGTGCTCTCGCCCCTGGGTCGCCTGGTGGGGGTCGCTGCTGCCAGCTCGCTGGCGGCAGCGCCGCGCGGCCAGCGTGTCGCCGACGTCATGGTGCCGCCGCTGTTCAGGGCCGCCTCGACCGGCCTCGACGACTTGCGTGACTTCTTCGAGGCCCACCCCATCGCCGCCGTGCCGGTGGTGGATCCACGCGGGCGTCTCCTGGGGGTCACGCGCCGCACCGCCGTGCTGGATGCCATCGCGGAACGCAGCGAGCGCGAGATGCTGCGCATGCGCGGCATCGTCGGCGGCGACGAGGTGCGATCGCTGCCGCTCATCACGCGCGCGAGGCGCCGGCTCTCGTGGCTCAGCATCAACATCGTGCTCAACGTCATCGCCGCCAGCGTCATCGCCCTCTACATCGATACCCTCGACCAGGTCATCGCGCTGGCTGTGTTCCTGCCCATCATCAGCGACATGTCGGGCGCCAGTGGCAACCAGGCCGTCGCGGTCAGCATGCGCGAGCTCTCGCTGGGACTGGTGAAGCCCTACGAAGTCGGCCGTGTCTGGCTCAAGGAGAGCTCGGTCGGGCTGATCAACGGGGTCGCCCTGGGCCTGCTCATCGGCGCGGTGGCCACCATCTGGGATGGCAATCCGTGGCTGGGCCTGGTGGTGGGCGTGACGCTGGCGCTCAACACGCTCATCGCGGTGTCCATCGGTGGCACCGTGCCCCTGCTGCTCAAGCGCCTCGGCGTGGACCCGGCGGTGGCCTCAGGACCGATCCTGACCACCATCACCGACATCTGTGGCTTCTTCCTCGCGCTCAGCCTGGCCAGCTTGTTGCTGGTGCAGCTGACGTAGCCGAGGCACTAGTCTGATGCCAGCATGACCCCGACTCGCCGGCACCCAGCGCCTCCGACGACCATCGGCTGGCGCGAGTGGGTGTCCCTGCCTGACTGGGGTGTGCCCTGGGTGAAGGCAAAGGTCGATACCGGCGCGCGGACCTCGGCCCTGCATGCCTTCGACGTCGAGACCTTCGACCGCGCCGGGGAGCGCTGGGCCCGCTTCACCATCCATCCATGGCAGGACGCGCATGCCGACCCGGTGCTGGTCGAGGCGCCCCTGCTCGACCATCGCGCGGTGCGCAGCTCGTCAGGGTCAGCGCACGAGCGACCGGTCGTCCACACCAGCATGCGGCTGGCCGGCCTCGTCGTGGCAGTCGAGGTGACGCTGACCCGCCGCGACGAGATGGGCTTCCGCATGCTCATCGGTCGCCAGGCGCTGCGGCGGGCCTTCCTCGTGGACCCCGCGCGCTCCTACCTGGGCGGCCGGCCGCCGCAGGAGATCCGCCGGCGCAACCGGGGTCGGTCATGACGCGCAGCCATCAGGTGGACGTCGACGACGCGGACCCGGACGTCGACGACGCCGACCTGGCCATCGTCGCCGGAGGGCCAGCATGAAGGTCGCCATCCTCTCGCGCGCTCCCGGTGCCTACAGCACGCGACGCCTGAAGGCAGCGGCTCTCGTCCGCGGCCACCGCTGCCGTGTGCTCGATACGATGCGCTTCGCCATCGACCTGTCGAGGGGTGACCCGGACCTGCAGTACCGCGGCAAGCCACTCTCGGACTACGACGCGGTCGTGCCGCGCATCGGTGCGTCCATCACCTACTTCGGCTCAGCGGTCGTGCGCCAGTTCGAGCAGATGGACGTGTACACGCCCAACACCGCCAACGGCATCACCAACTCGCGCGACAAGCTGCGCGCCATCCAGTTCCTCTCGCGACACGACATCGGCATGCCCGCCACGGCCTTCGTGCATGACCGCAACGGCGTGCGCCCGGCGATCGAGCGCGTCGGTGGGGCGCCGGTGGTGATCAAGCTGCTGGAGGGCACCCAGGGCATCGGCGTCATCCTCGCGCCCGACAACCGCGTCGCCGAGGCCATCGTGGAGACGCTCCACAGCACGCGCCAGAACGTGCTCATCCAGGAGTTCATCGCGGAGTCCAGGGGCAGGGACATCCGCGCCCTGGTGGTCGGCGATCGCGTGGTGGCGGCCATGCGGCGAAGCGCCCAGGGCGATGAGTTCCGCTCCAACGTGCACCGCGGCGGCACGACCGAGAAGGTGACCCTGAGCCCGGACTACGAGCGCACCGCTGTGCGCGCGTCGCAGATCATGGGCCTGCGCGTGGCTGGCGTGGACATGCTCGAGGGCAAGGACGGCCCGCTGGTGATGGAGGTCAACTCGTCGCCCGGCCTCGAGGGCATCGAGTCCGCCACCGGGCTGGACGTCGCCGGCGCCATCATCGACTACGTCGACGACCAGGTCGCCTTTCCCGAGCTGGACGTCCGCCAGCGCCTGTCGGTCAGCACCGGCTACGGCGTGGCCGAGCTGCTCGTGCGCGAGGATGCCGAGCTGGTCGGGAAGACCATCGCAGAATCGGGCCTGCGCGAGCGCGACATCGCGGTGCTGACGCTGCACCAGGGTGTCGAGGTCATCCCCAATCCCCGGGAGTCCCGCGTCCTGGAGCCCAACGACCGCCTTCTGTGCTTCGGCAGGTTGGAGTCGATGCGCGACATGATCCCGGCCCGACGGAAGCGCCGTGCGCGCGTGCGCCGATTGCCCCACGACCCGCTCGCCGGCGGCGAGCCGCGCCCCAGCGCCAGCACCGAGTAGCGCCCCACGCAGCTGCCGCTGGCACGGACCCCCGTCCACGGGCCCGCGGCCCCGCCCTACACTCTGGATGAGGATCGCGCGGACCCGCGCGAGGTGCCACGGAGAGAACGATGCGGTTCGGACGGTTCGATGACGAACGACGGGAGTACGTCATCACGCGGCCGGACACGCCGCTGCCGTGGATCAACTACCTGGGTTCCGAGGACTACCTCGGGCTCATCTCGAATACTGCCGGGGGGTATTCCTTCTACCGCGACGCCCGCCTGCGACGACTGACCCGCTATCGCTACAACAACGCGCCGCTCGATGTCGGCGGCCGCTACGTGTACGTGCGCGACGACGAGAGCGAGGCGTACTGGAGCCCCAGCTGGCAGCCCGTCCGCGGCGCCGTGGACGACTACCACTGCCGCCACGGCCTGGGCTATACCGTCATCGGCTCACGCACCGCCGGCATCCGTAGCGAGACGACCTACTTCGTGCCGCTGGCGGAGACCCTGGAGGTCTGGCGGGTTCGGCTCAGGAACGAACGGGACGTCCCCGCCCGGCTTTCGCTGTTCAGCGCCATCGAGTGGAACCTCTGGGACGCCCTCGATGACGCCACCAACTTCCAGCGCAACTACTCCATCGGCGAGGTCGAGGTCGAGGACGGCGTCATCTATCACAAGAGCGAGTACCGCGAACGGCGCAACCACTTCGCCTGGTTCGCCTGCAGCGAGTCGCTGGCCGGCTTCGACACCGCGCGCGACGCCTTCCTGGGGCCTTATCGCGGCTGGGACCGCCCGCTCGCGGTCGAGCAGGGCGCCGCGACCGGCTCCATCGCGCATGGCTGGCAACCCATGGGCTCCCATCACGTGCGCCTGGAGCTGGCAGCGGGGGAGACGCGCGATGTCATCTTCGCCCTGGGCTACGCGGAGAACCCCGCCGACGCCAAGTTCGATCCAGCGGGCTCGCAGCGGTTGGCCAAGGGCAGCGTGCGGCCGACCATCGATCGCTACCTCCGCGGCGACGAGGTCGAGCAGGCCCTCGAGCGGCTGCGCGAGCACTGGGATGGGCTGCTCGGGACGCTGCAGGTCAGCACGCCCAATGAGCACCTCGACCGCATGCTCAACACCTGGAACGCGTACCAGTGCATGGTGACCTTCAACCTGTCGCGCTCGGCCTCGATGTTCGAGTCAGGCGTCGGTCGCGGCATGGGTTTCCGTGACTCCAACCAGGACCTGCTCGGCTTCGTCCACATGGTCCCCCGGCGCGCCCGCGAGCGCATCCTCGACATCAGCGCCACGCAGCTGCCGAGCGGCGGCGCCTATCACCAGTACCAGCCACTGACCAAGCGCGGCAACGACGCGGTCGGCTCGGGTTTCAACGACGATCCCGCCTGGCTGGTGCTGGGCGTGGCCGCGTACCTGCGCGAGACCGGCGACGACGCCGTCCTCGAGGAGCCGGTCCCCTACGACAACGTAGCGGGCTCGGAGACACCCCTGTACGAGCATCTCGTGCGCGCCATCGAGTACACGCTCGAACGGTTGGGCCCCCACGGTCTGCCACTCATCGGCAGGGCCGACTGGAATGACTGCCTCAACCTCAACTGCTTCAGCCAGACGCCGGGCGAGTCCTTCCAGACCACCGAGAACAGGGAGGGGGGCGTCGCCGAATCGGTCTTCATCGGCGCGCTCTTCACGTTGGCGCTGCAGGAGATGGCGCAGATCGCGGAGCGACGGGGTGACGACGTCGTCAGGCAGCGCTGCCAGGCGTCCGAGGCGGGGATGGTCAGGGCCATGGACGATCACGGCTGGGACGGTGCGTGGTTCCGACGCGCCTATGACTACTTCGGCCAGCCGGTGGGCTCCGCCTCCAACGAGGAAGGGCAGATCTTCATCGAGCCGCAGGGCATGGCCATCATGGCTGGCATCGGCATCCACGATGGTCGCGCCCGGCAGGCGCTGGCGTCGGTGCGCGAGCGCCTCGCCACGCCACATGGCGTCGTGCTGCTGCAGCCGGCCTTCTCGCGCTACCACCTGCACCTGGGCGAGATCTCGTGCTACCCGCCCGGCTACAAGGAGAACGCCGGCATCTTCTGCCACACCAACCCGTGGCTGATGATCGCCGAGGCCAAGCTCGGCAATGGCGATGGCGCGCTCGACTACTACCTGCGCATCAATCCTTCGGCACGCGAAGGCATCAGCGACATCCATCGTTGTGAGCCCTACGTCTACGCCCAGATGATCGCTGGCCGCGATGCACCGACGCACGGCGAAGCCAAGAACTCGTGGCTCACCGGCACGGCCGCCTGGAACCTGGTGGCTGCGGCGGAGTGGATCCTGGGCATCCGGGCCGAGCACGACGGCCTGCGCGTGGACCCCTCGATACCGGCCGACTGGGACGGCTTCGGCGTCACGCGCCGGTTCCGTGGCAGCACCTACCGCATCAGGGTGAGGAAGCAGCCGGGGGTGACGGGCCGGGTGACGCGCCTGCTCGTGGACGGCCGGAGGTCGACGGCAACATCGTCCCGCTGCCGACGCGGCAGGGTGGCACTATCGAGGTCGAGGCGCGCATCGACGCGTCGCAGCAGGAAGGACCGTGATGAGCCAGAGCCAGGGACCGGGATGGAGCCAGCCGGGATGGCAAGCACCACCCAACCCGCCACCGCCGGGCGCGCCGCCGGCGGGTTCGCCACCACCGCACTGGGCACCTCCCCCGCCTCCGGGTCAACCGAACCAGCCCTACAAGTACTGCTACGCCTGCCAGTCGGTCATCGACAGCCGGGCGCTGGATTGCCCGCGCTGCGGCGTCCGCCAGCCCAACATGGTTGCCGGCTACGGCAAGGACCGCATCATCGCCACCCTGCTGGCGCTGCTGCTGGGCAGCTTCGGCGTCCATCGCTTCTATCTCGGCAACATCGCCCTGGGCATCGCCTACCTGCTCTTCTTCTGGACCGGCATCCCGGGATTCATCGCCTGGCTCGAGGCCATCTACTTCCTGACGCGAAGCAACGAGGACTGGGCGCGCACCTACGGCGGGCCGGTGCAGCAGCCCAGCGGCTGTGCCCTGGGCTGTCTCTGGATCCTGGTCCTGCTGCCGTTCATCCTGCTGGTGCTGGGCGTCCTGAGCCTGGGCGGGCTCCTCTTCGTCGGCGGTGGGATCGAGTCCATCCTGTCTGAGATCGAGGCCCAGCTGACGTTCCAGCCGCTGCCCTGACCCACGGTCCTCCGTGCAGCGGCACGGCCTCTATACGGTCGCCAGCGCACCGAACCCTCCGGCGCGCCACACCTCCAGCCGGCTGCGCCCATCCGCGACGGCGTTCAGCACGTCATCGACCACCGTCTGATCGAGACCAGCCGGCCAGCACCCGCGGAGGAGCTCGGCATCGCTGCCAGCAGCGCCGCCTTCGCGACGCAGGACATCGAGCGCCGCGGCGACGCCCATGGCGTAGCGAGGTGTGGGGATGCCCTCGGCGAGACCCAGGCGGATGAGGCCCACCAGCCGATCATCCCAACCCAGCTTGCGCCGCGGGTCGCGAGCCGCGCGCTCGATGGTGTCAGCCAGGTGCGGGTTGACCATGCGCGCCAGCAGGTCGTCGGCGAAGGCCGCGTAGCCGGCAGGCGTGAAGAGCTCGTCGGCACCGGCCCAGCGCCGCCGCAGGACCGCGCCCGACTCCTCGATGAAGGCTCGACGCAGGAATCCCATGGCACCTGGGACCTCTCGCAAGTCGGCGAACAGCTCGAGATCGAGCAGCCGGCCCAGGTAGGCCCCCAGCGCGTGCGTGGCGTTGTGGCCCAGCAGCTTGGCATCCTCGAACGGTGCCAGCTCGTCGACCTCGCGCAGCACCGGCATGCCCGGGTGCAGGTCTCCGGCTGGGGCGTCCACGCGTGCCACCAGGATGCGGTCGAAGGCCTCCACCAGGAACGCCGCGGGCAGCGTGCTGGTGATGGTGGCCAAGCCGAGCGCCGCCATCTCCGCGGGGTCGGTGATGATGCCGCTCATCTTGCCGATGACCGTGTCGAGATAGCGGGCGCGACCGCGAACGACCTCCCGCTCCTCCCCGGGCAGCGCCTCCGACACCGCCTGCGCCAGCAGGGCGGCGGCACTGCGGTGGTTCTCGGCGCAATAGACGAGCAATGGCCGAGCCGCGGTCCGCTGCTGCAGGCCCTCGGCCAGTAGCCGGTGCGGGCTGTTTGGCGCAGCGCTCCGGTAGAAGGCCACGCTCGGCAGCGCCGAAGCCAGCTCATCGGCTGCGGCGATGGCCTCGACCACGAGTGCCCGGTCTGCCGCAACGCTCGAATCGGCCACGTTGACGGGTCCGATGTCGGCGACATCGATGCCATCGTCGCGGGCGATGTTGACGCGGAAGTGACCGGCGTCGGCACGCAGGCCAGCCACCAGGTCCGCGCGCACGTCGACCATCAGCGGGACGGCGTATTCGCCGGTCCGCTGGGCCTCGTATGCGAACAAGCCGGAGCCGATGGCACCGAAGCCAAGGACGACCAGCTTCCGCGTCCCATGGAAGGCCACCTGGACTAGGTCACCGCGAGGTAGCGGCGCTCGTCCTCCGCGCTCCAGCGCGGCACATCCGTGATGGCATCTGCCGGTCGGTGCGGGTAGACGATGGCCTTGCCCTGCACGCGCCCCTCCCGCGCCATCTGCAGCAGCTGGGGCGCATGGGCCAGGTCGCCGACATGGCCGATGTGGGCAGCGGCGTCGATCTCGGCCGCGGCCATCAACCGCAGGGTCTCGATGACGTCCCAGGGCCCGCCGCCGGACGAGCCGGTGATGTTGATCTCCTGGTAGTGCACGAAGCGCTCGTCGATGCTGATGCGCTCAGCGCCGGGCGGCAGCCCGGCGAAGAGGTCGAGCACGCCGTAGCGCGCCAGCAGATGCTGTGCCATCTCCATGACATCGCCATCAGCGGCGGTGACGATGACGTCGTCGGCTCCCCGGCCCTGGCTGACACGCGCCACCGTGGCGGCGAGGTCACCGGTCAGCGCGCTGACCGTGACCAGCTCCACGTCCGCCGCGGCGGCACGTTGGCCGAAGTTGTCATGGAGCCACTGCAGCCGGTCGTCGCGACGGGCGGTGGCGACGATGACGCGGGGCCGGGCGGCGATGGCGAGGTCGACGTGGATGCGACCCATGGGACCGGCGCCGATGATGACCACGACCCCGCCCGGGAGGAGGCCGGAGCGCGCCACGCGGGGCCGGGTACGGTCGGGCTGGCTAAGGTGCATGTGGTGCGCGTGCGAGCTGATGATGCAGCTGATGGGCTCGGCGATGGCAGCATGGCCGGCGGCGAGCGCGGCATCAGGCAGGGGCAGCAGGCAGCCCGCCGCCAGCACTTCCTCGCCCAGGAGGATGTACTCGGCGAGCAGGCCCGGCAGCGAGTAGCCGACGGCGATCTTGGCCACACCGCGCCCGCCGTCACGGTAGCGCTCGAGGTGGTTGATGGGCGCGAGGTCCACGGCCGGCTGCACGGCACAGCGCTGCCCGACCTCCCATGTGCCCTGCAGGTCCGCCCCCACCTCGATCAGCGTGACCACGCCTTCGTCGCCCACGATGGCCGGGTGCATCGCCGGATCCCAGCCATGCATCAGCGGATGTTCGGCACCCTGGTCGATGAGCTTGTTGACCGAGGTGCAGATGCCGGCCGCGTCCACCCGTGCGAGCAGTTGGCCCGGGCCAGGACGCGGGAGCGGGACGGTGCGCACCGCCAGCCGTTCGGTGCCCCTGCCTGACAGGACGGTCGCACGCATCTCGGCGGGCGGCGGCCTCACCTCTCCCGGTACCACGACCCTCATCGTGGGAGCTCGAGCCCTGCCATGCGCCACGGCAACGAGCGATCCGCCGGTCCGCTGAAGGTACCGATCGTCGTCGTCGCCAGCGCGCCCATGGCAGCACCCAGGCGCGCTGCCGATTCGGCACCCAGGCCGTGGATGAGGCCGACCAGGACGCCGCCGGTGAACGCATCGCCCGCCCCGGTGGTGTCGATGGTGTCCACCTCGAAGGCGGGGACGTGCCCCACGAAGTCGTCATGGTCGACCCACGCGCCGCGCGGACCATCGGTGACGATGGCGAAGCGGACACCCAGTTCGCGCAGCGCAGCGGCGGCCGCGGTGGGCTCGTCGACGCCGGTGATGCCGATCACCTCGGCGAGGCTGGGGATGAAAAGGTCGGTGTAGGCGAGGGCCGGCACGACACGCTGCCACTGACCGGTCGAGTCATGCACCACGTCGAGGCTGGTGTGGATGCCTCTGCCCTTGGCACGCTCGAAGAGCCCGGCCAGCGGCGCACCATCGGGTTCGTCCAACCCGGGCAGGACCAACGCCCCGCCGACATGGAGGAAGGAGCTCTCCATGTGCGCTTCGATCGCCTCGGCCGTGATCGAGGCATCGGCGCCAAGGTTGTGCAGCATGGTGCGCTCACCGTCCTTGTCGACCGCGACCAGCGAGGTGGAGGTGGCGAAGGGTGACGCGACGAACTCGACGTGCAGGTGGGGCGCCGGGACGGTCTCGCGGAAGGAGCGGCCGAAGATGTCGTCGCCGACGGGGATGATGAGCCGGGTCTCGATGCCCATGCCGGCCAGCACACGACCGGTGCGCAAGGCCGGCCCACCCTCGGCCGTCGAGAACGTGTCCACGAGGCCGAGCACGCCGATGGGCAGCGGCCCGGCGGACTTGGCCAGCACGTCGAAGACAGCGCTGCCGGCGCACGTGATCTGGATGTCGGTCATGTCCCGATGATAGGTCCGGCCTTACCCGCGGTGTGCGCCCGCCTGATCGCTGACTCACTCCTGCGCGGCACCGTCGAAGGTCCCATCGAGGTGCTGGTACTTCCGGGCCGCTCGCGACTGCACCGGACTGCACCCAACATGGGCAGGACCCACTCGCAAAGGGAGTCCCCGTCGCCACGGATGTTGCCCGAGCACCGATCTGACCGTGAGCGCCGCGCGGGCCGGCAGGCTGTTCGTCAAGCCGCCGGTCGCACGTTCGACGGAGCGGCCTGGAGCCTGCTCGCGCAGAGCTGACGGCGAGGATGTGAACCCCAACGAGCCCCCGCAGCCGACCGAGCCGGGGGCGGACGAGCCAGAGGATCGGCGACTTCCTGACCGGCGATCCGCCGTGGCCGAGCGCCGATCTCGAAGCGCCCCTGCCAGCTGTGCGGACGTGCCCACGCTGCCGAACGCCCAACCCGGCCGACCGCGCCTACTGCTGGCGTTGTCTCCACGAGATACCCACGACCGACGAACCGGAGCACATCGACGTCGCGCCGGTCGTACCGGTCGTGCCGGTGGCGCAGGTCGAGCCGGTCGCTCTTGTCGAGCCGGTCGAGCGGTCGAGCCGGTCGCTCCTGTCGAGCCGGTGCCGACGGCCGAGCCGGTGCCGACGGCCGAGCCGGTCGCCAGCCGGCCGAGCCGGTCGCTGCCTGTCGAGCCGGTGCCGGACGGCCGAGCCGGCCGCTCCTGTCGAGCCGGTGCCCTGCCGAGCCGGTCGGCTCCTGCCGAGCCAGCCGCTCGGTCGAGCCGGTGCCGATGGCCGCAGCGCCGACGATCCCCTTGGTCACCGCTGAGCGCACCGAGGTGGTGCCGACGGATGCCGCCAGCAGTCCTCCCGCGGGCGCTCCCGCTGCCCTGGACGACCGACGAGGCCCTCGCGCGCTGATCGGTTCCATCGTCGGGGTCGCGCTGGTGCTCGTGATCGGAGTCGTCCTACTGTCGATCGCAGGTGGCCCCCAGGGCGGTGCGCCGATGACGGACTGCGCCGACGGCCGCGCCCTCCGCTGGCGCCGGCTCCGTGCCGCCCGCGACACCAGTCCCAACAAGGATGCCCGTCGCCGGCCCGGTGGAGCCTGAGACGCCCCTGCCCTCGGCTGTCCTCACGCCGGAGCCAACACCGACACCGACGGCTGCTCCTACATCGACGCCCGCGCCCACGCGACCGCACCCACGCTCGCGCCGACGCCGGTCCCCACGCCGACGCCTGAGCCGACGCCCGAGCCGACGCCCGACGCTCAGCGCCGACGCCGGAGCCGACGCCCACGCCCGCACCGACGCCGGTCCCCACGCCGACGCCCGAGCCGACGCCGGAGCCGACACCCACGCCCGCGCCGACGCCGGAGCCGACGCCCACGCTCGCGCCGACGCCGGTCCCCACGCCGACGCCTGAGCCGACGCCGGAGCCGACACCCACGCTCGCGCCGACGCCGGAGCCGACGCCGACGCCCGAGCCGACGCCCGAGCCGACACCCACGCTCGCGCCGACGCCCGACGCCCACGCCTGAGCCGACGCCGGAGCCGACGCCCACGCTCGCGCCGACGCCGGTCCCCACGCCGACGCCTGAGCCGACGCCGGCGACCCACGCTCGCGCCGACGCCGGTCCCCACGCCGACGCCTGAGCCGACGCCGGAGCCGACCCACGCTCGCGCCGACGCCGGTCCCCACGCCGACGCCTGAGCCGACGCCACCGCCGAGCCGACGCCCGAGCCGACGCCGATCCCCACGCCATCGCCTGAGCCGACGCCCGCGCCTGCACCCACGCCGTCGACGCCCGACGCCATCGCCGCGCCCACACCATCGCCCGACGCCTGGGCCCACGCCCTCGCCCGAGCCCACGCCGGTCCCGACGACGTCATCGGAAACGATGGCGCTGCTCGAACGCATGTTGCCGCTCCCCTGCTCACCGCAGCTGGTGGCCGAACCGGACGTGAGCGCTGGAGTCGTGGCCGGGGTGACCTGCCAACCCCTGGATGCGCCGGCGCAGGGCCTGACGGTGCAGGATTTCGCCGGGAGTGCCGAGCTGCGTGCCGAGTGGACATCGAGGATCGATGCCGCAACACCCGCACTGGAGGAGAAGGAGGACGCCTGCAGCAGCGGACAGCCCGGGACGCGCAAGTGGGGCTTCGGCAGCGTCGCCTGCCTGGTCGATAGCGGTGTCGCAAAGGTCTGGTGGACCGACGGGCGCACGCAGACGCTCGGCACCATCGAGGGGACGAGCGACGATATCGCGTCGGTCTTCGAGTGGTGGCGCCAGGTGGCTCGCCCGCTGGGGCGCTCCGAGAGCGACGAGACGGTCCCCTCGGGGCCTGAGCCGTCCGCAAGGCCTGAGCCGACCCAGCAGCCAGCACCATCGAACCAACCGTTCGTGCGCGTCCCCGGACCACCGCGCGCCATCACCTGCGACGCCGAGGCCGACCCCATCCCCGACGAATGGCGGCGAACCTGGCGCATCAAGAACGTCGAGCTGCTGGAACGCGGCGGCTACGAGCGGGTCGTCCTGAACCTCGTGCGCACCGGCAGGAACCGCACGAACCGGCCGACGCAGGCGAGTATCGAGCGCGTGGCGAGATCCCGGGTCACCCGAGTCGTCCCCAATGCGCCACGGCCGAAGCGCGGTGGCAGTGCCCTGGTCATCCGTCTCGACGGCGTCAGGGACGGACCCGACCTGCGAGGCTACCGACCCAGCAACATGGACCTCGCGCGCGAGCTCTCGGTCGTCCGGGACGGCGACGGCCGAAGCGTCATCCTCTCGACCCCGGCGGACACCTGCTACCAGATGCGCATCCCGGTGTGGGGTGCCTCGGCAAGCGGCAAGGAACGCCGGGCGGAGGTCTACATCGACCTTACAGAGGGCTGAGCTCGGCGCCTACAGTCGGTGCGAGATCGGTGCCACTGCCGGATAGACCTCGCCATAGAGCTCGTACAGGCGGGTGTACGCCGCATGGCGCAGCGGGTCGGGCTGGTACGTATCGGTAAGCTCAAGGAAGCGCTCGGCTGCCGCTGCCGCCGAGGGGTAGAGGCCCGCGCCCGCGCCGGCCAGCAGCGCGGCGCCGAAGGCCGCCGCTTCGGGCACCCGTGGGGTCATGACCGGGATGCCGGTGATGTCGGCCTTGAGCTGCAGCCACAGCGGTGAGCGCGCGCCACCGCCGATGGCCCGCAGCGTGTCGATGCGCACCCCGCCGGCCCTGAGCACCTCGAGGTTGAGACGCAGCTCGTAGGTGAGGCCCTCGAGGATGGCCTTGGCGATGTCCGTGCGAGTGGTGCCGAAGGTCAGCCCGAGGATGGCGCCCTTCGAGGCGGTATCGAAGGTTGGCGTGCCGGAGCCGGCGAAGTGCGGCAGTACCAGCAGCCCGGTCGGCTCCGCTGAGGCGCCGTCGAGGATGAGGTCGTAGGCATCGGCGCCGCGCGCGTCAGCGTGCGCCTGCTGCGGCTCGCAGAAGCCGTCGCGGAACCAGCGCAGCGCCAGTCCCCCGCTGTGGTTGAGCGTCATCGCCAGGAAGAGACCGGGCACGGTGGCGCGATAGACCGACACGTTGCCCTGGTACAACGGCTCGCTCACCACTGGCGTCGGCAGCGCCACCTCGACCACCTCCGCCGTGCCGGTGGACACCATCGCCAGTCCCGGCTGCGTCAGCCCCACGCCGAGCGCCCCGCAGGCCTGGTCGTGACCACCGGTGACCACGGCAGGAGCGCTCGACAGGCCCAGCCGGTCGGTCAGCTGGGGCGCCAGGCGACCCACCTGCGTGCCCGACGGGACGACCTCGGCGAGCCGATCGGGCGACAGCCCCAGCTCGTCGAGGATCTCCTCGGACCACGACCCGGACGCCAGGTCGAACAGCTGCGTGCGGGAAGCGAGGCAGGCGCTGATGGACGCATGCCCGGTCATGCGCGCGATGAAGAAGTCCTCCACCAACAGGAACCGGTCGGCAGCGGACCAGGTGTCGGGCTCGTGCTCACGGAGCCACAGCAGCTTGGGCAGCGTGTTGACGGTGTGGATGGGCATGCCGGTGCGCTCGAACAGCGCCTTCGCGCCGAAGCGCTCGCGCAGCCAGTCGTTCTGCGCATCGCTGCGCGTGTCCATGCCCAGGATGGTCGGCCGCAGTGGTCGCCCCGCGGCGTCGACCGGCGTCACGGCCTCGCCGTGCACTGAGAGCCCGATGGCGGTCACGTCGCGGACTCCGGCTGCCGCGATGGCTTCCGCCATCGACGCCATCGCCAGCGCCCAGACGGCCTCGATGTCCTGCTCCGCCCAGGTCGGACGCGGCAGGTCCACGGGGTACTCGCGGCTGGCGCTGGCCAGCAGCGCCCCGTCCTCGCTGAACACCACCGCCTTGCAGCCGGTGGTGCCGATGTCCAGGCCGATCAGGTTGGCCATCAGCTAGGCATGCCTGAGGGCGGCCTGGTACATGGCCTCGATGCGATCGGGGGTGACGTCCGGCTGCAGGTTGTGGGCGGCACAGAAGACGTAGCCGCCACCACGACCGAGGGTCTCGATGCTGTATTGCACCTCGTGGTCGATCTCGTCGGCGCTGGCCGTCGGCAGCACCTGCTGCACGTCGATGCCCCCGCCCCAGAAGGCCAGCTCCGAGCCGAACTGCTGCTTCATCACCGCGATGTCCATGTTGGCCGCGCTGCGCTGGATGGGGTTGAGCACATCCACCCCGCAGTCGATGAGGTCACCGATGAGGTCGAAGACCGAGCCGCAGGAGTGCATGAAGACCTTCGCCTCGGTCCTGGAGTGGATGAAGTCGTAGAGCTGCCGCAGGTACGGTTTGACGATCTCGCGGAACATCTCGGGCTTGATCCAGGGGCCGCGCTGGGTACCCAGGTCATCGCCCTGCGCCACCACCTGCACGTAGGGTTCGACGTGCTGCAGGAAGAGGTCCCACAGCGCGATGTCCGTC
This sequence comes from uncultured Chloroflexia bacterium, assembly GCA_963804575.1. Lineage (GTDB taxonomy): Bacteria > Chloroflexota > Limnocylindria > Limnocylindrales > CSP1-4 > JAFMJV01. Next base: position 87,109 of record CAWDQY010000013.1, read on the forward strand.
TGGGTGATCTTGTCGAGGATGGCGTGGGCGAGCGGACGGTTCCAGTACAGGTCCATGCAGAACTGCTCGTAGCCGCGCATGAAGCAGGCGCCTTCGAAGGGACCCAGGCACATGATGTCGGCCACCACCGCGAAGTCGGTCGTCTCGAACAGCCGCTGCGCCTCGGCACGGACGCCGGCCACGCGGCCCGGATCATAGGGGTCCGGCCACTGCACCGAGTCGAGGTCGCTGGGCCGCTCGAAGTCGGCGAAGGGCCGCTTGACGACGTCGTAGTAGAAGGACGCCTTCTGCCAGGTCAGGTCGTACTCGTCCACGAAGCGATCGCCCGGCAGCTCCCTGATCTCGAACTCCCAGGGACCCTTGAGGTAGACCGCGCGGGTGTCGATGTCGTAGCGCGCCAGCAGGTCCTCGCGCGGGTAGACCGTGTCCATCTGGCGATGCGAGATATGCGGCTCGTCATCGGAGGGCAGGCCCAGGTGCGCGAGCAGGTTCTGGTAGGCGATGCGCGTGGCGCTGGTCACGATGGTGGACCCCAGGTCGATGGGGACGCGATCGGTCGGCTGGTGGTCCAGCGCCGCCACGACGCGTTCACGGTGGTTCATGTCGCCCCTCCTGGTGGCGCGACCAGACCGCGCCTGATCCTGGGCATACTCCCGCGCTGGCTACGAGGGCGCCGGTGCGGCCCTGGCCTCCACCCCCTCCGAGGGGCCCTTGTCGACGCGGATGTTGCGCCGTTCCAGTCGACCCAGCAGGCGCATGCGCTGGGCGTCGACGAAGACGGCGAAGAAGATGACGGCCGCGGCGACCATCTCCTGCAGGTACAGGTCGACCTGCAGGTAGACCAGCCCGGTCGAGATCATCTGCACCAGCAGCACGCCGATGATGGTGCCGGGGAAGACGTTGCCGACGCCACCGAACAGGCTGGTACCACCGAGCACGGCGGCGGCGATGGCGCGGAACTCGACGCCCTCACCGATGCCGGCACTGACGCTGCCCTGCTGGCTGATGGCGATGACACCCGCCAGCGAGGCACAGAAGCCGCTGATGACGTAGACCGAGCCCGTGAGGCGGATGACGTTCAGGCCGGCCTTCCTGGCTGCCTCGATGTCGTTGCCCATGGCGTAGATCTGGCGGCCCATGCCGCTGTAGCGCAGGAACACCACCGCGGCGGTGGCCACGATGGCGAGCACCACCACCGGCAAGCCGATGCCGAAGACATCGGTGGCGGCGTAGGCCATCTCCGGCGGCAGGATGAACTGGCGCGATTCGGTCAGCAGGAGGCCCACGCCGCGGCCCACGGTCAGCGTCGCCAGCGTGGCCACGAACGGCACCAGGCCGACCTTGGCGATGAGGAATGCGTTGAGGAAGCCCCATGACGTGCCCGCGACGATGCCGACCAGGATCGCCAGCAGGTAGTTCACGTCCTGCTGGAGCAGGGTGCCGACCACCGCCGCGGTGATGTACATGGTGGCGCCCACCGAGAGGTCGATGCCGCCCGTCAGCAGCACCGCGGTCATGCCCACCGCGAGCAGGCCCACGAAGGCCGAGGTCTCCACGATGTTGGAGAAGTTGTTGATGGAGAAGAAGCGCTCGTCGAGCAGGCTGAAGAGCACGAACACGAGCGCGAACAGGATCAGCGGCATGTTGCGCAGGATGGGCATGGTCAGGCGATGGCTGGTCATGCCGCGTTCTCCCGGAAGGCCGTGCGGAGGATGGCCTCCCTGTCGAAGTGCGATCGATCGAAGGAGCCCAGGACCTCGCCCTGGCCCATGACGAGGATGCGGTCGCACATGCCGGTGAGCTCCTCGATCTCGGATGAGATGAAGAGCACCGCCGTTCCCTGCGCCGCGATCTTGTCGATGATCTCGTAGATCTCGAACTTGGCACCCACGTCCACGCCACGGGTGGGTTCATCGATGAGGAGGATGGTCGGCTCGGTCATGAGCCACTTGCCCAGCACGACCTTCTGCTGGTTGCCGCCGGACAGGCCCTTGGCCTCGTTGCGGAAGGCGTCGTTGACCTTGATGCTGAGGACCTCCACGGTCTCCTTGACGCCCTTGACCATGGCATTCGCCCGGACGCGCTTCAGCCAGCGCGTGGTGAACTCGGGCAAGGCTGCCAGGGTGAGATTGTCGGAGACGGTGGCGTCCATCATCAGGCCTTCCTCGCGCCGGTTCTCCGTCACGAAGGCCATGCCGCCCCGGATGTTGCGGGTCGGCGAGAGCTTCTCGGCCGGCTGACCCCCGATGAGGATCTGGCCCTCGTCGAAGTCCGACAGGCCGAAGATGATCTCGGCCAGCTCCGAGCGGCCGGAGCCCATCAGCCCGAAGATGCCCAGCACCTCGCCCTTGTGCAGCTGAAGGTCGATCTGGTGGCTGATGCCGGCCTTGGACAGGTTGCGCACCTCGAGCATCAGCTCCTCGGTCGGCGGCGCCGTGCGCTGCGGATACAGGTTCTCGATGTCGCGTCCCACCATCGAGCTGATCATGCGGTCGATGGTGAACTCATCCCTCGGGCCGGTGACCACCAGGTGGCCGTCGCGCAGGACCGCGATGGCGTCCGAGAGCCGCATCACGTCGCCCAGGATGTGGCTGATGTAGATGATGGTCTTGCCGTCGACGTGCAGGCGCCCGATGAGCTCGAAGAGCCGCTCGGTCTCGCGGGCGGTGAGGGAGGTGGTGGGCTCGTCGAAGATGATGATGCCCGCGTCCATCGACAGCGCCTTGGCGACCTCGACCAGCTGCCGCTCGCCCGGCGCCAGTCGCTCGACCGCCATGTCCGGTGAGAGATCCAGGTCCACCATGGCGAGGTACTGGCGGGCGCGCCGGTTGAGGTCGCGCCGGTTCAGCAGCGGCACGCGGGCCATCGTGGGGAAGTCGCTGATGAAGAAGTTCTCGGCGATGCTGAGGTTGGTGAAGAGGTTGAGCTCCTGGTGGATGAAGGCGATGCCGGCACGCTCGGCCGCGGCGGGATCCTGCGGCTCGTAGGCTGCACCGTCGAGCAGCATGTGCCCTGACGTCGGCGGCACCACGCCACCGAGGATGTTCATCAGCGTGGACTTGCCGGCCCCGTTCTCACCCACCAGCCCCACGGTGCTGCCCCGCTCCACGTCCAGATCGATGCTCTGCAGCACCGGCACGCCGAAGAAGGCCTTGTGGATGTCCTGGAACTGCAGGATCAGGTCACTCATCGTCGGCACCTCACGCCTGCTGCAGCGCCAGGCGGCGGCGCACGACGTCGAGCAGGGCGGCCAGCAGGATGACCGAGCCCTTGACGATGGCAACGTAGAAGAAGGGCACGTTGAGCAACGAGAGGGCATTGCCGAGCAGGACCAGGAAGACCACGCCGAAGACGGTCCAGATGATCTTCCCGCGCCCGCCGAACAGGCTGGTGCCGCCGATGACCACGGCGGCGATGATGTCCAGCAACAACGGCGCACCCAGCGTGGGGCGACCCTGGTCGACTCGAGCGGTGTAGATGATCGAAGCCGCCGCGGCGCAGACGCTGCTGAAGATGTAGGTCGCCACGATGACCTTCTTCACGGGCACGCCGGAGACGAGGGCGGCGCGCGGGTTGTGGCCGATGCCGTAGAGCCAGCGACCGAAGATGCTGCGTGAGAGCAGGAAGTGGGCGACCACCGAGATGGCGATGGCGATGACCATGGCGATGGAGAAGAACTCCAGGCCGTCGAAGCCGATGGCGAAGTCATCCCCGATGATGCTGAAGGCATCGGGCAGGTCGATGATGTTCTCGGTCTTGACCAGGTAGATGGCCAGCGCCCCCACGAACATCGAGGTCACCAGGGTGACCATGAAGGGTGGGATGCGCGCGAATGCGACGGCCATGCCGTTGAGCGCACCGATGAGCAACCCCACTCCCAGCATGGCGATGATGGCCACCGGGATACCCACGGCGGAGTCGTGCAGGATGGCGCCGTCCTCGAAGAGCATGACCCCCCACAACGGGCTCTTGCTGAAGACGATCGGCTGCGCCGACTGGGCGATGAAGGCGGCGCCAACGACGCTGGCAGAGCGACACCACGGCGCCCTGGCTGAGGTCGATGCCGGCGATGATGAGCACCAGCGTCTGTCCCACCGCGATCACCAGCAGCGGCCACATGTTGGAGAGCAGGTTGCTGATGTTGCGCGGCGAAGCGACCGTGGGCGACATGAGGTACAGACCCACGAACATCACGATGCAGAGGTACAGGATCAGGTACTCCGACATCAGGATGCGCTTGGCCATGCCGCCGATGCGATCCATCGAGGAGGTCGGTGCTGCGGCCGTCATGCGGCTCGGTCTCTGCGGTTGGCGCGGTTGGCGCGGTTGGGTGCGTTCATCGCTTCTCGCCTGGTTGGCTGGATGGCGCGGGCCCCGAGGCGGGGCCCGCGGTGCGGAGGGGCAGGCGGAGCCCGCCCCTCCAGTTCATGGGTGGCTTACTCGGCCGTGCCCTGCTCGGCCAGGAGGATGCAGCCCCACATGTCCATCTCACGCTCGGCAAGGTTGCCGGCGGTGAGGGCGAACCCGGGGTCGTCCAGCCACACGTCAGGCTGGGTGTCGCCGGCCGCGATGGCCTCCAGCAGCGCGTTGAGCATCAGCTCGGCCTCGAGATAGAGGTCCTGCACGCCGGTGGAGTCGACGAAGCCGTCCTTGATCTGGCGGCAGGCATTGACGTCGCCGTCGAGGCCGGCCATCAGCACGTGGTTGGGATCATCACGGGTGACCCACTTGCCCATCGGCTCGAGGATGCCCTTGATGGTCGGGAACAGGAAGTCCGACGAGGTGAAGAGGAAGTCGACCTCGGGGTTGGCTGCCATGGCCGCCTGCAGGTTGGCCTGCGCGGTCGCGGCGTCCCACTTGGTCGGAACCTCGATGACCTCGTTGAAGAGGTCAGGGTTGGCGTTGATGACGTCGTAGAAGCCTTCGTAGCGGCCCACGGCGTTGGGGTCACCCAGGTCGCCCACCATGATGAGCGGGGTCACCTTCTCCTTGCCCATCTCCATGGCCACGTCGGCGATGTACTGCGTGGCGTCGCGGGCGATGGTGCGGTTGTCGGCCTGCACCACGATGGCCGCGCCGTCCTCGCCCTGCGGCGGACGGTTGAAGATGCCGATGGGGATGTCAGCCGCGTTGGCCTCTTCGATCAGCGTGAGGGCGATGGAGCCATCCTTGGGGATGACGAAGATGCCGTCGACTTCCTGGGCGATGCAGTCCTTCAGCAGCTCGAGCTGCTCATTGGCGTCGGGACCGTAGCGCTCCAGGACGTTGTGGCCCTGCGCGCGCAGGGTCTCGGTCATGGCCTTGTGACCGGCCAGCCAGAACTCGGTCTCGAGATCCTCGTGGATGAAGCAGATATCGAACGCTTCGGCGTCTTGTGCCACGACGGGCACGGCAGACAGGGCGAGGGTCGCCACTGCGGCCAGCCCGATCGCACCCTTGAGATTCCGCATGAGTTAGGTCTCCTCCAAGATCAGTGCCTAGTTGGACGTCTGTCTCTCCGTTTGGCCGTCAGCACCTCCTGCTAGCGCTACACATGTCGGAAGACCTCCCAGTCGAGGTAGTTCCCGAGCGCCTCGGCCACGGCGTCCGCGGTATGCGCGGGGCTCATGGCGCAGTGATGCTCGAACCCGACCTTGCAGATGAGCTTCAGGAGCGGCTGGAAGTTGGGGATCTCGACCACGGCGCGGGAACCGAAGGTGTCCAACGGGTCGTCGAGGAACTGCCCCTCAGCCACGTATGCCTTGCAGCGGCCATTGACATCGTCGGTGCTGATGCGGGCGATGGTCAGGGGCGCAGCCGGAGCGCGGCCGGCGATGGCACCGTAGACGTTGTCATCGCCCAGCGTGGTCCCGAGGACATCGGCGATGCGCATCTCGGCCTCGCCCTCGGGGTAGAAGTTGAGCGGCCAGTTGCCGCAGTGGAAGAGCACGCACTTGTCGGGGTGGTCACCGTAGTTGTTGTTGAGGTCGACGATGGCGGCCGGCTGCTCGGCGGCCAGCTGCAGTGCGTACATCGAGGCCAGGCCGGTGATGTCGGTCTCACACGCGCTGGGCATGAGCTTGTTGCTCATGATGCTCATCAGCGTGCAGACGTTGACGCCGTAGTTCTCCTGCAGGGAGGACCAGCACTGCATCGCGGTGGCGTCGAGGTCGTTGGCGGCCATCCAGTCGTCGACGACGACGCCCAACTTGGCCATCTTGACCAGCTTCTCCGGCGGCACCGTCGGATGCGGGAGGTGCGCACGGATCTCGTCGAGCTTGGCGATCGTCTTGGCGTCGTCATCACCGAGGCGGCTGGCATTGCCGAAGACCTCGCTGAAGTCGATGACGCTGACGGCGATGCCGGAGGCTTCCAGCAGCTTCTCGCTGTAGCGCACGGTCTTGAAGGCGTCCGGCCGGGTGCCGATGGCACCGAGGCGAGCATGCTTCATGCCGTTGGCGACCTTGCAGACGCGGATGAACGTGTCGAGGTCCTGGCGGAAGGCGGCCGACTGCACCGGGACCGTGTGCCGCTCTGTCAGTGAGTAGCGAAAGCCGTACTGGCGCAGGTCGCTGCAGACCGAGATCTTGCCGCAGAACGAATCACGGCGGCGGTCGAGGGTGAACGCGGTGACGTCGTCGGGATAGGCCTGCACGAGGATGGGCACGTCCAGGCCGGACAGCCGCATCGTGTCGGCGACGCCCTTCTCGTCTCCGAAGTTCGGCAGCACCACCAGCACACCCTCGATGCGCTTGCGGTTCTCGTCGAAGAGCGCGGCGCACAGCTGCGCCTCTCGCCAGGTCTCGACCCCACCGAGCTTGGTGGCTTCAACGTCGAGGATGACCGGCTCGATGTCCATCGCCTGGAACAGGCCCAGGACATCGGCGCGCGCTTCGGTCACCAGTGCGTCCGGGAAGAAGTCCCGGTTCCCGATGATCACTCCCAGCGTGGCTCGTGCCATTTCCTCTCCTCCTTGTGGACCGTCAGTCCGTGGCTAGCTCGTCGACAGCGGCGAGCAGCTCGGCAGCCGTGATGGCACCTTGCGACCACTGGTCCTGCAGACGCCGCAGGCTGTAGACGGTGGATGACTTGATCTCGACATCGGCCGCGGTGATGGGTGTGTCCATCGCCACCGGGCGCACGACCCTGGCGCCGTTGGCCAGGCCGATGGGCAGGAGCTGCTCGGCCCTGCGCGGCTGGGTAGGTGTCGATGAGGCTGTAGTAGGCCGTGCCGCCGATGGCGTCGAGCGTGTCGCCCACGCTGAGGTCGCGCTTGGCGACGGCGAAGACCTCGGAAACGAGTCGATCGAGCGGCACCATGTTCGACTGGCGGCGGATGGTCAGCAGCGCGCACGTCAGCGGCACTTCGATGCTGCACAGGTGGAAGGGACGGAACAGCGTGTAGTAGGGCCCATCGCCCATGTCGCGCAGCACCATCGCTTCGCGCAGGCGGGGGTGGTCGGTGCGCACGATGACGAAGACGCCGGGGGCGACCTTGCCGATGCCGTAGTCGACCACGCCCACCTGGCTCAGCACGCCGCCGTCCTGCTTGAGCGCGAAGGTCTCGGCGAGGTGGTCGCGGTCGGTGTCGGGACCGTGCATGCCGCGGATGTCGGGGATGAGGCCGGTGGCGTTGGAGGTGGCGGCCATCTCGATCATCGTCTTGGAGCCGTCCACGAACTCGACCAGCATGTTGGGGCTCAGGCCACGGCGGGCCGCTTCCTGCTGCACGGCCGGGTCCAGCGGCGTGGCGTGACGGTCCAGCGGGTTGTTCTTGCCCTTGCCAGCGGCCACGATGGTGAAGCCCATCGAGACCGCGAGGTCGTAGAGCTCCTTGCAGGCGGCCGGCTCGTCACCCGCGGCCAGCGCGTAGAGCACGCCCTTCTGCTGCGCGTACCAGTGCAGGATGGGGCCGACCGTGATGTCGGTCTCCACGTTCATCATGGCCAGGTCCTGGCCCGTGCGCGCCGAGCGCAGCGCCGCACGGGCACCGATCTCGGGCACGCCGGTGGACTCGAGCATGACGTCGACGTTGGCCATGTCGGTGACGATGCGGTAGTCGCGCACGGCCACCGGCGAGCCGGCCGCCACGGCGGCATCGGCCTCGGCGGCGCTCTCGGCCACCACGACCTCGCCCTCGATGAGGCCGATGCGATAGGCATCGCGCGCCCGGTCGATGTCGATATCGGCGGTCACCACGACGCGGACGCCCTGCATCTGGTGGGTGGTAGCCACCACGTCCGTGCCCATCTGGCCGGCACCGATGAGGCCGATACGGACCGGCCTGCCCGATGCCTCACGCTGCTGCAGCTCGGAGTTCAGACCGATCACGACGACGCCTGTCCTTCCTGGCTGATCTCGACCATGACCTTGAGCGCCTCGCCGGCGGCGACGGTCCTGAAGACCTGCTCGATGTCGTCGAGCGAGATAGGTGTGGGTGATGATCACGTCGGGGTCGATCTGGCCGCGCTCCAGCAGCTGCAGCGCACGGCGGTGGTAGTCGGGGTGGTAGCTGAACGAGCCGATGATGCGAATCTCGTCGTAGTGGATGCGGTTGGCATGAAGTTCGGTCATGGGGCTGGCCTTGGGCAGGCCGCCGAAGAGCACCACCGAGCCACGCTTGCGCACGGCATCGACGGCTTGCTGATGCGTGGCCGCGACGGGGTTGGCGCAGATGGCACTGTCCGCGCCGAGGCCGCCGGTGAAGGCCTTGACGGCCGCCACCACGTCCTCGCTGGTGGGATCGATGACCAGCTCCGGCGCGAAGGGCTGGGCCATCTGGCGGCGCAGCGCGTTGGGCTCGCTGAGGATGACGCGGGCGCCGCGCAGGTGCGCGATGGCGGTGTGCAGGCAGCCGATGGGCCCGGCGCCCATGACCAGGACGGTGTCGCCGAGCCGTGTCCCGATGTCCTGGTGGGCGGCCTGGACGGAACTCAGGGGCTCACCGAGGGCACCCTGGCGGAAGCTCAGCGAGGGTGGCATCTTGTGGATGATGCCGCCGGCAAGGGCGTTGGCAGGCAGCACGCAGTACTCGGCCAGGCCGCCGTCGTAGCCGGGCGTGATGCCCAGCATGACCATGTCGTCGCAGAGGTTGTAGAGGCCGACGCTGCAGTACCAGCAGCGATTGCAGTGGACGTCGGGGGCGACCGCGAGGTGCTCGCCGAGCGCGTAGCCGCTGACCCTCGACCCGACCTCGACGACCTCGCCGGCGAACTCGTGGCCGGGCACCACGGCGCCGCGAGGATCAGGACCTTCGCGCCAGCGACGCAGGTCCGAGCCACACACGCCACAGGCCTTCACCGCCAGCAGCAGCCCGTCGTCGGGGCAGGCCGGCTGGGGGACGTCGACCAGCTCGATGGTCTCGGGACCGGTCAGGCGGGCGGCCTTCACGCGCGCTCGACCTGCCTGATCTTGTGTCCCACGGCACCGCCCGGGTGGGTCTCGCCGAAGTCCTCGACGGCGTAGCCGCGCAGCTCGAGGAGCGCCACGCAGATGGCATCGGTGAAGGCGGCATAGAAGAGCGAGCTGCCGGTGGCGATCATGCCGAAGGGGTCGACGCCATCGGGGGCGGTGACGTGCAGGACCACATCGGCCAGCCCGCCCAGGGTCGAGTCGGGCTTCTCGGTGATAGCCACGACCGCGGCGCCGCGCTTGCGGGCGATGCCCGCAAGGAAGATGACCTCGCTGGTCTCGCCACCCTTGGACAGGCCGATCCAGACATCCCTCGCGGTCACGGCGCCCGCTGCGCCGTGCTGGCTGTCGCCGGGATGGAGGAAGAGCGCCGGAGTGCCGACGCACGAGAGCAGGTGGGCGAAGCGCAGCGCCACGGCGTGCGAGGTGCCCGATCCAGAGACGATGACGTGGCCCTCGCAAGCCAGCAGCAATCGCACCGCCTGGGCGAAGGTATCGGGCAGTCGGTCCGCGAGCGTGGCCGCGGCGGCACTCTCGTCGCGGATGACCCGCGCACCCAGCGCGCGGATCTGCTGGTCATCCACGGGCGTCCTCCAGCAGCTTCCCGGCGGTCGCCGAGTCGGTGATGAGCACGTTGATGAGCCCGCCCTGCAGCGCGGCGCGGATGGCCGCCGGCTTGTCCGGCCCACCCGAGACACCCACGATGCGGGGCACCTGCTTGATCTGCTCGAGCGTCATGCCGATGATCCGCTCGTTGATCTCCGACTCGATGCACTCGCCGTTGGCGTCGTAGTAGCGCAGCGCGATGTCGCCGACGGCGCCCTTGCGCAGCAGGCCATCCAGCTCCGCGCGCGTGATGATGGAGCCGTCGCGCATGGTCACCGAGCCGATGGTGGGGGCGCCGATACCCACGAAGGCGATGTCGAGGTCATCGAAGGCGTCCACCGCCCGCTGGACGTGGACATCGGAGAGCAGCGCCTCGCGGGTGCGCTGGTCGGCCACGATGCCGGGCACCGGCAGGAGCGTCAGGCGGCAGCCGAGCGAGCGCGAGACGCTGCGGCAGAGCTCGGTGGCGTGCACCTCCGCGTCGGGTTGTCCGAGGCCGCCGATGATCTGGACGACCTGGGCGTTGGGGTAGCGCTGCGGGGGCAGCGCGGCTGCCATGTGGCGCAGCGTGTCACCCCAGCACATGCCGATGGTGCTGCGCGGCGACATGGCGCGCAGCAGGTAGCCGGCAGCAGCGCTACCGACGGCGCGGCTCACCTGGCTCTGCGAGTCGCCCGGCTGCGCCTCCACCACGAGCGCCTCCTGCAGCCCGAAGCGTTCCTCCAGCTGGCTCTCCAGGTCGAGGAAGAGGTCCTCGGGCGCGACCACGTTGATCTGCACCACGCCGGCTTCACGAGCCTGGGCCATCAGCCGGGACACCTTCGAACGCGAAAGCCCCAGCCGTGCCGTGATGGCGTCCTGGTTGAGGCCGTCCTCGTAGTAGAAGCGGCTGACCTTCACCAGCAAGCGCAGCTCCTCGTTGGAAGGGTGGATCGCCATCAGTCGGGCGTCTGCCTCATCATCGGTGGTGCAAGATTTCCCACTACTGAGAATATTCTCAGGACCCTAGCATGCCGCGCTACGGCAGCGTCAACTCAGAAAACGCAATCGAATGCGGCCGAGTCGGTGGACGCTGGCGGCGTCACACGGAGTTGCCCTGCCTGAGGCATGTCTGGCGGACGCCCTGAGGGCATGCCCCGCGGGTGCGCTGCCGGGTGGCCGGCGTGCCAAGACACGGCGGCGCTGGGCAGGCGAGCCGCCGGCGGGCGCGGCACTCGGCGGGCAATCGGACGGTCCCACCCAGCGCGGCAGGGCGGTCCCACTCGGCGGGCAACGGCGGTCCCACCGGCGGGAGGACTCGACGCGAGGTCCGCATCGTGTGCATGTTCTTCCCGACCGGTGAGAAGGTCCGACGGTCGTTCCCGCGAGGCGGTCCAATCCGGCACAGCAGGCTCTCTCGACGTCACGTCCTCCCATCGGCGGGACGGACGGCCCGGGCGGCCGGGACGCGGCTCTGGCGGGACGGATGCGCCACTACCCCTCGGGCGGGACGGATGCGCCACTACCCCTCGGGCGGATACACCTTCTCGGGCGGCTGGCGGCGCTTGGGGCGGCAGATCAGCTCGAAGGTGACGCCGTACTCCTTCTCGGTATCGAGATAGGCGTAGTGGCCATCCCCGTCCGGACCGAAGCCGGAGCCGTCCATGATCATGCGGAAGCCGGCCGCTTCTGCCTGGGCCAGCGCCGCCGCCATGTCCTCCACGAGGATCCCGAGGTGTTGGACACCGAAGCCGTGTTCCTTCACGAAGTCGGCGTAGACGGTGGGGCCCTCGACCATCTCGATGAGCTCGATGCGCATCGGACCGAAGTACGAGAGCGCGACGCGCATCTTGTACTCGACCGGCTCGCCGTAGTAGGACATCTGCTTCACCAGCGGCGGTCCATAGGTGTAGAAGTGCCACGGCCCGATGCCGAAGGTGGCGTGGTAGAGCTCGACCGTGCGATCGAGGTCCTCGACCACGAAGGCGATCTGGGCGATGCCGTTGTCGAGAAACGGCAGCGGCTTGGGTGCAGCCGGCTCACGCGCTGGCAGCGTCATGGCGTGGCCTCGCCGTAGAGCGCGTCCTGGAGGCGACGGAGCCTCGCCACGAACGTCGACTCGTCGACCGACACGTCCTGCTCGGTGATGATCGCGCCCTGCCGGATGGGCCGCCTGGCCACCGCTCCCGCGCCGATGCCGATCGGCACTGCACCGGCTGCGCGCGCCTCGGGGTAGGTCATGATCTTGCCGTACCAGTCGGAACCACCGATGCCGTCGAGCTTGGCGCCAGCCTCGATGTCGCGCTTGGCCGTGCAGACGACCTCGGCATGCATCTGCTCCGCGGCCACGGTGACCTCTCCCAGCAGCACCGCCTCGGCCACCGACTGGGGCGTCTCGAGGTCACACAGGTGATACGGCCGCAGGTGCAGGTAGTAGGGCCCGTCGGCGTGGGTGATGAACTTCATCTCCTTGCGGATGCGCGCATCGTACGAGCGCACGATGGCGAACACACCCGGCGCGATGGCGCCGGTGGAGTAGTCGACGCAGCCGGCTCTCGAAAGGATGCCGCCATCGGCCTGGGGGATGAAGGTGCTGACCAGTTCGTCGACCTCGACCTTGGGACCGTGCATGCCCGGCACGTCCGGCAGCAGGCCGGTGGCGTTGGACACGGCGGCCATCTCCACCATCGTCTTGGTGCCGTCCTTGAAGGCGGAGAGCATCTTGGGGTTCATGCCCTTGCTGGCGGCCTCGGCGATGCAGGCTTCCGGGGTGGCGGCGAGGTCGATGACGTTGTTCTTGCCCTTGCCCAGGGCGACCACCTCGAAGCCCATCAGCAGCGCCTGCTCGTGGAGCATCTTGCACACGCCTGGCTCGTCGCCCGAAGCGACCGTGTAGACCGTGCCCATCTTGCGTGCCAGGCGGTCCAGGTAGACACCGATGGTGATGTCCGTCTCCACGTTCATCATCACGACCGGCTTGCGGTTCATGATGGCGTCGTGGGCCACGCGCGCACCCACGTCGGGCACGCCGGTGACCTCCACGATCGCCTCCAGCCCTTCGAGCTGCGGCATCGCCAAGGCGTCGGGCGTGACCACGGCGGCGCCGCTGCGGATGCCGTCCTCGGCCGCAGCCACGTCCTCGGCCACCCTGATGTCGGCCGCGTCGCGTCCCATCTCGCGATAGGTGGCGATGCCGCGCTGCACCTCGAGGTCGGCGATGGCAGCCACGCGCATGCCCTCGATGTTGTTGATGGCGTGGGCGAGGCCCGACCCCATCTGCCCGCAGCCAACGATGCCGATGCGGATCGGATCGCCCGCCGCGACACGCTGCCTGAGCTTGCTGACCAGCTCCATGTAAGGCTCCTGTCTGCCGCTATCGCGACCGGATACGGGCGAGCTCGACGAAATCTCCCTTCAGATCCTGGTAGACCTGCTTGAAGAGGGCGAACCGTTCCATGTAGTCGGCATGGGCCTCGGGATCAGGCTCCATGGGGTCGATGGTGCTGGCCCATCGCCGCGCCACCGAGAAGTCCTCGAAGACGCCGGTGGCGACACCGGCGAGGATGGCATCGCCGTAGGGCGCACCGGTGCGACGCTCCAGCAGGACCGTGCCGACATCGAAGACATCGGTGATGATGCGGCGCCACAGCGCGGACTTGGCACCGCCCTCGTTCAGCACCAGCGGATAGTTGACCTTGAGGCCGGCCGCGCTGAGCGTCTCGAAGGAGTGGTAGAGCGCGAAGGCGACACCCTCCATGGCAGCGCGTACGAGGTGGCCCCGGGTGTGATTGAGCGATAGCCCGAAGAGCACGCCACGGGCGTTGACATCCCAGATCGGCGTGCGCTCACCCATCAGGTAGGGCAGGAAGAGCAGGCCCTCGGCGCCGCGCGGCACCGCTGCCGCCTGCTCGTTGAGCACGTCGTAGACGTCCGGCCCGCCGGCCCGCTCGCGCTCGACCTCGAGCGCTGAGAACTGGTCGCGCAGGTAGCGCAACGTGCCGCCGCCGGTGGTCGTGGTGGGGACCGTGATGTAGGTCGTCTCCGATTCGACCGTGTAGGGGAAGTTGATCGAGGCAGCGCCTGACGCGCTGAAGAGGAACTCACGCGAGCGATGGATGATGCCGAAGTTGCCCGCGGTGCCCAGGTTCATCTGGATGTCGCCGGGCTCGATGGCACCGCCCTGCATCCAGCCGGCGTTGCAGTCCACCTGGCCGCCGGCCACCGGGGTCCCGGCTGCCAGGCCACACTCCGCGGCCGCCGCGCTGGTCACCTCACCGATGATGTCCTCGCAGCGACACAGCTCGGGCATCAGCCCCGGGTCCACGCCCATGGCTTCCAGCAGGCCGGTATCGAAGCGCCGCGCCAGGATGTCGTAGACGCCGAAGAAGGGCGCCGCGGAGTAGTGCGCGGTCCGGGCGCCGGTGAGCTTGAAGTTGATGAAGCCGTCGATGGTGAGGACCGTGGCCACGGTCCGGTAGCGCTGCGGATGGTTGTTGCGCTCCCACAGCACGTTCATCAGCACCGGATGGTCCTCGAGCCGATTGGCCGTGATGTCGAAGATGCGCGCCGCACCGACATGCTCACTGACCCAGGCCACCTCGGCCGTGGCGCGCCGATCCATCAGGTTGAAGGCACGCGGCAACGGTTCGCCGTCGTGGTCGACGAGGACGACCGACGGGAGCGCGGAGGAGGTGGCCACGCCCCTGATGTCGGCCGGGTCCACGCCAGTCTCGGCGAGGACCTTGCGGGTCATGCGGCAGAACGCATCCCAGTACCGTGGTGCGTCATGCTCCGACCACCCCGGATGGTCGGTGTAGATGGGGTACTCCTCGAAGGCGTACCCCAGCTGGACGCCGACATCGTCGATGAGCGCGACCTTCGCCCCGCCCGTGCCATAGTCGGCACCCAGCAGATAGTCAGCCATGGACCGGTTTCGTCACCAACTGTGAGAATCCTCTCGTGACTGAGAATATTCTCAGCCAACGTAGCATGCATGCCTGTCGCAAGTCAATGCACACCGCGACGCTGTATATCGCGACGCGGCTGGGAACCACGATGCCGGGCTGCGCACGGCCAGACTATCTGTCAGCCTCGAGCGTCCGGCAACGTCGTCACCCTCGGTCCCGATCTCCTTCGTCCATCAGCGCCTATCCCACGGAGACTAGACGAGCCGTCGGACGGCCTCCCGGGTCCCCGTGGACCCGTCATCGATGCCGCAGTCGGGCTGCCGGACGCCATCCGAGTCGGTGCAGACTCAGGGCGACACCGAGCGGTCCGTTCCAGTCCCCAGAGGGCATGAGATGGCCAGCAGCCGACGCGCGCCCATGGCCCGGTGGCTCGTCTAGTCCCCGTGGGTTAGGGCGCCGAGGCGCACGTCGCACTGAGCGAGACCCGGTGGCTCGCCTAGACTCCGTGGGTTCGGGCGCTGCGGCGACGCGCGCCGAGCGGGAGCCCGGGCGCTCCCGGTCGCGAGCGGCCCTTCAGGAGACGTCGCTCGCCAGCATCGCCACCGCCTCCCCCGGCTCGTCGAGCGGCATCAGCTCTCGCTCGGCAGCGTCGCCCCAGACCGCATCGGCCCATCGGTAGCTGGCGTACCCGAGGGCACACATCGAGACCCCGGCCAGCGCGAACGGCAGCACCGTGCCGTCGTAGAGGCGGTCGATGATGGCGCCCAACGCCGCACCACCCAGCGTCACGATCGAGCCGACGACGGCGGCCGCGGTCCCGGCGATGCTGCCCATCGGCATCATCGCTGCGGCGTTGAGGTTCGGGATGACGAAGGAGTGCGCCAGCAGGACCGGCAGCAGGCTGGCCATGAACAGCCAGAACGGCGGTTCGCCGCCGGTGGCCAGCATGGCCACGGCGAAGAGCACGACAGCGACGAGATAGCCCGAGAGCACCAGTCGCAGCCAGCGACGCAACCCCAGGCGATCGATGAGGCGGGGGTTCAGGAGCATGCCCGCTCCCAGCACCAGCGCCGAGCCGCCAAATATCACCGGAAACCAGGCCTGCAAGCCGAAGACATCACGGATGATGAGCTCGCTCGAGGCGAGGTAGGAGGCGAAGAAGGCGAACACCAGCATCTGTGCCACCACGAGGCCCATGGCGAAGCGGCTGGTGAGCACCGCCTGGGCGGCTGCCCCGAGGGTACGGGCGCGCAGTGGCTGGCGCCGCTCCCGCGGCAGCGTCTCCGGCAGCCGCGTGGCCCAGGTGCCGATGACGACCGCGAAGACGACGAAGAACCCGAAGACCCAGCGCCAGCTCGCCACGCTCAGCAGCAGGGCACCCACCGAGGGGGCGATCACCGGCACGAGGATGAAGACGGCCATGATGTAGGAGAGGATCTTGGCCATGGCCTCGCCGGCGTACGCGTCACGAACCACGCCGTGGGTGACCACGCGGATGGCGCCGGCACCGATGCCACCCAGGAACCGCCACAGCAGCAGTACAGCGAGCGAAGGCGCGAAGGCCGAACCCAACGCACCCACGACATAGATGGCGATGCCGATCCAGAGGATGCGTTTGCGCCCCAAGGCGTCGGACAAGGGGCCCCACACCGGCTGGCCCACACCCAGGCCGAGAAGGAACACCGTCACCACCGGGGCAAGGGCATTGGAGTCCGCGGTCAGGGCGAAGCCATCGCGCATGGCACCGAACGCCGGCAGCATCATGTCGATGGCGAGGGCGGTCAGCGCCATCAGCATCGAGATGAGCGCGATGAACTGGCGCGTGCCCAGTCGTGCTTCGAGGGTGGCGCGGGCGACGTTCACCTGCGGTCTGTCCACCTCGAGCTCGAGCGCCGAGCCGACCGTGCGCCGAGCCGACCGCGCCACGCGCAGGAAGTTGGTCACGTGGGCCAGCGGCTGGATGTGGCTGCCCGCTTGCTCGTAGATGGTCGGGATGGGCACCCAGTCGATGTCGAGACCGGCACGGATGGCGTCGGTGATCATCTCCACCTCGAACTCGAAGCCGGCCTCCCGACTCTGGAGCAGGTGCGGCAGGAGCGGACGGGCGATGAGGCGGTAGCCCGATTGGTTGTCGAAGATGTGCCGGCCGACGGCCCAGCTGAAGACGCGCGTGCCGAGCGTGTTGGCCACCCGCCGTGACAGTGGCATCTGGCTGAAGTCGCGGCGGCCGATGATCAGGGGAGCGCCGTCTCGTCCGCCAGCGCTGCAGGAAGTCGGGAGCACAGCTGGGGTCGTGCTGGCCGTCAGCATCGAGCGTGAGCACCGCCTCGGCCCCTGCCTCGAGTGCGTGACGGAAACCACGGCGCAGCGCGGCACCCTTGCCCTGGTTCGGCTGCTGTCGCAGCACCTCGGCACCGGCCGCCTCGGCGACCGCGGCGGTGTCGTCGGTGGAGCCATCGTCGACCACCAGCACCGGCAGGTACCTCGCCGTCTGTCGCACCACCTCGTCGAGGGTGGCCGCGGCCTGGTAGGCCGGGATGACGGCGATGACGTGCTCGCGTGGGTCGCTCATGTGCTGCATCCTAGGGCGTGGCGTCCTGCTGCCCGCGGCGACCGTGCGGCGAAGGACGGCCCCACGGCCGGCGACCATCGCACCTGCTGCTAGTCGATCATGATCGCGTCGGGCACCGGCACGCCGGTGGGCGTGACAGCCCGCGAGGCCGGCAGGCGGCGATTCAGGGCGAACTCGCGGATGGCCGTGGCACCCGAGAGGTTGTAGACCTCCCGGAAGCCGTGCTGCGACAGGATGCGGACGCCCAGGTAGGAGCGCAGGCCCGAGCGACAGGCCACGATGGTCGGCAGGGCCGGGTCGAGCTCACCGAGCCGGTCGCGCAGCTGGTCGAGCGGGATGTTGATGATGTCGTCGCACTCGGCCAGGGGCAGCGCTTCCACCTCCCACGGCTCGCGAACGTCGACCGTCTGGTACGGACACAGGTCGGTGTCGGGAGGCACGACGCGCGCCAGGCCATCGAGATGGTTCTGGGCCGCGAAGGCAGCCATGTGCAGCGGATCCTTGGCCGAGCCGAACGGCGGCGCGTAGGCGAGGTCGAGCTCGGCGAGGTCATGGACGGTGCCACCGAAGTGGCTCAGCGTGGCGACGATGTCGAGGCGCTTGTCGACGCCATCGCCACCGCACGCCTGCAGGCCGAGGACCTTGCCGCTGCCCTCTTCGAAGACCAGCTTCAGGACCATCGCCTGGGCACCTGGGTAGTAGCTGGCGTGGTGGTTGGCGATGACGTGCACCGCCGTGGCCTCGAAGCCGGCGCTGCGGGCAGCTCGCAGCGAGAGGCCGCTGATGCCGGCAGTGGTGCCGAAGACACGCACGATGGAGGTGCCCCAGGCGGCTGGGGCCGGACGCGACGAGCCGGTGACGGCATGCTCGCCGGCGAGCCGGCCGGTGCGGTTGGCGGGGCCTGCCAGGGGGATGCGCATCTTGGCGCCGGTGCTGCCGAAGGTGTACTCGGCAGCGTCGCCGACCGCGTAGATGTCGGGGTCGCTGGTGCGCATGTACTCGTCGGTGGCGATGCCTCGGCTGGCACCCAGCTCCAATCCGGCGGCCTCGGCCAGCTGGACATTGGGTCGTACACCGACACCCAGCAGGATGAGGTCGGCCGGCAGGCGGGTGCCGTCGGCCAGCACGGCGGCCACCGCCCGACCGTCGCGCTCCTCGATCGATGCGATGGCGTTGCCCAGCTCGAGGCGTACGCCGTTGTACTCGAGCTGGCGGTGGAGTGGCTCGACCATCTCCGCGTCGAGGAAGGGCATCACCTGCGGCTGCATCTCCACGAGCGCCACCTCGAGACCCTTGCGGCGGAACTGCTCGGCCGTCTCGAGGCCGATGTAGCCACCGCCGACGACCACCGCCTGGCGGGCGCTCGGCATGGCGGCGGCGATGCGGTCGGTGTCCTCGAGGTTGCGCAGCGTGAAGACGCCCTCGGCCTTGACGCCCGGGATGGGCGGCACCAGCGGGTCGGCACCCGGCGCGAGGATGAGCTTGTCGTATGGCTCGGTGCTGGTGCTGCCGCTGTCGAGGTCCTTGACCGAGATCGTCTTGGCGGCGCGGTCGATGGCGACGACCTCCTGGCGCGTGCGCACCTCGATGTTGAAGCGCCGCCGCAGGAGCTCGGGCTTGGCGATGAGCAGCTTGTCCCGGTCGCCGATCTCACCGCCGAGGTAGTAGGGCAGCCCACAGTTGGCGAACGAGACGTAGGAGTCGCGCTCGAAGATGACGATCTTGGCGTTCTCGTGCATGCGGCGGGCACGGGCGGCGGCGGAAGCACCACCGGCGACACCACCCACGATCAGGATGGTGGGGGCAGATGTGGTCACGGGTCGGTCTCCTGGTGGAGCAGCTGGACGTGGTCGATGGCCATCGATACTGAGTCTCAGCAAGTCGCTTGGGACCGGCCGCGAGTCGTGGAATCGTGAGCCATGCGGACCCAAGACACCTCGCGCCGGTCCTTGCGGCGTGGGACCGCGACCACGCTCTACCCCTTCGGCGGAGGGCCCTCGCGCGCCACCAGCAGGGCCGCTTCGACGCGGCTTCGGACCTGCAGCTTGCCCAGGATGTTGGTCATGTAGTGCTTGATGGTCTTCTCGGCAAGCCCCAGCCGCTCCCCCACCTCGTAGTTGCTGAGCCCTTCCGCGACCAGCTCGAGGACCTCGCGTTCGCGCTCGGTGAGCCCGTCGTAGGGTGACGTGCGCGGGGTGCGCAGCTCACGCAGCATGCCCCACGCGAGCGCCGGCGCCACGTACACCTCGCCCGCGTGCACCGAGCGGATGACGCTGGCGAGCTCACCGGCGCCGGCGCCTTTCAGGACATAGCCGGACGCGCCCGCCTTCATGGCCGCGAGCAGGTCATCCTCGTCCTCCGAGACCGTCAGCATCACGATGCGGGTGGCCGGGCAGACGGCGGCGATCTGGCTCGCGGCCTCGAGCCCACCCCCAGGCATGGCGATGTCAAGGATCATCACGTGCGGCAGCTCGCTGCGGGCCAGCGCCAGCGCGGCGGCGGCGTCGCCAGCCTCGCCGATGACATCGATGCCCTCCTCCTCGCGCAGGGACAGCACCACACCTGCCCGGAACATCGGGTGGTCGTCAGCGACGGCCACCCGGATCAGCTCGCTCATGGCTCGGGCACTCCATTCTGGAGGGGCCACCAGACGCGCAGCTCGGTCCCCTCGCCCACCGCTGAGCGCAGGGCGAAGGTGCCGCCGAGGATCTCGGCTTGCTCGCGGATGCCGGCCAGGCCAAGGCCTTCAGCCGACGCCAGGGTCGCCAGGTCAAAGCCTACGCCGTCATCCTGCACCACCAGGGCCAGGCCCGGCAGGTCATCTCGGTCGGGGTCAGGAGCACCGGCCACCTCGACCTCGACGTGCTCACAGCGACCATGTCGAGTCGCGTTCGAGAGCGACTCCTGGAGCGCCCGAAAGAGCGCGATCTTGACTGGCAGCGGCACCCCGGCGGGCAACTCCCGCGCCACCAGGTCGACGCGGGTGCCGCTCCGGCGCTGGTGGTCTTGTGCCGCCCGCAGGGCCACCGCTTCGGCCGTCATCGGGGCCAGCTCCGGCAGGCGCAGACCGGCAGCCACACTGCGCATGTCGGCCATGGCATCCTGCAGCACCTGCTCGATATCGGCGATCTCGTCGGCGTTGGGCGATCGTCCACGGCGGGCCCGTGTCTGGAGGCCGTCGAGCCGAAGCAGGGCCAGTGACAGCATCTGGCCAGGTCCATCGTGCAGGTCGGCGCTGACACGACGCATGCTGCGCTCGTTGAGCGTGGTGCTGCGCTCGGCCGCCAGGTGGACCCGTTCGCTCAGCTCGGAGTTCTGCTCCAGCAGGTCGGTCAGCTCCTCGACCTGGCGCGACAGCGCGACCTCCTGCCGCGCGATGGTGTCGCTTCCACGCTTCACCACGCCATAGAGCAGCACGCCCGCCAGCACGATGGCCAGCGACACCAGGGCCCAGGTGGTGGTGCGCGCGGCCGCGACCTGCTCGTCGATCTCGCGCGGCGGCAGGTAGAACTCCGCTACCGCGATGATGCGATCGCTGCCGCGCTCGCGGACCGGGATGTACACCTCCAGCAGGCGTTCCCAGCGGGCCCGCTCCCAGGCATTCTCCGCACCGCCCAGGTCGTCCATGCCCGCAGTCACCTCGCCCGCCCACGCCTCCGCGAGGTGGCCCTCGACCGGGAAGCGCTGCCCGATCAGGTCGGCGTTGGGGCTGTAGACGACGCGGCCATCGGCGGACCACAGGCGCAGCGAGCGCACCCGGTCCGACAGGGTGCTCGAGGCCAGGTGTTCGTCGAGCGTGCCGACCTCCTCCGCGGTCAGCTCTCCTCCATCGGCCATGGAGGCGACGCTGGGCTCGATGATCGACTCCACGTAGAGCGCAGTGACCGAGGCCGTGCGCTCGATGATGCTGCGCTCGAGCTGGTCGCCGATCCAGATGCCGACGGCCAGCCCGGCCACCAGCAGGATGAGCAGGTTGGCGAGCAGGTAGCGCCGGGCGAGGGACATCGAGCGCAGCGCGCGCCACGGGCGCGACGACCCAGCGGCCGCCGACGCCGGTCGTGCCGGGACGGAGGCCGTGGGCGCGACATGATCGCTAGCGGTTGGCGGCATCGACAGCATGGTAGGCGCCACGGGCTCGCGAGCACATCGGACCAAGGTCCGAGCAACTTCCAGACTCGAGCCCATTCCCGCGAGTCGCGGCCCGGCGCAGCATCGACTCACAACCGGTCGCATCGAGTGACCGGATCGGATCGCCAGGGGAGTCTGTTGGGATGAAGAGAACATTGGTTGGCCGTGCCGCGGCCCTTGTCACCGGCGTGCTGGTGGCGACGACCCTTGTGGCCGCGCCCCTCACCGCAAGCGCCAAGGACGGCGACATCATCACGCGCGGCAGCTGTTCGGTCCGCTCGGACTGGAAGCTGAAGCTGAGCCCTGAGAACGGCCGCATCGAGGTCGAGTTCGAGGTCGACCAGAACCGCAACGGCCAGGCCTGGAACGTGACGATGAAGCGCAACGGCAACCGGTTCTGGGGAGGCACCCGCACGACCCAGCCGCCCAGCGGTTCGTTCGAGGTGCGTCGGGTCGTCAGCAACGACGCTGGCGCAGACAGGATCGTCGTGCGTGCCCGGCATGCCGGCAGCGGCGAGATCTGTCGCGGCGTGGCCACGTTCTAGGGGGATCCACGGCCCAGGGGGTTCCCCGCCTAGGGGGATCCCCGGCCCAGGGGGTTCCACGACCGGTCGAGGCCGGCGCCACGAACGGGCCGACCGGTCAAAGCAGGAAGGAGCTGGACATGATCAGCAACGGAACCATCGCGCCGCGGCGCATACGAGCCATCGGGGCCATGGCCATGGCAGGTGTCATGGCGCTGGCTGCGACCGCGGCCACACCTCTAGCGAGCTTGGCCCAGGATGCCGACGCGGTCACGGTGTCGACGGCCAGCGACGACCTGGGCACGTACCTGGTCGGCCCCGAGGGACTGACCCTCTACTACTTCACGCGCGACGTGACGCCAGGTGTCAGCACCTGCGTCGGAGGCTGCCTGGAGGCATGGCCACCTCTCCTCGTCGAGGACGGACAGAGCCTGCAGGCGGGTGAGGGCGTCAGCGGCACGCTCGCATCGGTGCCCCGCGATGACGGCGCCATGCAGGCCACCTACCGCGGACGACCGCTCTACTACTGGCAGGGGGATGTCGCGGCGGGCGAGACCAACGGCCAGGGGGTCGGCGACGTCTGGTTCGTGGCGCTCGAGGATGGCTCCATGCCGGCCAACCCGCCGGCCTTGACGCTGGAGACCGCGACCACCGAGCTGGGCACCTTCCTCGTCGGTCAGGACGGTCTCACGACCTACTTCTTCGCAGCCGACGCCACACCCGGCGTCAGCGTCTGCGCGGATGACTGCCTGGTCGCCTGGCCGCCAGTCACCGTCGCGCCCGGCAACTCCGTCGCTGCCGGCGAGGGCGTGACCGGCGTGCTCGGGCTCATCAGCGGCACGGACGGCTCCACCCAGGTCACCTATGACGGCCGGCCGCTCTACTACTGGCAGGGCGACACCGAGGCCGGTCAGACCACTGGTCACGGCGTGAACGACATCTGGTGGGTGGCTGATGTCAGCGGGGCACTGCCCGCCGAGTAGCGACCACCACGGACGCCGGCCCGCGTGTCGATGGTGCGCGGGCCGGCAGCTTCACGGTGTGTCTTCAGCGCCCTCTTCGGTGGGCCGTTTCGGGGAGCCGGGGTCCGGGCTTGCGCCCGCTGACCTGACCCGCTTCGACTCGAGCTAGACCAACCCGAGGCCCTGCGCGATGAGCAGAAGCCCGAACAGCACGAATGCGGCGGCGGCGAACGACCTGACATACCGTTCCGGAAGCCTCGTCCCGAGGATCGCGCCGACGGCGACCGCGATGGCGTCGGCCGCCACCATGCCGGCGGTCGAGCCGAGCCAGGTGCCCCAGGGCTCCTCGGTGGTGGCCAGGGTCACGGTCGCCAGCATCGTCTTGTCGCCCAGCTCGGCGAGGAAGAAGGCCGTGCCGATGCTGAGCAAGGCCCAGCCACCCGAGCGCTCGGCGCGTTCCTCCTCGCCCTCGTCGAGCTTGTCGCCACGGATGGTCCAGGCGGCAAATCCCAGGAATGCCAGCCCTGCCACGATCGAGATCAGCTCGGTCGGCAGGGCCAGCGCGAAGGCAGCGCCCACCACGACCGACCCCGCGTGCACCAGCAGCGTGGCGACGGTGATGGCGGCGATCACCGTGAGCGCCCGGTACCGAGTGGCGAAGGCCAGCGCCATGAGCTGGCTCTTGTCGCCCATCTCGGCGAGGAAGATGATGCTGAACGAGAGGACGAACGATTCCATGCACCTACGTCGGCTGGCTCGCGACGGACATGGGCCGACGAGGCCGACCTGCGGGGTCGCGACGTTGGATGCTACCGCCGCACGATGGACCGGGGGTGGCGCACCCGCGACCCGGCCGCCCGCCGTCGCCATGAGGCATCATGCGCGAATGCACCCTGACTCGACCCTGATCTCGAGCTGTCCCGCGGGTAGGTCGTTGATGGACGTCAAGACGGTCATCCTCATCTATGGCGTCTTCGCCCTGGTCGGCATCCTGGCGCTCATCTGGCTGGGCCTGATGTTCGTGGCCTCGCGCCTGTCCGAGTCGGTGGCGGTGAGCTTCGGCCGATCGCGCACCCGACTCAGCCCGCTCGCCCTCACGGGAGCCTGGGGCGTGGCCACGCTGGCGATGGCTGGCAGCCTGTACTTCAGCGAGATAGCCCACTACACCCCCTGCACGTTGTGCTGGTACCAGCGCATCGCGATGTACCCGCTGGTGTTGATCCTTGGCATCGCCGCCTTCCGCCGTGACAGCGGGGTCCGCCGCTATGCCATCCCGCTGGCTGCGGTCGGTGCGGTCATCGCCGCCTATCACTACCTTCTGGAGTGGTTCCCCCAGATCGACACCGGTGCCTGCACCGTGGGTATCCCCTGCACGCAGGTGTGGTTCCGCGAGTTCGGCTTCGTGAGCCTGCCGCTGCTGGCCCTGGTCGCCTTCCTGCTGGTGATCGCGCTGCTGCTCATCCCGCCCCGGGCATCGGCCCAGGACATCGACGAGGCTGGCGAGGACTAGGTTCGGCCTGCGCGCTAGGTTCGGCCTGCGCGGCCCGACCGGCCGGCGCTGCCCAGGACCTGCCGCAGCTTGTCCGCGCCCACGTTTCCGCCGCACAGGATGACCGCCGTGGTGCCCTCGGCGGCGCGCGCATGTCGGCGACAGGCCGCATAGGCCATCGCGGCCGAACCCTCGACCAGCAGGTGCTCCACCTCGATGAGGTCGAGGAAGGCCCTGGCGGATGGCGTCCTCCTCCACGGTCACGAAGTCGTCCAGCAGTCGCGCCAGGATGTCGAAGGTGATGGCCCCAGGCTCGACCCCGCCGGCGGTGCCGTCGCTCAAGGTCGGGCCCGAGGGCAGGTCCAGGATCCGGCCGGCCTCGAGCGAGTGGTGCATCACCGCCGATGCGGCCGGCGAGCAGCCGATGATGCGCGTCGTGGGCGACAGGGCCTTGATGATGCCGGCCACCCCGGACGCCAGCCCACCGCCGCCCACCGCCACGTAGACCGCGGCCAGGTCGTCGACCTGGTCCAGCAGCTCGAGCGCGAGCGTGCCCTGGCCGCCGATGATGGCGGGATCGTTGTAGGGCGAGATGAAGGTGGCCGCGCGCTCGGCCGCCAACGCGCGAGCCTGCAACTCGCTCTCGACGCTGTCCGTGCCGTGGACCCGGATGCGGCCACCCAGCCGCTCGATGGCCGCGAGTTTACTGGGGTTGGCGTCGTCGGGGACGACGATGAGCGCCTCTGCGCCGACGATGCGCGCGGCATACGCCACGGCGGCGCCGTGATTGCCGGTGGAGGCCGTGACGATGCCTCGCTCCAGCTCGCCCGGCGTGAGCGACAACACCTTGTTCAGCGCGCCCCGCACCTTGAACGAGCCGGTGTGTTGCAGGTTCTCGCACTTGAGCACCACCGCGGAGCCGAGCTCCCCGGACAGGCCGACCGCCGGCACCGTCGGCGTGGTCAGCAGTTGCGGCCGGATGCGCTGCTCGGCGCGGCGGACCTCGGCCGCGACGTCGATCACCGGCGCAGCGAACGCACCGAGTCTCCGATGCGAGCGAGCCCGTCGAGCAGCTGAGGCTCCGGCAGCGCGAATGAGAGGCGGATGTGCCGGTCCAGGCCGAAGTGGTCACCGGGCACGACGAGGACACCGTGCTCGTCGCGCAGCCGCTCCATCCACTCGGTCGCACCGATGGGCAGGTCGTACTTCAGGAAGGTGATGGCCGCGGCGTCAGGCGCGGTGCCGCTGAAGACGCCCTCCTGCTCGTCGAGCCACTCGCGCAGCAGGCCGTAGCCGCCCTTCAGCAGCATTCGCGTGCGAGCCAGGATCTGCGGGCGGACCGTCGGCGACAGGGCCGTGGCGGTGAGGTGGTTCGAGAGCATCGTGGTCGCGATGGTGGTGTACTCGTGACGGCGCCACATGGCCGCCACCGCGTCGGCGGGACCGACCGTCCAGCCCACGCGCAGGCCGGGCAGCCCATAGGCCTTGCTCATCGAGCCCTGCGCCAGCACCTTGTCGTAGCGGCCGTGGAACGAGGGCGTCTCATCCTCGCGTTCGCGCTCGGCGCCGCGATAGACCTCGTCGGCCAGCAACCAGGCGCCCGACCGCTCGGCGGCCGCCACGACGGCGTCCATCTCCGCCTCGCTCATGATGCGGCCGGTGGGATTGTTGGGATTGACCACGCAGATCATCTTCGTGTCCGGCGTCACCGCCGCGTCCAGCGCGTCGGGGTCCAGCGCCCAGTCCCGGTCGACGTCGAGGTGCACCTCCTTGACGCGGCAGCCACGGTTCCTGGCCACGCCCCATACCTGCATGTAGTTGGGCAGCACGATGACGACCTCGTCGGCGGGCTCCGTGAACGTCTCGATGGCGAGGAAGTTGGCCTCCGCCGCGCCGACGGTGACGAGCACCTCGTCCGCACTGGCACCCGGGTAGAGCGCGGCGATGGCCTCGCGCAGCTCGACCGTGCCGTTGGCCTGCGGGTAGAACATGCCGATGTCGGCGAGGTCGTTGGGTTCGCGGCCGTCCATCGCCAGCAGCTCGCCCAGCGTCATGGGATGCACGCCGCTCTCGGTCAGGTTGATGTCGACGGCGTTCTCCCACTCGGACATCATCTGTTCCATCTCGAAGGGCTGGAAGGGCATGGCGAAGCTCCTCGGCGTGGCGATCGGTAGGGCTCTTCAGTCTAGGCTGAGTGCATCGCTCCGGCGTGCGCTGCACCCCACCGGTCACGCGGCAGGCGGCCCGACCTGTGGCGTGGTGACGATCTTGGCGCCCAGCAGTCCCACCACGATCGCGCCGGTGAGGAAGATCGGCTGCGGCGCCAGTGGCGTCAGCAGCACGAGCGCGATGGCGACAGGGCTAAGCGCGGTTCGCAGCCGGGACATCGAGCGCGGCACATCGTGCAGTAGCCAGATGCCGGCAAGGTAGAGCGCGACCGGGATGGCCACTGCGGCACCCGCCACCGACAGGTCGACGGCGGCGTGATCGGTCAGCACGTCCACCCCACCGCGATGCCGGCCCCGACAGCCGCGGCAGCGATCCAGATGACGTAGTGGCCGTAGCCCCATTCGAAGGCGCGAGCGCGCGACGTCAGCAGGTCGTCGCTGGGTCGCTCGAAGTAGAGCCACCACATGGCGAAGACCAGCAGCAGCGCCCCCACCGCCAGGAACAGCAGCTCGACGTCGCTGAAGGCCTCGTCGGCGACCGAGCCGAAGGCGGTGGCACCAGCCAGGACCGTTTCGCCGAGGACGATGATGGTGAGCAGACCGTAGCGCTCGGCGATGTGCTCCGGATGCCAGCGAGTGGGCAGGTCGCGCGTGGCCACGATGGGCACTGCCAGCTCACCGGCCACCAGCAGCAGGAACACGAGCGCGAACGACTCCGCTGGCACCAAGAGGTACGCCAGCACCCAGATCGCCTGCATGGCGGCGGTGCCGACCGCCCAACGGATGTTCTGGGTCCGGTGGGCCGGGTCGTCGCGGGCTGCCCGGAGCCATTGACCGACAAGGGCGACGCGCATCACCACGTAGCCCAACAGGACGAGTGCCCAGTCGCCGCCCTCGAAGGCGCGACCGATACCCGCCGCGATGATGATGGCGCCTGCCATCTGCACGAAGACGGCGAGGCGATACGGGACATCATCCGTGTCGTAGCCGGCGGCGAACCAGGTGAAGCTCATCCACGCCCACCAGATGGCGAAGAACGTCAGCAGGTAGCCCATGACGCCATCGAGCACGTGATCGTCCGCGATGGCATGGTGAAGCGACGAGGCCGCCACCGCGATGGCCACCACGATGACGAGGTCGAAGAACAACTCCAGTGGGGTTGAGGCTCGATGCGCCTCGTCGGGTTCGCGACCGCGCATGGGGACGACCCAGCGCCTGGCTCCGCTCATGGCGCGGAACGGTACCAGCATCACGCTGCGAGCGGGTCGATCACCTCGAGGAAACTGAAGCGGTGGAAGTCGGCGTCGTTGGTGACGATGCGGCGGATGCCGTGCTCGCGCATGAGGATCGCCGTGTGGGCGTCGTGGAAGAGGCTGCCACGCACGACCGCGAACTCGTCGATCACGGCCCGCGCCACGGCCGCATGGCGCTCCGTCTCGATGAGGACCGCCAGGCCGGGTGCGGCCAGCAGCGCCTCCAGGTAGCGCCACGCCGCATCGCTGCTCCACGGATGCTCGAGCACGCGCGGATGCGTCACGACACGCATGAACTCGTAGCCGATGCCCCAGGTGACGAACCAGGGCTCACGACGGGAGCGGCCAGTCGTCCAGCAGGTTCCGACAGGCACGGTGATGCGGTGCGTCGGCGTTCGCGGCGTAGACGAGGATGTTCGTGTCGACGACGAACATCAGTCCTGGTCGAACACCCGGTAGAGGGCCTCGCGGTCCGACACATCAACGAGCTCGCGGCCCCCGCGGAACGTCGGAAGCGGCGGCAGGTCGGGCGCGTACGGTTCCGGCTTGAGTAGCTGCCGTAGGGCCGCCTCGACGAGCCGCGACATCGTCGTGCCCCGGCGCGCGGCCTCGGTCTTCAGGTCCCGCATGACCTGATCGTCGATGTTCAGCGTGGTCTTCATATGGCAAACCATATCGCTGGGACGGCGATATGGTCAAGAAGACGAGTGCACAGGCATCGCGGGCGATGTCGCCGAAACGGCGGTCTCGGTCCGGTGAAGTTCTCGACATCCACAAGGCGAAACGCGAACTAGCCCTCCCCCGCAGGTCCAGGCGTTCGAATCGATGTCGTAGCATCGGCTGACGCAGCGGAGAGCGTCCATGACACGAGTCCAGCTCAGCGAGGTGGTGGACATCATCGAACGCCCGTGGCGCGAAGGCGAGGAACCCTATCCCTGAAAGAGGCGCGCTTCCCGCTGGTCACCAACGCGGTCCTGCGAGACGGCGCCTTGGCGGCGGCGCGCTGAGATGAGTCGTCGGACACAGAAGCGCCACGGCTCGGAGCCGGTGCCTGTCGTCGCTCGCCGCGGCACGTCATCAGGGCCGTCGTGACACGCCGCCCGGCGGGGAGGACCAAGCCACCACGAGCCGGCCACTTCGCGGCCGCCTGCTGGTCGCGGCGGTCCTGTCACTCATCGCGGGGGCCGTCATCGCCGGTGGTGGGCTGCTGCTCGTGGTGGTGCTGTTCGGCGGTCGACCGCTGGACCTCTTGCTGGGCTCGGGCGATCACGGCCAGGCAGGCATCCTGGAGACCCGCGAGATCACGACGATGGCGCCGGGCACACGACCCGCGGCCCTGGTGCCCGGTCCAGATGGTGGCGCCTACTTCATCGATGGCACGACCGCCTCGGTATCGCGGGTGAACACCGGCAGCGGCAAGACCTTCCAGATCATCCGGCCGGGCGACCGCGCCGATGACCAGGACGCGGCCATCGGAACGCCGAGGCAGCTCGCGGCGGCCGGAAAGGAGGTCGTCATCATCGATGACGCTCGCCGAGCCTGGCGTTGGCAGCCCACCGATCGCCGGGACACGGGCACACTCGCTCCGCTGCCGCTGACGTGGCGAGCCAGCGCTTCCCGCCGGCCACGGCCCCGTGGCAGTGTTCGTCCCGCAGCTGGGCACCTACCGCCTCTACGTGGTTGATCCGGGCGGCGACCAGGTGCTTCGCTTCCAGCAGACGTTCGACGGCAGCTCGTTCCTGCCGCCAAGCCCGTACCTGACCCGGGCCGACGCAGCGGTGGATGGCATCGAGCAGCTCCATCTCGACGACGACCTGTACGCACTGGCCCAGGGCGAGGTCCAACGCTACCGCTATGGCCAGCGCGACTGGTTGTGGCTGCCCCAGGACCTCGGTGGACGCGACATCCGGCTGCTGGCCGGCAGCGGGGACGAGGCGAGTGACGGCCGGCTCTACCTGTACGACGCGGCCGACTCGCGCATCCTCGGGCTCGCCAAGGCCGATGGCAAGGTCCTGGGCGACGTGGTCGGTCGACGAGGGTCGAGACGAGCTGGACGACGTGCGCGGCATGTACGTCGTCGAGGGTGGGCTCAACCGCCGGGGTGTGCGCAGGAGCGACACCCTGGTGTGGGTCACGCCGCAGGCGATGTACGAGGCCAACCTGCCGCTGCCGGCCGGGTCATGAGCCAAGGGGAAGGGCGCGATGCGACGAGGACCACAGCTGCTGACCTATCCCGACTCGCTGGGTGGCTCCATCCGGGCCATCGGCAGCCTGCTCCGCGGGCGACTGGCGCGGACACTTCACTGGTGTCCACATCCTGCCGCCCTTCCCCTCGTCGGGCGACCGCGGCTTCGCTCCCATCGACTACCGGCGCATCGAGCCTGCCTTCGGCGACTGGTCGGACATCAGCGACCTGGCTCGAGATCACGACGTGATGCTCGACCTGATGGTCAACCACATCTCGCGCCGGAGCCCCGAGTTCCGGGACTTCGAGCAGCACGGCCGCGGATCTGCCTTCGCCGACCTCTTCATCACCCTGGACAAGGTCTGGCCCAACGGCGATCCGCCGGCGGAAGACGTGGCACGCATCTTCCTGCGCAAGCCCGACGATCCCTTCAGCCACATCAGCATCTCGGACACGGGCAAGACGGAGCGGATCTGGACGACCTTCGGCTTCCATGGGCGAGTCGAGCAGATCGACCTCGACCTGGCATCGACAACGACGCGCCAGCTCATCGCGGGCTGGTTCGAGTGGTTCGCCGGTCATGGCGTCCGCATCGTGCGGCTCGACGCCGTCGGCTACGTGGTC
The DNA here is from genome assembly GCA_963804575.1 of uncultured Chloroflexia bacterium. Taxonomy (GTDB): domain Bacteria; phylum Chloroflexota; class Limnocylindria; order Limnocylindrales; family CSP1-4; genus JAFMJV01. The sequence continues at coordinate 117,896 of CAWDQY010000013.1, forward strand.
AAGAAGCCCGGCAGCAGCTGCTTCATGGTGGAGCCGGAGATCTACGAGGTGCTCGACTGGCTCGTGGCGGCGGCGGCCGAGCACGACCTCGAGGTGCTGCCCGAGGTCCACGACCGCCAGTCGACCCACCAGAAGCTATCCGCACGCGGCTACTGGACCTATGACTTCGTCCTGCCGGGGCTGCTGCTGGGTGCCTTCCAGTCCGGTGATGCGGCGCGCCTTGCTGACCACCTGGCGCGATCACCCGAGCGCCAGTTCACCACGCTCGACTGCCACGACGGCATCCCCGTGCGGCCGGACCTGGATGACATCCTGGAGCCGGCCGAGATGACCGCGCTGGCCGACGAGATCACGGCCCGAGGCGGCAACGTCAACCGCATCCTGGGCGATCGCGCTGGCGGCGTGGACGTGCACCAGCTCAACTGCACCTATTACTCCGCGCTTGGCGCCGATGATGGGCGCTACCTTGCGGCGCGGGCCATCCAGCTCTTCGCGCGGGGCGTGCCGCAGCTCTACTACGTGGGCCTGCTCGCGGGCGAGAACGATCACGCCGCAGTGCAGCGTACGGGCGACGGGCGAGCCGTCAACCGGCACGACTACAGTGCGGCTGAGGTCGAGGCCGCGCTCGAGCGACCGGTGGTGCGACGTATCCTCGAGCTGGTGCGCCTGCGCAGGGAGCATCCGGCGTTCGAGGGCGATCTGGCGGTCACCCTGGAGGACAGCGCGCGGCTGAGGCTTGCCTGGTCCCACGGCCCTGATGCCGTGGAGCTGCTGGTGGACCTGAAGCGCGGCGAGTCCTGGATCAGCAGCTGAGCGTCACTCGAGATATCGCGCCAGTGCTGGCGTGCTGACGAGCCTGCGCTCGTGGGTGATGCCGACTGCGGCATAGGCCGGCAGCGCCTCCACCCATCCGATGCCCTCGAGGCCCATGGCGAAGGCGGCGGTCGCGTAGGCGTCCGCGCGGGCCAGGTCGGGCCCCACGACGGTGACCGAGAGCAGTCCGTCAGCAGTCTCCCCGTTGCGCGCGTCCGTGATGTGCTGCCCCCGCTCGGCGGTCCCCGATGTCGCCACGGCCAGATCGTCGGCCAGCAGCACCAGGGCCGTGGTCCTGCGGTCGTCGGGGTGGACCACGCCGATCCGCCACGGCCGGCCCTCCGCCTGCCCACCACGAACGACGACATCGCCGCCGGCGTTGAGATAGAAGCGCTCGATGCCACCACTCCGCAGGATGCCTGCCGCGCGATCGACCGACCAGCCCTTCACCAGCCCGGTGGGATCGGGCGCAAGGTCGGTGCGATGGCCTCGGATGTCGAAGGCTCCGGCGCTGAGCAGCTCCACGGCCTGGGCCAGGTCCAGCACCTCGGCCAGGTCCTCGGAGGGCTCGCCCGGACCGAGTTCCCCACGCATCAGCCGACCGACCTCGCTGTCGGCCAGGAAGGGGCTGAAGCGCCGATCGACCTCGTGGAACCAGTCGAAGGCAGCGTCGACGATCGCCGATGACGCGCCACCATCCGGCACGAACAGGCTGACCATCGTGCCCATCGCACGTTCCACGCGACGGTGGGCCGGGTCCCGGGTCGACAGGCGTGCATCCTCCGGCGAGTCCGGCAGCATCAGCCGAGCTGGTCGAGTGCGGACTGCAGGGACAAGGCGTAGGCCCGGCTGGTATACGTCGCACCCGAGACCACGTCGACATCAGCACTGTCGATGGCGATGGCCTGCTGGCGCAGCACCGGCTCGGCCCGCTGGTTGATGCCGGAGGAGTGACGGTCGCCGAGCGGGAGCGCGAGGCTCTCCACGTCGATGATGTCACCGCCCTCGAGGGTGACTGCGACCTGGACCTCACCCCAGCGGATGGCGACCGGTTCGCCGACGAGGCGGACCGCGGCCGCGGCGGCCGCTCCTTCGTCCGTCGCCGTCGCAGCAGCGGTGGGATCCTCGCCATCGGCTTCGTCCGCAGTCGACTCGGTCACCCCTGCGAAGGGGCGCCGCGTCGGCGTTGGATCCGTCGCAGCCGGCGACGGGTCCGCCGGCAGTGCGGCAGGGATGAGCTCCTCGGTGGCGCTCGGTTGGGCCGCTACCGCCCGCACCGTCGCCGGCCCGGTGTCCGCGGGGGTGCGGAACGAGAGCAGCAAGGACATCCCACCAACGGTGAGGGCCAGCGCGAGCGCGCCTCGGACGGGGATGCGAGATGGAACAGGCGATCGGTCGGTCATGTCAGTACCCAAATCGTTCGGCGTGGATCTGCTGGGACGGGACGCCCAGCTGGTCGAGGCTGCGCAGCACGCCCTCGGTGAACGAGCGAGAGCCGCAGATGAGGATGTCGGCGTCGGCGAGATCGGGGACCATTCCGGCGAGCGCTTCAGGGGCCATCGGATCGTGCGGCATCCAGGCGCTGCCGCGGTGGCCGGCCAGGATGCGCACGTCGGCACCGCTGCGAGCAGCGATCTCGGCGAGCTCGCGGCCGAAGATGACCTCGGAAGGCTCGCCCTCGCGATAGAGCAGGGTGGTCCGTCCGCGACCGGGCGGCAACTCCTCGAGGATGGCGCGCAGCGGGGTCACACCCACGCCCCCGGCCAGCATCACCGTGCGCGGCCGCGTCAGCAGCGCCGAGGTGAAGGCCCCGTACGGCCCCTCGACGAAGACCGGGGTGCCGACCGGCAGGGCCAGCATCTGATGCGAATCGTCACCCAGGTCCTTGATGGTCAGGCGCAGGTACTCGCCGTTCGGTGCGGCCGAGACGGAGAACGGGTGCGGACGCCACCAGCCGCCGCCACGCAGGAAGCGAACGTGGAAGAACTGGCCCGCACGCACCGGGAGCTGATCGAGGTCGCGTCCAGCCAGGAAGACGGAGACCACGTTGCGCGCCTCGGGCACCACTGCCACCACGCGCAATCGGTGCCGCGCAGAGAGGCGGATGGGTGTGAGCACGCGATACCAGATCAGCAGACCGAAGGTGACGATGTAGAGGCCGACCCAGAACCAGAGCGCGAGAGGGTCGCTGACGAGATCGCCGCCCAGGGTGATCTGGTGTACGAACGCGAGCGCGATGCCGAGGTATGCGTAGAGATGCAGTCCGTACCACGTCTCGTAGGCGACCCGGCGGCGGATGGCGGCCATGGAGGTCAACGCCACCATCACCAGCAGCCCCAACCCGACGGTCGCGACGAGGATGTCCCAGGTCCCGTTCATGGCCAGGAACTCGTCGATCACGCCCGCGCCGGATGCCATCGACCAGCCGAGGGTGGTGCAGACCACGTGGGCGACGAGCAGCGTGACCGTGCCGCGGCCGAGCCAGCGGTGCCAGGCCATCAGCCGGTCGCTGCCGACGACGTGATCGATGAAGGGCACGCGCGCCATGAGCACGATCTGCGCCAGTGCCAGGTAGGTGCCTACGAGGGCAGTGACCTGGCCCAGCCCGGTCGCCAGGCCGGGTGCCGTGGCCAACGGCTCCAGACCGCCGTGCCGCACCCACATCCCGACCACCAACAGGCCGGTCCCCGCCAGCACGGCCACGATGTCCGTGGCACGGATGGGCCAGCTGCGCGGGAGCGGCGCACGGCGGGCGACGGAAGGCGGTGCATCGCGGGTGAGCGACAGCGGCGCCGCTGGTGTCAGCGTCGCCACGAAAGGTGCGTCACGGCGTTCATGGTGAGGGACTATCGAGCATGCGTGTCAATCCCGGGTTGCGCTCACGTTAAGTGGATGTAATGGCGGCGACCTGCCGCCAGCGGGCGCAACCAGCGCTTCCGACACGCACGGGTCAGGCGATACTCTTGGCTGGATGACCGACGGCCAGCGCCACGGCGGCGAACCCATCGCCCGGGGCAACACATCCGACATCTTCGCCTGGACCGAAGCGACGGTGGTCAAGGTGCTGCGCCCTGAGATCCCCCGGCAGTGGGCGTCGATCGAGGCGGACATCACGCGGCGGGTCCACGCGGCCGGGCTGCCCGTGCCGGCGACGGAGGGTGTCGTCGACGTGGCGGGTCGGCCCGGGGTCGTCCTCGAGCGCGTCACCGGTCCGACCATGTGGCAGTGGATGCGACAGTCGCCCGCCGAGGTCCCGCGCCTCATCGACCTCCTCGCCGGCCTGCAGACAGAGCTGCAGGCCACGACCGTGCGTGGCCTGCCCGACCTGGCCCGCCGGCTGGGCAGCAAGATCGACGAGGCCGTGCAGGTGTCGGCCTCGGAACGGCAGGAGGCGCAGGCGTTGCTGTCGACGATGCCACGCGGCTCGGCGCTCTGCCACGGCGACTTCCATCCGGCCAACATCGTCATGGCCGAGCGAGGGCTGGTCATCCTCGACTGGTTCGATGCCGCGACCGGCCACCCGGCCGCCGACCACGTCCGCAGCTCGCTCCTGATGCGCCCGCCACCGGACGGCGCCGCGCCGCCCGTGCATCTTGACGGGGCGACGAGCGACTTCCTGGACTACCTGCACTCCAGCTACATCGCGGCGCTGGCCCGGCGCGGCCTGCTCGAGGTGGAAGGGTTCGCCCGCTGGGAGGCCGTCGTGGCCGTGGCGCGGATGTCCGAACCAGTCCCCAGCGACGACCTGGTCGAGCTCTGGTCGCACTGGCGAGCCCAGGGCCCGACGGCCGCGGCCTCGATGATCGAGTCCTGCCTCGAGCGGGTCGCGCTGACCGGCGCGCCCCCGGCCGCGCTGACCGGGGCGCCTCCGGCCTAGCTGACCAGGCGGCGCAGGGCGTCGTGGATCGCCGGCCCGGACGCGACCATGAGGTGGCCGTTGGCCGCTGTGGGCCACTCGAGGCGCGCGCCCGCCTCGGCTGCCACCAGCGCGCCGGCCGCGTGATCCCAGTACTGCATGTTGCGCTGGTAGAAGCCATCCAGGCGGCCACAGGCCACCCAGCACAGGTTGAGCGCGGCCGAGCCGAAACAGCGGATGTCGCGGGCAGCCGGCAGGATCCGTTGCAGATACACCGCCTCGGCGGCGCGATCGTCGGACGTGTAGGCGAAGCCCGTACCGACCAGCGAAGCGGCGAGGTCATCGACCACCGAAGCCGAGATCGCTCGACCGCCACGGCGTGCGCCACCGCGGCGGTAGGCGCTGTAGACGTCGCCTCGCAGGACGTCGACGACGGAACCGGCCACGACCTCGCCCGTCAAGCGTGGCCGCCACGGACACGCTCATGACCGGCAGGTCGTAGGTGAGATTGACGGTGCCGTCGATCGGATCGACCACCCAGCCGACGTCCGAGGAACCGGCCACCATGCCGTCCTCCTCGCCCAGCACCGTGGCGTTGGGCGTGCGCCGCTCGATGACCGTCGGATGGCACGCTCGCTGGCGATGTCGAGCGAGGTCACCGGGTCGGTCGACGTGGATTTCGTGCGGACCGTGCCAAGGTCACCGGCAGCCGCGCGGATCACCCGGGCGCCCTCGGAGGCAGCCTCGATGGCGATGATCTCGAGGTCGGCTGGGGTCAGCACGGGGTCGGACGGGTCGCCTGTCCCGGCCATCCGTTCAGGCACGGACGACGACCGGACCTTGCTCCTCGAGGAGGGACGCGGTGGCGTCGTCCATGCCGGTGTCGGAATAGATGATGTCGACCTCGTCGATGTCGGCGAAGCGGAAGAGCTGCTCGTTGCCCACCTTCGAGTGGTCGAACATCATCACCACGCGGCGGGCGGCCGCCATCATGGCGCGTTTGATGGCGACCTCCTCGCGGTAGGGTGTGGTGAAGCCCCGCTCGGATGACATCCCGTCGCAACCGATGAAGGCCACGTCCACGGTGATGTCACGCAGCGTGTCCACCCCCGTCTCGTCCACGAAGGCCATGGTCCGGCGGCGCAATGCACCGCCGAGCACGATCACGTTGGGACGCTCGGTATTCGCGAGCGAGCGGATGATGGGCACGTGGTTGGTGATGACGGTCAGGTCGCGATCACGATCGAGCATGTCAGCCAGGTGCAGTGCGGTGCTGCCCGAGTCGATGATGAGCGAGCCGCTCTGCGGCACCTCGACGAGCGCGGCGTTGGCGATGCGTCGTTTCTCCTCGACGTTGCGACCCTCGCGCACCTCCAGCCGTGGGACGAGCATCGATCCGCGCCACGGGACCGCTCCACCGTGGACCCGTCGGACGAGGCGATCACGCTGCAGCTCGGTCAGGTCGCGGCGGATGGTCTCACCGGTGACGGCGAACTCGGCGGCAAGGTCACCGACATCCACGCGCCCCTGCTCCAGCAGCTGCCGCATGATCTGAGCCCGTCGTTCGCCCTGGAACATCGGGCCGAGCCGCGTCGGGGCGGCCTCGCCATCTGGTGCCGTTCGATCCATCAGCTCTCCATCGTCAGCCATCGCTCCAGAGTACGGTGGGTTCCTTCGCCTCGGAGGGACCCCAGCGCGTCGACGAACGCCGCCCTGAAGACCGGGTGCGCCGGGAGGCGCGGCCCGAAGACATCGCTGAAGTCGAGGAACGCGGCGGGCTCGGCCAGGGACGCCTGGGCGAACGCGACGGCCTCGTCCAGGCGCGGATCAGCCGAGATCGCGATGGCACGTCCCTGGTCGTCCTTGCCCAGCAGGTACTGACACCAACCGGCCAGCGCCAGCGCGGAGAGGCGCACCTGACCGCCCCGCTCGAGCTGCGCTTCGATGGTGGGCACGAGGAACTTGGGGAACTTGGACGTGCCGTCGAGGCAGACGCGGGCGACCTGGTCGCGCACCGCGGGGTTGGCGAAGCGCTCCCCGACCACGCGCTTGTAGTCCTCGACGTCGATGCCGGGGACCGGCGGCAGCGAGGGTGTCACCTCGTCGTCGTGGAAGCGCTGCAAGAACCCCGCCAGCAGCGGATCGGCCATGATCTCGTGGATGTAGACATGCCCGACGAGCGCGGCCAGGTAGGTGATGGTGGAGTGGCCCGCGTTGAGGATGCGCAGCTTGAGCGTCTCGTATGGCCGGACATCCTGCGTCAGCAGGACGCCGGCATCCTCATACGGTGGCCTGCCAGCGGCGAATGCATCCTCGATGACCCACTGGATGAACGGCTCGGCCACCACCGGCCAGCGATCGACCAGACCGTACTCGGCGGCCAGGAACTCGCGGTCGGCATCGGAGGTCTGTGGCGTGATGCGATCGACCATGCCGTTGGGGAAGGAGACGTTCTGCGCGACCCAGTCGTCCAGGCCCGGCTCGAGCATGGCCGCGACACCAAGGGTGGCGGTGCGAGCAGTGGCGCCATTGCCCATGATGTTGTCGCAGCTGAGCACGGTGAAGCCACCGCGGCCGTCGGCACGCCGCGCGTGCAGGGCGCGCGCCAGGGCCTCGAAGGTCGGCGGCAGCGCATCAGCGGCAGGCGGGATGAAGGCACCGCTGGCCTCGTCCACCGGATAGCCGCCCTCGGTGATGGTGAGCGAGACGATGCGCGTCTGCGGCAGCGCCAGGAGGCGGACGAGCGAGGCGAGGTCATCGGCCGCGAGCACGTAGTCCACGATCGATCCGACCACGCGCACCTCGGTCGCGTGGCTGTCACGCGTGACCAGGGAGTACAGGTGGTCCTGGGCCGCCAGGGTGGTCGCCATCGTCGCGTCGCCGGGCAGGACGCCCGCGCCGGTGATCGACCAGCCAGCCACGCCGGCCCGGCACAGATCGTCGAGATAGACCGCCTGGTGCGCGCGGTGGAAGCCACCGACACCGATGTGCACGATGCCGCCAGCGAGGCTGCCGCGGTCGTAGCCAGGGACAGAGACCCGTGGATCGAGCCGGCCGAGGTTCTCCGTGGAGAGCTCCAAGCGGCGCCGAAGGCCGTCATCAGCAGTCATCCGCACACCCTACTCCAACACAGACACAGATGATAGCGGCATTATACATGTGGATATCTCTTGTTATTGGCTTGCATTTCAAAACATCACCAACTAGGATGGCCGCGAGCGTGCCAACAGCGCGCCGTGGAGGTGCGGGGATCGCCCGTTCGCGGGGTTCGCCCGTCCAAGAGGAGGAAACGCTTATGTTGTCGGATCGTGTCTCACGGAGCAGGCACACCAAGGCCGGTGTCCTCGCGATGGGCATCGCCCTGGTGGCATCCACGGCACTCGCCGGATCCGCCGTCGGCCAGGACGAGAAGACGATCTACGTCTCGGTCGTGGGCAACCCCCAGATGGAAGACATCGCACAGCTGACGCCTGAGCTCTTCACCGCCGAGACAGGCATCAACGTGGAGTACACGATCCTCGAGGAGCAGACGCTGCGCGAGATCGTGACCCGCGACGTGGGCGCCGGCGGGCAGCAGTTCGACGTCGTCATGATCGGCATGTTCGAGGCTCCGCAGTTCGGCCGCAACGGCTGGCTGGTGGACCTGAACCAGTACGCCATGGACGACGCCGAGTACATGGTCGATGACATCATCCCGGCCGTTCGCGATGGTCTCTCGTACGACGGAGGGCTCTACGCCGCCCCGTTCTACGCCGAGTCGTCATTCGTGATGTACCGGCAGGACCTCCTCGAAGCGGCCGGCCAGACCATGCCGGAAGCCCCGACCTGGGACGAGCTCGCTGAGATCGCCCGGGCCGTGGACTCCGACGAGGTCGCAGGCATCTGCTTGCGCGGCAAGCCCGGCTGGGGCGACCTTGGCGCCGCCTTCACGACCGTCCTCAACACCTTCGGTGGGACCTGGTGGCTGGCTGGCGAGAACGACACCATCGGTGCCGCGCAGATCGACCAGCCCGAGTTCAAGGAAGCGCTGCAGTTCTACGTCGACCTCGTCAACGATGCCGGCGAAGACGACGCCTCCAATGCCAGCTTCAACGAGTGCCTGAACCTGTATCTCGAGGGCAAGGTCGCGATGTGGTACGACGCCACGGTCGCGGCGAGCTTGCTCGAAGCCAACGACAGCCCCGTGAAGGGCCTCAACGGCTACGCACTGGCACCGACCAAGGTCACCGACACGTCGGGCTGGCTGTGGGCCTGGGCCCTCGCCATCCCCGAGAATGCCCCGGACAAGGACGCTGCCTGGGAGTACCTGAGCTGGGCCACCGGTCCGGACTACTTCGCACAGGCCGCGGCAGCCCTGCCCGGTGGCTGGGCGGTCGTTCCGCCTGGCACCCGACAGTCGCTGTACGACACCCCTGAGTACCAGGAAGCTGCGGCGGCGTTCGCGCAGCCCACGGTCGACGCGATGCTCGCGGCGCCCATCAACAATCCGGGCGTGGATCCGCGCCCCGGCCTGCCGGGCGTCCAGTTCGTGGGCGTGCCGCAGTTCCAGGACGTCGGGACTCGCTGCACGGAGGAGTTCTCGGCAGCCATCGCCGGCAGCAAGTCCGTCGACGATGCCCTGGCCAACTGCCAGCTGATCGCCTCCGAGGTGGAAGGCGAGGCCTGGTAGGGGCTAGCCTGCTGGACGTCATAGAGGGACGAGGGGACAGCCGCACGTGACCGCCAACGCCGAGCCGATGGGAAGCCCAGATCCAGCCGCCGAGCGCGCGGCTGCGATCGCGGCCTTCCAACGTCGGGACAAGTGGCGCAGGCGGCTGCCCCTCCTCCCTGCCCTGCTCTTCACCGTCCTGGTGACGCAGGTTCCCTTCATCTTCAACATCGGCTTCAGCCTGTTCGACTGGAAGATCGTCCCGCCGACCGATCCCAGGTTCGTCGGAGTCGACAACTTCGTCGAGGGGTACTCCAACCCGTTCTTCCTGAACGCGGTGCTGGTGTCGATCCTGATGACGACATCGGCGGTGCTGATATCCCTGCTGGTGGGCACCGGCCTGGCCCTGCTGCTGGACCGTCAGTTCTTCGGTCGGGGCATCGCCCGCACGCTGCTGATCACGCCGTTCCTGATCATGCCGGTGGTCGCCGGCCTGATCTGGAAGAACAACATGTTCAGCTCGACCTTCGGTGTGCTCAATGCGCTTCTCGAAGGTGTCGGCCTTGACGCCGTTCCCTTCGTCGAACGCTGGCCGATGTGGTCCATCGTGGTCGTGCTGGTGTGGCAGTGGTCGCCGTTCATGATGCTCATCATCCTGGCCGGCCTGCAGGGCCAGCCCAACGACATCCTGGAGGCCGCCCGCGTCGACCGGGCCACCGGGCGGGGCATCTTCCGGCAGATCACGCTGCCGATGCTGCGGCCGTACATGGAGCTCGGGGTCGTGCTCGGCGCGATCTACCTGCTGCAGGTGTTCGACCAGATCGAGGTCATGACCGGCGGGGGCCCGGGCTCGACGAACGTGCCCTACTTCGTCTACCAGCGCTCCATCGGTGGAGGCTGGGACTTCGGACAGGCTTCGGCCTACGCCATCATCGTGGTCATCGCCTCGATCATCATCGCCACCTTCGCCTTGCGCGTCCTCTCGAGCCTGTTCCAGCGGGATGAAGCCGTATGACACTGACCGCACGCGACCGCGTCCTGCGTGGCCAATCCCGCTGGGGCACGGCCGCCCTGGGCACCGTCACCTGGCTCGTGGCCGCGCTCTTCTTCTTCCCCGTGTTCTGGATGGTGCTGAACAGCTTCAAGACCGAGGCCGTCGCCAACGCCAGCCCGGTGCTCTTCTTCGAGCCGACGCTGGAGCGCTGGGAGGCGGTCACCGAGGTCACGCGTGGCTTGCTGGGGTTCAGTGAGGCCTTCACCAACTCGTTCGTCATCGTCATCGTCTCGACGCTGCTGGTGCTGGTGCTGGCCATCCCGGCCGCCTACGCGCTGTCGATCAACCCCATCAAGAACTGGCGTGACGTCCTCTTCTTCTTCATCTCCACCAAGTTCCTGCCCATCGTGGCCGCCATCCTGCCGCTGTGGATCATCGCCCGGGACCTGGGCATCCTCAACTCGCAGCTGGTCCTGATCATCCTGTACACGGCCATGAACCTGCCGCTGGCGGTATGGATGCTGAACTCGTTCTTCGGGGAGGTGCCGCGCGAGCTGATCGAGGCGGCACAGATGGACGGCACAGGGCTGTTCGGCCAGATCAAGGACGTGATGCTGCCGATCGTGGCGCCCGGTGTCGCCGCGACAGCGCTGCTCTGCTTCATCTTCGCCTGGAACGAGTTCTTCCTGGCCGTCCAGCTCAATCCCGTCGACTCGTCCACGGTCCCGGTCTGGGTCACCTCCAACGTGAGCACGCGAGGCAACTTCCTGGCGAAGCTGTCGGCAGCCTCGACGCTGGCGGTGCTGCCGGTCGTCATCGCCGGCTGGATCGCCCAGAAGCGGATGATCCGCGGTCTATCCATGGGAGCCATCAAGTAGGGAGTCATGGCTGAAGTCAGTTATCGAGACGCGACCAGGATCTACCCGGGTACCGATGCCCCCGCGGTCGATCGCCTCAACCTGGACATCCACGACGGGGAGTTCCTCGTGCTGGTGGGCCCCTCGGGGTCAGGCAAGTCGACCGCCCTGCGGATGCTCGCCGGGCTGGAGGCCTGCGACCAGGGCAGCATCCACATCGGGGATCGCGATGTGACCCTGGTCCAGCCCAAGGACCGCGACGTGGCCATGGTCTTCCAGAGCTATGCGCTCTATCCACACATGACCGTGGCGCAGAACATCGGCTTCCCCTTGCGACAGCAGAAGGTGCCCAAGGAGGAGCGGGCCCGGCAGGTGCGCGAGGCTGCCCGGATCCTCGACCTCGAGGACTACCTCGACCGCAAGCCCAAGCAGCTCTCGGGCGGACAACGACAGCGCGTGGCCATGGGCCGGGCCATCGTCCGGCACCCCCAGGTCTTCCTCATGGACGAGCCGCTCTCCAACCTGGATGCCAAGCTGCGCGTCCAGACACGGGCCGAGCTGGCCGACCTGCAGGCACGTCTTGGCGTGACGACGGTGTACGTGACCCACGACCAGGTCGAAGCCATGACCATGGGTCACCGCGTGGCCATCCTCGACTACGGCGTCATGCAGCAGGTCGCCTCACCCGGCGAGCTCTACCGCCATCCCGCCAACCTGTTCGTCGCCGGCTTCATCGGCTCACCGGCGATGAACCTCCTGCCCACCGTCGTCGAGGGCGACAGCGTCGTGTTCGGCAGCGTCCGGGCGGGCATGGACCCGGCCGTCGCCGCTGCGGTCCACCAGGCCAGGGATGCCGACATCACCCTCGGCGTCCGTCCACAGGGCCTCGCCCTGGGTTCAGCGGGCGTGCCCGCGGAGGTCGTGGTGGTGGAGGAGCTCGGCTCGGAGACCTTCGTCTTCGTGGAGCTGGAGCACCTCGGCCAGACCAGGCGCATCCGCGTCCGGGTCGATGCCGACTACCAGGTCAAGCGCGGGGACCGCACCCAGGTGTCAGTCCTCGGGACCGCTGCATCTCTTCGGCCGGGACGGCCAGCGACTGGCGACGGCATCCGAAGCGGAGGGCTGATCACCGTGCCGGCCAGCTATGACTTCGCGGGGTCGACCGCACTGGTGACGGGAGCGGCGGGTGACATCGGTCGCGCCGTGGCTCGTCGCCTGGCGGCGACCGGGGCCAACCTCGTCATCACCGATCTCGACCGCGCCGCCACGGGCCTCGAGCAGACCCGCGCGGCCTGCGCCGACATCGCCGGCCATGACGCCGTGGCGGCGCTGGCCGCCGACGTCACCAGTCCGACCAGCGTGGAGGCCTGTTTCGCGGCAGCCCTCGAACGATACGGCGCACCCGACCTGGTGTTCAACAACGCCGGCGTGCAGGGCGAGTTGCTGCCCTTGCAGGACTACCCCGTCGATGATTTTCCGCTGGTGATGAGCGTCAACGTCTTTGGCATCTTCAACGTGCTGCGTGAGTCAGCCCGACGCCTGCGCGACGCGGGCGCGACTGGCGCCATCGTCAACTCGGCCTCCATGGCAGGCGTCGAAGGCGCGGCCAACATGCCGGCGTACAGCGCCTCGAAGGGGGCGGTCATGAGCCTCACGCGCTCCGCCTCCAAGGACTTCGCCCCGTTGGGCATCCGCGTCAACGCCATCTCGCCCGCGTTCATCGGCGAGGGCCTGATGTGGGATCGGCAGGTGACCCGCCAGGCGAGGGCTGGCACCCAGTACTACTCCGGCGATCCCGCCATCGTGGCGCAGGAGATGATCAACGCTGTGCCCCTGCGCCGGACCGGCACGCTGGACGAGGTCGCCTCGGCGGTGCTGTGGCTGCTTTCGGACGAGTCCTCCTACGTCAGCGGCCACAACATCATCGTGAGCGGGGGCATCTAGGGAGCGGGACATCCAGGCAGCACCCCCGGCCGGCTGCCTAGTGGCGGCTAGAGGCTGAGCACCCGCTCCAGCGCGGCATCGAGGGCAGCGCGAGACGGAAGCGGCCGGTCACCGTGGCAGCGCTTGAACTTGCGGCCGCTGCCACAGGAGCAGTCGTCGTTGCGGCCGCGGGCGGCATCGGCCGCCGCATAGTCGAACATGATCTCGGCGGCCGGTCGGCCCCGCTGCAGCAGCGACCCCATCGCCCGCATCGGCTCGCTGACATGGCCGAAGAAGCGCTTGAAGCCGGCGCAGAGGTAGTTGAGGCCGGGCTCGCCGAAGGGGTCATCCCGGAAGCGATCCTTGGGGCATCCGCCGTGGCAGGCGAAGCGCACGTCGCACTCGCGACACGTTCTCGGCAGCCGATCGCGCTTGTCCAGCCCGAACTGCTGCATCCGGGGCGAGGCCACCAGGTCCAGCATGTGCGTCTGGCCGATATTGCCCAGCTTGAAGGCTGGCTCCACGAAGTGATCGCAGGTGTAGAGATCACCGTTGTGCTCCAGCGCCGGACCACGACCACACGTCTCGGAGTGGATGCACAGGCTGGGCGGGGCACCGATGAAGTTGGCCAGCGTCACGTCGAACATCTGGACGTAGACCGAACCCACGTCACGTCGAACCCACTCTTCGAAGACGTCGACCAGGAAGTCGCCGTACTGTCGCGGGCCGATGGAGCGGCTGGTGACCAGGGAGCCTGACTGCGTGTACAGCGGCCGCCCCTCGACCGTGTCACCCCAGCCGGCTTCGGCGATGTGGATGAGCTCTGGCGTGGCGCGTTCGATGATGGGGATGAACTGGATGAAGCTGGCCCCGACCTCGTCGCGGAAGAAGCGATAGACCTCCTTGCCGCGGTCGCCGTTGAGCGCGTGGACCGTGCACAGGATGTTGAACTCGGCTCCAGCCGCGCTGAGCAGCCGCGCTGCCCGCATGACCTTGTGGTGGGTGCCCTTGCCGCCCTTGTCCACGCGCTGGGCATCGTGGATGTCGGCCGGACCATCCATCGAAAGCCCCACCAGGAAGCCGTGCTCGGCGAAGAAGGCGGCCCACTCCTCGTCGAGCTTGGTGCCGTTCGTCTGCAGCGTGTGCTCGACGATCTGCCCCGGCCGCCGGAAGAGATCGACCAGGGCCAGCGTCTGGCGGAAGAAGTCGAGGCCCATGAGGGTCGGCTCGCCGCCCTGCCAGGCGATGGTCACGTGTTCGGTGCGGTGACTCTCGAGCAGCTGACGGACGTACTGCTCGTGCGTCTCGTCGGTCATGCGGAACGAGCTGCCCGGATACAGCGCCTCCTTCGACAGGAAGAAGCAGTAGGTGCAGTCGAGGTTGCAGATGGCCCCGGTCGGTTTGGCCAGGACGTGGAACGACGGCGGGGCGCCGGCTGGCAAGGGGTCGGGCAACAGCGGCAGGGCACGAGTCACGAGGCTGGCGGGCGACTCTCCCTCGGCCACTGGCGGCCTGCCCGTGACGACATCATGGCGGCTGAACGAGCGACTGGGATCCACACGCGAGAGACTACAGGTTGCGTGCGCTTGCGCCAGGAACGGTCATCGGAGGTCATCTGCCAATGAGCCTGCTCAAGCTGCCATCGTGGCGTCCGGGGCCGACGCGCGAGGCTCTCGAGATGTTCCTCGACGCCGCCGAGATGCTGCCGCTGGAGCAGCGCGTGGCGGTCTTCGACATCGACGGCACGCTGTGGTGCGAGAAGCCACGCTCGGTCGGGCTCGAGTTCCTCATCGCGGAGCTGCGGACCGCCGTGGCTGAGCGGCCAGGGCTTGGCGAACGCCCCGAGTATCGAGCCATCCTCGAGGACGACTCGCCAGGCCATCGGGCAGCTGGGCCAGGTGAACGTGCTGCTCGCGCTGTCAGAGCTGCACACGGGCATCACGCCCGAGGCCTTCGATCGACGCGTGCGAGCGTTCCTCGACCGCTGGCGTCACCCGCTGCGTGCGGTGCCGTCATCGCAGCTGCGCTACCGACCCATGCTGGAGCTGGTGGCTGAGCTGCGCGCCCGCCAGTTCTCGGTCTACCTGGCGACCGACGGCGGCAGCGAGTTCGTCCGCGTCATCAGCCGCGCCTACTACGGCGTCGAGCCCGAAGGCGTGCTCGGCCCACAGGTCGGCTACGAGCTGGACCGAAGCGATGGCACTCCCCGGCTGCGACGGACACGAGAGCGCTTCGGCGACCCCCACGAGGGCGCGGCCAAGATCGCCACCGTCCAGCGCCTGGCAGGCCGCCGCCCCATCCTGGCCGCAGGCAACTCCGGCGGCGACTGGGAGATGCTCGAGTACACCGTGGCCGCCGACGTGCCCACGCTGGCGCTGCTGGTCGAGCACGACGATGCCGAGCGCGAGTTCGTCTACGGCAATGCCGTCGACACCACCTTCGGCACGGAGCCGCTGGTCACGGCAGCGCGTCGCGAGGGCTGGTCGATCGTCTCGATGCGCGAGGATTGGTCGACCCTGTTCGCCGATCGCTAGGCGTCGCCGACCGCGAGGCCCGACGAACGCGCCGACTACGAGCGATCGACCGCCCCGGGTCCCTGCCCTTCCAGTGCCTCGATGCGCACCTCCTGGTCCGCGTCGCTTTCTTCGAGCGCCTTGATGCGGTTGCGCAGCTTGCCCACCGTGGTCTGCAGCTCGGCGATGGCATCCTCGTTGGCCTTGATGCGGTTGCGCAGCTTGCCCACCGTGGTCTGCAGCTCGGCGATGGCATCCTCGTTGGCCTTGGTACGTTCGCGGAGCTTGTCGATGTTGGCCGATTCGGCGGCATCGGTGAGCGCGACGATCTCGGACTCGGCGGTGTCGATCTGAGCCTGCAGGCTCGCGAGCTCCTGCGCCAGGGCGGCCACATCCGTGGCGGTGATATCGATCGGCGGCTCGCTGTAGACCAGGATCTCCGTGCCTTCGGCATCGGAGAGCCGCAACGCGCCGACCTCGTCGATGGTCCAACCGGCGACGGTCGACGAGCGTCGCCAGGTAGGTGGTCTCGATATCCTGTGCCTGGCCCCTCACACAGCATCAGCGTACTGGCCAGCGGGGTGGGGAAGCTCAGGCTCGTGGCGTCGATGATGTAGGAGCCGAAGTAGGAGTTGCAGCCGGCGTTCCCGACCACGTCACCGTCGCTCAGGTAGAGCGTGACCGTCACCTCCGCCGGCACGTCGACCGCGACGCCGTCAGCAGCGTAGGAGTCAAGCTGCCATGCGATACCTTCGGCCGGGTACGGTTCGGCGGTCACCTCGTCCTGCGCCAACGCGAGCCCGGGAAGCGCGCCCGCGAGGAGCGCCGCGCCGAGGATGACGGCGACCGATCGTCGCTGGTTCATCGTTGATCCTCCCATGGATCCAGTGTGGCCGTCTCTGCCTGCTCGGCCATGAAGCCGTCGTCATTGTGGCACTCCCAGGGGCATCGCCCGCTGCCCGATGATGCCCGAGCCGGTCGCGCTACGCTCAGCAGCATGGAATACCGACGACTGGGCAAGACCGGATATCAGATCAGCGCCGTCAGCTTCGGTGCCTGGGCCATCGGGGCCGACTGGGGTAGCGTCGATGACGACGACAGCCTGGCGGCCCTGCACGCCGCGGCCGATGCCGGCGTCAACTTCATCGATACGGCCGACGTCTACGGCGACGGCCGCAGCGAGCGCATCATCGGCCGCTTCCTGCAGGAGCGGGCCGGAGAACGAATCTACGTGGCCACCAAGATGGGCCGGCGCGTCGAGCAGAAGACGGAGAGCTATACGCCCGAGGCGTTCGTGGCATGGACCGATCGCAGCCGCGAGAACCTTGGGCTGGAGACGCTGGACCTGGTGCAGCTGCACTGCCCACCGACCGAGGTCTACTACCACCCTGAGCTCTTCGCCGCCTGCGACCAGTTGGTGGCAGGACGGTGCCATCGCCCACTACGGCGTCAGCGTGGAGAAGGTGGAGGAGGCCATCAAGGCCCTGCAGTACCCGGGTGTGGCCAGCGTCCAGATCATCTTCAACATGGTCCGCCAGCGTCCGGCCGACCGCTTCCTCGCGGAGGCTGCAGCCAGCGACGTGGGCGTGCTGGCGCGCGTGCCGCTCGCGTCGGGCCTGCTGACCGGCAAGTACGACACGTCGTCCACGTTCGCCGAGGACGATCACCGCAACTACAACCGCCACGGCGCAGCCTTCGACGTGGGCGAGACGTTCGCCGGGCTCGACTACGAGGCCGGGCTGGAGTTCGTCAACGCCGTCCGGGAGCTGGTGCCATCGGGCGCGACGACGGCCCAGCTGGCGCTGCGCTGGATCCTCATGCACGATGGTGTCACGGCCGCGATCCCCGGCGCCAAGACAGCCGAGCAGGCCCGCGCCAACGCCGCCGCGGCAGACCTGGCTCCCCTCTCCGACGATGCCATGGCGCGGGTGGCAGAGCTGTACGCCGGTACGCCAAGGACCTCGTGCACCAGCGCTGGTAGGCCGACGAGAGGTCGAGCCACGAACCGTCCGGCCAGCGTAGCCTTGGTGCGGGCATGGCCCTCCCGCATCGCCCGACCCGAGACACACCCACCCGACCCGATGTAACCGAAGGAGGACGACCCGCGTTGGCTTCCCACGTCGCCACCATGGCGGACCTGGACCCGGCATTGCAGCTCCCATACCGGCGCAAGATGGAGATCCTCTTCGCCATCCTGCTGGTCATCTTCCTGTCCGCCCTTGACCAGACGATCGTGGGCGTCGCGCTGCCACGCATCGTGGGCGAGCTCGGCGGCACCAATGAGCTCTACACCTGGGCCATCACCAGCTACCTGCTGACGGCGACGATCACTGGCGTCTTCTACGGCAAGCTGTCGGACATCTATGGACGCCGGCCGATGCTGCTCTTCGGCGTGAGCGTGTTCCTCATCGGGTCCGTGCTGTGCGGACTGTCGTGGTCGATGGAGAGCCTGATCTTCTTCCGTGGCGTCCAGGGCATCGGGGCCGGCGCCATCTTCCCCATCTCGCTGGCCGTCATCGGCGACCTCTTCGACCCGCGCGAGCGTGGTCGCTACCAGGGCCTCTTCGGTGCGGTCTTCGGCATCGCCTCGGTGCTCGGGCCACTACTCGGTGGCTGGATCACCGATAACCTCGGCTGGCACTGGATCTTCTTCGTCAATGTCCCGATCGGCCTGGTGGCGCTCTACATCGTCTTCCGCTACCTGCCCACCGTCCACGGCGAGCGCGCGACACGCAACCTCGACTACGCGGGCGCTGCGGTGTTCACGGTCGGTGTGGTGTTCCTGCTGCTCGGCCTGACCAACAAGGCCACGGGTGACTGGACCGACTTCAGCGTGGGCGGCTTCCTGCTCATCGCCGCGCTGGTCACGCCAGTCTTCCTGCTGATCGAATCGCGCGCGGCTGAGCCCATCATCCCGCTCGAGCTCTTCAGGAACCGCAACTACTCGGTGACCATCCTGGCCACCTTCCTTGCCTCGGTCGGGTTCTTTGGAGCCATCATCTTCCTGCCGCGCTGGCTGCAGTTCGTTCAGAACGTCAGCCCTACCGAGTCGGGTTTGCAGATCTTGCCGCTCATGGCCGGTGTCATCACCAGCTCCGTGGGAGCAGGCATCCTGGTCAGCCGCAGTGGGCGCTACAAGTGGATCCTGACCGGCGCGCTTCTGGTCATGAGCGTCGGCATCCTCATGTTCACGCGCCTGGACGCGAGCACCGAGATGCCGATGCTGTGGTTGTGGATGTTCGTCGCCGGCCTCGGCATCGGCCCAACCCTCTCCGTATTCACCATCGTCATCCAGGCCTCGGTTCCATTCAGCCGCCTCGGCGTCGCCACGGGCAATCTGACCTTCTTCCGGCAGGTGGGTGGCTCAGTCGGGCTAGCCGTCGTGGGCACCATCTTCGCCGATGCCTTCGCGTCCCGGCTGGCACCATCGCTCAGCGATGCGGGAGTGCCGCCGGCGCAGGCGGGCATGGTGCTGGGATTTGCTGCCGACGGGGGCCTGGGCCAGGTCAGCGACACCACGCTAGCCCAGCAGCTGGCCCAGGTACCTCCGCTGGAGGGCTTCGTGGACCAGGTCGTGGCCGGCGTGTACGACGCCTTCTCGAGCGCCATCGCCGACACCTTCTGGTTCGGGCTGCTGGCGACCTTCGTGGCGCTCGCGGTGGTGGCCCTGTTCCTGAGGGACCTGCCCTTGCGACACGCGGAGGCCGTGCCGGTCGAAGGCCCGCTGGAAGGGCTGGGCGGGCTGGAGCCAGCCGTCCGTGCCGAGCCCTGAGCGATAGGCTTCCAGACATCAACGACACGGGGAGACGATGATGAAGATCGGACTGCTGGCGCCACAGGGTTGGAAGGGCGAGTACGACGGCTGGGATCCGGGCGAGGCCTGGGCGCGCACCGTCGAGCTGGCGGTGCAGGCCGAGGACCTGGGCTTCGAGTCGCTCTGGGTCTTCGACCACTTCCACACCGTGCCCGAGCCGACAGACGAGATGACGCTGGAGTCGTTCTCGGTGCTGTCAGCGCTGGCGATGGTCACCAGCCGGGTGCGCCTTGGCCACATGGTCATCTGCACCGCCTTCCGCAACCCGGCACTGACCGCCAAGCTGGCATCGACCATCGACGTCATCAGCGGGGGCCGTTTCGAGCTCGGCATCGGTGCCGGCTGGAAGAAGGACGAGTGGCTCGCCTACGGCTACGGCTTCCCGCCCATCGGCGAGCGCATCAGCACCTTCGCGGAGCACCTCGAGGTCATCACCCGCATGCTGGCACCGGGGCATGCCACCTACCAGGGACAGCGCGTTCACGTGCGTGATGCCATCAACGAGCCTCGCGGCATCCAGGACCACATCCCGCTGATCGTGGGCGGCAACGGCCGCAAGCGCACCGCCGGGTTGGCCGTGCGCTTCGCCGACGAGCTCAACCTGGTGTTCCTGTCAGCGGACGAGACGGCGCGACGCATGACCGAGGTCCGCGGGATGTGCGAGGCTGCCGGTCGCGATCCGGCGTCGCTGCGCTTCTCCGCCTACGTCCTCGACGAGGACGTGCGGCGGGCCGGTCAGGCCCGGGTCGACCTCATCGGCGCCTTCCGGGACGCCGGCCTGGATCGCATCGTCTGCTTCCCCACCAAGTACGCGCCGACGGTGGAGGCGCAGGCTGCCTTCGCCGAGGACTGCCTGGCCGCCGGTGTGACACTCGCCGGGCCCGACTGACGCGATCGGCTCGGCGCCGCATGCGCCGGGCTGCGGGATCGTCATAGCCTGCCGCGCCGGATTCGAGCGGCGAACCGTCATCTGCCTGCAAGGCGAGGCCGGGACGCGCCGGCGCGGCCGCGAGGGCGCGCTGCCTAGCCTCCGCCCATGGCACGCTCGAAGCAGGCCCAAGGCCGGCACGTCGGTGTTGCGACATGACCGTGCTGACGAAGGCCAAGTCCCGCCTCGCCGATGCCTTGGAGGCTGGGCCGGTCGGCCGTGTCCGACGCATCGCGGTGGGCTTCGCGCGCGAGTTCCTGGAGGACGACCTGATGGGCCTCTCCGGAGAGCTGGCGTACCGCTGGCTGCTCTCCATCTTCCCGCTGGCCATCATGATCGCGGCCATCTCCGGCATCGCCGCCCAGGGCCTGGGCGTCGAGGATCCCTCCGGACGACTGCTCGACGCGGCCGGATCCTCGCTGCCGCCGGAGGCAGCCGCCACCTTGCGGCCACAGCTGGAGAGGATCCTGCAGCAGCAGGATGGCGCGCTGTTGTCACTGGGCTTGCTGCTCTCGATCTGGGCCGCCGCCTCCGGGATGAAGGCCATCATCAAGGGCCTCAACCGGGCCTACGACGTGGTGGAGACGCGGCCCTTCTGGCGCCAGAACGTGGTGGCGCTGGCGCTGACCGTGCTCTTGGGCGCGGCGGTCGTGCTGTCGTTCATCGCACTCGTGGCCGGGCAGGTGGCGGCCCAGGACGTCGCAGCCGCGCTGGGGCTACAGGAGGCGACCGCCTGGGTCTTCGAGGTGGCACCCTACCCGCTGGCCATCCTGGCACTGGGCGCCGCCTCGTGGTTCCTGTACTGGTCGGCTCCGGCTCGACGCCCGGCCAAGCGTTGGGCGCTCCCGGGCGTCATCCTCTTCGTGCCCGGCTGGATCATCGCGACCTTCCTCTTCTCCCTCTACGTGGCCAACTTCGGTTCCTACGACGACACGTATGGGGCGCTCGGTGGCGTCATCGTGCTGTTGCTCTGGTTCTACCTGACGGCACTGATCCTGCTGGCGGGGGGCGAGATCAACGCCGTCCTCGAGCGCGAATTCGGCGGCAGGCGTCGGGGGGTCGACGGGAGCGGCACGCGTGACACCGCAGCGCGATCCCGACACGAGACGGCGAGCGCGGGTGAGCCGCTCGCGCGTCCGGGCAGCGATGCCGATGGCTAGCCTCGAAACGTTCCCGCGACTCCTCTCGGGAGACGCGGGCACGGGGCGGCGCGGGAGCGTGAGACGACGGCGGTGACTCGCGCGCTGGAGAGGGGCCTGCTTGTGGCTTGGCTCCGCCGCCGCCACGATCACCCAGATCGAGACCGCGGCGGTCGTGCGCGCGTACTAGTGTTAGCTGATGGCGGTGGACACGGGCGAGCTCGAGCAATGGTTCTCGCAGAACCTGCTGCTGCTCATCGTGGTCGGCGCGACCCTGGTCGTGCTGTACGCCTACTCCAGCCGCTTCGTCCACAGCATCGTGCGGCGCTCGCTCAAGGCGACGGAGCTCGACTTCAGCGGCAGCGGCGTGGAGGATGCCGAGCTGGAGAAGCGTGCCACCACCATCGAGAGCCTGGCCACCACGCTGCTGCGGGTCACCATCCTCGGGATCGGTGGCTTCATCCTCATCGGCCTGCTGGGGGCCTGGAGCCTGCTCGTGCTCATCGGCCTGTTCCTGGCAGGTCTCACCATCGCTGGTCAGTCGATCGTCCTGGATTACCTGATGGGCGTGCTCATCATCCTCGAGGGCGAGTTCTTCCAGGGCGACAACATCGAGATCGGCAACGTGCCCTGGGCGGGCACCGTCGAGAGCGTCGGATTGCGTCGCACGGTGATGCGGGGCGCTGATGGCACGGTGTACTCGATCTCCAACGGCGAGCTGCGGCTGGTAGCCAACCGCACGCGCATCCATGCCGCCGCCGAGGTCCGCATCCGCGGCGTGCGCCAGGGCGACGTGCAGCGCGTCATGGCGGTGATGGCGCAGGTGGGCA
This sequence comes from uncultured Chloroflexia bacterium, assembly GCA_963804575.1. Taxonomy (GTDB): domain Bacteria; phylum Chloroflexota; class Limnocylindria; order Limnocylindrales; family CSP1-4; genus JAFMJV01. Next base: position 140,211 of record CAWDQY010000013.1, read on the forward strand.
AGGAGGTCGCCGCCGACCCGGCCTTCGCAGCGGCCGTCATCGAAGCCCCTCAGCCGGCCTTCGTGGATGATCCAGACGAGCTCGGCAGCACGGTCGTGATGCGCGGCAGGGTCGTGGCCAGCGAGCGCTGGCGGGTGGCCAGCGAGATCCGCGTGCGACTGGACGAGGCGCTCATGGCTGCCGGCATCGAGCTCGGCCGATGGAACGTCCCGCAGGGCGCCGGGGAGGGCTGAAGCGGGCGAGTAGGCTGAGCAGGCGCCGTACGCCTCAACCGGACCGCCGGATGGCCTCCACCAGCTCCGACTTGGCCATCTTGCTGCGCCCTTCGATGCCGAGCTGACGGGCACGGTTGTAGAGCTCGTCTCGCGTCCGCTGCTCCAGGCGAGTGCTCGGCGCGCCGGTCCCCGACGTCCGACGGTTGGGCGTGCGACCCTCCTGGCGGCGCTGCTTGTTGACCGTTCGAGCGGCGATCTCGCTGGCGCGATCGTCGCCGCGGCCACGTTCCTTGGCGCTCTGCTTCACATGCTCGTACTGGCGCTCGTCCTTGTCGCTCCATTCAGGCATCGACGTCCTCCTCCTCCTGGCGGCCGCGCTCGTCGGCGGGAGACTGTGCCCGCCGAGGTGGCATGCCCTCGTCGCTGGCACGCTCCAGCTCCATGATCTCGAGCCGTCGAGCCTGGGCCCGCCTCAGCTCGTCGGTCACGGGTGCCGGGGCGTCGTCCTCAGCCGCGTCGTCGCGATCGTCCGGCAGGTCCGGAGGCTGCTCGCGCGTCAACTGCAGGTGGCTCATGGGTGCACCTCCGTGGGAGACAGGTGGCCGTGGACCCGCTGCAGGGTGGGAACGACAGCGGGTCCACGATGCGACCGCGAGCGCGTCCCGAGGAGCCCGGGAGCCGGTTGGGGAACGCGCTCGCGGGTCGCACGCTCATGGTGGCGGGCGCGTCGCTACGTCCGCGCACCCTCGCGGAGGGCTGGCGTTACAGGCGCCTCGCATCGTCGGCCTGACGCCGCTGACAGGTCGCAGGACCGGCAGCCTCCTCCGAAGTGCGGTGGTAGGCTCACTTCGTGGGCACGACGGTCGATCTGAAGGAGCGCTGATGGCAGCTCCCCCACTCGAGATCGAGCACGTCGAGCAGCGACTGCGCCAGGTGCTCCACGATCGCGTCCACGCCGACCCTGGTGCGCGCGCGCTCTTCACCTCGGATGCGTCGTTGTACCGTGTGCTGCCCTCGCTGGTGGTGGAGCCCGCCGACATCGCCGAGCTGGCCGCGGTCGTTCGCATCTGTGGCGAGACGGCGACACCGCTGACCATGCGCGGCGCCGGCACCAGCATCGCCGGCAATGCCCTTGGCACCGGGGTCGTCGTCACCACGCGCCTGCTGGATCGTATCGTGGAGCTGAACGCCGCCGAGGGCTATGCCATCGTCGAACCCGGCGTCGTGCTCGACGATCTCAACGCGGCGGCGATGCAGCACGGCCTGCGCGTCGGCCCCGACCCATCCACGCACAGCCGCTGCACCATCGGCGGGATGGTCGGCAACAACGCCTGTGGCGCACACTCGGTCATCTGGGGCACCACGGCCCAGAACGTCCTGGGGCTTGATGTCATCCGCTCCGATGGCTCGCGCGTGCGGCTGCGCAGCCCCGACGCGCCGGAGCGGCCGCTCGACCCTGAATGGCCCGTGCCCGAGGGCGAGCTGGCGAACGCGCTGCGCCGGTTCGGCGAGACTCATGCCGAGCTCATCCGTCGCGAGCTGCCAGCGTGGCCACGACGCGTCTCCGGCTACGCCCTCGACTGGCTGCTGCCCGAGCACGGCCCCGACCTGGCCAGGTTGATGGTGGGGACCGAGGGCACCTGTGCCATCGTCGCACGCGCCACGGTGCGCCTGGTCCGGCCGCCGGCCACGTCGGCCCTGCTGGTGCTGGGCTTCCGCGATGACATCGAAGGGGCTGGCACGGTGCCGGAGCTGCTCAAGGCGCGCCCGTTCACGGTCGAGTCGCTCTCGGCGGAGCTGCTTGCCCTGGTCCACGCCCAGGCCCAGGACGTGGGACTGCCCCAAGGCGGTGCCTGGCTGATGGTGGAGGCACGCGGCGACGATGCCGCCGACGCTCGCGAGCACGCCACGCGACTGTGCGCGGCCATCGGGCGCTCGCTCGACTCGCGGGACGTCGGGCTCATCACGGATACCCGGGACCAGGCGGCCCTGTGGAAGATCCGCGAGGACAGTGCCGGCTACGCCTTCCGCCTGGCCGATGGAACGCGGGCCTGGCCCGGCTTCGAGGACTCGGCCGTGCCGCCCCAGCACCTGGGCGCCTACCTGGCGGAGCTGCGGGCCCTCCTCGCCCGCCATGACATGCCGGCCATCTCGTATGGCCACTACGGTGAAGGCTGCATCCACCTTCGGGTCGGCTTCGGCCTGGGCGAGCCGGGCGGCAAGGAGCGTTTCGAGCGGTTCATGTCCGACGCAGCCGACCTGGTGGTGCGCCACGGTGGCTCGCTCTCCGGCGAGCACGGCGACGGCCGTGCGCGCGGATCGCTGCTGGAGCGCCAGTTCGGGCCCCGCATGATCGAGGCCTTCGGTGAGTTCCGGCGCATCTGGGACCCGGCTGGCAGCCTCAACCCGAGCATCATCGTCGACCCGCCAGCCCTCACCGAGGGACTGCGTTCCACGGCCCCGACGCTGCTGGAGCTCCGCCCACGACAGGCTCTGAGCGAAGACGGCGGCGACTTCCGGGCCGCGGTGGACCGCTGCATCGGCGTCGGCCGGTGCATCTCCACCCAGGGATCGGCGCTGATGTGCCCCAGCTTCCGCGCCACCCGCGACGAACAGCATTCGACGCGCGGCCGCGCCCGGCTGCTGCAGGAGATGGTGGCCGGTAGCCTGGCCGAGGACGGCTGGAGATCGACGGAGGTGCGCGATGCGCTCGACCTCTGCCTCGCCTGTCGCGGCTGTGTCTCGCAGTGCCCCACGAGCGTGGACATGGCCAGCTACAAGGCCGAGTTCCTGGACCACCACTATCGACGCCGCATCCGACCGCGCTCACACTACTCGCTGGGCTGGCTGCCGCTGTGGCTGAAGCTCACCTCACGCGTGCCGTGGCTGGTCAACTCCGTGACTCGCTCACGGCTCACCGGCCGCCTGTTCAGCCTGGCCGCCGGTATCGCCGCCGAGCGCGGCATCCCGCCCATCGCGCCACGGACCTTCACACGGGACCACCAGCACCGCGCGCGACGCAAGACGCTGCATGGCCGCGTCGTGCTCTGGCCCGACACCTTCAACAACCACCTCACGCCACAGGTGGCACACGATGCCGTGCGGGTGCTGGAAGCTGCCGGGTTCGAGACGATCGTCCCCGGACGCACGGTCTGTTGCGGTCTCACCTGGCATACCACCGGGCAGCTGGGCATGGCGCGACGCGTGCTGCAGCGCTCGCTCGGGGCACCCGAGCTCAGGGGCGACGAACCGGTCGTGGTGCTGGAGCCGTCCTGCGCCACGATGCTGCGATCGGACCTGCCGGAGCTGCTTCCGGATGACCCTCGGGCGCATGACCTCGTCGGTCGCGTGACGACGCTGGCAGAGCTGCTGGACCGTGTCGAGTACGTCGCCCCGCCCCCGACCAGCGACGAAGCCGCTGCCATCGCCCAACCCCACTGCCACCAGCAGGCGGTCCTTGGTCTCGTGGCGGATCGGCGCGTGTGCGAGCGGAACGGCATCGCCATCGGCAAGGAGCTGGAGGGATGCTGCGGCCTCGCCGGCAACTTCGGTGCGGAGGCCGGCCACGAGGAAGTCTCCCGGCGCGTGGCCGAGCTGGAACTGCTGCCGGCCCTCGACGCCCAGCCCGACGCTCCCGTGCTGGCCGACGGCTTCAGCTGCCGCACCCAGATCGAGTCACTGTCGGGCCGACGCGCCCGCCATCTCGCCGAGGTCCTCGCCGCGCGCCTGCCCCGGTCCGACGACATCCGATGGCGCTGACATCCGAGGCGCTGGAGCGCTTCGACCGCCTCGATACCGAGCTGGTCGGCATCAGCAAGTCCATCCGGGTCCTGTCCAGCCTGACCTGGCCACGGCAGGAGGAGGAGCGCTTCCTGCAGGGCTGGCGCCAGGGCACGCCGCGACTGCCGACGATCGAAGCCGCGCCGCGTGACCATCACGCCGAGATCGAGGCGCTCGAGGCGCTGATGACCCGTTGCGATCGGGCTCACCCGATGGGCAGCCATCTCTACAAGACCGCCTGGAGCTACCTGACGGCAGCTCGCATGGTGCGCGCCATCGGGACAGCGGAGTTCACGCAGCACTCCATCAGCCTCTACGGCCGACCCGATCGTATCTACGAGCGCCAGGGCATGTCCGCTGCGAACGCGGCCGAGCCCTTGCTCGAGGTCACGGCCCAGCTGCAGCGATCGGACGCGGTGATGAGCACGACGCCGGACATCCCGGCAGCGCAGTTCGCGGATCTCCTGCGGGCTGGGCTGGAGGCATTCTTCACGCGCGACCGCGTCGAGGTGGTGGTCGATGCGGCCATGTCCGCCAAGGCTGCCGCTGGCAGCAAGCGCGTCAAGGTCCAGGCCGGCGCCTTCTTCTCCTCGCTCGACCTCGCCCAGTTGCTCAACCACGAGGCCTTCATCCACACCGCCACCAGCGTCAGTGGGCAGCACCAGCCACATCTCAAGGTCATGGGCCTCGGTGCTCCCCGCACGACGCGAACGCAGGAGGGCCTGGCCGTCTTCTCGGAGCTCATCACCTATTCGATCGACCTGGTGCGGCTGCGCCGGATCGCCCTGCGGGCCAGGGCCGTCGAGGCCGGCCTGGCCGGCGCCGACTTCATCGACGTCTTCCGCATCTACCTGGAGGGTGGCCAGAGCGAACGTGACGCCTACAACTCCGCCCAGCGCGTGTTCCGTGGTGGCGATGTGCGGGGCCAGGTGGTCTTCACCAAGGACGGCGCCTACCTGGAGGGACTGCTGCTGGTGCAGACCTTCCTGCGCAAGGTCATCGCCGACGGCCGTGCCGAGCTCATCCCGCTCCTGTTCGCCGGGCGCATGACGCTGGGCGACGTGTTGGAGCTGCAGCCGCTCTTCGAGAGCGGCGCCCTGGCACCAGCCCGATACCTGCCCGACTGGATCTCCGGGCTCCGCCGGCTGAGCGCCTACCTGGCGTACTCGCTCGTGAGCGGCCGCATCCGGCTGGAGCGCGTCGAGCTTCCCCGCTTCCTGGAGCTGGACGCGCAAGCGATGGACTGAAGCGCCCGGCCGTGCGAGCGCCGCAGGCACATCAGCCCATCCGTCCCGGGAAGGGCCTCAGTGCAGCTGCTTCGAGGCCTTGCGCATGCGCGCGATGACGACGCCACCATCCCCATCCCGACGCAGCAGGTTGACCTGCGCCCGATCGACCATGACCGTGGGGTGCAGCTCCAGCTGTGCCAGGTCGGCGCCGTGGAAGGTCAGCTCCACGCAACACACCCTCCTCGGTGGCCTCGAAACGCGGCAGGTCGAAGATGAGGTCGCCCATCGAGTACGCCACCGGGACGCCGTCGATGAACTCGAGCGGTCCGGTGACGTGGCTATGCGCACCGAGAACGACGTCCGCGCCGGCCTTCACCATCGCGCGAGCCTGGCGGCGCTGCTGCGGAACGACCCGGGTGACGTACTCGGGACCCCAGTGCGGCCACACCACGATGACGTCCGCACCACCTTGCCGCAAGGCACGGATATCCGACCTGACGTCATCGGCCACGAGCTCTGCGGCGCCCGCGCGCGTATCACTGACCGCGTGGGAGACCGTGTTGATGGCGTTGTAGCCCAGGAGGCAGACCTGCAGCTCAGCCTGCTCGAAGCAGGCCGGCTTGCGAGCTCGTGCAGGGTCCCTGCCGGCGCCGAAGGTGCGGATGCCGGCCGCGCGCAGGTTCCGGATGGTGTCCCTGACACCGTCCGAACCGGCGTTCCGGATGTGGTTGTTGGCCAGCGAGACGACGTCCACGCCGGCATCGGCGACGCCCGGGAGCATGGCTGGGGTCGACGTTGAAGACGAGCCCGCTCGCGTGGTACGCCGGCTCATCAGGCGCGGGCGCCTCGTGGTTGACGATGGCGATGTCAGCCGACGAGAGCAGCGCCCGCACGGCACCCCGGGGTCCGACGCGCTTGACGGCGATGGCCGGTCCACCATCGACGGTGCAGCAGGTTCGTGCGGTGATCTCGGCGAAGCCGCCATTCCACGGATAGTCGGGACCCCGGCCCTCGATGACCGACTTGCGGTGAGGCTCGCGGTCAAGCATCACATCGCCGCCCGCGACGATCGTCCAGGTCTGCTCCGGATCGAACGTGTCCGGTCCTGCGGCCAGCAGCGGCCACGTCCCCAGCTGGCGCACGCGATCGCTCCCGAACAGGCCCACGCCATCCACCGCCAGGGCACGCACGTCGGGACCGACCTGGCCGGCAGGCAGCAGGCCCAGCGTCCCGTGCGATGCCTCGACGGCCGCCCTGACCTCGTCCACCGAGGCCGATCGCACCGATCCCGCCGGCGTCACACCGAGCGCATCCCAGAGGGCTGCCGGGTCCTCGGCGCCGATGACGACGCTGCTGTATCGATCACTGCGGCCCTCGATGGCGGAGCGGACCTCCTCGAGGGCGATGTCCCGCTCCGGGGACCAGAAGCGCAGCACCGGGACGAACGCGACGCCGCCGGGGGCCGCTGACTCCTGGGCAGAGACGGGGCCCGAGGCGACCAGCAGGGCGAGGCCCAGCAGTGCTGCCATGAAGGCTCGGGGTCGCATGTCGCCCTGAGCATAGGCCCAGCGCACGCCATCGGCAGCGGCGAGTTCAGCCGACGCAGGTAACATCCACTCTCGCGCCACACGATCGACTGGCGATGGAACGAGGAGCCGGCATGCCCCTGGTCGCCCACAACGCGCTACCCACCTTCGAGCGCCTGCGCGCCGAGGGCGAGGAGGTGCTCAGCGTCGAGCGCGCCCAGCACCAGGACATCCGCGAGTTGCACGTGGGCCTGCTCAACATGATGCCCGACGCAGCGCTGCTGGTGACCGAGAAGCAGTACATGCGCCTGATCGGCGCCTGCAACCGCATCACCCAGATCTACGTCTACCCCTTCAGCGTTCCCGGCCTCGCTCGCAGCGAAGGAGCGAGGGCCCACATCGAGGCCTTCTACGCCGACTTCGAGGAGCTCCAGTCGACTGGCCTCGACGCCCTCATCATCAGCGGCGCGAACGTCACCAACCCCTCGCTCGACCTGGAGCCGTTCTGGGGTCCGCTGCAGGACGTCATCGGCTGGGCAGCCGGCAACGTCACCAGCATCCTCTGCTCCTGTCTCGCGACCCACGCGCTGGTGAAGCACCTCTACGGCATGGACCGTGAGCCGTTCGCGGAGAAGCTCTGGGGCGTCTATCGGCACCGGGTTATCGATCGCCGGCACCCGTTGACCCAGGACGTGAACACCCGCTTCGATGCGCCGCATTCCCGCTGGAACGACATCCCTCGCGCCAAGTGGGACGAGGCCGGGCTGCGCGTCCTGGCCGAGAGCGAGCGGGCGGGCGTCCATCTCGCCACCAGCTCCGACGGCTTCCGTATCGTCTACTTCCAGGGCCACCCCGAGTACGACCGCAACAGCCTGCTGAAGGAGTACAAGCGCGAGGTCGGCCGCTTCCTTGACGGCGACCTCGAGTCGCCGCCACCCTATCCTGAGCGATACATGACGCCAGAGTCCGACCACCTGGCACAGACATACCTCCGCGATGCACTCGCCGCACGAGCCCACGGCGAGGCCGATCCGGAGTTCCCGGAGGCGTCATTCGACGCTCACCTGGACAACACCTGGGGGGACACGGGCCGAGCGCTCTTCAACAACTGGCTGGGCCTGGTGTACCAACTCACCGGCCTCGATCGCCACCAACCCTTCATGCCCGGTATCGATCCAACCGATCCGCTGGGCATCCGCCAGCACGCCTGAGCAGACCCGCACGCCTGAGCAGACCCGCACGCCTGAGCAGAGAGGACCCCCCGACATGAGAGACGAGACCCTGGCCGTCCACGCTGGCTACCAGACGGATCCCACCACCAGGTCGGTGGCCGTGCCCATCTACCAGACGGTCGCCTACGAGTTCGACGACGCCCAGCACGGTGCCGACCTCTTCAACCTCGAGGTGGCTGGCAACATCTACACGCGCATCATGAACCCGACCGCTGACGTGCTGGAAAAGCGCGTCGCGGAGATGGAGGGCGGCATCGCCGGGCTGGCCTTGAGCGCCGGCTCGGCAGCCATCAACTACGCCATCCTCACCCTCGCCAAGGCCGGCGCCAACATCGTCTCGGTGCCGCAGCTCTACGGCGGCACCTACACGCTCTTCGCGCACATGCTCCCGGGGCTGGGTATCGACGTGCGCTTCGCCACGGACGACACTCCCGCGGCGCTCGAGCAGCTCATCGACGACAAGACGGCCGCGGTCTTCTTCGAATCCATCGGCAACCCCGCCGGCAATGTCGCCGACATCGAGGCCATCGCCGAGATGGCGCATCGCCACGGCGTGCCCGTCATCGTGGACGCCACGGTCTCGACGCCGGTCCTGACCAAGCCCATCGAATGGGGCGCCGACATCGTCGTCCACTCGATGACGAAGTACATCGGAGGCCACGGCAACTCGCTCGGCGGCATGATCGTCGATAGCGGCAACTTCCCCTGGGCCGAGCACCCCGACCGCTACCCCATGCTGATCGAGCCCGAGCCGGCGTACCACGGCGTCAGCTACACCGAGACCTTCGGCCCGGCGGCCTTCATCGCCCGTGCTCGCACCGTACCGCTGCGCAACACCGGCTCCGCCATCAGCCCGCTCAATGCCTTCCTGATCCTGCAGGGGATCCAGACGCTGCCCATCCGCATGGAGCGGCACGTCGAGAACGCCAAGGCGGTGGCCGAGCACCTCAAGGGGCATCCACAGGTGGCCTGGGTGAGCTATGCCGGGCTCAGCGACTCGCCCTACTACGAGCTGGCGCAGAAGTACACCGCTGGCAGGCCCTCGGGCCTGCTGAGCTTCGGCGTCAAGGGCGGCTTCGAGCCCGGCGTCAGGTTCTACGACGCGCTCAAGCTGTTCAAGCGGCTCGTCAACATCGGAGACGTGCGCTCGTTGGTGGCCCACCCCGCCTCCACCACCCATCGCCAGATGACACCCGAGGAGCAGGCGACGGCCAAGGTCACGCCGGACACGATTCGACTGTGCGTCGGCATCGAGCACATCGACGACATCCTCGAGGACATCGATCAGGCCCTGGCCGCCTCGGCCGGATAGCCCCGCCGCCAGTCGGGCTGCTCACGCATCCATCGACCGCGGCCTCCGAGAGGGCCATCGCTCGCCAGGCGGCCGTCGTGACGCGGCCGTGGCGCGTCATCGCTGCGTGCGTGAGGGCCGTCCATCGCTCGCCAGGCGGCTGTCGCCACGCGGCGCCGTCGCCCGGCTGGACCGGCCGTCCCGCCACGCGGGCGAATTCGACCGGTCCGCGGCCTGGGTTGTTCGGTCGGCCCGCCCGACGGCTACCCCTGACGATTCGTCCCGCGTGGAGGCAAGGACGGGCGCGAACTTCGGACGATCGGTCGAGATCTCCCACCGGACGGGAATGCCCCCGGCAGTAGCACCGGAAGTGCACCCACCGCAGAGGCGCCGGGACTGCGCCCAGCAGTAGCAGTCGCATGGCACCTGCCCGCAGCCGGCCACGACCCTCGCGTGCCGGCCCAGGACCTTCGTGACAAATGTCACTAAGTTGATAGCCATTAGTTCTTGGGCTCGCGCCAAAGCCGAGGCAGGCTACCGTTCGAGGGCCTGACGATGTTGACCACGACGCTGCGACCCTCTCCAGCGGAGGTTCACTCGATGACAGCATCCCCCAGCGTCATCACGAGGCTGCGGCCCTGGCTCGCAACGCTGGCAGCGGCCACGATGATGGTGACGACCATCGCCGGCGCTGCCTCGGCCCAGGCGCTCCCCAGCGTCGTCCCTGACTTGGTGCCCAAGGCCGAGCTGCCCCTTGCGCCGGCTGACGAGGTGAACGTCTCGGTCGCCCCAGCGGTGCCGCCGCCATCGGGGCGCACCGAACCAGCCATCGTGGAGGTCGAGTTCGAGGTCGTCGAGAACGTCACGGCCATCGACCCCGCGTCCGGCGTCGAGTACGTGACGTGGGGCTATCGCATCCCCGGTGACGACACTGTCTCGGGCACGCCGGGCCCGATGATCCGTGCCCGCGTGGGCGATGTGCTGCGCTTCACCATCCACAACCCCGAGGGCAACTCCATGCCCCACAACGTCGACTTCCATGCCGTTACCGGGCAGGGCGGCGGCGCCGCCAACACCACGGTCGGTCCCGGCGCGAGCGCGGTCATCGAGGCGCGACTCCTGTACCCGGGCATGTTCATGTACCACTGCGCCATGGGCGACGTGCCCGAGCACATCTCCCGCGGCATGTTCGGCGGCATCCTGGTCGACCCGGCCGAGCCGCTGGCGCCGGTCGAGCACGAGTGGTACATGGTGCAGTCGGAGTACTACACCACCTCGACCGAGCCGGGCCTGGTGGAGACCGATCGCGCTGCGATCACCGCCGAGCAACCCACGATGGTGGTGTTCAACGGCGCCAAGGGCTCGCTGACCGGCGACAACGCGCTGAAGATGCAGGTGGGCGAACGCGCCCGCATCTACTTCGTGAATGCCGGCCTCAACCTCATCTCCAGCTTCCACCCCATCGGCTCGCACTGGGATGTCGTGTACCCCGAGGCAGCGCTGCTGAACGCGCCGCTACGCGGGTCGCAGACGACGCTCGTGCCGGCCGGCGGCGGCACCGTGGTGGAGCTCATCGGACAGGTACCCAGCGCCATCATCCTGGTCGATCACGCCCTCGCGCGGACGTTCGACAAGGGGGCCATGGGCCAGATCATCATCGAGGGTGAGCCCAACGCGGAGATCTTCGAGGCCATCCCGGTCCAGTAGGCGGTCAGCCTGAAGCGCCAGGGAGCGGCTCGGCCCAGGCCCCGAGCCGCTCCTGCCATGCCGAGGCGAGCGCTCGGTACACGGGGCGCTTGACCTCCCAGACCTCTTCGGCCAGCTCGGCCAGGTCCATCCAGCGGAAGTCGCGAAACTCGCCACGTCCCCCCGTCGGTGCCGCCAGGTCGATGTCGTCATCCGTGCCCAGGAAGCGGTAGAGGAACCACTTCTGCACCTGGCCGCGTCCGGTCTTGTCGCGCCGGCGCGAGGGCGGCAGCTCGTAGGCCAGCCAGTCGGGATACTCGGCCACGAGTTCCACCTGCGCCGCGCCCAAACCGGTCTCCTCCTGCAGCTCGCGCAGCGATGCAGCCACCGGCTCCTCGCCGGTGTCGAGGCCGCCCTGGGGCATCTGCCAGCGGTCGGGTTGGTCGATGCGCTCGAGCACCAGCACGCGCCCATCGGCACGGGCCACCACGATCCCGACGTTGGCGCGGAAGAACTGGCTGCTCACCCAGCTAGCATGCCCCATCCACGGTGGCGTGCGAGGCCCGGCCACGAGCGCGAGTCCCGCCTGGTCGCGCCGGGGCGCCGCCAGCAGCGTGCACGGGTGTACAGTCGGTTCCTGCCCAGCCGACGATCGAGCAGGGAGGTACCCGTGAACCGCCAACGCATCATCAGGGCGGCCCTTGCGGCGGTCCTGGTGGCCGCCGTACCGGCGACCATCAGCGCACAAGATGAGCCGCTCGTCACGCCCGAGGGCGTGGAGTGGACACTCACCAGCTACTACGACGAGGATACGGCCGAGTCCGTCAGCCTGCCCTTCGACAGCGATGCCTCGCTGCGCTTGCAGGATGGCATCGCAGCCGGCTCCGGCGGCTGCAACCAGTTCAACGGCAGCTATGAGATCGACGGCTCGTCGTTGCGCTTCAGCGAGGAGATGGCCGTCACCCTGGCGTTGTGCGAGGCAGACGTCCAGATGATCGAGGATGCCTATCTCGCCGCACTCGGGCGCGTCGACGGCTGGACGATGGACGCCGGGGTGCTCGAACTCAGCGATGACTTCGGCAACGTCATCCTCATTTTCGAAGTACCCGACATCCTCTGGACCTCGAGCCAGCTTTCCGGGCTGCTGCTGACGATCGACGGACTGCAGGCCGAGAACGACCGCTTGAGCGAAGAGCTCGTCACGCTTCGCAGCGACATGGAGGCCGAGAACGTCGCGCGGCTGCGCGAGCGCATCAGGACGCTGGAGTCCGAGAACGGCCAGATCACCCGTCGGCTCGAAGCGCTCGAGGCGCAGCCCGACACCGATCCCGGTTCGGGTGGCTCGAGCACCTACTCCGCCGCCGAGAGGGTGCTGCTCGAGGGTATCCCCGGGCGGATCGAGAGCTTCTGCACGCCGCTACGGTCGGCGCTGCCCAAGAACACCAAGGCGGCCGTCCGATGTCGACCCAACACCAGCCTCGTCACGACCATCGACTACTACCTGATGGAGGGTGGGGACGCAGCGTCGGCCTTCCAGGCGGAGATGACCGCCTTCAACGTGCCCCAGGTGACGTCGGCCACGCAGACCTGCGCGCAGGGCATCAAGTCACACCAGTGGGTCGGCGCTGGCTGGCAAGCCGACGGCTGCTATCGCACCAATGAGCGGGCCGAGGTGCGCTTCGTCGACAACGCCACCGAATGCCGCAAGCTCAGGGCCGGCAGGAACACGTTGCAGAGCCCCTCGCTGTACATCGCCGTCCAGGGCAGCGGTCGGGACATCGAGGGCGTCCACAGCTGGGCCACCCGGAACCTCGAAGCGGGCTCCGGGCAGCTGACGTCACTCACTGTCCCCATCGAGCGGCCCGACGCCGCCTGGTCGCCCTCGTGCCCTCGCTGACGAAGGTCCGCAGGTCGGCCAGCGTCTCTCGAGTTCGATGACCACAGCGGCGAGCTGACGCCGACAGTTCCAGACGGGAGGAACACCGGAGATGGGGACGAAGAGGGCCAAGGCTGCTGCCGACAGGTCGAAGGCCAAGCTCGCGGAGGCGACGCCGGAGGCACCGGCGACGGGGCTGTCCAGGCGCTTCTACGAGGAGGAGATGGACAAGCTCCAGATCGAGCTGGTGAAGCTGCAGGAGTGGATCCGTGCCCGCAACCTGAAGGTGGTCATCCTCTTCGAGGGTCGTGATGCGGCCGGCAAGGGTGGCTCCATCAAGCGCATCACGCAGAGCCTCAACCCACGCGTCGCTCGGGTCGTCGCGCTGCCCGCCCCCACCGAACGCGAGAAGACGCAGTGGTACTTCCAGCGTTACGTGCCGCACCTGCCCGCCGGTGGCGAGATGGTGCTCTTCGATCGCAGCTGGTACAACCGCGCCGGCGTCGACCGCGTCATGGGCTTCGCCAGCGAGGCGGAGGTGGAGGAGTTCTTTCGTTCCTGCCCGGAGTTCGAACGCATGCTCGTGCGCTCGGGGATCATCCTCATCAAGTACTGGTTCTCGGTCAGCGACGCCGAGCAGGAGCTCCGCTTCCAGCGCCGCATCGACGACCCCACCAAGCGCTGGAAGCTCAGCCCCATGGACCTGCAGTCGCGCGCGCGCTGGGTCGAGTACTCCAAGGCCAAGGACGACATGTTCCGCCACACCGACATCAAGCAGGCGCCCTGGCACGTGGTCAACGCCGACAGCAAACGCCGCGCGCGTCTCAACGTCATCCGGCACCTGCTCTCGCTGATCCCCTACCAGGACCTGACGCCCGACCCCATCACGCTGCCGCCGCGGGAACCCGACAAGGGCTACGTGCGCCCGCCCATCGACGAACAGTCCTTCATCCCCGAGCCCTACTAGGACGATCGGGCGCAACGCATGCAACGACCGCCGGCGGCCTCCTGGCTGCCGGCGGTCGTGTCGTCGCCGCTAGTCGTCCTGGTTACCGGCCTCCAGCTCGGGCCAGACGATGGTGATCCAGCCGTCGGGACCTTCGGTGATGACACGCTCACCGAGGGTGGCCGCCTCGGCGATCTCCGGCGCTGCCTCGATCAGCTCGAGGAACTCCTTGGAGCCGACCTCCACGCGCGGGGCCGCCGTGTCCGCGACGAAGTCGTCGCGCGTCCACGTGTCGTCCAGGTAGTAGAAGGTGTGGGCGCCCAGCACCTTCGAGGTCTGCGTGCCCAGGTTCGCGCTGCCGTCGCGCAGCAGCTCGAGTCCAGCCGCTGAATCGACGGCCGCCTTGCCGGAGGTCGGTGCCTCCGCCAGTTGCTCGGCCTCGGCGGCGAACCGGTCCATCCGGGCCGCGGGCTCGGCGAACAGCATGTCCGGCTCCTCGGCCAGGTAGGCGGTGTAGGGCGTCACGATGCCGAACTGGCTGGCGACCTCCACGATCTCCTCCACCAGCGAGTCACGCAGGCCCTCGATGCGCAGCTCGGTGAGCAGGTCGGCGACGCGGCGCTGGGCCCACAGTTGGGCGATGGCCGGGTCGGACTCGTCGCGTTCGGGAAAGACGACGTCGTAGACGAACGTCTCCGGGCCGGTGGCAGCGTTGCCGCTGACGGTCACGGACGCCTCACCGGAGCCCTCGTAGCGACCGGCCAGCAGGGCCTGGTTGCCAGCGAAGATGCCCGCGATCTCGGCCGGAGCGAGATCCCAGGTCTCCACGCCATCGATGCTGATCTGGATGTCCGACAGCACCGGCGTGGAGACGCGCTCCCACAGCCGCGCCACCTCGCTGTCGATGCGCTCCTCGGGCGTGACGTAGTGACTGCTGCCGGTGAAGGTGCTGGCGAGCGCATCCAGCAGCACCGTGTCGACGTCATAGCCGACGCCGAAGGCGAAGAGTTGCGTGCGCTCCGAGGCCGCTTGCTCGGCGACTTCCAGGATGCCGTCAGCCTCCTCGATGCCGACCGTCGCGAGGCCGTCGGTGAGGAAGACGACGGTGCCGGGTCGCTCGCCGTCAAGGAACTCGAGACCGCGCTCGAGCTGCGCCAGAGATGTTGGTGTTGCCTCCCGCGGCCAGCCCGCGGACGTACTCGATGCCGGCCTCCGCATCAGCTGCGGCACGCAGCCCTTCGTCGAAGGTGCCGATGTAGCGGGAGAAGTCGACGATGGCGAAGCGGTCGTCGGCACCCAGGTTGCCGAGCACATACTCGGCCGCCGCGATGGCCTGTTCCATCTTCTCGCCTTCCATCGAGCCGGAGCGGTCGAGCACCAGCACGACGTCGCGTGCGATGGACTCGTCGAACTCGACGATGGGTGCGAACAGGAGACCGAAGTAGCCGTCCTCGCCGTCTTCGCGATACGACAGCAGGCGCGTGTCGATGAGGCCCTCACCGCCGGAGAGGTAGAGGCGGAAGTTGTTGTCAGGGGTCCACTCGCTGGGCGATTCCCAGCCCACGCCGAGCCGACCTTCAGCGCTTCGCTCCTCGTCGAGGTCGAAGCCTGGCGCGATGGCCGAGCGCACCTCCCAGGGCACGTCGACATCGACACTGACCTGTGCCGTCGCCGGCCGCGGAGACATCCGCGACCACGGCACGTCCACGATGGCCTGCTCGCCCTCGGCCAGCAGCGGGGTGGTGACGGTGAAGCTGACCGAACGCTGCTCGCCGGCGGGGACCGGGAAGGCCCGTACCTCGTACATGTCACCCTCGAGCGAGCGCAGGAGTGCGGGATCGATGAGACGGCTCACGATGTCCTCGTAGATGCGCGTGGCATCCTCGGCATCGAGCAGCCGGCCTTCCAGGGTCTCAGGTCCACCCGAGAGGACCAGGTCGGTGACGGAGCTGCCGGCGGGCACGGGGAAGATGATGCGGCCCTCCGCGCCGGGTCCAGCTTGGCGGCCCTCGGCAGCCGGGTTCGAGAGGTCGAAGCGGTAGCGCGCGATGGTCAAGCCGTCGCTCACGTCGATGTCGGCCTGCATGCCATCGAGCTGCGCGACAGCATCGACCGGCCACCAACAGCCAGGGCATGGGATCGGCCTCTCGGGCTCGATGATGACCTGCGCGCCGACGGTGGCCGGCAGGAGCAGCAGCGCTGCCAGCGTGGTGACGAAGATCCGGGACAGGGATCGCATGCTCATACCTCTGTGCGGTGGTGCCCCGGTATGACGGCGCCCTCGGTAGGCTGGTTCCCTCGGGCTACTCGGGGAAGCTGGGCAGGTCGATGTCGAACCTCACGCCGAGTCAGCCTCGTCCGCCAGGTGGATGAACACGCCGCTGGACGGCAGATCGCCCAGCACCCGCGTGGTGTGGCCGGCACCGGCCCGGTCTTCGAGGAGCACGACGTCACCCGCTTCGAGCGTGCGGCGCGCGCCGTCGGAGACGCACACCTCGAGCCGGCCGCCGAGGTTGCAGTAGAGCTGCCGATGCGGTGTCGGATGCCAATCGCCGAACCAACCCGCCGGCATGGAGAAGAACACCGCTCGACGGGCCTCGAGCGCGACCGAGACGTCGATGGCCGGGGCCGGCGGCGCGTAGTCGACGCGGAGAAGCTCGAAGTCGAGTTCTTCCAGGTGGGACCCCCCGTCGGGGTCGCTGTAGATGCGCACGTATCTCACGCCGGCGTCACCGCGAGAAGGCAGGGCGGGATGCGTCGAGCATGTCGCTGCGGACGGTGGAGGGTGTCGCGTACGAGCCCAGCAGTGACTGCAGGTCGCGTAGCGCGCGGTCCACGTCGTCCGCGGCCTGCGCATGGTGACCTTCGACGGTGACGATGATCTCGCTGGTGTCCTCGCGGGCGGCGCTCGCACGTGACTGGCGCCAGCACCAGCGACGGGCGCAGACCTGCTCAGCCTCGTCGACGAAGATGACCTCGGCGGGCTCGGGGTGCTCGGCCTGGCTGGAACCCAGGTCGGACCAGTGCTCGCCGCCCTGCGCGAAGCGAACGAGCGTGCCGCCGCTGATGGCTCGCTGGTCGAAGACCGCCACCGGCAGGGCATAGCGGATGCTGACGAGGTTGGCCAGGTCCACGAGCGTGTCGATCCGCGGCAGCTCGCCCTGCTTGGTCAGACGACGCAGCAGTGCCTCTGCGGCGGAGCGGTACTTGGTGGGGTCGACACCGAAGCCACGGAACACGCCACGCCAGGCGGCCAGCGTGGGCAGCTCGCTCAAGGGCGTCGCGCCGATGCGCTCGATGACCGCCCGCTGCTCGGCCGCGAACGCCGCCGACAGCCCAGCGGGAGCCGGACCGTTGACGACCCCATCGGCATGGATGACCCCGCCCACGACGTTGGGGAAACGCTCCAGGACCTCGGGCGCATAGCCGAAGCGTGACATGCCCCAAGTGTGGCAGGCCGCATCAGCCGGGTGAAGGCCCTGATGGCACCGCAGCATCGTCGCGCCAGGACCTGCGGACGGCTGCGAGACGGTTCGTCGCCGGACCGTCGACGACACGCGCGGCGAGGGCGGCGGCACCGAAGGCGCTGATCTCCGGTTCCTCGACCGAGGCGATCGGCCGGGCGTAGGCGGCCTGCCGCAGCGTCCTCCAGAGCGGCACGCGAGTCGGATGCCCGGCGACGAGCACGAGCTCGTAGGGCTGGCCAGCGGACGCGTCGAACTGCTCGATGATGGCCGCCGAGCGCCGGGCGAGCCCGGCAAGGATGGCGCGCATCAGCGCCGCGCGAGTCGCATCGTAGGGCACCGCTTCGAGACGCCCAAGGCGAAGGTCGTCGCCCACCGCGAAGGTGATGCCAGCGCTGGAAGCCGCCTCCAGCTCGGCGTACATGGCCGCGTCGTCGACCCCGGGGTAGAGCAGGTCGCGCCACTGCTGGTAGAAGTGGCCGGAGTGGATGTTGATGTGGGCGTAGTAGCTGTGGTCGTCCACGTAGCAGCCCTGCTCGATGCCGACGCCGGCAGCGCCCTCCAGCGGAGCTTCCAGCAGCGCCAGGTGGGCTTCGGATGTGCCGGCCGAGAGGAAGAGCTCGCTGGTCGAGCGCACGCCCGCTCCGTATGCCGCCACGAGGTGATCGTGGCCGCCGGCGACGATGGCCACGCTCGAGGGCAATCCGCTGGCAGTGGCGACGTGCGGGTCCAGGGAGCCGATGGTGGTCCCCGACGGCACCAGCGAGGGGAAGCCGATGTCGAGCTCAGCCGCCCGGATCGAGGAGTCGTCCCAGCGGTGATCGATCAGATCGAACGCACCGGCACGGGAGGCGTGCGTCCAGTCCATCACCACCGCGGCGCCGAGCCCGTGCAGCACGATAGTCGCCCAGGTCCGTCCACGTGTCGGCGGAGTCGAACTCCTGTCGCCGATGGTCCCGCAGCCACTGCAGCTTGAAGAGCGAGAACGTCGGGTGCGGTGGCCATCGACGTGAGAGCGGGACGGCTGCCCCCGCGCCAGCGAAGAACGCACTGGCCTCCTCGAGTCCGCGGGGGTCGTACCAGGCGATGGCGTCGCCGATGGGCCGGCCGGCGCGGTCGAGCAGGACCACCTCTTCGCCCACGCTCGCCGCGCTGAGGGCGCCGACGTCAGCTCCCTCGGGCAGGCGGGCCGCGACCCGTCGAAGCAAGTCGACGACGACGTCGAGGATCTCGCCTGGTCGGTGCACCTCACCCTCGGCGTCGCGATGCAGCGGCGTCGGAACGGCTTCGAGCGCGAGCACCTGGCCGGTCTCGACGTCGAGGGCCAGCACCTTGGTGTGCCTGGTTCCGATGTCGATGCCGATGGTGATCACGCGGACAACACCACCTCGGCGATGGCGATGCGAGATGTCCACTCGAGAGGATCGAAGTCGGGCGGCAGCTCCGGCTTCAGCTGTGTGGCGCCGGCCGTGCCGCAGGCCGCTCCGAGCACGATGGCGTCCCGAGGACGCTGACCCCGCTGGATGCCCACCGCCAGGCCTGCCAGCAGCAGGTCGCCAGAGCCTGTCGGGTTCACCTCGTGGATGGCCGGGACGCTGGCGTGGACGACACCGTCACGGTCGGCCACGAGGGCGCCGTCGGCCCCGAGCGTCACCACCACCACCTCGATCCCGGTTTCGCGCACGGCCTGCATCCGCGCGGCGAGCTGCGGGAGCGGCATGTCGGTGCCGGCATCCATGCCGCCCTGGTCCGCGCCGGCCAGCAGCTGGAGCAGCTCACTCCGGTTGCACTTGAGCATCCACGGCTTCCGGGCGGCCGCGACCCCGAGCGCCTCGCTGTGGATGTCGACCAGGACGTGGGCTTGCGCAGCGCGCCCGATGTCGACGATCTCGCCGGCCACGGCAGGCGCCACGCTGTCCGGCAGGCTACCCGACAGGATGAGGAGGTCGCCGGGCGCGCAGTCGGCACGGATGTCATCCAGGAAGCGCCCCGACTCCTCGGCCGTGACGGCTGGACCGGGCTCGTTGAGGACGGTGGAGCGCTCTGACTCGGGCTCCACCACGATGAAGCAGACGCGCGTCCCGGCGACGATGGTGGTGTGGCGGTCGATGACGCCGTCGGCGACGACCAGCTCGCGCAGCGCTTCGCCGACCTGACCACCCAGGAAGCCATACGACGTGGCTGTCTCGCCGAGTCGGATGACGGCGCGGGCGACGTTGAAGCCCTTGCCACCAGGGACGACCGAGACAGACAGCGCCCGGTTCACCTGGCCCATCCGTAGCGGCGGCCACGTCGACACGCGGTCCATGGCGGGGTTGGCGCCGACCACCCGGATCACGAGGGTGCTCCGGGCTCCCAGCCTGGCTCGGCGAACTCGCAAGCATCGAACTCGAAGGCGGGCGAGACGGTGCAGCCGACGAGGGTCCACTGGCCCATCGTGGCCGCCGATTGCCAGTCTCCCGCCGGCACGATGAGTTGCGGACGCTGGCCGTCGTCGATGGCAGGGCCCAGTACCTGCGCCTGCGCGGGCTCCTCGCCCGTGCCTGGCCGCGATCCACAGCGACAGCGGATCGCCGGCGTAGAAGTGCCAGGCTTCGGCAGCATCCACGCGATGCCAGCGCGAGCGCTCGCCGGCCCGCAACAGGTAGTAGATGGCCGTGCCCGAGGCACGCTCGCCTGGAGCAGCCTGCGCACGCCAGGTCTCGAGGTAGTGGCCGCCCTCCGGGTGTGGCGTGAGTCCGAGGGCGGTGATGATGGCAGCGGCGTCAGGCATACCGAGAGCGTAGGCGCTCGCGCGGGCGTCCGCTGCGAGGCCAGCCGGTTGTGGCGCGCTCGACAGGGCGTGTATCGTCGTCCCGCCCATGAAGATCCCCCCTGCCTCGTGAGCACGTCGCCCTCCCATATCCAGCGGGTCTACCTGCTGCTGACGCTGCTGACCACGTTGGCCACCTCGTTGATCTGGGGTGTCAACACGCTCTTCCTGTTGGACGCGGGCCTCAGCAACACCGAGGCCTTCGCGGCCAATGCCTTCTTCTCCATCGGCATGGTCATCTTCGAGGTCCCGACCGGCGTGGTGGCTGATACGAAGGGACGCCGCCTCTCGTTCATGCTGGGTGCGGCGGTGCTGTTGCTCTCGACGGTGCTGTACCTCTACATGTGGCAGCAGGAGGCGCCCTTCATCGGCTGGGCCTTCGCCTCGATCCTGCTCGGCCTCGGGTTCACCTTCTTCAGTGGCGCCACCGAGGCGTGGCTGGTCGACGCCCTCGCGGCGACGGGCTTCACGGGCAACCTCGAGACCGTCTTCGGCCGCGGCCAGACCGTCGGCGGGGTGGCCATGCTCACCGGCTCGGTGCTGGGCGGCATCGTGGCCCAGATGACGACCCTGGGCGTCCCCTACATCCTGCGCGCGGTCATGCTGGGCGTGGCCTTGCTGGCGGCCTTCGTCTTCATGCGTGACCTGGGCTTCGCCGCCCGCAAGGACGTCAGCACCAGCGTCGCCGTCAGGGAGATCGCACGAGGGTCCATCGACGGGGGCCTGCGCAACCGACCCGTGCGCTGGATGATGCTGGCCGCCCCCTTCACCGGAGGCGTCGGCTTCTATGCCTTCTACGCCATGCAGCCGTATCTGCTGGAGCTGTACGGTGACCCCTCGGCGTACAGCATCGCCGGGCTCGCGGCGGCCATCGTGGCCGGCGCCCAGATCGTCGGGGGCCTGTCGGTACCCATCGTGCGGCGCTTCTTCAGGCTGCGCACGCATGCGGTGTTCCTGGCCATCAGCCTCGAATCGGCCGCCCTGGCGGGACTCGCCATCGTGGGCTTCAACCAGCAGCGCTTGGGCATGGACGCCTTCTACCTGGCCATCGCCCTGCTGGTGCTATGGGGGCTCACCTTCGCCATCGCCGGACCCATCCGCCAGGCCTTCCTGAACGGCATCATCCCCTCCGGCCAGCGGGCCACCGTGCTCTCATTCGACTCGCTGATGGGATCGATCGGCGGCACCGTCGCGCAGCCCGCGCTGGGTCGCGTGGCGGACACCTCGGGCTACGCCGCCTCCTACCTCGTCTCGGCCGGCATCAGCGCGCTGGCGCTTCCGTTCGTCTACCTGGCGCGTCGGGAACGGGCGCCCTCGGATGCCATCGACCCAGCCGAGACGATCGCCGCCTGAGGCTCGCCAGGCGGGATCCGTCAGCGCGCGTGCCTGGCAACGGCCTCCCGCACGTACGCCGTGACGAGGGCAGCGTCGACCTCGTCCGCGGAGGCGAAGTCGATGACGCCCGCGGTGGTGCTGCCGTGACGGAGCAGCCCAGCCGGGTCATCCAGGCGCTGGCCGTACAGGAAGCGCAGGTTCACGGCCTTGCTCGAAACGCCGATGGCGACGACCCAGTCATGCCAGCGCGCGTCGAAGGTGTAGACCAGCATGCGGTAGGTGACCTTGCAGTCGAGGTCCGCGCCGGCCTCAGCCACGGCCGCCGCCAGGGCGCGCACGGTCGCATGGGCATCCGGCCGCACCGTCGCAAGGTAGGCATCCAGCGGGGCGTCAGGCATGACTCGCTGCCCCCCGCGCCAGGGCCGGGATGGAGGCTCGCAGGATGGCTCGGTAGTCGTCATGGGCCTGCTGGCTGCGGTCCAGCACGGGGCCCAGCTCGATGGGCGGTCCGATGCCGGCCGACATGGTGGACACGAAGGTGAACGCGACCACGCTCATGCCGGCGTGGTAGGCGGCCATGACCTCGGGCAGGAACGAGTTCGAGGAGACAGCGCAGCCGGCCAGCTGCGCCAGGCGGATCTCAGCCGGCGTCTCGAACGACGGGCCCATCCAGTAGCCGGCCACGCCGGTCGGCAAGGGGATGCCGGCGGCCTCGACCGCCTGCCGCACGCGAGCCGTCAGGGTCACGTCATACAGCTCGGCCATCGAACGGTACGGCGTCGGCCAACCCAGGCCCTCGCGTTCGGTCGCCAGCGGGTTGAAGCCGCTGAAGTTGATGTGATCGGTGAAGGCAAGGAAGGTGCCCGGAAGGACGTCCTCGCGCATCGAGCCGGAGTTGGCCGAGTACAGCAGCGTGTGACAGCCGGACAGGGCGAGGCTGCGGGCGGGCAGCCCGCTCTCCTGCCATGACGCACCGTCACAGGGCAGCACCTTGGCCTTGACCGCGGCCACGGTCACGCCATCCAGCTCACCGATGTCGAGCTCGTTGACATGACCGGGGATGCGGCTTGGCCGGAAGCCGAGGGCGTCGAAGGAGATGCTGATGCGATCGCTGAGCACGTCCGTGCACGGTGCGAAGCCGGTGCCGCAGATGATCGCCACGCTCGGCATGCGGCCCGCGCGCTGGCGGATGACCTCGGCGGCGTGTTCCGCCGCCTCACGCGTGTCCATCGCTACAGCATACGAGAGGCATCGCCGCGAGCCACCACTGCCTTGCCGCTGCCGGTCCGACGAACGTAGACTCGCAGGGTCAACCAAACGTGGAGGGTCCATCGTGAGAAAGCTGCTCCCAACCGTGCTGCTCAGCCTGCTGCTCGCGGCCGTCGTCGCCTCGTTCGGGGCGGCCACTGCGGCCCAGGATGCCGAGCCCGCGCGTGGCGGACGGCTGGAGCTGGTGGCACTCAACGACCCGCGCACGCTCGACAACAGCCAGGCCGTCGACACCATCGAGTACAACACCGTGGCGGGGGCGTTGTACGAGGGGCTCTACCACTTCACACCCGAGGGCGAGCTCGAGGCGGCTCTCGCGGAGGGCATGCCCGAGATCTCCGAGGACGGCCTGGTCTACACCTTCAGGCTCAAGCCGGGTGCCATGTTCGCCGGTCCGGACTTCGAGCCTCGCGCGGTCACTGCCACCGATGTCGCCTACGGGATGACCCGCGCGCTCGACCCCACGCCCGACGGCGCTCCGGCACCGTCCTGGGGTGGTGGCTACCTGTTCCCCATCAAGGGCGCGGCAGCGTTCAACGCCGGCGAGGCCGAGAGCGTGGAGGGCATCGAGGTCATCGACGATGCCACCCTGCAGGTCACGCTGGAGGCGCCTGCCAGCACCTTCCTGCTCGGTCTGACCATCGCCACCAGCTGGCCCGTGCCGCCGGAGGCGGTCGCCGAGCGTGGCGAGGACTTCGGCAATCGGCCCGTGGGTGCCGGTCCCTTCTACGTCAAGGAGTGGAACAAGGGCTCGGACATCCTGTTGGCTCGCAACGAGGGCTACGTGGACCCGGAGCTGCCGTACCTCGACGAGATCCATGTCGACCTGGGTGTCGACGAGAACACGCAGGTGCTGCGCCTCGAGTCTGGCCAGGCTGATGGCGTCTACGAGCCCTTCACCATCGGGCCGGCCGGCCTGCGCCTGCTCGAACAGGCACCCGACGTGACCGTGGAAGATGCGGTGGGGCCGCGCATCTACTACCTGGCGCTGGAGAACAGCGGCATGTTCGGCAACCGGGACCTGCGGCTGGCCGTGGCCCACGCCCTGACCCGCGACTTCACCGCCCAGTTCGGCGAACTCGCCAAGCCGTGGAACCAGCTGATCGGCTCGGCCACCACCCAGTCGGACCCCGACGGGACCCGCATCTACCCCCACGACCCGGAGCTGGCGCAGGAGTACCTGGCCTCGGGCGGCTACGACGGCACGCCGGTCAAGATCATCTATGACGTCACCGACCCCTACGGCTCGGCCAACGCCACCGCGTTGCGCCAGGACCTCGAGGCCGTCGGCTTCACGGTGGACCTGGCCGGCCTGCAGCCGGGCGAGTTCTTCGGCGGCGCCGTCTACGATCCCGCCGCGCGCGACCTGTCATCCACCTACTGGAGCGCCGACTATCCCGACGCGCAGGACTACATCTCCACCAACTTCGTCTGCGGGCAGTTCCTCAACATCTCCAACTTCTGCGACGAGGACATCGACGCGGCCTTCTACGCCACCGAGCAGATGCCCTTCGGCCCGGAGCGGGACGCGGCCCTGCTGGAGGTCCAGCAGGCGCTCATCGACGAGGTCGCCGGCGTGCCCATCATGGAGGTCACCCCCCAGGTCGTGTACGGGCCGCGAGTCGGGGCCATGCCCACGCTCGCGACGTACGCCCCCTACGACTGGAAGCGGGCCTGGGTGAAGGCCGACGCCTGATCTGACCGGAGGCGCCACGGCGCCGCTCGGCACGTCTGCCGAGGCCCTCCTGCTGATCGAGGGCTTGCGTGTCGTCACGAGCGAAGGCGACATCCTGCGCGGCGTGGACCTGGCCGTGCGCCGCGGTGAGGTCACCGGGGTCGTCGGCGAGTCGGGCTGCGGCAAGACCACCCTGGGCCTCGCCGTCCTGGGGCTGCTGGGGCGGACGCGTACCATCGCTGAGGGTGAGATCCGCTTCGCTGGCGAGGTCATCGGCACGGCCGGGATCGACCGCAGCGCGGCGTTGCGAGGCGCCCGCCTCACGTTCGTGCCCCAGGACCCGTTCCGCGCGTTCGACCCGCTGCGACGCATGGGACCACAGGTGCGGCGCCCGCTCGAGCTGCACCGCGACCTGGCCACGACCGAGGCCGACGGCCGCGTGGAGGACCTGCTGGGACGCCTGGGTGTGACGGAGCCAGCGAGCCTGCTGCGAGCCTATCCGCACGAGCTCTCCGGTGGCATGCTCCAGCGGGCCGCCATCGCCACCGCGCTCTCCTGCGAACCGGAGCTGGTCATCGCCGACGAGCCCACCACCGCCCTCGACGCGCTCGTGCAGGGGCAGGTCATCGAGTCGTTCGTGTCGCTGGTGCGCGAGCTGGGGACGGCCATGATCGTCATCACCCACGACCTGCGGCTCCTCGAGCGCATGACCGATCACATCGCCGTCATGTACGCGGGACGCATCGTCGAGTTCGGGCCGGCGGCGCGCATGCTGGCACGGCCGCGGCACCGCTATCCGGAGGCACTCCTTGCCGCCTCGGTTCGCGGCGCTCGACCCGGCGATCGCCTCGCGACGGTCGAAGGTCAGCCGCCGCAGCTACCGGGAAGCTTTCCGCCCTGCGCGTTCGCGCCCCGTTGTAGCTGGGCCGACCAGCTGTGCCACACCATCCAGCCGCGCTATGACTGGCCCGCCGAAGAAGGCCACGCCTGCCATCACCCCGTCGGGAGCGAGGCGTGATCGGACCGGCGCTGGCTCCAGCCAAGCCGGCTCGGGCGCAACCGTGGAGCCTCCGCCTCGGGCTCGGGCTGCTGGTCGCGCTGGCGGTGCTGGCGATCCTGTACCCGCTCCTGTCGCCGGTGGACCCCACCTTCGAGTCGATGGCCGGCCTGTCGCCGACGGGCGAGCCGCTGGGCGCGGGCGCGGCGGGACACCCGCTGGGTACCGACCCGAGGGGCCGCGACCTGCTGGCCAGGGTCGTCTACGCCGGTGGCCTGACGATGCTGACGGCGCTCTCGGCGGTCGCCATCGCCACGCTCGCGGGCGTGTCTGGTCGGTCTGCTGGCAGCCAGCAGCAGGCGCGTGGCGGGATCGGTGCTGATGCGTTTCACCGACCTCGGCCTGGCCATCCCCGGGGTCCTGCTGGCTGCGTCCATCTCGACCATCCTGGGCCGCGGCACGCTCTCGCTCGTCATCGGGCTGGCGGCCGTCTTCTGGGCACCCATCGCCCGCGTCACCTACGGCCAGGCGGTGGTCCTGCGTGAACGCGAGTACGTGGAAGCGGCGCGCGTGCAGGGCGCCGGCTCGATCACCATCCTGGCCCGTCACATCCTGCCGCACCTGCTGCCGGTCGTGGGCGCCTACGCTGCGCTCTCGGTGGGCTGGGCCGTGCTGTTCGAGTCGGCCCTTGGCTTCCTGGGCGCGGGCGTGCAGGAGCCGCAGGCCTCCATCGGGTCGATGCTGGCCCAGCATCTCGTCTACTACCGCAGCTACCCCGGGTTGATCCTGTTCCCGGCGCTCTTCCTGGCACTGCTGGTCATCGCCGCCAACCTGGTCGGTGAGTCGCTGCGCGCCCGCACGGACGAACGCTGATGGGCTGGTACATCGCCAGGCGACTGCTGGCCGCCCTGGTGACGGTCTGGATCGTGGCCACGGCGGGCTTCCTGCTGGTCGAGATCATCCCCGGCGACCCGGCCGTGCAGCTTGCCGGTCCCGGCGCCTCGGCCGCGACACTGGCCGGCATCCGGGAGGCCTACGGCTTCGATGAGCCGCTGCCGGCCCGCTACCTGGCATCGCTATCGCGGATGGCGGCAGGCGACCTGGGCTACAGCTTCGCCAAGGCCGAGCCGGTGACCGCGGTCCTGCTGCGCTCCCTGCCACCGACGCTGCTGCTGACCGGCCTGGCCTTCCTGGTGGAAGTGCTCATCGCCATCCCGCTGGCGCTGTGGGTGGTGGGTCGCGGCGGCGTGGCGGACCGCCTGCTCGTCATCCTGGCCGGCCTGACCACGGCCGTGCCAGCGTTCCTCGTGGGTTACCTGCTGATCTACGTGTTCGGCTTCCGGCTGGGACTGTTCCCGCTGGGCGGGGCAGACTCGGCGGCGGCCTACGTCCTGCCGGTGCTGACGCTGGGCGTGCCCTTCGGCCTCGTGCTGGCGCGGCTGCTGCGGACATCGCTGCTCGAGCAGCAGGACCAGCCGTACATCATGTTCAGCGCGGCGCTGGGCGAGCCGCAGCGGTCGATACGCTGGCGGCACCTGTTGCCCAACGCGCTGCTGCCGCTGCTGTCGATCCTGGCGCTCGACTTCGCCGGCCTCTTCTCCAGCGTCGCGGTGGTGGAGGTGGCCTTCTCCATGCCCGGCCTCGGCGCAGACCTGCTGCTGGGCCTGCAGCGCCTGGACACGGCGCTCATCGTGGGCATCGGCATCATCGCGGGCCTGCTGGTGGCGCTGGTGAACCTGCTCGCGGACGTGGCCGTTATCGCCATCGATCCGCGCGTCCGCCGAGAGTCCTAGCCAGGAGGCCGGGGATCCCCGGCCTCCGCTGCTGCTGAATCCAGACCGCTCCATCCTTCCGGGTAGAAGCACGCGACAGGGTGCCCCTGGCCCCGTTCGATGAGCGCGGGCACCTCCTGCGCACAGCGCTGGCGGACCAGCGGGCAGCGAGCGCGAAAGGCGCAGCCGGTGGGCCGCTCGTCGCGCGTCGTCCGGCTCCGTCGTGGCGACGGCGTCAATGGGCGCGCTGCCCATCGCCGCGAGCAAGGCCCGGGTGTAGGGATGGCTGGCACGCTCGAAGACGGTCTCGCGCGTGCCGGTCTCGACGATGCGCCCCGCGTACATCACCGAGACCCGCTGGCTGAGGTGCCGCACGACGGCGAGGTCGTGGGCGATGAAGAGGTAGCTCAGGCCGCGCTCGGCCTGCAGGCCCATCAACAGGTTGAGGACCTGGCTCTGTACCGACACGTCCAGGGCCGAGACCGGCTCATCGCAGATGATGAGCGACGGCTCGAGCGCGAGGGCGCGGGCGATGCCGATACGCTGCAGCTGGCCACCGGAGAAGGCGGATGGGCGACGGTCCCCTAGCGCTGGGTCGATGCCGACCCGCTCCAGCAGCTCATCCGCCCGGCGGCGGCGCTCGGCACGGTCGTACAGGCGGTGGATGACCCATGGCTCGGCCACGATGTCACGAGCGCAGAAGCGCGGGTCGACCGAGGAGAAGGGGTCCTGGTACACGAGCTGGATGTGGCGCCGCATCTGGCGCAGCCGGGCCCCCTCCAGAGCCAGCAGATCGGCGCCACGAAAGGTGACCGCGCCAGCATCGGGTTCGACGAGGCGCAGCAGGATGCGCCCCACCGTGGACTTGCCCGAACCCGATTCGCCGACCAACCCGTGCGTCTCGCCGTGGTCGATGCTGAGGTCGACATCCTGCACGGCCTGGACGGTGCGACGGGTCCCGCCACGACCGCGGCTGAACGACTTGCTGAGACCGCGGGCATCGAGCAAGGGGGTGACCATGCCCGCAGAGTAGCGACGTCGTGGCAGTCCGGGGCGGTCGCGGACAGCCCCGCCCGCGCCTGCCATGGCGGCCGCCCGTTGTCTCCTTGCGCCGGCCCCGGCGGCCACCCGTTGCGTCCTTGCGTAGCGACTGGGGTCAGGCCTACCATCGAGGCCGTTGGGGCGACCGATGCGCGCAGAGAGGACGGGCGATGCCGACCGACTTCAAGATCGCCTTGCATCATCGGCCGGGCACGCTCGCGGCCGCGAGCGGCGCGCTCGGTCACGCGGGCGTCAACATCGAAGGGGCCTGCGCCACCATCTGTGACGGGCAGGGCGTGTACCACGTGCTCGTCGCCGATGCCGAGCAGGCACGTCGCACGCTCATCGGCGCCGACTTCGACATCCTCGAGGAGCGCCGCGTCGTGCTCAGCCCGGTGGAGGATCGGCCTGGGGGTGCGGCGGCCGTCATGCGCCACCTCGCCGAGGGCGGTGTCAGCGTCGACCTGGTGTATCTGACCACCGACGGCCAGCTCGTCCTCGGTGGTGACGATCCAGCTGGCATCGAGCGCGCACTGCGGTAGTGCCGGCGGCATCAGCCGGCGATGATGCCCAGGTCGCGCCCGGTCCGTCCGAATACCTCGAGCGCGCGATCGAGCTGCTCGTCGGTGTGTGCCGCCGTCACGATGGTCCGCAGCCGTGCGCCGTCGAGCGGCACCGTGGGGAAGACGACGGAGGTGGCGAACACCCCCGCCTCGAAGAGTCGGTCGCTCAGACGGATGGCCGCCTCAGACTCGCCCACCATGATGGGCGTGATGGGCGTCTCCGAGACGCCGGTGTCGAACCCGAGACGCTGGAGCTCCGCCTTGAAGCGGCGCGTGTTGGCCCACAGCCGTTCGAACAGCTGGCCCTCCTGCTGCATGACCGCCAACGCCTCGATGCAGGCGGCCGCGACGGCCGGCGGGTGCGAGGTCGAGAACAGGAAGGGCCGGGCGCGCTGGGTCAACAGCTCGCGCAGCGCCCGAGAGCCCGCAACGTACCCTCCCAGCACACCGACGGCCTTCGACAGCGTCCCCACCTGGATGGCCACCCGGCCGTGCAGGCCGAAGTGGTCGATGCTGCCGCGCCCGTGGTCGCCGAGGACGCCGGAGCCGTGGGCATCGTCGACCAGCACGGCAGCCGCGTGCTCCTCGGCCGCCTCGACGATGGCCGGCAGGGGCGCGATGTCGCCGTCCATGCTGAAGACACCATCGGTCACGACGAGGATGAGCCGGTACGGCTCGCCCGTGTCGGGGTCGCCCTGTCGTGTCGCGCGCGCAAGGATCTGTCGCAGCGCGTCGACATCCTTGTGCGGGTAGACCTCGCGGCGCGCCCTCGAGAGACGCATGCCGTCGATGATGGAGGCGTGGTTGAGCGCGTCGCTGACGAAGAGGTCGCGCTCGCCCGCGACCACCGGCATGACCCCGGTGTTGGCGCTGAAGCCCGACTGGAATACCAGCGCCGCCTCGGCACCCTTGAACTCGGCCAGGTCGTGTTCGAGCTGCTCGTGCAGTGACATCGTGCCCGCGATGGTGCGCACGGCGCCTGATCCCACACCGTACTCGCGCACGGCTCGCTCGGCGGCCGCGCGCAGACGAGGGTGATGCGTGAGCCCGAGGTAGTCGTTGGAGGAGAAGCTGATGACGGTGCGGCCATCGACCTCGCAGCTCGGACCTTGAGCCGAGGTCATCTCTCGCAGCGGTCGGTAGAGACGCTGCTCGCGCAGCGCGGCGACCTCGTCGGCCAGGAAGTCCAGCGGGGCCGGCATCAGAGGCTCCAGTCCATGATCACCTTGCCACTCTCGCCGGAGCGCGCGGTGGCAAAGGCGGTCTCGTGCTGTTCGAACGGGTAGCGGTGCGTGATGGCGGGCCGGATGTCCAGGCCCGACTGGAGCATCACGCTCATCTTGTACCAGGTGTCGTACATCTCACGGCCGTAGATGCCGCTGAGGGTGAGCATCTTGAACACGATCTCGTGGAAGTCGAGGCTGATCTCCTCGGTGGGGATGCCCAGCTGGGCGAGCCTGCCGCCGTGCGCCATGTGGCTGATGGCGCTGCGGATGGCCTCCGGGTGACCCGACATCTCCAGCACCACGTCGAAGCCCTCGACCATGCCCAGGTCCCGCTGGACCTGGTCGAGGTCACCAGTGGCGGGGTCGACCACCACCGTCGCGCCCATGTCGAGTGCGAGGCGACGACGGTACGGGTTCGGCTCCGTCACCACCACGTAGCGCGCGCCCGCGTGGAGCACGATGGCGATGGCCATCAGGCCGATGGGGCCGGCCCCGGAGACGAGCACGTCCTCGCCCAGCACGGGGAACTCGAGGGCCGTGTGGACGGCGTTGCCGAAGGGATCGAAGATGGCCGCCACGTCCTCGTCGATCCCCGGCCAGTGGTGCCACACGTTGGTCATGGGCAGCACCACGTATTCGGCGAAGGCGCCGTCACGTCCGACGCCCAGGCCGATGCTGTGAGCGCAGAGGTGACGTCGGCCGGCCATGCAGTTGCGGCATCGACCGCAGACCACGTGGCCCTCACCGCTGACGATGTCACCGGCGTGGAAGTCGCTGACATTGGTCCCCACCGAGACGATCTCGCCCACGAACTCGTGGCCCACCACCAAGGGTGGCTCGATCGTCGCCGCGGCCCAGGCATCCCACGCCTGGATGTGCAGGTCAGTGCCACAGATGCCGGCCTTGTGGACCTGGATCAGGACGTCGTTGATGCCCGGCCCGGGCTGGGGCACGTCGCGGAGCTCCAGCCCTGGAGCCCGGCTCGTCTTGACAAGGGCGCGCATCGGTCCCCTCCTCCGTGGTAGTCGGTGGCAGCCATCATCCCTCCGGGGTGGGGCCGGCGTCCACGCCCGCACCGTTGCGGGAACGGACTAGGCACAACGGCGGGGTCGATGGGGCGAAACGGCCCTTCATGTGGTCGGGCCTGAGGCGGACGCTGGTATGCAATCGAATACGCACGAGCCACCGGAGGCTTTCCCCCTGGCGTCCCAACGACCCGAGTCGTGGGCCATGTCTCACCTAGCCGTCCGAACACCGCCCGCGGTTGCCGTCCCCTGGCGGCCCGCGGGCGTTTGAGCACAAGAGGCGAACAACATGCCAAAGGCAGCAGTCCCGCCACCGCCAGCCCCGGTCGGGGGTTCACGCGCACCGACGTTCCAAGAGGAAGTCATCGCCATGATCCCGGCCGACTCGCGGCTCGAGACATGCATCCAGTGCGGGACCTGCGGTGGCTCCTGTCCGTCATACGCGGACATGGACCACACGCCGCGCCAGATCTTCGCGCTGATCCGCGCTGGCGCCCGTGACAAGGTGATGGACAGCAACACGCCCTGGATGTGTGTCAGCTGCTATCTCTGCACCGTGCGCTGCCCGCAGCAGATCCACATCACGGACGTGATGTACGCGCTCAAGGCCAAGGCGACGCAGGAGAACCGCGTGCCCAGCCACGTCGCACCCGACTTCTCCAAGACCTTCATCGACTATATCCACAAGTACGGTCGCAGCTTCGAGGTCGGCCTCGTGGCCAAGCACTACCTGCGCCACTACGTGACCCGCCTGCCGGGCATGACCACTTCGGGCATCGGCATGGTCACCAAGGGCCGCATGGGCTTCCGGCCCCACCAGATCAGGGGGCTCGACGGGCTCAACGCCATCCTGGACCGCGCCACTGAGATCGAGCAGGCCAAGCAACGCAGTCTCTTCGAAGAGCGACCGCACAGCGGGGGAGCGCACTGATGGCCACCCAGTACATGTACTACCCCGGCTGCTCCATGGACGGCACCGGGAAGGCCTATCACGACTCCATCCAGGCCGTGCTGCCCGAGCTGAACATCGGCCTCGCCGAGCTGGACGACTGGAACTGCTGCGGCGCCACCGAGTACATGGGCATCAGCCCGCTGCGCTCGCAAGCCCTGGTGGGACGCAACCTGGCGCTGGCCGAGAAGCAGAAGAACGGCACTGACACACTGGTCGCGCCCTGCAGCGCCTGCTACGTGAACCTGGCCCGCACGGACGCCTACGTGCGCGAGTCGGCTGAGCTGGCGGCCAGCGTCAATGACGCCCTCGGGGCGGACGGCATGAGCTATACGCCGGGCTCGGTCAAGGTCCGCCACCTGCTCGAGATCATGATCGACGACATCGGCCTCGAGGAGGTCGGCAACCACGTCACGCGACCGCTCACCGGCCTCAAGCTGGCGCCCTACATGGGCTGCCTGGTGTCGCGCCCGGACTACGACGACCGCTGGCAGCATCGTGAGCACCCGCACGCGCTCGATCAGCTGCTGCTCACCCTCGGCGCCGACGTGGTGGAGTACTCCCGCCGGACCGACTGCTGCGGCGGACACATGACCCAGATCAGCCCCGAGACGGGCCTCGAGCTCATCCGACGCCTCATCGTCGAAGCCGAGCGGGTCGGCGCCCATGCGCTGGTCACGGTCTGCCCCATGTGCCAGATGAACGTCGATTTCTACCAGCGGGAGATGAACCATCACTTCCGCGAGGACCACCACATGCCCATCCTGTTCTTCACGCAGCTGATGGGCCTGGCCTATGGCATGCCAGCCAAGAAGCTGGGCTTCGGGCGCGAGATCGATCTCCGCCCGGGCCGCGCTCAGCCACATCGGCATCGAGGCCCCCTTGACCGAGGAGGAGATGGCCGAGAGAGCCGCCGAGGCCCAGCCCAAGCGGCGGCGGCGTGGTGATCCCGCGCTGCCGGCCGTCGCGCCGCGAGCGGACGAGGAGGAGCTGCGATGACCGCCCCCAGGATCGGCGTCTACATCTGCCACTGCGGCTCCAACATCGCCTCCATGGTCGATGTCGAGGGGGTCCGCGACTGGGCCGCCTCCGAGCTGGCCGACAAGGGCGTGGTCGTCGCGCGCGACTACCCGTTCATGTGCTCCAGCCTCGGACAGGAGCTCATCCAGAACGACATCAAGGAGTACGGCCTGGAGCGCGTCGTGGTTGGCGCCTGCTCGCCGCACATGCACGAGAAGACCTTCCGCGAAGCCAGTGCCAACGCCGGCCTGAACCCCTACCTCGCCGAGCTGGTGTCCATCCGCGAGCAGGTCTCGTGGGTACACACCGACAAGGCCAAGGCGACCGACAAGGCCAAGGCCATCATCGCCGGCGGCGTCTACCGAGTGACCGAGCAGGTGCCCCTGGAGCCCGTGATCGCCCCGGTCAACAGCGCCACGCTCATCGTGGGCGGCGGCATCGCCGGCATCACGGCGGCACTGGAGATCGCCGACGCCGGCTACCCCGTCCACATCGTGGAGCGTGAACCGTCCATCGGTGGCCACATGGCCCAGTACGACAAGACCTTCCCCACGCTCGACTGCGCGGCCTGCATCCTGACCCCCAAGATGGTCGATGCCGGCGCGCACCCCAACATCACGCTCCACACCTGGAGCGAGGTGGTCGACGTCTCGGGTTCGGTGGGCGACTTCAAGGTCAGGGTCAAGCACAAGCCGCGCATGGTCGTCGAGGCGGACTGCACCGGCTGTGGCATCTGTGTCGAGAAGTGCCCGGTGCAGGTCATCGACACCGGCTTCGAGGCCGGCATCGGCTACCGCAAGGCCATCTACACACCCTTCCCGCAGGCGGTGCCCAAGTACCCGGTCCTGACGCCGGATGACTGCACCTACTTCGCCAAGGGCACCTGCAAGGCCTGCGAGAAGTTCTGCCCGGTCGACTGCATCGACTTCACCCAGACCGACGAGTACGTCGAGCTCAACGTGGGCAACATCCTGCTCGCGACCGGCTTCCAGCTCTTCGACCCACGGCGCATCGAGTCATACGGTTACGGACGGCTGCCCAACGTCTTCACCAGCCTCGAGTTCGAGCGCATGAGCAATGCGGCCGGGCCCACGGGCGGGAAGGTCGTGCTGCGCGACGGCGTGACCGAGCCTCGCGCGGTGGCCATCATCCACTGCGTCGGCTCGCGCGACAAGAACACCAACGCGTACTGCTCCGCGGTGTGCTGCATGCAGTCGCTCAAGTTCGCCCACCTGGTGCGCGAGCACACCAACGCCGACATCTACGAGTGCTACATCGACATGCGTACGCCTGGCAAGGGCTACGACGAGTTCTACAACCGCGTGCTCGCGGAGGGCACGCAGTTCATCCGTGGCCGCGTGGCCGAGATCACCGACTCGCTGCGATACCCGGAGGAAGAAGGCCACGAAGGCCGGCTCATCGTGCAGGTGGAGGACACGCTCGCGGGCGTCAAGCGGCGTATCCCGGTGGACATGGTCATGCTCTCCGCGGGCATGGAGCCGCAGCCAGACGCCACCGAGGTGGCACGCATGTTCGGCGTCGGCTGCAGCAGCAACGGCTTCATCATCGAGCGCCACGCCAAGCTGGCACCGGTGGCCACCATGACCGACGGTGTCTTCGCCGCCGGTGCCACACTCGGCCCACGGGACATCCCCGCCAGCGTCTCCAACGGCGCCGCGGCGGCTGCCACCATCCTCAGCCGTATCGTCGCAGGGCGAGATCGCCATGGAGCCGTACCGGGCCACGGTCGACGCCGCGCGCTGCTCCGGCTGTCGCATCTGCAACGACCTGTGTCCGTTCAGCGCCATCTCCTTCGACGAGGCCGCGATGGTGACGGAGATCAACCCCAAGCTCTGCCAGGGCTGTGGCGTGTGCGTGGCCGCGTGTCCCGCCAATGCCATCTCCGGCAGCGGCTTCAGCCACCAACAGATCATCGCCCAGATCGACGGGCTGCTGCGCTACCCCGGGGTGGGCGCTGGCAGAGCCGTCGAGGAAGCGGTGGGAGCAACGGCATGACTGCACCACTGACGACGTCCCCGGCACCCGCAGCGGCGCTCGCCGGCGAACCCTTCGAGCCGCTCATCCTGGGCTTCACCTGCAACTGGTGCAGCTACCGTGCGGCGGACCTGGCGGGCACCTCACGCACCAAGTACCCGCATAACGTCCGGCTCATCCGCCTGATGTGCTCCGGACGCATGGAGCCCGAGTTCATCCTCGAGGGCTTCGCCAAGGGCGCCGACGCCGTGATCATGACCGGCTGCTGGCCTGAGGATTGCCACTACCGCATCCAGTCGGTGAAGGCACTGCGGCGCTTCCTGTTCCTGCGACGGACGCTCGCCGACCTGGGCATCGAGCCCGTTCGGCTGCAGCGCTTCTACGCCAGCGCCGCCGAGGGCCAGCGCTTCGCCGACGAGATGGCCCGCATCGTGGCCGAGATCAAGGCCCTTGGCCCCATCCCACCCGAGATCCGCGTGGTGCTCGAGGACCATCCCCATGCGCCTGCTCCAACCCCTGAGCCCGCGGAGGTCGAGGCATGACCACACTAGCCGTCGCCCCGGCCGAGACCGACACCCCGGCCATCGCCGAGGCCAAGCCTCGCTACAAGCTGGCGATGTACTGGGCCTCCGCCTGCGGAGGCTGCGACGTCGCCGTGCTGAACCTGGGCATGAAGCTCATCGAGTTCACCGAGCGCTGGGAGCCGGTCTTCTGGCCGGCTGCCATGGACGCCAAGCGTGACGACGTTCGCGCCATGGAAGATGGCGAGATCGACGTCTGCCTCTTCGACGGCGGCATCCGTACCGACGAGGACGCCGAGATGGCGCACCTGCTGCGGGCCAAGTCGAAGGTGCTGGTGGCGTTCGGTTCCTGTGCCAGCGAGGGCTGCATCCCGGGTCTCGCCAACCAGCGCTCCATCGAGCACGTGTTCGCCGCCGCCTACGATCCCGAGCTCAACGATGTGACCGACGGCCAGCTGCCCAACGGGCCCTGGACATCGCCCTTCGGCGAGCTCGAGCTGCCCACCCTCGCGTTGCGGCTGCGCACGCTGGGGCAAGTGGTCGACGTCGACTACTCGGTCCCAGGCTGCCCGCCCGAGACCGAGCGCATCGCCGAGGTCCTGGGGGCCGTCACCGCCGCCCTGGACGGGACCGGCCCGCTGCCGCCGAAGGGCGCTGTCCTCGGCGCCGGCATCTCCACCGTCTGCGACGAGTGCACGCGCGAGCGTGGTGTCAAGCACATCACCGAGTTCAGGCGCATCCAGACGCTTGCCGAGGTCGATCCCAACCTGTGCCTGCTGGAGCAGGGCCTGCCCTGCTGCGGTCCGGCGGCGCGCGATGGCTGCGGCGCCAAGTGCCCGGCTGCGGGTGCACCCTGCATCGGCTGCTACGGCGCCACGGAGGGCGTCGAGGACTTCGGTGCCCGTCTGCTCTCGGCCTACGCCTCGGTGGTGGACGCCAGCGAGCCCGAGGACATCGAGCGCATCCTGGCCGGCCTGCCTGACATGGTGGGCCAGTTCTACCGCTTCAGTCTCGCAGCGTCCCTGCTTCACGGGGGTCGGTCATGACACGCATCTCCATCGATCCCGTCACGCGCCTGGAGGGTCACGGCAAGATCGAGATCCTCCTCGATGACGCGGGGAACGTCGAGCACACCTACTTCCAGATCCCTGAGCTGCGCGGCTTCGAGGCCTTCTGCGTGGGCCGACCGGTCGAGGACATGCCGGCGCTGACCAACCGCATCTGCGGCGTCTGCCCCGAAGCGCACCACATGGCTGCAGCCAAGGCGGCCGACGCGGTCTACGGCGTGACGCCGCCGCGTGCCGGCCGCATGCTGCGAGAGCTGCTCTACAACGCCTTCTACGTCACCGATCACGCCACCCATTTCTACGTCCTGAGTGGACCGGACCTGATCATGGGGCCGGACGCCCCCAAGGCCGAGCGCAACATCCTCGGCGTGGTCAAGAAGGTCGGCGCCGAGGTCGGCGGCAAGGTGATCGACACCCGCAAGGCCGGTCACCGCGTCATCGAGATCATCGGTGGACGCCGCATCCACCCTTGCACCGGCGTGCCGGGCGGCATGACCAAGGCCATCAGCGACGAGGAGCGCGACGAGATCAAGGCACTCGGCGACGCCATGGTGGAGTTCGCCAGCTTCAGCCTCGAGCTGTTCGCCTCGATGCTGCAGGACGAGGCCATCGAGGAGATCGTCAAGGGTGACCTCTACACCCATCAGACCTACTACAGCGGCCTCGTCGACCAGGACGACAAGGTCACCTTCTACGACGGGCAGGTCAAGGTCGTCGCACCCGACGGCGAGGTCCACGGCCAGTACGAGCCGAAGGACTACCGCGACTGGATCAGCGAGAAGGTCGAGCCGTGGACCTTCCTGAAGTTCCCCTATCTCAAGAAGGTCGGCTGGAAGGGACTCGTCGACGGCAAGGACTCGGGCCTGTACACCGTGGCACCCCTGGGACGGCTCAACGTCGCGTCGGGCATGGCGACGCCCAAGGCGCAGGAGGCCTACGAGCAGTACTTCGCCACGCTGTCACCAGACGGCACGCCGGTGCACAGCCGGGGCGCCACCCACTGGGCTCGGCTCATCGAGATGATGCAGGCAGCCGAGACGGTGCAGGCCCTGGTCAACGACCCCGAGATCACCTCGCGCGACGTCCGGGCGGTTCCCAGCCAGACCCCCACCGAGGGTGTCGGCACCGTGGAGGCGCCGCGAGGAACGCTGACGCACCACTACTGGACCGACGAGAACGGCGTGATCACCCGTGTGAACCTCATCGTCGGCACCACCAACAACTACGGCCCCATCGCCATGTCGGTGGACAAGGCTGCGCGCAGCCTCATCTCGCAGGGCACCGTCGTGACCGAGGGCCTGCTCGATCGCATCGAGATGGGCTTCCGGGCATACGATCCCTGCTTCGGTTGTGCCACGCACACCATGCCCGGCCAGATGCCCATGGTCGTCACCATCCGGGACAAGGACGGCAACACCGTCGAGGAGCTGCGCCGTGACTGATGCCTTCGGGCCTGGGGAGGCGTATGGCCTGCGTGTAGCCGAACCCGCTGACACGCTCGTCGTGGGGCTGGGAAACCCGATCCTGGGCGACGATGGTGTGGGCTGGCGGGTGATCGACGAGCTCGATGGGCTCGAGCACGCTGACGCCAGCCTGCAACAGGCCTGCGTCGGGGGCGTGAGCCTGATGGAGCTCCTGGTGGGCTATCGACGTGCCATCATCGTCGACGCCATCATCGACCCCAGCCAACAGCCAGGCAGTGTCTGGTGCCTGCCGTTGTCGGCGGTGGAGACGCGTGTCGCCAGTCACCTGGACTCGACACACGACGCGCCGCTGCCTGCCGCCATCGAGGCGGGCCGCGCCATGGGCGTGGACCTGCCATCTGACATCGAGGTCGTCGGCATCGTCATCGAACGAGGTGATGTCTTCGGCGAACAGTTGAGCGACATCGTCGCAGCGGCCGTGCCGGTCGCTGCGGCAGCGGTCGTGGGGGCGCTGCGACAGCCACGTCCATCATCGCCACAAGGGGAGCCAGTCCATGCATGAAGCCGGAGTCACCGAACGCATCCTGGAGGTCGTGCTCGAGCACGCCAAGGAGGCCCACGCGAAGCGCGTGACCGACGTCTACCTCGACATCGGCGATGAGTCGGGCATCGACCCGGAGTCGGTCGAGCTCCACTGGCCGATGCTCAGCCAGGGATCGGTGGCCGATGGCGCAGTGCTCCACTTCAACAGCGCCACGCAGGAGCCGTTCTCCTTCCGTCTCACCAGCATCGAGGTCGACGAGCCGGACGAGTAGGCACCCCTTCCCTGCCACCACGAGCCCTGCGGCGCCTTCGCAGGGCTCAGTCATGTGGACGTTCCTGCGCCAGCTCGGGGGGCGGGCCGGCCGTCGGCACGAAGCGCGCAGCATCGAAGGCTACGTGGCGGCCCAGCGACGCGGCCTCATCGGTCCTGTCGGCCAGCTGAACGACGGGCGTGCTGGTCAGGTGGTGGATGCCCAGGCTGACCCACGTGCCCTGCCGCTTCCGCTGACTGCGGATACGGGTGACCCAGCCCGTGCTCGTCCTGATGCGATAGCTGGCCCGGTCGCTGGTGGCATGGGCGCTGGCAGGGACGTGGACCAGGATGTCGTACCAACCGGGCTGCGGCAGCAGTGGTTTCCAGGTGCCGTACAGGGAGCGGGTGTCGGCCCGGGTCGGCGCCCAGTAGTGGTGCCCGGCGTAGCCGCCATCACCTTCGTACCAGCCAGGGCCGAAGCGTCGGAACGCCGCATCCAGATCGTCCACCTCGACCGTCAGCGGAGTCGGCGGAGGCACTGGTGCGCAGGCTGCGATGAGTGCGCCGATGTCCAGCCGGGCACCCCCGGCGATGCGACCATCGAGTGGACCGCTCGCTGACGCCGTGCCCAGGAGCAGCTCTCGAAGCGTGGCTGCGGGAAGGGTCGGGTCGGCACTGGCACACAGTGCCAGCGCGCCACTGGCATGCGCCGCGGCCATGCTGCTGCCACTCAGGAAGGCATAGCTACCCGACGCTGCCGGGTAGGTGCTGATGATGCCGGAGCCGGGTGCTGCCAGGTCCACGCCCGCGGCGCCCCGATTCGAATCGGGCGCCAGCTCGCCGTCCGATCGCAGGTTCGCGACCGCGATCGCGCAGTCCCAGCCACGCGGGTCGCCGTTCGCCCGGGTGACGCAGCGATACGAGGCCGGGTAGGCCGGGCTCGCGTCGATGTCTCGACCTTCGTTGCCGGCGGCGCTGACGAAGAGGATGCCGGCATCTCCGCCGCGATCGATGGCATCGTTGAGCGCCCGGCTGTAGCCGCCGCCACTCCAGCTGTTGTTGGTGGCGACGATGTCCAGCCCATGTCGCGTCTTGAGGTCGGTGATGTAGTCGAGCGCCCGGATGGCGTCGCTGACGTAGCCGCCGCCTGGCCCCATGAACTTGGCCACGATGAGCGACACCCGCCAGTTGACGCCGGCCACGCCCGACCCCGTTGCCTCCCCGAGCTCCGACCGTGCCGGCCACGTGCGTGCCGTGGTCGTCGGCAGGGCTGTCGTAGATGCTGGCGTCGTCGTGGTAGAAGTCCCAGCCGGAGACATCATCGACGTAGCCGTTGCCGTCCTCGTCGACGCCGTCGACGGTCTCCAGCGGATTGCGCCAGATGTTGTCGGCCAGGTCAGGATGCTGGATCGCCACGCCCTCGTCGATGATGCCGACGAAGATGCGCGAGGCACCCACGTGACCGGCGGACCATGCCTCCGCCGCCCCCGACCCGAAGGGGTTGGCGTGCGGGACGGTCGCGTCACCGTAGGCACCCCACTGCTCGCCGCTCGACGTAGTACGGGTCATCCGCGTCCGCGGCGGCCCAGACGCGGTAGTCGGGCTCGGCGTACGAGACGCCCGGCACCTGCCTGACGGCTCGGATCGCGCCAGCCACGGGCTGGCCGGCTCTGAGCTCGACGACGGCGACACCTGGGGCGATGGGCGAGGCTGCCGTCGACCGTGCCGGGCCGACGACGGCCAGCGCTCGTCGTCGCTCACGTCGTCACCACGTCCGGCTCGAAGCCCACGATGATGCGGTCCCCAGCATGGGCGGGCAGCAACCCCGGCACGGCGCCGGCTGCCGACCCCGGCACGGCGCCGGCTGCCGAGGCCGGCGCGGCGGCCGCCAGGAGGAGCACGGCAAGCAGGAGACGGAGCAACCCTGGCGGCGGCAGATGAGACAGCATGTCGGGCACGCTAGCGGCGACCACTTATCGCGCACATAGCGCCGTGTGGACGGCATCGAGGGGTCCACTCGCACGTGCACATCGATCGACGACGACCTAGCGTGGGCGCATGACCGCTACCGCCACGGCACCCCGACCAGGAGTAGCCGAGCGCGCGCTGGCCGGTGTCATCCGGCATACGAAGCGCCTGCTGCTGCGCTTCATCCTGCAACCGACCTTGCGCCTCGAGGACGACCTGGCCCAGCGGCCAGGTGTCGTCCACGCCGTCCCCGCCTCACCTCGCCGCATCGAGATCGTGGCTGAGTCCATCCAGGTCGACGGCCTGCACCGGCCCGTGCCCGGCTTCCCTCGCTGCATGCCGCACGTGCTCTCGAGCGCACGCGACATCGACGCCTCGCTCAGGGAAGTCGCTGATCAACCCTGCCCAGCCACTCACGTCGATGGGCGACCGGGCGCGCCTCGGACTGGAAGCGTTCATGCGCTCGGTGGGCATCGATGCCTTCGGCTACACGCGGGTGCCACGGGAGCTCATCTTCGAGGGCAAGGCCGTGCTCCATGCCCAGGCCATCGTGCTGCTGATGGAGATGGACAAGGCGCGCATGGATACCGCGCCCAGCCCCGACGCCGCCGTGATGGTCCTGCAGACCTACAGCCAGCTCGGCGTCGCCGCCAACCGGGTGGCGCGCTACCTGCGCCGGCTGGGCTACTCAGCGCAGGCCGGCCACCCGCTGGGCGGACTGACCCTGTACCCACCACTGGCGGAGGCCGCCGGCCTCGGCAGGCTGGGCATGCACGGCCTCCTGATCACGCCCGCGTACGGCCCACGCGTCCGCCTGGCGACCGTCTTCACCAGCAT
Source organism: uncultured Chloroflexia bacterium (assembly GCA_963804575.1). Classification (GTDB taxonomy): domain Bacteria; phylum Chloroflexota; class Limnocylindria; order Limnocylindrales; family CSP1-4; genus JAFMJV01. The sequence goes on from CAWDQY010000013.1 coordinate 181,748, forward strand.
CGAGGACCTGCCGGACACGGGCACACAGGAGCACGCCTGGATCGACGACTTCTGCCGTGAATGCGGCAAGTGCGCGCGCCGATGCCCACCCGCCGCCATCCGCGCCGAGCCGCTCCGCTTCGACAGCGGACGCGCCAGCTGTGTCGATGCCGAGCGCTGCCTGCCCTACTTCGTGCGCCACAACGGCTGTTCCATCTGCATCGTCGTCTGCCCCTTCCACCAACGGGACTACGACGAGCTCCACGAACGCTGGCTGCGACATGGCCAGCGAGTCGACTCGCTGCGCGCCGACCCACCGGTGGGGTTTCCGGAGCACCTTCGTGTGCCCACGGCTCCGCAAGGCCTCGAGGCACGCGGGACGGCGGCCGTGAGGCAGACGTCGTACGGTAGCAAGACAAGCCCATGACAGCCATCACTCCGGAGGTATCCATGACCAGCAGCGAGTTCCCGCCCGGCGTGGCCATCGAATCCGTCTTCCTCGTCGAAGCCCGCTACACGCCCGAGGCGGCCGAGCGTCGGCCCGCGGTCCGGGCCGAACACCTTGCCCGGGTGGCTGAGCTGCGGCGGGGCGGCACGCTCATCGAGGGCGGCGCCTACAGCGACGCCATGACCTCCTCCATCATGCTCGTCCGAGCCGAGGATGCCGCTGCCGCGCTCGCCATCGCTCGCGCCGACGTCTACGTCCGGGCAGGTGTCTGGGGCGACATCAGCGCGCGACCCTTCGGCCGAGTCGTCACCACCGACTGAGGGAGGCCTAACTCGCTCGGTCGAAGACCGAGCCCGCCCTGGGAAGCGGATACGGGCTGACCCTGACCTTCTGCGGGCTGTCGTTCGCGACCGTCCCGAGCGTGCTCTGAGCGGGCTTGCCGGGAACCTTCCGCTTGGGGCTCCTGTCTGCCGCCAGCGCACCGGCGAGCTCGCTGAAGAAGGTCTCGTTCGTCATCCGGCCCAGCAGGCGTAGCTGCCAGATGTGCACCTGGTGATACTTGTAGTGGTTGGTGCGACTGTGCAGGCCATAGAGGCTGACCCGGCCCTCGCGCCGGTAGGTGGCGGCGCGGTCCCGCATCGTGGTCAGGGCACCCTCGAGCAACCGTCGCGCGTCCGCCGATCGCGTGTGCTGCCAGTACTCGTACAGACCGATGAGCGCGTGCAGATGCGCGTTGAGGACGTGGTCTGGCCGGGCGTTGGGGTAATGCTCCAGCCACAGGTATCCGCCTTCGGCCACGTAGGCGACCCAGGGGCGCTGCGAGCCTGCGGTCTTGCGACCGAGCCGAAGGTAGCTCTGGAAGACCTGCTCGGCCGCGCGCAGGTGCACGTCATCACCGGTGACACGGTGCAGACGCACGAAGAACGACAGCACCAGGCCCTGGGACATGGCGTTGAACCAGGGGGCCTTGAGACCCTCGGGAGGGTAGTCGAACCAGAATGGCAGCCACCAGGCGTCGTCCCTCTCGATGCTCATCTCCCGCAGGTGCTCGGCATGCACGAGGGCCTGCTCGAGCTGTGTGCGGTCGCCCGTGTCGCGGAAGGCGTCGATGCGCTTCATGCCGTTGATGGCGACCGAGCCCGGCCGGTAGTACCAGCGGCCGTCCGTCCAGCGGAAGAGGCGGATGCCCTTGTCGTCGGTCGGTGGCCGGGCCGGCAGCACCGGCGGTGGGTCAGCTGTCCAGGGCAGCCGATCGAAGGGCAGGTCGACCAGGTCGAAGTGGCGCGCCAGGTAGGGCGGCGGCTCATCTGGTTCGCTCGCCATCGTCGGGTCGGACCACGCCATGGACCCAGCGGCAACGACCATCAGCGCCACGAGGAGCGCGAGGGGAGCACGTCGATCCATCCGCCTTCTCCGTCGTGCGGCCGGGCGCCGCAACTAGCATGAGCCTACCCTGAGACCGACGATACGTCCGCGTCACCTCCCCTGGGCGCCTGTCGGCGGGCGGCGCGCCCGGGTGATGGTCGGCGGACGGTGCGTCCTGTTCACGCGCGCCGCCGCAGCGCCAGGTAGCTCAGGCCCAGCGAGGCCGCACACCAGCCTGTCAGCAGCATGAATGGGCCTGGCGTGAGCGGAAAGGTGTCGGTCGCCAGCGAGCCACGGATGACCTCGCCCATCGCCTGCACCGGCAGCGCCGCGTGGACCGACTGCAGCCACTCGGGCAGCCGCTCGGCGGGGAAGTTGATGGGCGAGAACATGAGCACACCGATCACCAGCACCTGGGTCAGCAACATGGCGATCATCGGCGGCAGCAGGGTGGCCATGGCGTAGCCGACCGCTGCCGCCGTGGTGGCCACCAGCAGCACGGCCGGGATGATGGCCAGGCTCATCGAGAGTGCACGGTCGAAGACCCAGGCACCCAGCACGACGGCGAAGGGACACCGGGAAGCACGATGAGCAGCCACACCGTCAGATCGGCCAGCAGGTACACCATCCGCGGCACTGGCAGGCTGCGCATGTAGTCCAGCGTCGCCTCGGCACGCCCTGGAACCATCGCGGTCAGGCGCATACTCTGGTCATGGACAGTCTCGAGCAGGGCAGCGCACGATGAGGATCGTCGTGACCGGGGGAAGCGGCAAGGCCGGTCGCTGGGTCGTCAAGCACCTGCGCGAGGCCGGCCACTCCGTGCTCAACGTGGACTGGACACATGACGGCAGTCAGCACGGCCTCTGCCTGGTGGCCGACCTCACCGACCCCGGGCAGTGCTATGACGCCCTGGCCGGCGCCGGCGCCGTGGTGCACCTGGCCGCCATCCCCGCACCGGAGGTGCGACCGGCTGCGGAGACGTTCCGCATCAACATGATCTCGACCTACAACGTCTTCGCCGCGGCGGAGGCACACCAGCTGGCTCGAGTCGTGTACGCCTCCAGCGAGACCATCCTGGGCCTGCCGTTCGACGATCCACCTGCGTTCGCACCCATCGATGAGACGCATCCGCCACGGCCCGAGTCGTCGTATGCGCTGGCCAAGCTCGCCGGCGAGACCATCGCCGCGCAATTCGCGCGCCGCAGCGGTGCACCCCACGTGGGCCTGCGCATCTCCAACATCATGGAGCCGCCCGACTACGAGGCGTTCCCGGGCTACTGGGACGACGCGCGGCTGCGCCGATGGAACTTGTGGGGCTACGTGGACGCGAGAGACGTGGCACTCGCCTGTGAGCGCGCGCTGACAGCGGACGTACAGGGCCACGAGATCGCCATCATCGCCGCGGCCGACACGGTCATGACACGCGACAGCGCCAGCCTCATGGCGGAGGTGTATCCCTCCGTTCGACTGACTCGCGAGCTGCGAGGTCGAGAGACGCTGCTGTCCATCGAGCGCGCCCGCCAGATCCTTGGCTACGAGCCGCGCTTCAGTTGGACCGACGGGGTCGCCGGGCCGCTGGGCGCATAGCCGACCCGCGGGCTGTCAAGCCCGTCGCTTCGAGTTCCGGGTACTCGGGTGTGTGGAGGATCCCCAGGGTATCCAGGGGGAAGAAGCGCAACCAGGCCCGACCCACGACGTCGTCGGTGTCGACGAAGCCAACGCTACCGTCACGCGAGTCGGTGGAACCCATGCGGTGATCACCCATCACGAACAACGAGCCCTCGGGAACATCCCAGGTGGACTCACCGCGCTTGGCCAGGGTGGGTTCGTTCTCGCCCGTCGCCGGATCCTTGTAGGTGTAGGCCGACTCGTCGATGCGGGTGCCGTCGATCCAGACCGCACCATCGCGGATCTCCACGTGCTCACCGGCGACGGCGATGACACGCTTGATGAAGGGCGTCTGACCGTCATTGCCGTTGGGGTGGAAGACGATGATGTCCCCGCGCGAATAGTCATCGAAACGCGGGCTGATCTTGTCGATGAGCAGGTGCTCCCCTTCGTGCAGGGTGTCGATCATCGAACGCTGCTCCACGCGGAACGTCTGCACCACGAAGGTGGTGATGACCAGGTACAGGATCACGGCGAGACCGACGGTGGTGACGATCTCGATGATCGCGTCCAACAGCTTGGAGCGCTTGCGCGGCTGTTCCCGAGCTTCGGGGACGGCAGGGTAGGGTGCGGGCGAGCCCGTCAACTGATCACCTCTGGATGGGCGGGGCCGAAGTGCGGCTTCGACACCCAAGGGTAGCCGTTCGCGCGTTTGCGCTCAGAGCACGACTGTCCTCGCCGACGCCCGCGAAGATGCAGCCATTCCGGCCCGGCGTGGTGAGCGTCAGGGGGAGATGTCGCTGCTGGCCCGGGGGTAGTCTGATGACATCGTCCCATGGGATGGACACCGACAGCTGGAAAGGAGCAGAGGATGATCAAGGAATTCCGGGACTTCCTGTTCAGGGGCAACATCGTCGACCTGGCCGTGGCGGTGGTGATCGGCGCCGCGTTCGGCGCCGTCGTGACGTCACTCGTCGCGGACATCCTGACGCCACTGCTGGGCGTCTTCGGCATCCCCGACTTCTCGACCTGGGTCATCCAGATCGGTGATGCCGAGATGCGCATCGGCCTGTTCCTCAACTCGCTGATCTCCTTCGTGATGATCGCCGCGGCCATCTTCTTCGTGGTGGTGAAGCCGATGCAGCGGATGAACGCCACGATGGCGCGGAAGGTCGAGGAGGAGGCCACGGGACCGACCGAGATCGAGCTGCTGACCGAGATCCGCGACGCACTGCGAAAGAGCGCGTAGCGCTGATCGTCGAGACGGCCGGAATGGATCGAGCGGACGATGGATTGAGCGGCCGAATGACGCTCGACTCGGCCGGCTGCCGGCGCCCAGGGCGCCGGCAGCTCGACCAGGCCTAGCCGGCGTCCTCTGAAGCGCCGGCGGAGGCAGCTCCGCCGCCGTCGGCAGGCGCCTCGGCACCGGCCTCGGGGGCTTCCGCCTCGGCCCCGAAGACGCCTTCCTCTTCGACTCGCGGCGGCTGCACGCGAGCGAGCGGCTCTTCGGGGTCGGTCAGGATGACCACACCCTCGGGGACGACGAGGTCACGCACGTGAAGGACGTCATCGAACGAGTCGAGCGGGCTGATGTCGAGGTCGATGGCATGTGGCAAGGCCGTGGCCAGGGCGCTGATGGAAACCGTCTCGCGCATGTGCAGCAGGGTGCCACCGAGCTTGTCGGCAGCTGAGGAGTCACCCATGTAGTTGATGGGCACGTCGATGGTGATGGCCTCGGTCATCGAGACGACCAGGAAGTCCACGTGCACGGGGTTCCGCCGCACCGGGTGCTCGTGGACATGCTGCAGCAGTGCCGGCAGGGGCCGGCTCTTGCCGATCTTGAGGTCGACGAGCGTGTTGCGGGTCGTGGTGCGCATGAGCACATCGAAGGCCCGAGCGTCGAGCTGGATGTTCTCCGATGCCTGGTTCGCGCCGTAGACCACGGCGGGGAGGATGCCCTGGCGACGCAGGGTGCTGACCTTCTTGCCGACGACCTCGCGGGGCTCGGCAGACACGACCGGACGGGTGCTCACTCAGGTGACCTCTAGAGAAATCGTGGGTCCGTGCTGGGCGGACGGTGGGTTCCGTGCTGGGCGGACAGACGGACGGTCCATCGCGTGGACGATCCCGAATCCTAGCACGAGCAGCCCCATCGTCACTCCGATGTACCATCGATCACTCAATGTCCGCGACCATCCTCATCGTCGAAGACGAATACGCCGTCGCCCGCGGTATCCAGTACGCCCTCGAGCAGGAGGGCTACCAGGTCAGCCTCGCCAGTTCCGGCGAGGAGGCGCTGGAGGTCGCCGGGCAGCTTGCGCCAGACCTTGTGGTGCTGGATGTGCGCATGCCGGGCATCGACGGCTTCGAGACGCTGCGACGCCTGCGCAGCGACGGTTCCAAGGCACCGGTGCTGATGCTCACCGCGCGCGACGAGGAGATGGACAAGGTCATCGGCCTCGAGATGGGCGCCGACGACTACATGACCAAGCCCTTCGGCTTGCGTGAGCTGCAGAGCCGCATCAAGGCCCTGCTGCGCCGCGCCTACGGTGACCTGGCGGATGCCATGGGCGGCCGGCTCATCCGACACCGCGACCTCGTCATCGACCTCGACCGCCGCCGCGTCCAGCGCGGTGACAAGCGCATCGGCCTGACGGCCACGGAGTTCGAGATCTTGCGCCATCTGGCATCGAAGCCTGGCCGCGTCTTCTCTCGCCGTGAGCTGCTGGAGATGGTGCGCGACTACGAGGCCCTGGACCAGGACGAGAAGACCATCAATGTCCACGTCAGCCACCTGCGCGAGAAGCTCGAGGACGACCCGGTCGACCCCACCTTCATCCTGACCATCCGCGGAGCCGGCTACGCCTTCGCCGAGCGCTGAGTAGCGGCTGATGGCCGGCGCACCGGGCACTGGCGCCAACCACAACACGGGCCTGCGCGCCCTCGCGTCCAGCTACCGCACCCGCCTGTTCGTGGCCACCATCCTGGTGGTGGCCGTTGCCCTGGGGCTCGTGCTGGCCTCGCTGCCGCGCCTGCTGGAGGGCTTCTTCCTCGACCAGGAGCGGGCCAACCTGCAGACGCGCGCCGAATCGGTGGCCACGCTCATCTCCGACGAGCTGGCGACGAACATCTCGTCGGGTGGAGCTCGTCCCATCGTCCTGCCCACGGGGGAGGTCGGTGGCTCGACCGCGTGGTCCCTGGGCGATGCCAGCTCGGGCAAGGTCGCTGAGTTGACCGGCGAGATCGCGCGAGCCGATGTCTCGGTGATGCTGGTGCCCGCCGATGCCACGGAGGCCGCCTGGCAGCTGGAGGTCGGCTACCCCGACGATGCCGGAGCGCCAGGGCAGAACCGCGAGCCCACCCTGTCGGCCACCGCCAGCAGCGGGGTGCGCGACCTGTGGTATTCGAGCGGCGCTCCGCCGACCCACGAGCTGAAGGTGACGCTCAGCAACCCCTTCACCTCGCGTGACCAGACCACGCGCACCATCAACGAGGTGCTCCTGAACGCGGCGCTGGTGGCGCTGGTGGTCGCGCTCATCACGGCGCTGCTGCTCTCGCAGTGGTTGGCCCGCCCCTTGCGGCGCCTGACCAAGACCTCGCGGCTGCTGGCCGAGGGTCACCTGGATGCCCGCGTCGACGTACCCACCAACTCGCCACCCGAGGTGCAGGAGCTGGCCGGCGCCTTCAACGACATGGCGGAGCGCCTGCAGGAGTCGGTCGCCATCATCAGCGAGGATCGGGATCGCAGCCGCGAGTTCCTGGCCGACGTCAGTCACGAGCTGCGCACGCCCATCGCTGCACTCCGCACCTTCAATGAGCTGCTGCTCGAAGGTGCCGCCGAGAAGCCCGACACGCGCGAGGAGTTCCTGCGTGGCAGCCGCCAGCAGCTCGAGCGACTCGACTGGCTGGCGGCCAACCTGCTGGAGCTCTCCAAGCTCGATTCTGGCCTGGTGGCACTGCAGCTGCGGGACGAGGACCTGCGTACCGTGGCCGAGGACGCGGTGGATCACGCCGAGCCGATGGCCGAACGCAAGGGCGTCCAGCTCCGGACCCACCTGCCCGCCGAGCCCATCATCCAGCCTCACGACCCGCCACGGCTGGGGCAGGTGCTGGGCAACCTCATCGGCAACGCCATCAAGTTCACCTCCAGCGGGGGCCATGTCGACGTCAGCGTGATGGCCACCGAGGAAGGTGCGCAGTTCACCGTGAAGGACGACGGTGTGGGTATCGACCCCAAGGAACTGGAGCATGTCTTCGACCGCTTCTACCGGGGCACCCGCCGGCCAGAGGAACGTGCCGGCGGCTCGGGCCTGGGCCTGGCCATCGTGCGATCCATCGTGGACATGCACCACGGCCGTGTCGCCATCTCCAGCACACCCGACGTGGGGACCGAAGTACTGGTCACATTGCCGCGGGATGTGTCGGTTTCTTCATCCTCCGATGCCCGCGGTTGAACCAGCCCTCCCGTAGGCTCAATGGCCCACGACACCGGCGTCCGCGATTCGGAGTAGCACGACCCCATGGCCGATCGGCCCACTGCTGACCACGAGGGCCAGCCAGCCTCCTACAGTCCCCCACCCCAGCGACGTCCCGCCTGGATCGAGCGTGGCTGGGGCGACCGACTCGAGGCGGGCGTCGCGACGCGCTCGGTTCCGCCACGGCGGCCGCAGCGAGGGACGCGGCAGCCGCATCGCCGGCCTGCTGGCGGTCTCGCTGGTGGCGGCACTGGCGGCCTCGATCGGCACCTATGCGCTGCTCCTGGGAAGTGGCCAGCTGGGGCGCCAGATCGTCATCGCGGAGCCGCTGGCGCAACCGGCCAGCACGGGTGAGCAGGCCGCTCCGGACGTGGTGCGCATCGTGGAGGAGAACGCCGTCATCGCCGCGGTCGACGAGGTCAGCCCGGCCGTGGTCACCATCACGCCACGCGGGAGGGATGGCGCGTTCGTCTTCGAGAGCGTCGGCTCCGGTGTCATCTTCGATCCCGATGGCTGGGTGGTGACCAACCGCCACGTGGTCTGCAACGCCGAGACGCTGACCGTGCAGCTGGCTGATGGCCAGCGCTACGAGGGCCAGATCCATGGACTCGACACCCTCACCGATCTTGCCATCGTCAAGATCGAGGGCGTCGACCTGCCGTCGGTCGAGATCGGGAACTCGAGCACGCTGAAAGTGGGTCAGCACGCCATCGCCATCGGCAGCCCGCTGGGCACCTTCACCAACTCGGTCACCACCGGGGTCGTGAGCGCCCTGGGCCGCCAGATCGATGTCGACGACACCTGTAGCCGTAGCCTGCGCGTCGAATCGTTGCGCAACCTCATCCAGACCGACGCTGCCATCAACCCGGGCAACAGCGGAGGTGCCCTGGTGGACGCCGACGGCGATCTCATCGGCATCAACACCGCCATCGCCGGTGATGCCCAGGGCATCGGCTTCGCCATCCCCGTCAACCTGGCCCGGCCCATCATGCAGCAGGCCATCGAAGGCGAGTCGCTGAGCCGGCCCTGGATGGGCATCTACTACACCACGCTGACCCCGGTGCTGCAGGACCAGCGCGGGCTGCTGCTGGGCTACGGCGCGCTGGTCGAGCCACCCGAAGGCTTCGCGACCGACGCCGTCCTGCCCGCCAGCCCGGCCGCCGAGGCCGGCCTGCGCAACGGCGACATCATCACCCACGTCGACACCGTCCGCATCGACGGTGACAACCCACTCGACGAGATCCTGACGCAGTACCGTCCCCGCGACACGATCAGCCTGCGCGTGCTCCGCGGTGAAGAGCTGGTCGAGGTGCGCCTGCAGCTGGGGACCCGACCGGTCGACCAGTAGCGGGACGCCCTAGTCCCGCGGGCTGCGCTCGCGGCGCAGCTCGACCTCGGCGTGATCGATGGATACATCCATGGGCACGGCCAGCTTGCGCACGCGCACGGTGACGGCCCCGACGGTCGCCGACCGCTGCAGGACCCCGGCCGCCAGCGCGCCAGCCAGGCCTTCCAACAGGTTGTAGCGGCTGCCTTCGACGATCTGCTCGGTCAACTCCACCAGCGGTCCGTAATCGACGGTGTCGGCCAGGGCATCCGAGGCCGCCGCAGCCGACAGGTCGGCCTCGAGGACGAGGTCGATCTCGACCAGCTGCGGGAAGGTGCGTTCCTCCTCGGTCGCGCCGAGCAGGCACTCGAAGCGCATCGAGCTGAGCGTGATCCGGTCCATCGGAGGGTCTCCTGCTGCGGCTACGTGGCTTGTTCGTGCCAGCTGCCGCGGATGATGGCATCGCTCATGCGGGCAGCCCGAACGTTGGCGGCGACGTCATGGACGCGCACGATGTCGACACCGGCGGCGATGCCCAGCGCGGTTGTCGCCAGCGTGCCCTCCAGTCGCTCGTGCACGGGCAGGTCGAGGACCTTGCCGATGGTCGACTTGCGGCTGGTCCCCAACAGGATGGGCCGGCCCAGGACACGCAGCCCGGCCAGGCCGGCCAGCAGGGTGAGGTTCTGCTGGCTGGACTTGCCGAAGCCGATCCCGGGGTCGACCAGGAGCATGCCAGCCGCGCAGCCGGCGGCCTCAGCCTGCGCCAGGGCGCGCTCGAGGTCGGTGATGACCTCGGCCACCACGTCGCGGTAGGTGGGTTGCGCACGGCTGTGCATGACGACGTAGGGCGCAGCATGCGCCGCCGCCACCGGCGCCAGGGCGGCAGCAGCGGTCACGCCGCCGACATCGTTGACCATGTCCGCGCCCGCATCCAGCGCTGCCGCGGCCACCTCGGGCTTGCTGGTGTCGATGCTGATGGGTACACCCGGCAGCCCGGCGCGGATGGCGCTCACGGCATCGACCACGCGGCGCTGCTCCTCGGCGGCGCTCACCGGTGCATGGCCGGGCCTCGTGGACTCGCCACCGATGTCGATGATGTCGGCACCCTCGGAGACCATCCGAGCGGCACGCGCGACGGCCGCGTCCACCATCGAGGCGGCACCCAGCAGGCCATCACCGCTGAAGGAGTCCGGGGTCACGTTGACGATGCCCATGATGTAGGTGCGTGTCCCGAAGTGCAGCTCGAGGTCACGCAGACGCAGCGGCGCCGGCGGCGTCCGCTCAGGCACCGGCAGGTGTCCGCTCAGGCACCGGCAGGTGTCCGCTGATCGGTCACACTGCCGCTGTCGTGGTGATCGTCCGTGATGGTGTCCGGCAGCAGGCGGGCGCGCACGTACCCCACGAGGTAGAGCGAACCAGCGACGACCAGCGGGCCGCCTTCGACCGTGGCGACCTCGAGCGCGTGGGCCAGGGCGGCATCGGCGTCGTCGAAGGCAGCATCGGCCGTGCCACCGCCGGCCTCGTGCCAGGCGCGCGCCAGGCCGGCGGCCGACATCGCCCGGGGGGCATCGGGCACGCCGGAGGCCACGAAACGGGCCGCTCCCAGCACGCGGGACTCGGCGAACGCCTGCATCATCTGCCGCACCTCCTTGTCAGCCATCACGCCTGCCAGGAGGACCACCCGACCCGGCGGCAACGACGGGCCAAGCTCGTCCACGGTGAGGGCCAGCGCGCGAGCGCCATCGGGATTGTGCGCGCCATCGAGGAGGATGGTCCGGCCGCGCTGCTCGAGGACCTCGACACGCCCCGGCCAGCGCGTGCCGGCCAAGCCGGCGCGGATGGCCTCGTCCTGGACCTCCGCGACGCCCGCAGCGGCAAGCGCTCCGATGGCACCAAGGGCCACGGCGGCGTTGGCTGCCTGGTGCCGGCCCAGCAGCGGCAGATGCAGGCGGCCCAGCCGGGGGTGCTCGAGCGTCATGCCGGCCCGGTCCATCGCCAGCAGCGGCAGCGGCGGACACACCAGCAGTGGCACCGCCAGCGACGTGGCACGCGCCTGGATGACGTCGAGCGCGATCCCGTCGGCGCCGGTGACCGCACGCTTGCCGGGCTTGATGATGGCGGCCTTCTCGGTGGCGACGGACTGCGATCGTGTCGCCCAGGAACTCCTGGTGGTCGAGCCCCACGTTGGTGATCGCGGCGACGTCGGCATCCCACGCGTTGGAGGCGTCGAGCCGGCCACCCAGGCCGACCTCCATGACCATGACCTCGACAGCCTGTCGCGCCGACCACAGGTACGCCGCCGCCGTGAGCAGCTCGAACTCCGTCGCGGGGCCATGCTCGGCCACGCCGGGCTCGCTGGCCTCGAGCACCTCTTCGAGCAGCGACCCGAAGTCGTCCTCGCCGATGGGCTGGCCATCGATGGTGATGCGTTCGCGGTAGCTGTGAAGGTGCGGGCTGGGTGACTGGCTGCTGGAGTAGCCCGCGGCAGCCAGCACCGCCGCGATCATCGCCGCCGTACTGCCCTTGCCGTTGGTGCCGCCAACCAGGACGCCATGGAGCGCCAGCTGCGGATCGTCCAGCCGAGCGAGGAGCGCGCGCATGCGCTCGAGGCCGAGGCGGATACCGATGTGGCCGCGTGCGCGGATGCGGGTCAGGGCGTCGGAGGGCACGTCAGAAGGCGACGATCTCTTCCTCGTAGAAGACGCACTGGTTGAAGCGCGCCGAGAGGCAGACGTCGGTGACGTAGCCGGTGTCGAGGTGGACGCCACCGCGCACCTGGCAACGCGCGATGGTGCCCTCCTGGCGCATGTACGCCTTGAGCAGGTGCGGCGTCTGCACGGGGATGGGGCCGCGCGGGCTGGTCATGTAGAAGTGCGGGCAGACGTTGCGTCGCAGGTTGGGCAGACCGAACGGGATGCCCGGTCGGATGGCCGCCAGCTGGGTCGCCGCCACGTCGGCGCGGGACATGCGCTGCGCCACCCGTGCGATCGGGCCTGGTGGTGGCGGTGGTGGCGAGCTGCCGACCGAGTGCGACCGCGACGCGCGGTCACGACTCGATGGCACACCACGCTCATCTGAGTTCACGCGATCCCCTCTCCGGATCTCCCCCGACTAGGTGTTGCACGGTAGCGTGCCACAATCTGACGGGATGGACGACGCGACTGCACGGACACGCACGCTCGGCCGCCGCATGGCCTCGGCCAAACCTGCCCCTGTGCCACGCCGGAGCGGCAGTGCGGGGAGTCCTCGACGAAGCGACGAGCCGCAGATCTCCCCGGCCCGCTGGGCGGGCGTGGCGCTGGTGATGGTCGCCATCCTCGCTGCCATCGTCCTCGCCGTCGTCAGCCCCAGCGAATCCGACAGCGAGGACCGGGCGGGCGCGCTGGCAGGTGCGCCATCACCGACGCCGGCGGCATCCCTGCTGGATACGCGCCGGCCGCTCCTGGCTCCGATCATCGTGAGTCCCGGCGACACTCAGACCGCCGAGTACGAGATCGCGTTGACCGTGGACGTGCCCGCGGAGGAGGAGCTGACCCGCAAGCTGCTCAACCTGGTGGTGCTGCGGGGCGACGAGGAGCTGCGCACGCTCGAGAAGCCCAAGCTCGGCAGCAGGGTCACCATCGAGGGCGTGAGCCTGCTGGAGCGAAGTGACAACGAGCTCACCGTGGCGCTCAAGTCCGCCGCCGGCTACGGACCGCGGTCGACGTCGGTGCTGGTGACCCAGAACCCGGACGCTCCGACGCTGACCATCACCGCCCCGGCGAACGGGACCGAGGTGTACGAGCGCACCATCCAGGTCGAGGGGACCTCGGAGGTCGGAGCGAAGGTCACGATCAGGAACCAGACCAGCGGCTGGGGACCCATCACGCAGACGGTCGACAGTGGTGGCGGCTTCGAGGAGAGCGTGAAGCTGGTGGTCGGCAAGAACGTCATCGTCGTGGAGTCCCAGGGCCTGACGGCGGCGTTGTCACCACCCCAAGTCGTGCGTGTCACTCGCTTGGACGGCCGACCACGGCTGAAGAAGGTCGATGTGTCCGGAGGAAGTCCGGAAGTCGTCGCTGCCGGGGAAGGTCAGCGTGAAGGTCATGGTGACCGACGCGCGGGGCGATCCGTTGGCCGACGCGACCGTGGCCTATTCCCTGGGATCACTCACCTCCCCCGCCGATACCTACAGCGAGGTCACCGGCCCCGATGGCCGCTCCGCCTGGAAGCCCGACGTCGCCTGGAGCAGCTCGCTGGCGGATCTCCTCCAGCTGACCCTGACCGTCACGTCGCCCCAGGGTGATACGGTCGAGAAGAAGTACCACATCCGCATCTCCTAGCCCCGTCGCTCAGCCGCGGTCGCCTCGCGCGCGCCGTTCGAGCTCCGACATCAGGACCCGCCCGGGTGCGACGTGGGGAGCATCGATGAGTCGGCCCGATGACGGCAAGGCCGCTGTCGCCGGGGTCGCGGGCGGCTCGGATCGGGCGGGCGGCTCCGACCGGGCCGGCGGCAGCAACTCGGCCTCGTCGAAGAGGCCAGCCACCGCCCCCGAGGACCCGGGACCCTGCTCCCAGCAGGACCGCACCTCGTCACCGCCGAGCGGCGCGCGGGCGCGATCGTTGGCGCAGTAGCCGAGGTCCGCCGCGATCGAGCGTCGATAGCGCTGGCAGGTCGCACACGACACGGCCGCCCGTGAGCAGGCCCGACAGCGCGTGGACTCGGGCTGAAGGGTGCGACAGTGCGGACAGCGCCACGTCTGGGACCGCCGACAGCAGGCCCACGCCATCGAGGATGGACACCTCAGCGCCCGCGGTCGCGGCGACTCATCCGGGCGGACACGGCTCGAGCGGATCTCCCAGCACGAAGTCCACCGCGGACCCCTCCGGGACCGACTCGCCCGGCTCCGGCAGCTGGTCGTGCACGAGCCAATCCTCCTCGGGCGGTGGGTCTTCAGGATAGGTGGCGCCCAGGAGGAGGCCGGCATCCGCCAGCTGACCGCGGGCATCGGCCAGCGTGAGACAGCCGAAGTCACCCACCAGGACCGGCTTCGACGACGGGAACGGGGTGGGCCGGGGATTGGTGCTCGGAGTCGCCTGCGGGGTCGGTCGCGGGGTCGGCTTCGGCGTGCGCACCGGCCGCGGCGTGGGGGCGGTGGCGGGACCCATCGAGACGACGTAGTCGACGGCACTCCCGCGCGTGGCGGACGCCCCGGCACGTGGCTCGGTGAGGATGACGTAGCCCTCGGGCAGCTTGTCATTCGCGCTCGTGCGGATGCCAAGGCCGAGACCGGCTGACTCCAGCTGCGCGATGGCACTGTCCTCCCTGATGCCGTGCACATCGGGGACGATCACGGTCTCGACGCGCGTGGCAACGGTGACCTGGACGGTGGTGCCGGCCGGGACCTCGCTCTGCGGCTCGGGCAGCTGGTCGATGACGTGGCCCGCCTCGTAGGTCGTCGGTCTCGAGGTAGTCGATCTCCAGGACCAGGCCGCGCCGCTCGGCCACCTCCAGCGCACTGTCCTCGCTGCGCCCGATGAGGTCGGGCGTCCGCACCACCTCCAGCGCAGGTGAGGGGAAGGGGCTCGGTGTCGGCGTCTCGCTGCCGATGCCGCTGAAGAGCAGGAACAGCAGGATGCCGCTGGCCACGATCACCAGCAGGCCGAGTCCGGCGGCCATCCAGGTCCACGGCCCCGAGCGCTCATGATCGGCCACCACCGGCCCAGCCGGTAGCGAAGGCCGTCTGCGTGGGCACGTGGCCCGGACCGGGCGGCGGCACCGTCGCGAGCCCGGCAGCCGCGGCCACACCCGCCGCCGCGAACGCAGCGGCACCGGTCGGGTCGCTGCGAAAGCGCGCCAGCGCGGTCGACAGCTCAGTCGCCGTCGGCCTCGCGGCCGGATCGGGCGCCAGGCACCAGCGGACGATGACGTCCAGGGCCGGGGGCACCTCCGCCCGCACGGCCATCGGCGAGGGCACACCGCCCGACAGCCGTGCCACCGCCACCGCCGCGGGTGAGTCACCGGAGAAGGCACGCTGGCCGGTGAGCATCTCGTACATCACTAGGCCCAGCGAGTAGATGTCCGAGGCGGAGACGGCAGCGTCACCGCGGGCCTGCTCGGGGCTGAAGTAGAGGACGCTGCCGA
>CAWDQY010000014.1:0-84536 GCA_963804575.1 uncultured Chloroflexia bacterium
TCAAGAGCGTCATCGTCGAAGCCGGCATCGCCGATGCGCTGGCTGAAGAGCTGGGCGTCGAGACGGCTGTCCGACGAGGTGACGCAGCGCAGATCGCCGAGGCTGTCAGCAAGGGCGCCCTGGGGTTGATCGCTGCCGCCGACGTCACGCCCTCCATGCGCGTGCTCGACCTCGACGGCCGGTCCCTGCTCGGCAACGACCGCATCAAGGATGTCGCCGACTGGCCCTTGAGCCTGTCCCTCCAGCGGCCAGTGGACGAGGCCTGGGACCAGTCGCAGACCTGGGTGCTGGTCGCGGGTGGCGACTCGTTCACCGACCGCGGCGTCTACCAGAAGGTCGTCCAGCAGGGCAAGGGCGTCGACTACCCCTTCGACGGCGGGACCGCGCGCGTGACCGGCCACGGCTGCTGTGACCCCGTCTTCCACGACAACATCGTGCCGCGCTACGTGCTTACCGGAAACAAGGGCATCGTGCGCCGGCTCTTCAAGGATGCTGAGCTGGCCATCGCCAACCACGAGCAGCCGGTCACCCCGCAGGCCGTGCACCACACCAGCGGCCTGCGCTTCAGCGGCAAGCCGGAGCTGACCAGGATCTTCGCCCGTGCCGGCATCGACTACCTCTCGCTGGCCAACAACCACATCAAGGACTACGGCACGGACGGGATCGAGGACACGCGGCGCATCCTGCGCCAGCACGACATCGAGTTCGGCGGCGCCGGCAAGGACCTGCAGCAGGCCCGCCGCATCAGCTACCTCAGCGCAGGTGGGACCCGTGTCGCCATCATCCCCTGTCTCGGCATCGTGCCCTCGTACTGGGCCGGGTCGGACGGGAGCGGCGCCACGCCTTGCCTGGACCGCTACCTGGTGCCCGATATCAAGAAGGCCGGGCGGAAGGCCGGCGTGGTCATCGTCTTTCCCCACTGGGGTGTCGAGTACACCCGCCAACCGCTGCCCTCGATGCGCAAGCACGCCGCCCGCTGGGTCAAGGCCGGGGCGGACCTCGTCGTCGGTGCGCACAGCCACGTCGCCGGTGCCCTCGAGGACATCGCGGGCACGCCGGTGCTGTACTCGCTGGGCAACCTCATCTTCGACCAGCACTGGTCGACCAACACGATGGAGTCGGCACTGCTGGAGGCCACCTTCCACGGCGACCGGCTGGTCGAGATGCGGCTGCGGCCCTATATCGTCCACGACACCAGCCAGCCCAACCTGCTCGACCCGGCCAGCGGCGAGGGACGGCGGCTGCTTCGCGAAGTGAGGCAGGCTTCGGCCGACTGGCTCGACTGGTAACCGCGCCCGCGGGGCGCGTCGGCTGGTAACCGCGCGCGCGGGGCGCGTCACCGACACGTCATGGACGCGTCCCTAGGCTGGGCCGTCATGGACCCACTGCTGCTGCATCCGCTGCTGCTGACGTATGGGCTGGGCCTGGCCTCGGCCGCCAGCCCGTGCCTGCTGCCGCTGTACCCGGCGTTCCTCGCCTACCTCACCGGCGCCGCCGGCCGCCAGGCTGGATCGGGTGGCGCACGCCGCGTTTCGGGCTTCCTGGGCCTCGCCGTCCTGGCCGGGCTCATCACCTCGATGCTCCTCATCGGCCTGCTCGTGGTCGCCATCTCCGCGCCCGTCAGCGCCCTGCTCGGCTTCGCCATCCCCATCATCGACACCCTGCTGATCGTGCTGGGCGTGCTGCTGCTCGCCGGCATCAACCCCTTCCTGAAGGCACCAGCCATCGCCGTGCCGGGTGCCCGCGGGCCGCTCTCGCAGGCGTACCTCTACGGCATGTTCCTGGGGCCCATCGCGCTGCCTTGCGCGGGGCCGTTCCTCATCGCCACGCTGGCCATCTCGGTAGGTGCCAGCGAGACCATCGAGACCATGGGCACGTTCGTGGTCTTCGCCCTCGGATTCGGCCTGCCGCTGGTGCTGCTGTCAGTGTTGGCGCGGGCGCGACAG
Source organism: uncultured Chloroflexia bacterium (assembly GCA_963804575.1). Taxonomy (GTDB): domain Bacteria; phylum Chloroflexota; class Limnocylindria; order Limnocylindrales; family CSP1-4; genus JAFMJV01. The sequence continues at coordinate 1,947 of CAWDQY010000014.1, forward strand.
GACACGGTCGTGCGCTTCCTGGCCCGCCACCACCGTCAGATCGAGATCGTCTCGGGCGTGCTGCTCATCGGCGCGGGCAGCTGGGACCTGTGGCTCAACTGGGAGTCGATCCTCATCACCTTCGGCCTCTAGGCTGTCGACCGCACTCCCTGGACCAGCCCGACCTCGCGCGCGCTGGGCCACAGGGAGAGGTCGAGGCCCGGCACCAGCTCGGACAGCTGGGCCATGTCGTCGGCGTAGCCGTCGAGCAGCGAGGCCCGCAGCGACGCTGACGGCTCGAACTTCTCACGCGTGGTGGGGTTGACCTCGCTGCCGAACGCCGCGGCATCGAGCTGGTGTGGCGCGAGGCCCAGGAACGCGTAGGTCTGCGTCAGCATTGCGGACGGGTCGGCGCGGCACGCTTCGTACTGTCCGAACCAGACGCGCTCGCTGGGGAAGGCCGCCAGCACGCGCCGCAGCTGTGGTGCGTAGAGCCCGCGAGCGAACGCGCCCTGGATATCGCGATCGGTCAAGGCCTCACGGGTGGTCGCCAGCTGGTGGGTCAGGCCCGAACGAAAGCGCTCCAGTGGATCGCGCAGCAGTACCAGGATGCGGGTATCGGGCGCGGCTTGGGCGATGAGCTCCGGGGTCCAGAAGTCGATGAGGTAGCCGGGCGTCCACTCGCCCGCCACGGCTCCATCGGGAACGGGGAAGTAGCGTTGATAGCGCTCGACGTCGGCCCCGCCGAAGGGTTCCTCCCAGGAGCGGTCGAAGAAGTGCAGCTCCTTGGGCTGCCCCGCCGGACTGACCACGTCCGGGTGGGCGCTGATGAGTCGGCTCCACCACGAGGTGCCCGCCTTCTGGGCACCCACCCCGACGTAGTGGGGCGGGCCGACGTGCCAGCCGTCCGGACAGGGAGGAGCCTCGGGGGGACCTGGCTGGCGCGGCCCGCGCCAGCGGTACCAGGCGCGAGAGCCGCGCACCGCCAGCCGGCGTGCCCGCGACCGCAGGGTCACCGGGGCGTCCTCCACAGCGACAGGTCGAGGTCGGGCAGCAGCGCGGCCAGCCGGGCGTTCTCAGGAGCGTAGCGACGCACCAGCTGTTCCTCCTGCCACGCGCTGAGCGTCACCTTGGGCCCGCGAGACGGGTTGACGCGCTGGGCAAGGGCGAGTCCAGGTGGGACCTCCGGGGAGAGCCCTAGGAAGGCGAACGTACGCTCGAGCTGACGGCGCGGCTCGGCCACGCATCGCTCGTACTGCAGCACCAGCACCTGCTCGCGCGGGAAGGCCTTCCACAGGCGCAGCAGCTGGTCGGCGTAGATGCCACGGTTGAAGGCGGCATTGGCGGCAGCCCGCGCCGTGGAGCCGACCGTGAAGCGGCTCTCCGCCAGCGTCCGTCCCGAGCGGAAGCGTTCCACGGGGTCACGCAGCAGGACCAGCAGTCGGGCATCCGGCGCGGCCTGCCGCAGCAGAGCGGGCGTCCAGGCGTCGAGCATGTAGCCGGGTGTCCACTCGCCCGAGATGTGCCCGGGCGGGCGTGCGAAGAGGGCGTGGTAGGTGCCGATATCGGCCTCGCTGAGCCCGTGCGCCCAGCGGCTGTCGAAGAAGTGCACCTCCTTGGGCGTGGTCGGAGGCCGGCTGACCCGCGAGTGGGCGTTGATGAGGCTGTCCCACCAGCTGGTGCCACAGCGGGCGGCGCCCACGCCGACGTAGTCCGGCGCTCCTGTGTCCCAGCCGTCGGTCGTGTCCATCAGCGGATGATAGGCGGAGGCCCTGGCGCACAGCGGCGCTGCGGCTCGGGCGGGCACAAAGAAGCGACCCGCCCCCTCGAGGGGGCGGGTCGCCATTCGGCTCGTGAAGAGCAGGCCCGGTTAGATCTGGGCGCCGATGCTGGAGAGGATGTCCGCGATCTGCTCACCGAGGAACAGAAGCGCGGCGATGGCGATGATCGCGATGAGCGCCAGGATCAGCGCGTACTCGGCCAGGCCCTGGCCATCCTCGTCGCGACGAAGCAGGAAGTCGACCATGTCGATGGTCCTCCTTTGGTAGTGGCTCCCCGCCGAAGCGGCTCGCCCGTGATTTGGATGATTTCGCCCGGTCGCCCCTTCGGGCTTCCGCGCTCGGCGGATGTTACAGCCCCGCCATCGACTGTCCACTGGGACGGCCGGCAGGCCAGGAAAACGTCCTCAGTGCCGGGAATGATGATGTTGGCACTGGGCGCAGTCCATGGCCCCTGTGGGTGTCATGGACCCGGACCTTCGGTGGTGCTGATGCACCGGTCCCAGGGGGTCTTGTGTGGTTGATACCGGTGGACGTTGCTCGCTAGGTTGCAGCGTCGATGTTGCTCCCGATCATCGTCATCAGATCGGCGAGCGAATTGCCGAGGAAGATGAGTGACAGGATCGCCACGATAGCGATCAGGCCCAGGATGAGTGCGTACTCAGCCAGGCCCTGGCCATCTTCCCTGGGCCGCGGCCTCCAGACGACGAGCGACCGGATGAGCTGCTGCAAGGGTGGCTGCCCTCCTTTCCGATCCAGTGGCTGACCAGGAGGTGCGGGCCGCCGGGGCTGGATCGTCGCCTCGGCTACCGGGCAGGCTCTTGGGACCTCGGGATGACGGGACCGATCGATGCCACGACAGGCGTGGTGCCGATCTGCTGCCGACCCAGCGTGCTGGTCGGAGCGCTCGATGCCCGGTCCGGTCTCGAGGCGCGCGGCCTCCTACTCTCCGATGACCGACCAGATGAAGCCCATGAAGATGAAGATGCCGGCGAAGAGCCCGATGAGGGCCGGCACGCCAACGGTGTTCACCTCGAGGTTCAGGCTCGCCAGGAACCCCATCGACACGGCCCACGCGATGATGAGCACGAGGAAGAGGTACTTGGCGTTGACGGTCGTGATGGCTTCGACCCAAGCCGTTCGCCGTCGCTCCGGGACGAGCATGACGATGACCAGCAAGGTCACCATCGCTGCGCCCAGCAACACACCCCCACCGAACCCGATGAAGCGGCTGGCTTCCAGCTCGACACGGAGCGCTCCGTAGATCGAGATGATCACCGTGCCCAGCAGCAGGAGGGCGGAGAGGTAGCCGAGGACTCGCAGTCGATCCCAGGTCATGAGGTCCGGAATCCTAGCAAAACGACAAGCCGCAGGAACTGCCGTCCTGCGGATCCCCACGACCCGGGCCGTTGATGACCACGTGGAGACGCTCGACAGACAGTACCTTCGGCCTCGCCCGATGGGAAGAGAGTTCGCCTCCAGGGGGCCGTTATCGGTGCCACCTGACACCGCAGAACGCCGCACGGGACGACCTCAGCTCAAGGCTGCTCGGTCGCGCGCGCGGCGTCTCATCGGCTGCTGAGACCGGCCCGCCCAGGCGCGCCGGAACCAGAGGCGGCTCGATACCGAAGCGGGCTAGATCCCCAGGCGGGACAGGACCTCGCCGAAGTCCCTGCTGATCGGCGCCCAGAACAGGTCGCTGATGGTCCCGCCGAGGAAGGCCAGCGAGACGATCGCGACGATGGCGATGCCAGCGAGGATGAGCGCGTACTCGGCAAGACCCTGGCCGCGCTCCCTGTCGCGGTGGTCCGTGGGACGGCTGGGCGAGGCCCAGGATCGCAGCTTGCGCCATGACCGGTCGGCCCGCTCGGCGACGCCGGCCACGGTGGCTCGTAGCTTGTCCATCAGGTCGGTTCTCCGATGGTGGAGGAGCCGGTCGTGGCCCAGTGCAGGCACCGACGCGATAGGGAAAGTCCTGGCGCCTCCACCGTGGATGGATGATGTGGTGGTGGCGTCGCGAAGCGGAACAGTCCCAGCTGCATCGTCGGACGGACGCTCGGTCGTCGGTCGGTGGGTCGTATGCGGCTGATCCGAGGATTTGGATGAAGGCGCCGGGTCCGCAACCTGGGCCTGTGGCCACGCGGTTTCCAGCGCACGCAACATATCGCGCTGGGGGAGTGCCGCCAATGGCCCCAAAGAGCTAGGCGGGGTGGTGTCCGCCGGCAACGTCCGGCCTGCGTCATCTACCCTGTCGACAGGGTTCGACGTGGCGCGGGGTATCATCCCGAACCACGCAGGAGGAACCGTGGCAGACACGCCCGAACAGCAGCCCTGGAGCAACCCGCGCGACCCGGCCAAGGCATTGGGGCCTGATGGCCTGCCCGCTCGCAGCCGGCGCGCACCCTACTACGTGGACGTGCCCGACGACCGCTGGGACGACTGGCGTTGGCAGCTCTCCAACCGTGTCAACGACCTCGAGACGTTTGCCCAGATCCTGGAACTGACCGAGAACGAGCGCGAGGGCCTCGGCGCACCTGACAAGTTCCGCGTCGATATCACGCCCTACTTCATCAGCCTCATCGACCCGGCTGACCCCGACGACCCCATCCGTCGCCAGGTCATGCCGCTGGGCGACGAGCAGCAGGCCTTCACGGCCATGATGGAGGACTCGCTGCGGGAGGACCAGCACTCGCCGGTCCCGGGCCTGGTACACCGCTATCCCGATCGCGTCCTGATGCTGGTCACCACCCAGTGCGCGTCCTACTGCCGCTACTGCACGCGCTCGCGCATCGTGGGCGACGCCACGCAGAACTTCAACACGCGTGACTTCGATGCCCAGCTCGACTACCTGCGGCGCACCCCGCAGGTACGTGACGTGCTGCTCTCCGGCGGCGATCCCCTGACGATGGCACCCAAGCTGCTGGAGCGGGTGCTGCGCGGGCTGCGGGAGATCCCCCACATCGAGATCATCCGCCTCGGTACGCGCGTGCCCGTGTTCATGCCGCAGCGCGTTGATGACGAGCTCTGCGCCATGCTCGAGCAGTACCACCCGGTGTGGATGAACCTGCACTTCAACCATCCCAACGAGATCACGCCCGAAGTGTCTCGCGCGGTGGACCAGCTGAGCCGGACCGGGATGCCCATCGGCAACCAGTCGGTGCTGCTTGCGGGCGTCAACGACTGTGTCCACATCCAGCGCGACCTGGTGCACAAGCTGGTCGAGAATCGCATCCGGCCCTACTACCTCTACCAGTGCGACCTGGTCGAGGGCGCCGGCCACTTCCGCACCCCCGTGGGCAAGGGTCTCGAGATCATCGAAGGGCTGCGCGGTCATACCAGCGGCTACGCCGTACCGACCTACGTCGTGGATGCACCTGGCGGTGGCGGCAAGATCCCGGTCATGCCCAACTACCTCATCAGCTACTCCGACCACAAGGTGGTGCTACGCAACTACGAGGGCTACATCACCACCTACGAGGAACCGACGGACTACACGCCCCATGATCGGCGAAGCTGCTCATGGTGTCGCAACCAGCGCCCGGAGCCGGGACAGCGCGGTGTCCACGGCCTGCTGCAGGGCGATGCGATGTGGATCGAGCCGGCCGGCCATGCCCAGATCCACACCCGCGGCAACACCCAGCCGCACCGCCTGCAGTCTCCCGAGAAGTGGCTGCCCCTTGGCGTGGGCGCCATCGAAGGCGTGGCCTCGGGACCGCAGGCGAAGCTCGCGGCCGGCACCGATGAACGCCCCGGCGTCGCCGTGTACGGCCCCGGTGAGGAGCCGCGCCCACGCGAGGGTGAGCCGACCGGCTCGGCCCACGGGGAGCTGCTCTAGTTCGCATGGGCTTCCTGAAGCGTCTGCTGGGGTCTGCCGGTCCGGAGACCGCCGGGGCGGCCGATGCGACGGCCGGACCGGCCGACGATGCCGAGTGGCGCCGATCGGCCGAGGCCACCTTCGAGGCCCATGGAGACAAGCACCGCGTGACCGTCTGGCTGCGCCTCTACGACCCCAGCTTCGAGAACACGCGCGAGCAGCAGAAGGTGTTCGCGCTCGAGAACCGCATCATGCAGGCCCTCGATGAGGCGGCGGTCGGAGAGCACGACACCAACTCGCTCGAGAAGGGGTACCTGGCCCTGCGCCTGGTTGGCGAGGACGCCGACGCTATCGTGGCGGTGGTGCTGCCGCTGCTGGCGGAGGCGCCCGCGGGCAGCTACCTGGCGGTCCGGAGCGGTCCCGTCGGGAGCGCCGAGGAGCGTCTCGAGGTGGGCCTCGGCCGTGGATCCGACGGAGCCGCGGGCGCGCGGCCGGACGACTGAGGGTGCAGCTGCGCGAGACCCCCGGCCTGCCCCATGCCACGCTCCAGCCGCCCACCGTGGCCGAAGCCGACGACCCCTTCAGCCAGCTGCGCGTCGTGCACCTGCTGGCGCGCATCCCGCGCGGCGTGAACGTGCGTCTGCGCGACATCGTCGATCAGCTCAACGGTGACTACCTCGACTGGTCCTTCTCGCGCGAGGTGGTGGTCGCCACGGTGGTGCAGCTGCAGACCAACTGGCTGGCGGACTATCGCAACAGTGACGGCATCGTCCTGCTCGACGGACCAGTCGGGCCCGAGCTGCTGGTCGAGGACAGCAGCCGCGTCGACCCCTGGATCGTGCGCCAGGCCCAGCGGCTCCACGCCGCCTGCTGGGAGCAGTTGCGCCGGTTCGCCACCGAAGAGGGCGCTACCGCCTGAGGGCTGGACGAGCGGGCGGCGCGGTCAACCGATCGCGCCGTAGATGGCATCGATGACGCCGACCGAGATCTCGATGGGTGCCTGCCACAGGCTGGTCAGAAAGACGATGGCGATGCCGGCATCGGGGTCCACCCAGATGCGGCCGCCGGCGATGCCGCCGTGGGTGAAGGTCGACGCGCTCCCGGGCCACTCGGGCAACGGCTTGCGCCAGCCCAGCGCCTGGCGCACCTCGCGCTCCACGCCGTCATCGGAGACGTGGGTCATGCCCTCCGTCTGGTTGCGCGCCATCTCATCGATGGTCGCCTGCGACAGGATGCGTGGGCCCGGCGCCACGGGATCGACCGGCAGCAGCGCCCGTGCCAGCGCCAGCAGGTCCGCCAACGTCCCGAACATCCCGCCACCGGGCAGCTGGGCCGCGGCAAGGAAGCGCAGCAGCACCGCCTGCACCAGCCGGTTGTCCACGCCGAAGCCGCTGACCGCGATCACGCGATCTCGCCGCGAGCGGGCATCGAAGGTGGTGTCGACCATGCCCAGCGGCCCCGTCAGCCGCATCGAGAGGGCGTCCGCGAACGACACGGCGCTGAGCCTCGCCATCGCCTCCGCCAGCAGGATGAAGGCCACCGAGTTGTAGGCGTAGCGGCTGCCGGGGGCGGTCAGCGGCACGCTCGAGCGCACGAAGTCCAGCGATCGGCGGTAGCTGGGCCGGTCGCGTCGCAGCGACGCCACCGGCATGTCCGGCAGGCCCGAGGTGTGGGTCAGCACGTGCCACGCTGTCACGCCTTCGAGCGGGCTCCCGGCAAGCTCGGGCAGGCACCGCGCCAGGGGGGCATGCAGCTCGAGACGGCCCTCGTCGACGTAGCGCATCACGGCCGTGGCCACGATGGCCTTGGTGATCGAGGCCAGGAAGAAGACGCTGCCAGGCTGGGGTGAGCCAGCAGGCCCACTGACGAAGCGGCTCGAGGTGTGGCCGGCGGCATCGATGGCCCCGAAGGCGGCGCAGGGGATGGTGCCCGAGGCGACGTGGGCCGCCGCGACGTCGTGGGCCGGGCTGAGGTCGAGGGCGAGGCTGTCGGGTCGCTCGGCAACGGAGGTCATGTCGGCCGATGATAGAGGGCGTGACCCGAGACGAGTACATCGCCGCCGCGAGCGCGCTCATCCACGAAGGGGAGCGCCTCGCACGACAGCCCTCCATGGTGGCGCTGCGGACGTGGATCGCCGGCTCGGACGAGTTCCTCCGCGCTGCCTGGGGCTCGATGGACCGCTACCACCTCTCCTGGCTGCTGGTGGGTCGACCGGCCGACGCGGTGCGGGGCCGTGCCATGACCCCGGTGGAGGAAGCGGACTACGTGCGCGAGGTGGCGGCGGCCAAGACAGCCGCGCTGCGCATGAGCCTCAAGGCCGTCGAGCAGGACGGCATGCCCTTCCTGGGTGAGACGTCCAGCCCGCGTCAGCCGTAGCGCCGGGGGCGGGCTCCATAGAGCGAGGCCAGCACGTACAGCAGCAGGCCGGCGATCTCGAGCAGGCCGAACTGCGGCGAGAGCCAGTCGAGGAAGGGCGTGCCCTGCACGCGCTCGACGAAGGTGCGCGACGAAGCGGGCAGGATGGCCAGGGCCAGCAGCCACGTCAGGACCAGCCCGGCCAGCCAGGCCAGGATGGCGATGGCGGCAGCCAGCCAGGGGCTGGCGCGGACCTGCCAGAGCAGCGCACCGATGGCCCAGCCACCCACGATGGCGACACCTAGCAGGCCGATGCCGAGCTCGAGGATGCCCTTCAACAGGGCCCACGCCAGGGCGGCCAGCGAAGCCGCCGCCAGGGCCTCGAGGATGGCGATCCCCGGCGAGGGGCTGCGCCGACCCCGTGGCTGCGGGCGGGATGATGGCGGCATCGGCCCATCGACGCCGGCGGGCCGACGGTCACCTGGCGCTGACATGCGCCCACTGTAGCCGTGCGCCCACGGTCGCCGTGCGCCCACGGTCGCCGTGCGCTGCCGCAAGAGGTCGCTAGACTGATGCTCGCTCATGCCACATCCCGCGACCGGACTGCCGCCGTCTGACGCCACCGCCGGCCATCCCGCCGTGGCGGCGCGCCTGCGTGCCAGCACGCGCCTGCCCGCGCTCTCCCTGGAGGCGGCCCTGCGCATCGACGGCTCCCTGCGTGAGCGCTACGACGAGCTGATGCTGCGCCGCTGGCTGCGCGACTTCGAGCAGCACATCGAGCAGCTGGCGCGAGCGATCGAGACCGGTGAGACGCGATACGTGGTCGTCTATGGCGAGACGCTGGTGCCCATCTACCGGCGGCGCGGTGTGCGCATGAACGACGTGACGACGCTGCTTCGCGGCCTCGAGGAGGCGGCCATCGCCCTGGGTGCCTCAGCAGAGGCGCCACTCATCCGCGAGCCCATGGCCGCCTTCGTCGAGCGCATGCGCCGCCATCGGCGCCTGCCCGGCGACCACGAGGGCAACAGCGCGGTCCGCTTCGTGTGGAAGGGCGCCGGGCTCGGCGACGACACGGTCGTCTGATGACAATCAAGTGGGTCAAGTCCGACCCATTGGTGATGAACGGTGAGCCGTTCTGCTACGGCACGCGGCTGACCGTGCGCAACCTCTGGAGATGCGCAGGTAACGGCCTGACACCAGACGAGATGATGATCCAGCATCCCGAGCTCCAGCCGGTCGGCATCGCCGAGGCATTCCGCTTCGCGCTAGACCAGCGCCAGCGTTACGCGGTCTTCTTCGAGCGCGACGGTTCGCTCAAGGGCCCCGGATTCGGTGGTGACATGTTGGCCGCGTTGCCCGACCACCTGCAGGAGGCCGGCGCGAGCTAGCGACCCGCGACCCAGCGACCGTTCGAACTGAGGCCATCATGAGCAAGACCATCGGCATCCTGACCGCAGGCGGTGACAGCCCTGGTCTGAACGCGGCCATCCGAGGCGTGGGCAAGACCGCCATCGGCGCCTACGGCATGCACGTCGTCGGTTTTCGGGATGGCTTCCGAGGACTGATGGAAAACCGTGACGTCCCGCTCGACCGCTCGCGACTCTCGGGCATCCTGACCATCGGCGGCACCATCCTGGGGACCAGTCGAGACAAGCCGCATCGCATGACCGTCGGCCAGCAGACGCTGGACATGACCGAAGTGATCGTCGAGAACTATCACAACCATCGCCTCGACGCACTCGTCTGTCTCGGCGGCGGCGGCACGCAGAAGAACGCCTATCGGCTGCACCTGCAGGGCCTCAACATCGTCACGTTGCCCAAGACCATCGACAACGACGTGGCCAGGACCGACGTGACCTTCGGCTTCGATACCGCGCTCGGGATCGCCACCGAGGCCATCGACCGGCTGCACAGCACCGCGCACAGTCACCACCGCATCATCGTCGTCGAAGTGATGGGCCACAACGCCGGCTGGCTTGCCCTGGGGGCGGGCATCGCGGGAGGCGCCGACGTCATCCTGATCCCTGAGATCCCCTATGACACCGAGGCCGTGGCCGAGGCCATCCGTCAGCGGCACCGCACCGGCAGCTCGTTCAGCATCGTCGCGGTCTCCGAAGGGGCCATGCCCAAGGAACGGGCCACGGCGCTGAGGGATGCCGAGGAAGCCCTGGCCCACACCAGGGATCGCAAGCGGGCAGGGCCGGACCGTGACAAGGAAGTCAGGGAGTCGCAGGCACAGATCGACCAGATCACGGCGCACCTTGGCAATGCCACCCTGATGCTGTCGCAGGAACTCGAGCGACAGACCAACCTGGAATCGCGTGTCACCATCCTCGGGCACCTGCAGCGAGGTGGCACACCCTCGGCTGCGGACCGGCTGCTGGCGACGCGCCTTGGGGCTGCCTGTGCTCGCGCCATCGACGAGGGCGAGTTCGGCGTGATGATCGCGGCCCGGGGAGAGGAAGCGAAGGCTGTGCCGCTCAAGCAGGTGGTGGGCAAGCGCAAGACGGTTCCCCTTGACCACGCCTGGATCCGCACCGCCCGAAGCATCGGAGTCTCTCTCGGCGACGCCTAGACCGAACGCCGCGATCCTCGCACGTGTTCGTGCCGCGTCCTCGGCTGCCCTGGATCGGTCAAGGGCCGTCTATCGGTCCCGGTGTAGGATGACCCGACCATGTCCGACCCCACCATGAGCCATGATTCCGTCGGCCCCACCATCACCTCGTCCGAGCAATCGACTGCCCTCGACCCCGTTCGGCGCTCCCGTGAGCTGGCCGTCCTTGACGCGCTGCGATCGGTCGTCGACCCCGAGATCGGGATGAACGTGGTCGAGCTGGCGCTCATCCGGCAGGTCATCCTCGGTGACGAGGAGAGCGAGATCAAGATGATCCTGACCACGCCGTTCTGCCCCTATGCCGGCTCCATGATCCAGCAGGTCAAGGAGGCGGCCGAGGAGGCCGAGGGTCACGAGGTCAAGGTCACCCTGCTGGCCGAGCGCTGGGATCCGCGCGACGCCGGCCTGACGTGGTAGCTGACCCGGCGAGCCAGGACGCATGAGTGCCGACGAGGTCCGCGGCCGACGCGAGGCCATCGCCGGCAGTGCCGTCGCCACCGGCAGGGGTGATGACGGCACCACCGGCCTGCTCTTCGGTGGCCGTATCGCCAAGGACGACGCGCGGGCCGAGGCCTACGGCACCATCGACGAGGCCGTGGCCTGCATGGGGGTGGCGCGCGCCGAGGTCGGGGAGCTGGCGGCGGTCGGGTCGCTCCCCGCGCCCATCGCCGCGCTGGCTGACACGTTGCTCGACGCTGCAGCGAGACCTCTTCGTGGCTGGCTCCGAGCTGGCCACCAATCCCGACGCCTGGGATCGCCTGCGGGACGGCGAGACGCGTGTCGACGAGGCGATGCTCATCCGCCTGGAGGAGATGCTGCGCGACGCCGAGTCACGCATGGAGATGCCGCGCGAGTTCGTCGTGCCAGGTGCTGACCGGCTGTCTGCGGCCCTCGAGGTGAGCCGCTGCGTGATTCGCCGCGCCGAGCGACGCGTCATCGCGCTCGACCACGACCGTCTCGTTCCGGGTGCCTGGCTGATGCCCTACCTCAATCGGCTGGCAGACCTGCTGTGGGTGCTGGCAAGGCTGGCCGAGCAGGCCGGCCGGGGTGAGACCACCAGGCTGCGCTCGTAGCCCGCTGGAGCCGCGCTCGCTAGACTTGACCATCGAAGCGCCCGCTCGTGGGCCGACTCGAAAGGAACCGACGAACGTGCAATCCCCCGACAACGACCCCTACAACCGCGCCCAGGCGCCGGGCCAGGTCACCAACCAGGGCGCCACCGTCACCCCCAACACCCTGAGCCGGGACGGCGTCATCGTCTCCAGCGCACCGCGTGAAGGCTTCCTGACCGGCAGCTTCGTGTGGATGTTCGTGGGCGTGCTGCTCTCGGCCGTTGCCGCCTGGTTCGTGATGAACAGCGAGGCGCTCCAGTCCTCCGTGTCCGACTGGATGCTGTTCCTGATCATCGGCCAGTTCGGCCTGGTGATGGTGATCAACTTCGCCATCACGCGCATCTCGTCCGCCGTCGCCCTGGCGCTCTTCTTCGTGTACGCGCTGATGATGGGGCTCGTCCTGGGCGTCATCGTGCTGGCCTACCTGCCCGCCATCGGGGTCTCTGGTGTCGTCTCGGCCTTCGCCGGTGCCGCTGCGGTATTCGGCGGGGCGGCCGTCTACGGCGTCGTCACCAAGCGCGACCTGACCAGCCTCCGTGGCCTGATCTTCATGGGCCTGCTGGGGCTCATCGTGGTGATGATCGTCCAGCTCTTCCTTTTCCCCGGCAACTCGATGGCCAACCTGCTCGTCGGTGTCGTCGGCGTGATCCTCTTCACCGGCATCACCGCCTACGACGTGCAGCGCCTCAAGAACGGCGCGATGCCCAACATCAACAAGGACTCCGCCACGGTGCTGGGCGCGTTGGCGCTGTACCTGGACTTCATCAACCTGTTCCTCTTCATGCTGCGCATCTTCGGCAGCAGCCGCTGACGCAGCCGGCGGGGGCGGGTACCGATGCCGCGGCACCGGGATGCGTGTAGGCTGTGGACAGCCTGTCAGCCATCGATGAGGTTGTGACATGACGTGGGATCCCCAGGGCCCCGCGACGCCGCCGGACCCGCGGGCGAGCGGAGCGTATCCGCCGCCACCGGGACCGATGCCGCCGCCACCCCCCGGTTACGGCACACCCGGCGAGCCATGGGGCCAGCCCCCGCCACCGCCGGGCTACGTTCCGCCGCGGCCTGACCCTTGGGCGCAGCAGCCGCCACCACCGCCGCCCGGCTACGGCCCTGCCGGCGATGCCTGGGGCGCACCTCCACCGGCCCCCATGTGGCAGCCCCCGCCCGCCTATCCACTGGCGCCAGACGCCTACCCGGTGAACGTCTCCTACGATCGCGAGGCGAGGATCAACCGGCTCTGGGGTATCCCCGTCATCGGCCAGATGGTGCGCGCCATCCTGCTCATCCCGCACATCCTGGTGATGATGCTGGTGGCGATCGTGGCCAGCATCCAGATCCTGCTGGCCTGGATCCCGGTGCTGCTGCTGGGACGGTTCCCTGGTTGGGGCTACCGCTGGATCGGCGGTCTCCTGGGCTACAGCCTGCGCGTCAGTGCCTACGCCCTGCTGATGACGTCGAAGTACCCGCCGTTCTCGCTATCGGGCGAAGACCACCCGGTGAGCGTGCGCTTCGATGAGGGCGTGCGCATCAACCGACTCTGGGGCATCCCCGTCATCGGCCAGATGGTGCGCGCCATCCTGCTCATCCCGCACCTCATCATCCTGTGGTTCCTGGCCATCCTGACCTGGTTCCTGATGCTGGTGGTGTGGGTCCCCGTGCTCATCTTCGGCCGGCAGGCCGATCTCATCTACACCCTGGTCGGCGGCATGTATCGCTGGCAGCTCCGCGTGAGCGCGTACCTGCTGCTGATGGTCGATCGCTACCCGCCATTCTCATTCGGAGAGGACGACCCGCGACTGTGACAGACCCCAGCAGGGACGACGACGGCATCGACGAGCCGTCCATGACCAACGGTGCCGCCGACGGCACGGGCACGCCCGACCAGCTCGAGGGTGCCCTCGAGGCGGCCGAGGCCACGCTCCGGCGCGTGCCCGAGGTCGACTACCTGTTGGTGGCCGACCGTGCCGAGGTCGTCAACGGCAAGCTCTACCTCATGGGCGGCAGCTGGGACCGCATCCAGCCGCCGCAGTTCCCGCATCGCATGATGCTGGGCATCGCCCTGGGCGTGCGCATCCCCTTCGCCTACACCGACGATCAGCACACCGTGGCCGTCGAGCTGCTCCACGACGACACGCGCATGATCGGTTTCGAGGCCAAGCTGGCCACCGGCCGACCACCCGGCATGGCCGGCATGGACATGCTGGTGCCGATGGCCTTCAACATCCCCATCGCCATCCCCGGGGAGGGACAGGTCACCCTGCGCGCAGCCATCGATGGCCATCCCGGTCGCCGCCACGGGATCAGGGTCACGCAGCGTCCGCAGCAGCAACAGCCGCTCCGCCCCGCCTAGCTGCTGCCCGCCTGGTTGCTGCCCCGCCGCGGCGTTGACCGGGTAAAGGGGGAAGCGGTGTTGCTGAACGTACGCTGCCCAACCGGCCGAGATCAGTTGAACGCAGCGAGGAGCCCATCGAGCAGCACGCGAGGATCGGCATTGGTCGATGTCTAGTCGGACGGACGAGAAGTCGAATCAGCCGGTCAAGCCCGACGTCACCCTTCGTTCGAAGTTCGCTAAGAGTGCCAGCCAAGATATGACGACGGCACCAGGCACGAGCCCGAAGAGGCACTCCACGGACGTGATGGTCGGGGTCGGTTCCTCGCTAGGGCGTGATCTTCAGGACCGTGCCGCCCTCCCGGTCAAGCGTGTTGGCGCTGACGTAGATCGAGCCATCCGAGCCTACGGCCAGGCCGCCCAGGGCCGCGAGCGGATCACCCGAGATCAGGAGCTCGGGCTCGCCACCGCCGGGTGGGACGCTCAGGACCGCACCCTCGGGTGCGCTCTCGCCCTGGCCCGCGTAGAACGCCATGAGACCCTCATGGGCGATCTCAGCCACGTAGAGCGTGCCGTCGGGGCCGAAGCCCAGATCGATGATGTTGGTGAAGCCCGTGGCGTACGCGGTCGGCTCTTCGCCGGGAACCACGCGCCAGACGTTGGCGCCACCGACCGGGAACGGGCCGCCGGTCAGCTCGCCCACGTAGTAGGCGCCATCGGGGCCGACGACGACGCTGGTGGGCACCGACTGGACCGGGACGGGGACCTCCTCGCCCTCCGCGGGGGTGGTGTCCGCGTCCGGCTCCTGGCCCTCGGCTGCCGGATCCGCGGCCGCCAGCAGCTCGGCGGGGAAGAGGTGCTCGCGCGGAGGAAAGAGAGCCACCAGCGCGACCGTGCCGGCATCGTCGACAGCTACGAGGGCATTCATGGCCGCATCGGCGACGACCACGCCACCGTCGGCCGCGATCGCGACGGAGTACGGGTTGGCGTCCGGCACCCCGCCCGTGAACTCGGCATCAGGGTCATCGGTCGTCTCGAAGCCGGCCACGTCGGCGACGGACGCGACGGTACCGTCGTCCGACGCGCGCATGAGCCAGCCCATCGTCGCCAACTCGGGTGGCATGAACTGGCGGCCCGCCGGGTCGCCCCCGGCGTTGACGATCAGGTAGAAGTGCCCATCGTCGATGAGCGCGAGATCGGAGACGCCGACGATATCGGAGGCCCCGCCGGCCGACGGCAGGCCCTCGATGATCCGCTCGACCGTCCCGTCGCTGACGCGGGCGACCGAGCCGGTAGGACCAAGGCAGAAGCCACCCCCCATCTCGGGACAGAGATCGCCCGCCTGTCCGGCTTCCGCCACGAACAGGTCGCCGTTCGATGCGATGGCCAGCCCTCTCGGTGCGTGGAGCCCTTCGGCGACCACCTCCACCGTCGGTCCCTGGCCGGCCGCCGGTGGTCCAAGTGTCGCTGCCATCAAGAGTGCGGCGCCGAGTGCCGCCGAAGCCGTGCGCATGGACATGGATGAGGCCCTCCGAGAGCAGATCCGCGTTCTTCGTACTGCAGACCCCGGTGACCTCTGCCCCCATCGACTTCGCGATCTGGACGGCGAACGTGCCCACGCCACCCGATGCCCCGTTGATGAGGACCGTCTGCCCAGCCTGGACCTGCCCGCGGTCACGCATGGCTTTGAGGGCCGTGACGGCGGAGACCCCGACGGCCGCGGCCTGCTCGAAGGTGAAGTCGGCGGGCTTGGGCAGGACGTTGTCAGCGTTCGTGCACAGGTAGTCGGCGAAGGCTCCGTTTCCCCAACCGAACACTTCATCGCCGGGCTTGACGTGCGTCACATGGCTACCGGTCGCCTCGACCACGCCAGCCATGTCCGTGCCCGGGACCGAGACCTTGGGGGCTCGCAGCCCGAACATCGGGCGCAAGATGTACGGCACGCCTCGCAAGATGATCCAGTCACCGACGTGGATCGAGGCGGCGCGGACGCGGACGAGCACCTCGTCATCTTCGATGGTCGGAGTCTCGACCTCCCCCGCCGGGGGAGCCGCCCCGCCGCGGCGTTGACGGGGTCGCGCGACGCGACTAGACTCAATCCTGACGAAATCAGTCGGAATTGCCGGTGCCGCATGCCCCTGAGGCGACCACCCGTCGGCCCGGTGACAGGAGACAGCCAGACCATCGTGCGCACCACCGTCCCGACCGCGGGCGCTCTCCACTTCTCGACGCGGGGAGAGTATGGCGTCCGTCTCATGGTCGAGCTCGCCCGCCACTACGGCAATGGCCCCATCAGCCTGTCCGAGATGGCCGACCACGAATCGCTGCCCCGACCGTACCTGGAGCAGCTGGTGGTGAGCCTGCGCGAGGCGGACCTCGTCACCAGCACGCGCGGCGCGCGCGGCGGCTACGAGCTGGCCAAGCCACCCTCTGCCATCCGCATGAGCGAGGTGGTCACGGCGCTGGAAGGCCCCATCGCCCCCATGATCTGTGCCAGCGATGACCCGCACCACGCTGGGACCTGCCAGCGTGCCGGTTTCTGCAACGTCGAGCAGCTCTGGCAGCGCGTCCGCGACGCCATCGTCGGCGCGCTCGAGTCCATGACCCTCGAGCAGCTTGCCGAGCCCAGGCTCGGCCACCCCGCCCATCCCCAACCGGCCCTCCTGGCCGTCCAGCCGCTCACCGAGCGATCCATCAAGGAGCCCGTCGCACAGCCATGACCAACGACACCGCCACCCTGCCCGCCATGCCTGCACCGGCCGCCGCCGACGACCGCGTGCTGGTCATCCGCGACCTCCATGTCGTCCCCACCGCCAGCCGCGAGACCGAGATCCTGCGTGGCATCGACCTCGAGATCCGCAAGGGCGAGGTCCACGCCATCATGGGTCGCAACGGCTCGGGCAAGACCACGCTGGCCTACGCGCTGATGGGTCACCCGGCCTACGAGGTCACCAGCGGCGAGGTCATCTGGAAGGGCGTCAACGTCCTCGAGCTGAGCCCGGACAAGCGTGCCCGCCTGGGCCTGTTCCTGGCCTTCCAGTACCCCACCGCCATCCCCGGGCTGTCGGTGGCATCCTTCCTGCGCACGGCCCTCAACGCGCGTCGCCGCGGGCTCGACGTCAGCGACAGCGAGGTCGACCCCTCCGATGCCACGCGCGGTGGCATCAAGATGGGCGAGTTCCGCACGCTCATGCGCGAGAAGATGGAGCTGCTCCGCCTCGACGACTCCTTTGCCGGCCGCTACGTCAACGAGGGCTTCTCCGGCGGCGAGAAGAAGCGCCTGGAGATGTTGCAGATGGCCATCCTCGAGCCGGAGTTCGCCATCCTCGACGAGACCGACTCTGGCCTCGACATCGACGCGCTGCGCATCGTCGCCGAAGGCGTCAACGCCCAGCTCAGCCCCGACCTCGGGGTGCTGCTCATCACCCACTACCAGCGCCTGCTCAACTACATCCAGCCCGACCGCGTGCACGTGCTGGCACACGGTCGCATCATCGCCTCGGGCGGGAAGGACCTGGCGTTGCGCCTCGAGGATGAAGGCTATGCGCCCATCCTCAAGGAGGCCGGCTTCGAGGTCGCCGACCTCGACGAGGACCCCGAGGTCGAGCGTCTCGAGCAGCTGGAGGACTAGTCCGCCGTGCTGGCCAGCCGGACGGCGACCGACACGATCGCATGAATGCCCCCGCGCTCCTCGACTCCGAGGTCATCCGCCGCGACTTTCCGCTCTTCGAGCGCGAGTTCCATGGACGGCGCCTGGCCTACCTCGACAGTGCCGCCACCGCGCTCAAGCCACGCCAGGTGGCCGAGGCCGTGGACGGCTACAACCGTCGCTACAGCGCCAACGTGCATCGCGGCATCTACGCCCTCGGCGAAGAGGCCACGGCCGCCTACGAGGGCGCGCGGGACAAGGTCGCCCGCTTCATCAACGCCCCCGATCGGCGCGAGGTCATCTTCGTCCGCAACGCCACCGAGGCCATCAACCTGGTGGCCTACAGCTGGGGCCGCCGCAACATCGGCCGCGCGGATGCCATCGTGCTGACCGAGCTGGAGCACCACTCCAACCTGGTCCCCTGGCAGCTGCTGGCGCAGGAGAGGGATGCCGACCTCGAGTTCGTGCCCTTCGACGTTGAGGGGCGCCTGAACATGGACTCGTGGGAGGTGTTGCTGCGAACGCGGCCCCGGCTGGTGGCCTTCACCCACAAGTCCAACGCCCTGGGCACCGTCACCGCCGTGAAGGAGATGGTGGCGCAGGCGCACGAGGCGGGGGCGCTGGCGCTGGTCGATGGCGCACAGGCCGTGCCGCACCTGCCCGTGGACGTGCAGGACATCGGTGCCGACTTCTACGTCTTCAGCGGCCACAAGGTGCTGGGTCCCACCGGCTCCGGCGCGCTGTGGGCACGAGCCGAGCTGCTGGAGGAGATGCCGCCGTTCCTGAGCGGTGGCGAGATGATCAACTCCGTGCACCTGCGGCACACCACCTTCAACGACATCCCCCACAAGTTCGAAGCCGGCACGCCCGACATCGCCGCCGCCATCGGGCTCGGTGCCGCCATCGACTACCTCGAGACCATCGGCATGGCGCGCGTGGCTGCCCACGAGGAGGCCCTGACCGCCTATGCGCTCGAGACGCTGCCGCGGGAGGTGCCGGGCATCCGCATCCACGGGTCGCCCCGGGCGGCAGATCGCGCCGGCATCGTCACCTTCACGCTGCCGGAGATCCACGCCCACGACATCGCGACGCTGCTCGACCGCGAGGCCATCGCCATCCGCGCCGGCCACCATTGCGCGCAGCCGCTCCACGAGCGACTGGGCGAGACGGCTACCGGTCGCGCCTCCTTCAGCGTCTACAGTGGCCGCGACGACATCGACCGCCTGGCCGTCGGGCTGCGTGGAGTCCAGCGCGTCTTCGGCCGCGTGCCGGCGAGCTCCAGCGGCTCGTCGGTCGGCCGTCCTTCATAGCATCCCGACCGCATCGAGTACCCTGCAGAGCCCATGGACGACCTCTACCGCGACGAGATCCTCGAGCACTACCGCCAGCCCCACAACTTCGGCACGCTGGATGCGCCAGACGCCGTCTACGAGGGCCACAACCCGCTCTGCGGTGACCGCATCACGATGATGCTGCACGTCGATGCCGAGGGCAATGTCGCCGAGGTCGCCTTCAGCGGCCGCGGCTGCGCCATCAGCCAGGCGTCGGCGTCGCTGCTCACCGACGAGGTCAAGGGCCGGCCCGTGGCCGAGGTCGAGGCCATGAAGAACCAGGACATCCTCGACCTGCTGGGTATCGAGATCAGCCCGGCGCGCCTGAAGTGCGCGCTCCTGTCACTCGACACCATGCAGCACGCCCTCGGGGCGCGCCACGACCAGCAGGCCCCAGCGGATGAGGAGAGGGTCGGCACGTGACCGGCCACCACGGAGTCACAGCCCCATGACCAAGTCGTACCGAGACCTCTTGCGCGAGGCGCGTGAGCAGGTGCCCGAGGTGACCACGGCGCAAGCCGATCTCGCCGTCGAGCGCGGCGCCACCCTCCTCGACGTGCGCGAGCAGAGCGAGTGGGAGCAGGGTCACGTCGCCGGCGCCCGCCACATCTCCAAGTCCTACATCGAGCAGGAGATCGAGGCGCTGGCGCCTGACCGCGCCACCCCCATCGTGGTCTACTGCGCCGGCGGCATCCGCTCGCTCTTCGCCGGCCAGACCCTCCGGCACATGGGCTACACCGACGTCAGCTCGATGATGGGAGGCTTCCAGGCCTGGAAGTCCGAGGGCCGCGCCTGGCAGCAGCCCACCGTGCTGACCGCAGAGCAGAAATCACGCTACTCCCGCCACCTGCTCATCCCCGAGGTGGGTGTCGAGGGCCAGGCCAAGCTGCTCGAATCGAGCGTGCTGTTCATCGGCGCGGGCGGGCTGGGATCGCCCGCCATGCTCTACCTGGCGGCGGCGGGCGTGGGCACCATCGGCATCGTCGACTTCGACGTCGTCGACGCCTCCAACCTGCAGCGCCAGGTCATCCACCGCACCGACCGTGTCGGGATGCGCAAGGTCGAATCGGCCCAGCTGACCATCAACGCCCTCAACCCCGACGTGAAGGTGGTCGCCCACGAGGTGATGCTGGGCCCCGACAACGTCGAGGAGCTCATCGAGGGCTACGACCTCATCTTCGACGGTACCGACACCTTCGAGACCCGTTACGTGCTCAACGACGCCGCCGTCAAGGCCGGCATCCCGGTGGTGCACGCCTCGGTCTTCCGCTTCGAGGGTCAGCTCACGGTCTTCAAGCCCTATGAGGGCCCGTGCTATCGCTGCCTCTACCCCACGCCCCCGCCCCCCGAGCTGGCACCGGGTTGCTCGGTGGCGGGCGTGCTCGGCGTCGTCCCCGGCGTGATGGGCCTGCTGCAGGCCACCGAGGGCCTCAAGGTCCTGCTCGACATCGGTGACTCCCTCGCCGGTCGGCTGCTCATCTACGACGCGCTCGACGGAGCCTTCAGCGAGCTCCAGCTGCGGCGCGACCCGCGGTGCCCGGCCTGCGGCGACGGCGAGATCGTCGAGCCCGCCGGCGATGGCGTCTTCGCACTGCCCACCACACCAGCTGCCACGATGGGGGTGAACGCATGACTGCGGTCCGGATCCCGCCGGTGCTGCGCGCGCAGGCCGGCAACCAGAAGAAGGTCGAGGTCACCGGTACCACGGTGGGCGAGGCCCTCGACTCGCTGCTGGAGCAGTTTCCCGGCTTGCGCGAGCAGGTCTTCACTGCGGACGGTGCGCTCAATCGCTTCGTCAACGTCTACGTCAACGGGCGTGACGTTCGCTATGAGCAGGAGCTGGCCACGCCGGTGGGCGAGAGTGACGAGGTCATCCTGCTGCCGGCCATGGCCGGAGGACGCTAGCGAGGTCAGCTGGTCGTGACATCGACCACCGCACGGCAGTCCGGGCCGGAGATCGACGCGCTGCGCCCGCATGCCCACGGCGGGCACGTGCGCCACGGTGGCCGCTTCCCATCCATCGTGGACGCCATCGGCTTCACGCCGCTGGTCGAGGTGCCCAACGTCTGCCCCAACCCCAACGTGCGCCTGTACGCCAAGCTCGAGTTCATGAACCCGACCGGGTCGGTCAAGGACCGCGTCGCCAAGTACCTCATCGAGGACCTGGAAGCCTCCGGTCGGCTCACGCCTGACTCCATCATCATCGAGCCCACCAGCGGCAACACCGGCATCGGCCTGGCCATGATCGCCCGTCGCAAGGGCTACCGCGTGGCGGTGGTGGTGCCGGACAACGTCACCATGGAGCGACGCCAGCTGCTCTCGCTCTTCGGTGCGGAGGTCATCGACTCGCCCGGTCACCTGGGCTCCAACGGCGCGGTCGCCCTGGCCAAGCACCTCGTCCAGAAGGACCCCCGCTTCGTGATGCCGTACCAGTACGGCAACCCCGCCAATCCGCGGGCACACGAGGAGACGACCGCCGAGGAGATCATCGCCGACTGCCCGGAGGTGGATGCCTTCGTAGCCGGCCTGGGCACCGGCGGCACGCTCATGGGCGTCGGGCGGCGGTTGCGTCGTCACAACCCCGACGTGCGCATCTACGCGGCCGAACCGCTGCCGGGCGAGAAGGTGCAGGGCCTGCGCTCGCTCGACGAAGGCTTCATCCCCGAGATCTTCGACCCCACCGTCATCGACGGCAAGTTCCTCGTCTCCAACAGCGACGCCATCGCAGCGCTGCGCGAGCTCACCGACAAGGAGGGCATCTTCGCCGGTGTCTCCTGCGGCGCGGTGATGGTGGCGGCCAAGCAGCTGGCGCGCGAGATGGAACGCGGCACCATCGTGGCGTTGCTCGCCGACGGCGGCTGGAAGTACCTCAGCGAGAACATCTGGACGCGCGACCTCGATGGTGACGAGGACGAGATCGACAGCCTCAACCTGTGGTGAGCGACGATCGGGTGCCGGCCCAGGCTCCGCGGGTGCTGTCCAGCGCGGAGGAGCCGGCCGTGGTCGGCGATGGCGAGGCGATACCGGGCGTGGACGCCTGGCAGCGGGCGGCCGACCAGGGGGCGGCCGCGCACGGACCGGGCGCTCGGGCGCCCTGGGTGCCGGCATCGGCAGCGCTGCCCCCGGCCATCCGTGACGAGCTCGTCGATTGGCTGCGGGGCGCCCTGCCCAACGAGGGCTGTGGCGTGCTCGTGTCCGATCGCACCGCCGAGAATGGCGGCGTCCCCAGCCGTTTCGTGGGCATGCGCAACGCCGCTGCCTCGCCCTACCGCTACCTCATGGACAGCGAGGAGCTGCTGCGGGTGATGCTGGAGATCGATGACGCCGACGAGGTGGTGTGGGGCATCGTGCACTCGCACGTTGCCTCGCCTCCCCATCCGTCGCCCACCGACATCGGCCTGGCCGCCTACCCCGACGCGGTCTACCTGTTGGCATCGTTCGCGGTCGAGCCACCCGAGCTGCGGGCCTGGACCATCGTGGCCGGGTCGGTCAACGAGGTCGTGCTGGAGCGGCGCTAGCCTCGTTGCGCCGGGGACGCCTGGCGCCGAGGACGCCGGGGACGCTGGGCGAGCGCCGAGGACGCGGGCGCGCCGGACGCGCGCCGACTCCACGACCCGGGTCGCTGGCGGCGTACACTTCCGACCAATCTTGGAGTGGAGGACGTCACGTGAGTCAGCTTCTGGTCATCACCTTCGGCGAGCGCGAGACCGCCGATCAGGCGGCTGAGCGCCTCAAGAGCATCAGCAAGGCGCACGCCGCCAGCATCCAGGACATGGCGGTGGTGGAGAAGGACGCCGAGGGCAAGGTCCACGTGCACCACGGGATGGATACCGCGACGGCCGGTGGCGCCATCGGTGGGGGCGCGCTGGGCCTGTTGCTGGGCCTCGTCTTCTTCCCCGTCGCCGGCCTCCTCATCGGCGCCGCCGCGGGCGCCTTCATCGGTCGCTCGCTGCACCACAACATCGACAAGAAGCTCATCGAGGACGTCACCAGCGACCTCTCTGCCAACACCTCGGCCCTCTTCGTCATCGGTGAAGGCTCGGCTGCGGCCGTCGTGGGCGCGCTGGAGCCGTTCAAGGGCAAGGTCTACCAGACCACCCTCGACTCGGAGGCCGAGGCGCAACTGCAGGCCGCCCTGGACCACGAGCACAAGGAGTAGACCGGGGGCCGGCCAGCCGCGGCTCGAGCCCGGTCGCCGGCCAGCTGCCGTCGCGCGCGTGATTCCCGCGTACTGCGGTCCAACTCGACCCGGCGCGGTGGGTGGAGGGCCCGGAAGGGCCGACGTGTGCCGCCCCGCGGTCATCGATGGCGGGCCTGCCCACACCAGGGGATTTCCTGGCGTCGTGACGAGACGACTGGTCGAGTTGTCCCGCTGGGCGGGAACCTGGCCGGGGCTGCCGAGCTAGGACGCTGGGCGGGAACCTGGCCGGGGCTGCCCGGCGCCGGGCTACGACTGAGGCGTCGGCCTACTCCTCGCCGATGTCTTCGTTCCACACGTCCGGGTAGCGGGCGATGAAGTCGGCCATCAGCGCCTTGCACTCGGGCGAATCGAGGTTCAGCACCTCCACGCCGCGGGAGCGGAGGTACGCCTCGCCGCCCATGAACGTCTCGTTCTCGCCGATGACCACGCGTGGGATGCCGTACAGCAGGATGGCCCCGGTGCACATGTCGCAGGGCGACAGCGTGGTGTACATGGTGGCGCGCTGGTAGACCGAGGCGTGCAGGCGGCCGATGTTCTCGAGGCAGTCGGTCTCACCATGGCGGATGACGCTACCCTGCTGCACGCGCCGGTTGTGCCCCGAACCCAGCACCTTGCCGTCGGCCACCAGCGCCGCGCCCACCGGCACGCCGCCCTCGGCCAAGCCCTGGGCGCCCTCGTCGATGGCGATCTTCATGAAGTCGTGGTCGTCCATGTCTGCTCCTTCGTTCGATCGGCGGTCGTTCGCCTGGCTCACGACCTGCGGTAGGGCTTGAGGTAGGCACCCGGATAGGGCACGTTGCGGCCCGACAAGGCCAGCGCCACGATCACGATGACGTACGGAAGCGCCAGCATGATCTCGTTGGGGATGCCCTCGAAGCCCGGGGTGATGTGCAGGCGGAGGCCCAGCGAGTAGACGGCGGCGAAGACGAGCGCGCCAAGGACGCCGCGGAAGATGCGCCAGCGCCCGAAGATGACCAGGGCGATGACCACCCAGCCGCGTCCGGCGATGATGTCGAGCGTGAACGTCCCCAGCATCGCCAGGGTGATGAAGGCACCACCCACGGCCATGAAGGCGCCACCGATCATGAGCGCGACGTAGCGGATGCGGAAGACGTTGATGCCGGCCACGTCGGCGGCCTCGGGATTCTCACCCACGGCGCGGATGGACAGGCCCAGCGGCGTCTTCATCAGCACCCACCACGCGAGAGGGACCACCACCAGGAAGGCCAGGTACGTCAGCCCGTACTGGTTCGCCACGGTGCCCAGATCGCCCAGGCCGTCCAGCGGGTCCAGCAATGGCATGGGTTCGATGCGGGCCAGGCTGCCGCCGCTGAACATGAGCCGGTTGGCGAACTCGCTGAGGCCGATGAGCACGATGGTCAGGCCCAGGCCGCTGACGTGCTGGTTGGCGCCCAGCGTCACCGTCAGCAGCGCCATGATGGCGCCCGCGATGAGGCCGACGATGATGGCGCCGAGCAGGCCCAGCCAGGGGTCGCCGGTGTGGTAGGCCGTGGCGAAGCCGAAGAACGCGCCCGCGTACATGGTGCCCTCGATGCCCAGGTTGAGGACGCCCGCGCGCTCGGTGTACGTCTCGCCCACGGTGCCGTAGACGAGCGGCGTGGCGTTGCGGAAGGTGGCGGCCAGGATGTCGGCGAAGAAGGTCATGTGGGCGAGGTCTCCGACGGCGGCTGTCCCGCGGGCTCCTCGGGTGACGGCTCACCCTCGTCGGGCGGTCGTTCGTCCTCGCGGCTGGTGCGCCAGCGGTAGATGGCCACGGCGCCGACGACGACGAGCAGCAGCGTCCCCTGCACCACGTCGCCCAGCTGGCTCGGGATCTGCAGGCTGCGCACGGCCGACGAGGCGCCAACGCTGAGGTCGCCCAGCAGCAGGCCGGCCAGCAGCACGCCGGGCAGGGCCAGGCCACCCAGCATGGCCACCACGATGCCGGTGTAGCCGAAGCCGGGCGAGACGCCCTCGGTGAGCCGGAACTGGATGCCGGCCACCTCGCTGACCCCGGCGATGCCGGCGATGGCACCGCTGACGAGGGCCACGCGCAGCAGCGTGCGCTCGACCTTGATGCCGGCGAAGCGCGCGCCGTGCGGGGAGAGCCCCACCGCGCGCACGCGCAGGCCGGTGCCCGTACGGCTCAGGACCCACCAGGCGATGACGATGAGCACCACCGCCAGGATGAAGCCGAGGTGCAATCGGGACTGGCCGATGAGCGGGATGAACTCGGAGAGCGGGGGGAACTCGGCCGATTCGGCGATGCGCGGCGACTCGGGGAACCCGGTCTCGGGATCCTTCCACGGCCCGTGCAGCAGGGCCTGCACGATGAGCAGGGCCACCGGGTTGAGCAGCAGCGTGGTCACCACCTCGTCGATGCCCAGCCGCACGCGCAGCAGGGCCGGAACCAGCGCCCAGGCGGCACCGGCCAGGGCGCCGCCGGCAACCATGAGCGGCAGCACCAGCAGGCTCGGCCAGCCCTCGACCAGCTGGCCGATACCGGCGGCGGCGACCGCGCCCATGAGCAGCTGGCCCTCGACGCCGATGTTCCAGTAGCCGGCACGGAAGGCGATGGCCACGGCCGTGCCGGTGAGCAGGATGGGGGTGGCCTTGTTGAGCACCTCGAGCAGGGTGAACTCGCGCGTCAGCGGCGCGATGAAGTAGGCGTAGTAGGCATCGGCCGGGTTGGCCCCGGCGATGACGAAGGCGCCGCCGGTGACGGCCAGGATGGTGACGATGGCGCCGACGGCGATGATGCCGGCCCGTCCCAGGCGGTTCTCGGCCATGCGCCGCAGTTCCAGCGTCATGCGGCGTCCTCGGCGGCGTCGTGGGCAGCGCCGGCATCCTGGCCGCGGCCGGCCATCAGCATGCCCAATCGTTCGGGGTCGGCCGTCGCCGCGTCGAGGCGACCGACCACGCGGCCCTCGTAGAGCACCACGATGCGGTCGGAGAGGCTCAGCAGCTCGTCGAGGTCTTCCGACATCAGCAGGATGGCGGCGCCCTCGCCGCGGCGTGCCAGCAGCTCCGTGCGAACGTACTCGCTGGCGCCGACGTCGAGCCCGCGCGTGGGCTGCGAGACGACGAGCACGTGCGGGCCACGTGAGAGCACGCGCGCCAGCAGCACCTTCTGGATGTTGCCGCCCGAGAGCGTGGCCACGCGGTCGTGCGGCCGGGCCTTGATGGCGAAGCGCTCGATGAGCTCTTCGGCATGGGCCTCGATGCGCCTGCGGTCCAGCCGGCCGCCGGGCGCGAAGTCATCGATGTGCTCCATGACCAGGTTGAGCGACACCGGCAGGTCGAGCACGAGGCTGGCGTGGCGGTCCTCCGGGATGCGGCCGACGCCGGCCGCCATGACCGTCTGCGGGTCGGCCCCGGCCAGCTCCGCGCCTTCGACGCGGATGCTGCCCGCCATCACGCCGCGCATGCCGCTGAGCACCTCGGCCAGCTCGCTCTGGCCGTTGCCACTGACGCCGGCGACGCCCACGATCTCGCCGGCGTGGACATCAAGGCTGATGTCGTGCAGGGCCGTCAGGCCGTGATTGCCGCGCGCGGTCACGCCACGGACCTGCAGCCGTGCCTCGCCGTCGTGCCACAGCGGCTCCTGGCGGTCGACACCGAAGGTGGGCCGCCCGACCATCATGCGCGCCAGCTCCCGCTCGTCGGTGTCACCCGGCGCGGTGCCGACCATGCGGCCCTGGCGCATCACCGAGACGCGGTCGCTGATGGCGCGGACCTCGCCCAGCTTGTGGCTGATGAAGACGACGGAGAGGCCATCGGCGATGAGCCGCCGCAGCGTCTCGAAGAGCGCCGCGACCTCCTGCGGCACGAGCACGGCGGTGGGCTCGTCGAGGATCAGCACGCGGCAGTCGCGCGCGAGCGCCTTGACGATCTCGACACGCTGCTGCTCACCGACCGAGAGGTCCTGTACCAGCGCGTCGGGCCGGACGGCGATGCCGAACCGGTCGGCCGCGGCCTCGACCGAGCGACGCGCGCTCACCAGGTCGAGCCGGGCGCCGCGGGCGCGACCGAGGATGACGTTCTCGGTGACGGTCATCGGCTGCACCAGGCTGAAGTGCTGGGTGACCATGCCGATGCCGGCCGCGATGGCGTCGCGAGGGGAGTGGATGGCGACGGCCCTGCCGTCGACGTGGATGGTGCCGCCGTCGGCGCTGGTGAGCCCGTAGAGGATGCGCATCAGCGTCGTCTTGCCGGCGCCGTTCTCGCCCAACAGGGCATGGACCTCGCCTCGCTGCAGGGCGAGGTCCACGGCGTCGTTGGCGACGAGGTCGCCGTAGCGCTTGCTGACGCCACACAGCTCGGCGGCCAGGTCGCCCTGGCCGCCGGGAGTGGTCATGCTGGCGTCGCCTGAGAGGCCGACTACTCCGGGATGACGGATCCTGCCGGGGTAGCCTCGTTGATGTCGACGCGGAACAGGCCGCTGACGATCTCGGCTTCCTTGGCCATGACGGTCTCGAGCAGCTCGGCCGGCACGAGGGCCTCGTTGATGGGCGCCAGGGCAGCGCCGCCCTTGCCCACCATGCTGAAGTCCTTGAGGTCCTGGGCGGTGTAGGTGCCGCCAGCGACCTGGTCGATGATGTACTGGGCGGTGGGGGTCATGTTCCAGGTCACGCTGGTCACGACGGTGTCGGGCGCCAGGCCGGACTGGTCACTCATGTTGCCCACGGCGATCTTGCCCTGCTCCTGCGCCGCCTCGATGACGCCGAAACGCTCGGCGTAGAGGACATCGGCACCGGCGTCGATCTGGGCCAGCGCGGCTTCCTTGGCCGCCGCCGGATCGAACCAGCTGTTGATGAAGCTGACCTTGGCTTCCACCGCGGGATTGACCGCCTGGGCGCCCATGATGAAGGCGTTGGTGATGCGGTTGACCTCGGGCACGGGGATGCCGCCCACGACGCCGATGATGCCGCTCTCGGTCAGGCCGCCCGCCAGCATGCCGGCGAGGTAGGCGGGCTCGTGGATCCAGTTGTCGAAGACGCTGAAGTTGGGATCGGCCGGACCACCGCCGGAGCCGAAGACGAAGGCGATGTCGGGGTAGTCGGCCGCGACCGCGCGGACGGCTTCCTCGTTGCCGAAGGCATCGCCGAAGATGATGTCGGGCGCCTCCAGCTCGGCGACCTCGCGCAGGACCAGTTCCATGTCGCCGCTGTAGCCGATGTCGTCGGCGAAGGTGTACTCGATGAGGCCGGCCTCGGCCTCGGCGTTGAGCGCGGCGTGGATGACGCCGTCCCAGGGCTCCTCGATCTGCGTGGCGTAGGCGCCGAAGACCTTGAGGAGTTCATCCTGGGCGGTGACGGAAGCGCCGCCTGCGGTCACGCTGAGCACGAGCAGCGCAGCGGCTGCGAGCATGGGGTGACGCCTGTTCATTCGATACGTACCTCCCTGGTGCCGGCGACAGGCGCACCCGGGCGGGCGACGTCCCGGCCTCTCTGGCTCGCGGCATCGTACATGGGCTGAGGGCTTCGTGACAGGTGCCCGTGCGGTTGCGATGTGGGGACGTTCAGCGGGCGCTGTCGCGAGCACCGGCACCGGCTCGACCGACCAGGGCCCTGACCAGGGCGGCATCGGTCGGCGTGGAGCCAAGGCCCAGTCGCGCACCCACGACTGCGGCGTGCGGTGGCTCCAGGCCGGCGGCGCGCAGGCTCGCCCCAGGCGGTCTCGGCGAAGACCTCCGCGGGCGTGCCGTCGAGCGCGACGTGGCCTCCGTCCAGCAGCACCACTCGCTCGAAGGTCTCGGCCACGAAGCGCATGTCGTGGCTGATGGCGATGACGCTGCGGCCGACGGCGTGGAGCTGGCCGACGATGTGCTGGACGCGCTCCACGCCCGACCGGTCGAGTCCGGTGGTGGGCTCGTCGAGCACCAGCACCGGCGTCTCCAGCGCCAGCACCGAGGCGATGGTCAGCAGCTTGCGGCGTGTCTCGCCGAGGTCGTCAGGATGGTGGCCCAGCACATCCACCAGCCCCACCATCGCCAGCGCCGCCTGGGCGCGTGCGAACGCCTCCTCGTCGGACAGGCCCAGATGGCGGGGCCCGAACTCGACCTCGTCGCGGACGTTGACGGCGAAGATCTGCCGCTCGGGCTGCTGGAAGCAGAGGCCCACCAACCTGGCCAGCTGCGCCACGCTGCGGCCGGCGGCATCCACGCCTCCCACCAGCACCCGCCCGCGGGTGGGTCGCAGCAGGCCGTCGAGATGACGCGCCAGCGTCGACTTGCCACTGCCGTTGGCGCCGATGAGCGCCAGGGTCTGAGCCGCCGGGACGACGAGGTCGAGGTCCTCCAGCACGGGCGGTCCCGCCGGGTAAGCGAAGGTGACACCTTCGAGGCGCAGCTCGGTCACGGGGCCTCCCCGCGGTCCGGCTCGAGCCAGGCCGGCTCGAGCAAGGCCGGCTCGAGGCCGGCCTCGCGCAGCAGTCGCGCCAGGCGCTCGTCCGCCAGCTCCTCCACGCCCAGCGCCGCCACCGCCGGCTCACGCAATACCTCTCGCACCGCGCCACGCGCCACGATGTTGCCGTGAGCGATGACGGCCAGCGAGTCGCACACCGAAGCCAGCGCGTCGGTGCGCTGCTCGGCCACGAGCACGGCGCTGCCGGACGCGCTGATGGCGCCGATGGCATCGAGGACCAGTCGGCTGGCCGCAGCGTCGAGGTGGGCCAGCGGCTCATCCAGGATGAGCACGCGCGGCTCCATCGCCAGCAGTCCGGCCAGCACGACCAGCTGCTGCTGGCCGACCGACAGTCGCTCCGGATGGCGATCGGCCAGCTCCTCGATGCCCACGCGAGCCAGCGCCGACTCCACCCGCGCCATGACCTCGGCACGCTCGAGGCCCAGGTTGGCCGGCCCGAACGCCACCTCCCCGAACACGCTGTCGGCGATGAGCGAGAGCTGCCCAGCCGGGTCCTGCAGGCCCGTCACGACCTGCTCGGCAAGGCGGTGCATGGGCCAGCCGGTCACATCGCGGCCGTCGAGCGTGACCTGGCCGACGAGCCGGCCTCCCATCACGCGCGGGGCCAGGCCGCCGGCCACCAGACAGAGTGTCGACTTGCCGGCCTCGGCCGGCCCGGTCAGCCCGGTCACCGTGCCCGCCGCCAGCTCGAGGTCGACGCCGTGCAGGCTGTCACGGTTGGTGCCGGCATGACGGTAGCTGATCCCGTGGAGCCTCAGCACGGCAGGGACGTCCCGGTGAGGCGCGCCATGGCCAGCAGGACCACGACGGCGACGATGATCCAACGGCCGGCGCGCTGGGAGCGGCTGTCGTGCGGCGGCCACAGCACGGTGCTGCGGCCGGGCCGGGAGAAACGCACGTGTCTCCAGCGCCAGCGTGCGCGTCTCCACCTCGCGCACGGTGCCCAGCACGGTCGGCACCGCGACCGCCACGACGCCGCGTGCCCGACGCCACCAGCGTCCTTCCGTGTCGAGTCCGCGCGCTCGCTGGGCGGCGGTCACCTCGCGAGCGCGCTCGGCCAGGCGCGGGATCATCGCCACGGCGTTGTGGACGACGAATGTCGCCCGCGCCGGGAGCCCGTGCCACTGCAGGCTCGCGAGCAGCTCCGACGGCTTCGTGGTCAGGTAGAACAGCACCACCGCACCGGCCATCGTCAGCACACGCGCCACCACGGTTGACGCCAGCGCGATCGCCTGCGCCGCGCCATCGACCGCGAAGAGCAGGTTGACGAGGGTGACGCTGACGGCCAGGGGTGCTGCCAGCAGGGAGGCCGTCCAGAGCACCCGGCGCAACACCCCGGCCGCGATCGCGGGCAGCACCACCGCCAGCAGTGCCAGCAGCAGCAGGCAGACGACACCCTCGAGCAGCATGGCCCCGACGAGCGTGCCGACAGAGACGACCAGCCGCGTCAGCGCATCCAGCTCGCCCCAGGCCGGCGACTGCTGCGAGCCAGGCTCCCGGCTGGGTCCGACGCCGGGCTCCCGGCTGGGTCTCGCGCCAGGCTCAGGGCTGGTCGGCATCCTGCTCGTGGCTGAGCGGCAGCAGGTACTCACCCTGGGGGAAGCGAGCCTTGGTGCGGGTGGCCATGGCGCCAAGGATGAGGTACACCACGAAGTAGGCGATGACCTTGTCGATGGGATCCGAGATGAGGCTCTGGCCCAGCACGGCCTGCTGCAGGCTGGCGCCGGCCTGGCGGAAGGCGGCGATGACGAAGTCGGCACCGGAGCCGGTCACGCCACCGAAGAGGCTGGCGGCGATGGGAGCGGCGATGAAGGCGGCTACCACCCCGGTGATGGCACCGGCGGCGAGGATGTAGGCAGCCGCCAGGTCGCGCCAGCGGACCAGCAGCACCACCAGCCCGACGGCGGTGCCGGCGACCAGCAGCACGGCGAACCAACCCAGGATGAGGAAGGCGGCCTCGTCGCTCGCGGGCGCCAGGCTGGCGCCGTCGGCGGCGGCCGACCAGGCGCGCAGTGCCAGCAGCGCCATGATGCCGATGGCGCCGATCGTCGTCGCGGCACCCAGCGCCAGCTGCCGACCGGAGGCGCCGCGCCGTGGTCGCAGCCAGCCCCAGCGGGCGAAGGTCCCGGCCAGCAGGCCGATGACGACCGCGACCACTGCGAACGGCACCGCGTAGGCACTCTGGAACGGCGGCGGCGAGAGGTAGGTCCAGATGACGTTGGAGAGGAAGCCGGTGGCGGCACCCGCCAGAGGGCCGGCCAGCGCGGCCACCAGGATGGTGCCGATCGAATCGAGGTAGATGGGGATCTTGAGCGCGCTCGCCACGGCCGTACCGAGCACGATGTTGATGGCCATCGCCACCGGCATCAGCACCAGCGTGCGCGTGTCGAACTGCCGCGTGATGGAGTCGATGCGGCGCGTCTGCGCGTACTCGACGGCCGCGTACGCGACCACGCCGGCGGGGATGGCCAGCAGCATCACCAGCGCGAAGGTCTCCAGCGCCGCCTCGAACTCGAGTCCGGCCAGGGCGGCCATACCGAGGATGGCGATGAGTCCGAAGGTGGCAAGGCCGCCGCCGACCCGCAGCCACGCCTGCGACATGCTCACCTCCCGCCCACCTCCGTGTTCCGCAACGCCTGCGCGCCAGAGTGCCACGAACGCGCGCGGGGTGACTGCTAGCATCGCGCCATCAACCTCGTCACCGTCGCCTACGCCATCTTCCTCCTGGCCGTGGTGTCGGGTCATTGGCTGCTGCCGAGACGCTTGCGGACAGCCTGGCTGTTCGGCGCCAGCATCCTCTTCTATGCCACCTGGAACGTGGGCTACGTGCCCGGGTTCCTGCTGCTCATCGGCGCCAACTACGCCCTCGGGCTGGCCGCCGCGGGCCGCCACGCCAAGCTGGCCACCGTCACCGCGGTGGTGCTCGACCTGGCCATCCTGGGCGTGTTCAAGTACCTCGACATGGCGCTCGGCGGGAGCGCCTCGCTCATCAGCCTGATCACCGGGGACCCGATCGAGTGGGGTGGCCTGGGCCTGGTCCTGCCGGTGGCCATCAGCTTCGTGACCTTCACGCTGGTCGCCTACGTCGTGGACGTCTACCGCGGCGCCGCACCCGAACGTGACCCGCTCCACTTCGCGGTCTTCATCGCCTTCTTCCCGCGCGTCCTCGCCGGACCCATCATGCGCGGCGAGCAGTTCCTGCCCCAGCTGCGCTTCCGGCGCAGCTTCAGCCTGGCGCTGCTGCACATGGCCGTTCCGCTGCTGGTGAGTGGCCTGCTCAAGAAGGCCCTGGCCGATCAGCTGGGACCCGTCGTCCGTGACGGCTTCAGCCACACCGACAGCTACTCGTCGCTCGCGCTGCTGGCCATCGCCACCGCCTGGACCTTCCAGCTGTACCTGGATTTCGCGGGTTACACCGACCTCGCGCGCGGCTCGGGGCGACTGCTGGGCATCGGCATCTCGCGCAACTTCGACTGGCCCTATCGCTCGCTCTCGATGGCGGAGTTCTGGCGTCGCTGGCACATGACTCTTGGCGCCTGGCTGCGCGACTACCTGTACTTCCCGCTCGGCGGTTCACGACACGGCGGCGCCCGCACCTATCTCAACCTGATGCTGACCATGACGCTGGCCGGGCTCTGGCATGGAGCGGGCCTCGGCTTCGTGGCCTGGGGCGCCCTGCAGGGTATCGGGCTGTCGGTGAACCGCTGGTGGCGGCGCCTGCCGGCCCACCCGGTGCTGCCGCTGCTGCTCTCGTGGGCCATCACCTTCCTGTTCGTGGTGCTGGCGCGCATCCCCTTCGTGGCACCCGACCTGGCCGCTGCCGCTCGACTTCTACCTGCGCCTGCTCGTGCCGCACGACGGCGTGCTCCCCAGCCTCGCGCTGGTGCTCGCCCTGGCCGTCGGCATCGGCGGCCAGTGGACCGGCTGGCCGCGCCTGGCGCGACGGCTGGCCCCCAGGCGCACGGCTCGGCGCTGGTTGGCCTATGGTGTGGCCACAGCCATCGCGCTGCTGCTGCTGCCGAGTGGTACAGCCGACTTCATCTACCAGCAGTTCTGAGCTGACATCCGCATGATCGCCCCCATCAAGGTCCTCTTCGCCGCGGTGCTGCTGCTTGCGCCGACCGTCGTCGTCGAGGCCGGCACACGCACGCTGGTCGACAGCGGTCGCTTGCCCTTCGCGCCGTCATCGTCCCCGTACGCCGACGTGGGGCTGGCCAATCTCGCCAGGCTGGGCAAGCCCGACGTGCTGGTCCTGGGCACCTCGGCCATCCGCAACGCCCTTCAGCCCGACGTGCTCGAGGAGCTCATCGCCGCGGAGACCGGCGAGGAGGTGCACGTGCAGGGCCTCGCCCAGAGCGCCATGAGCCTGAAGGCCCAGCGCCTGCTGGTGGAAGGCCTCGCGCAGCTGGACCTGCTGCCGGGTACCGTCGTCACGGGGCTCACGCCGGTGTCCCTCGGTGGCGACAACCGCGAGGGCGACTGGTTCATCCACTCCGAGCTGGGACAGGCGTGGCGTGGCTGTGCGGACATCGGCGACCCGGCGAAGTCCATCGACTGCTGGCTGGGCCAGGCGTCGGCGATGTGGCGCTGGCGTGGCCGGCCGGACCAGCTGCTGAGCGCCGTCAGGCGCGGTGTCCCGCGGACGTACCGCGAGGGTGGGCGCACGCTGCACGAGAACGGCTGGACAGCCGAGAAGCCTGCCACCGAACGACAGCTGATCAAGGCCATCCCTTCGACCCTCGAGCGTCTGCAGGAGGAGATCTTCGTCCCCGCCTTCGTCTTCAACGAGTTCATGGGCCTGGTCTCGGACCTGCGCTCGCGCGGTGTCGAGGTGATCGTCGTCGAGATGCCCTACGCGCCGATGCTGGTGGAGGCGCTCCTCGAGCGCAATCCAGCCTGGGAGGAGCAGCGACGCGAAGGCTTCGCGCTGCTCGAGCAGGCCGCGGACATCGACATCGTGGAGATCGACGGCCTCGGCGAGTGGGCCACGGCGTCGGCCTTCCACGACCTGCGGCACCTGAGCCAGAAGGGTGCCGAGCCCTTCACGCGTCAGCTGTGGGACATGCCCGAGTTCCGTGAGCCCGTGCTGGCCGGGGTGACCGCAGCCGATGACGCCGCCGCAGCGGATGATGCCGCCGCAGCCGACGATACCGCCGGGTCCGACTCGGCCGACGGGTCCGACTCAGCCGGCTGACCCGCGCCTCGAGGCCAGGTGCCCGAGCCGTTGCTCGAAGCGCTCGAAGAAGCGGTCGGCGTCTGCCTCTACCGCGACGTCGACATCGGGTTCGCGGGCCCAGGCTGGCGCCAGTCGGCGACGGTCTCGCCCGTCGTCCAGCGACCCTCCAGCTCGACCTCCACGGCCACCGACTCGGTCCGCACGAGCGCTGGATCGAGCGCGGCCGCGACCACCAGCGCGTCGTGGATGAAGGCGCCGTAGAAGCCGTCATAGCGGTCGTGGAACTCGAAGTAGAAGCGCAGCGCATCAGAGACGAAGCGCACCATCGGCCGCCCAGGGCCACCGGCCTGCACTGCCAGGCGGTCGAGATGCGCCGGCGTCATGCGGGCGCGCTCGGTCACGTCGAGACCGAAGGCCACGGGGCGTGCGACGCCGTGGAAGCCAGCGGCAGCTGCCCGCCAGCCGGCCAGCGTCGCCGCCAGCGCCTCGGGGTCCACGCCGGCGTTCCACTCCATCGTGGGCGCCGTGTTGCCGGGAGAGCGGTAGGAACCGACCATCATCAGCAGGCGCCGCAGCAGCCGTGGCAGGTCCGGCTCCTGCTCCAGCGCGAGGGCCACGTTGGTGAGCGGGCCGAGCGTCACCAGGGTCAGCTCGCCGGGTCGAGCACGGGCACACTCCACGATGAGCCTGGCGGCGTCGCGCTCGCTCGGCCGGCTCGTGGGAGCCGGCAGCTGGGCGTAGCCGAGACCCGCCGGACCATGCGTGTCGGCAGCCGTGCGCAGGGGGCGGGCCATCGGCCGCGCGGCTCCTGCGGCCACCTCCACGTCGGCGCGTCCGGCCAGCTCCAGCACGGCCAGCGTGTTGCGCACGACGTCGGCCAGCTCCACGTTGCCGGCCACGCAGCTGACGCCGACGATCTCGGCCTCTGGCGATGCTGCCGCGTAGAGTAGTGCGAGGGCGTCGTCGATGCCGGTATCGCAGTCGATCAGCAGCGGGATCCGTGGCGGCGCGGTCATCGGATGCGCAGCCTAGTCGCAAGCCAGCAGGCCCGCAGGCCGACAGACGCGGGCGTGAGCCCTCGCGATCCTACGAGTCCGCGCGGGGACGCGTCGTCGCCTCAAGTGCCGGGAAGGGCTCCAACAGCCCGATCTCGACGGCGCGCTCCACCGCCTCGCCACGGGACGATGCTTGCAGCTTGCCGTAGATGGAGAGCGCGTGCGTCTTGACCGTGTTGCGGGAGACGAGCAGGCGGTCGGCGATGTCCTGGAACGACAGATACGTCGGCAGCAGGGGAAGAAGCCGCAGCTCGGCGGCGGTCAACGTGGACGATCCCACCAGCGTGCCGCTGGCATCCGCCAGCTGCTGCCGGAGCTCCAGCAGGCTGGTCGTGAGGGTGCCTAGCTGAGGACGCTGGCGTGCGATCTGTTCTGCCTCCCGAACCACCAGCTGCGCCCCGGCCGTGTCGGCAAGCGCTAGGTAGGCCCGGGCCAGCTGGAGGAGGGCCTCGACCGCGAACCACGGCGTCCCGTGGGATGCCAGGGGACGCACCACTTGGGCACGCACGAGGTCCTTCAGTGCTCGCTCACGATCGCCACGCTGGATCGCCACGCGTGCCTCGACGGCGTAGACGATGAGCGCGGGGAGGATCTCCTCGAAGCGCGCCCTCACCAGTTCGGTGCGGCTCTGCTGTGCATGCCGCGCGGCGGCGGTCCAGTCCCCGCGCTCGATCGCCATGACGGCTTGGTAGGCCATCGCGACCGCCGACGTCCCGCCGCTCGACACTCCTGCGGTCACGGCATCGGCGAATGCGGCAGCTGCCGCATTCGGGTCGCCCAGCAGGCGGTGTGCGGCGCCGAGGAGCCACAGGGCGTTGGCTCGCCACAGGCTCTCCGGTGGCTCCTGCGCGACCGAAAGCTGGGCATTGTCGAGCACGTCGAGTGGGCCGCGCCGGGCCATGATGGCCCGCAACATCGCGCGCTGCGACTCGAACGAGGCCGAGCCGTCGCCGGGCGGCTGGTCGAACGTGGAGCGTTCTACGATGTCCGCCATGCCGATCGGCTTCCTCGGCGCGCCCGCTGAGCAGGTGCATCCAGCCGGCGATGACGGCGAGCGTGGGGTATCGCTCCCACGTCTGCGCGTCGAATCGCTGGACCCAGCGGTCGACGGTGGCCGACTGGCCGCCATAGAACGTGGGCAGGGACAGGGCGGTGGCCAGGTCGGCGGCTGCGTCGGGGTCACCGCTCGCGAACGTATGATCGACGGCTCGGCTGGCGTCGCCCGCTGCTGCGTACCAGGCCGAAGCGCGCAGGTGTAGCTCGGGCTCCGTGCCGGGCTCCAGGCGCGCCAACTCGGCACTCAGGAACTCCCGTAGCAGATGGTGATACCGGAATGTCGCGCTTGCGTCCTCACCGGTCTGGATCAGCAGGCTCCTTCGCGCCAGCGAGGCCAGCCTGCGTCCGGCCTCGGGCATCTGGCCCACCGCCTCTGCCAGTGACGGTGTCACCAGCTCCAGGACGGAGGTCCTGGTGAGCAGCTCCACGTCCTCCGTCGCCAGACCGTCGATGAGCTCGGACCGGATGTACTCGGTGATGAAGCGGTCTCTTGCCCGATACGGCGATCTCCACTGCCGCGGTCGTCCCCGGGTGCCGCTCGTGTGCCAGGGACGCCAGGTAGACGGCCGCCGCCCAGCCCTCGGTCCGATCCGTCAGGCCCCGGATCTCCTCCGGGCTGCAGTGGTGGCCGAGGGCGTCCATGAGCGCGCCCACCTCCCGCTCATCGAGGGCCAGCTGGTCCGGCCCGATCTCGAGCAGCTCGCGGTGCGCGCGGAACCTCGCCAATGGCAGGTCCGGGGCAGCTCGACCCGTGAGCACGATGCGGAACCCGCGCGGCCAGTGGTTCGCGAGGCCCGCAAGCACATCCAGGGCGGTCGTATCCACGATGCGGTGCACGTCGTCGAGGATGAGCAGCGCCGGTCGTTCCCAGAGCGCCAGCCCGGACAGGAGTCGCGGCAGCGCCGCCGCCAACATCCGCCCCCGTGGAGCCGTGAGGGTGGGCCAGAGCGAGTCCGGCACCGACCCGACCGTGGCGAGGGCCGCGGCGAGATCGGAGAGCAAGACGGCGGGGTCGTTGTCCTGGTCGTCGAGGGTGAGCCACGCCACTGACCGGCGCGAGCGCGTCATCCACTCAGAGGCCAGGGTCGTCTTGCCGTACCCGGGCGGAGCGAACACCGTCACGACGGGTGTCTCGGGTTTGCGCCTCAAGAGGCCGATGAGCCGGGGTCGGTCGATGATCCCGGGCTGCCGCCTCGGAGGAAGGAGCTTCAGCTGGACGGGCGGGGAGGGCGGTCCCGTCACTGGGGACCCACACCACTTCGAGGAGTCTGGGGGAACGAGCCGCGGACCGACCATCGGTTGGATCCTGGCAAGCTCGACTCCACTACGACCTCGGTCACCTCGACTGGCCATCGCAGCCTAGCACGCGTGCCGACCCGCACCGCACATGCGGTCCGCACTTCGAGCGGCTCGTCCTGCCGCTCAGCTGCTCAGTCGACCTTTGCCGGGGTCCCGTGCGGCTCTGGTGTCGCCAGCTCGAGGAGCTCCAGGTCCGCCTCGACGTCATATCCTGCCGCAAGTGCGATGAGCGGGGCTGCCGAGACGAGACGTGCAGAGCCGACCGCGCCGCCAACCGCGACGAGGACGGCGAGCAGGTCGTCCAGCTCGGCCCCGGCCCGGTCGGCTGCTGCCACCGGGGCGCGATAGGACGAGGGCGGAGCATCGAGCGCGATCAGGGCAGCGATCTTGACCAGCGCATCTGTCCGGGCGTCAAGGTGCGCGACATCGGAGGTTGGCCCCTCCGCACGCGTGATGGAAGCGACGAACTCGGGGTCTCCAAGGGCCAGGCGGCGGAACCCATCTTCGGCTCTCGGCATGGCGGGTGCTCACCTCGGTAGGTCGCTGGAGTTCGCGTCGCCCTATCACACGACACCCCACGAGCGATCGCATCGTCCGTTCCGGATGAGTCGGCGGGCGGCGGATGAGTCGTCCGGGGGCGGATGAGTGGACCCACGGCGTCCTCCGTCGCGGGGGAGGCGCAGCCGCGGCCCGGGTGCTTGAGTCATCGCCATCGGGTCTGACAGCACGACCGGCGCGGCGATGACCACCAGGGATGAGTCGGTCGCCGGCGCTAGCGCCAACACCAGGAGGGAGTCGATCATGGCGACAACAGAACGAACCTCCACCACCGTCCCGCTCGACTGGAACGAGGTCTGGTTCACCAACTGCCCCATGGTGTCCGCGAACAACGTGGACCAGGAACTGGGCTGGTGCCGCGAGGAGTTCAAGAAGATCGGCGTCGAGTACGCCTACTTCCGCCACGCGCCAGAGAACAACTGGTACCCCCACTACATCCACAACCTCGACAACCTCATCCGCTTCGGCGGCCTCTATCCGCCCATCCATGTCCACGCTGACATCCGCCGCACCGTGCTGCTGGGGGCGACCTGGGTCCACGAGGGCGGCTGCATGGCCGTGCGTGCGAGCGACGAGCTTTTCCGCATGCAGGATCTCAAGGGCAGGAAGATCGGCATCAGCAAGAGTCTGAACACCATCAAGAACGACTGGTGGCGGATCCAGGAGCACATGGGCATCGAGAACATGCTCAAGCTCAACGACATGACGATGGACGACATCGAGCTCGTCGAGTTCCCCTACCCGGACGACTGGTATGACAAGCCCGAGATGCTCGTACCGCCCATGAACAACCCCTCCGAGCTGTGGATGCGCCGCGACCACAAGCATGACCTGGCCTTCCGCCCGCTGGAGAAGGCACTCCTGGGCGGCGCGGTGGACGCCATCTACACCCAGAGCAAGGTCTTCCAGCACCTCCAGGAGGCCACCGGCCGGATCGCGATGATCGAAGACCTGTCCAGGCGCGCCGACTGGAGGATCCAGGTGGCGAACACCCCGGCCGTCATCACCTGTACCGATGTGATGGCCGAAGAGCATCCGGAGCTCGTCATCGCCTACATGAAGGCCATGATCAAGGTCGGGCGCTGGGCCAACGAGCACAAGCGCGCTGCCGGAGCCATCCTCGACCGCCAGACGTTCTACCTCGATGCCGAGGACACCTACCAGGGCATCAAGGACGTCGACATGGTGCCCAGCCTGAGTGCCCGGAACCTCGAGTGCGTCAAGATCGGCAAGGACTTCATGGTCAGCCACGGCTACATCAAGAACGACTTCGACGTGAACGCCTGGGCGGCCCCGGAGTTCCTGGAGAAGGCGGCCGAGGAGGTCCTGAAGGAGGAGTGGCAGCGCCGGAGCTGGTCCAAGCTCCCCGAGGGTGGCGGGCTTGAAGTGGAAGGCACGCGACTCGGGTAGGCGCTGGGCACGACCGCCCGATCCTCGCCGACCTGGGACCATCGCAATGGCCGGCCCCCGGAGGCATCCAGGTGTCCAACCTTGGCGGCGGCATCACCGCCTGGAAGGAAGCCGGCCTGCCGATCGCGGAGCACCACGAGGACATGTGACGTCCCGCCCTGCAGCCCGTCAACGGAGGTGACAGCAATGCTCACCGAGACCCTCGAAGTCATCACCCAGGTCGCCATGCTCGTGTTCGTCGTCGGCAGCATGGCCGCCATGGGCCTCGGTCTGACTGTCGCGCGGGTCACTCTGCCGCTGCGCGACCTCCGCCTGGTGCTCGGGCTGCTCGTGGTCAACTTCGTCGTGGTCCCAGGGGCCGCCATCGCCGCCGCCCGCCTGCTGCCGATGGAGGAGGCGGCGGCCACGGCGGTCGTGCTCATCGGTTGCGTCGCCGGGGCACCCTTCCTGCCAAAGCTCGCCCAGCTATCGAAGTCGAATTTGGCCACCGCCGTGGGCGTGATGGTGCTGCTGATGGTGGCCACGATCCTCTACGCTCCGATCGTCGTGCCCCTGGCGGTGCCCGGCGCTGCGGTGGACGCATGGGACATCGCCCAGTCGCTCATCCTGTTCATGCTCATCCCCCTTGGCCTCGGGCTCGTCGTTCGGGCACGCTACCCCGAGCTGGCCGACGACTGGGTGGGCACGGCCGGCCATGCGTCGAGCATGGGGCTGCTCCTTGGCATCGGGAGTGCCCTCCTGTTGACCTGGCGCGAGGTGATCGGCTCCATCGGCACCTGGGTCTTCCTGGGCATGGCAGTCATCCTCGTGGCCGGACTACTCGCGGGATGGCTCGCAGGCTTCGGGCGGCCGTCGAGTGAGCGCACGCTCATGGGCCTCGCGACCGCGAACCGAAACATCGCCGCGGCGCTCGTCATCGCGGCATCGATCGGTGGCGACGTCATCGTCTATACGCTGGTCGGCGCGCTCACCCTTCCCGTGGTCCTGATCGTGCTGGCGGGCCAGGTCGGCCGCCGCTCGGCTGCGACGGACGTGCCGCCGGTCGCCTAGGCTGTACATCGCGATAGACGGCGGCCTCGCGTCGCGCTCGGACCAGTGCTGCATCATGAGTGCTCATGACAGGGACCCGGAGGACCAGAGCGACGAGTAGGTCATGGCCCGTCTTCGACTGGCTGCGGGGCTACCAGGCGAGCTGGCTGCGCTTCGACGTCATCGCCGGCCTCACCGTCTGCGCCATCCTCGTCCCGGAGGGCATGGCCTACGCAGAGTTGGCCGGAGTGCCACCCGAGTACGCCTTCTACGCGGCCCCAGCGGCCCTGCTGGCCTACGCTGCCCTGGGCAGCTCGCGCCAGCTGGTGGTAGCCGTCTCGTCCGCCATCGCCATCATGTCCGCTGCCACCATCGGCGAGATCGCGGTCGAGGGCAGCGCCGAGTTCGTGGCCCTGACCGCTGCCCTGGCGATCCTGGCCGGCCTCGTCTCCATCGGGGCCGGCATCCTGAAGCTCGGGCGCATCGCGCAGTTCTTCTCCGAGTCCGTCCTGCTCGGCTTCGTCTTCGGCCTGGCGCTGCTCATCTCCATCAAGCAGATCCCCAAGCTGCTGGGTATCGAAGCCCATGGCGAGTCGGCCGTCGAGCTGCTGCGCGACATCCTGCCCCAGGTGCGTGAAGCGGATCTGCTGACGCTGGCCGTGGGTGTGGCAGGGATCGCCGGGATGCTGCTGCTCGAGCGCCGGGTGCCGCGCGTGCCGGCCGCGCTGGTGGTCCTGCTGGCCTCCATCGCCGCCTCCGTCGCGCTCGGGCTGGAGGCAGCGGGCGTCCACGTCGTGGGCGACCTGCCGGCTGGCCTGGCACCGCCGACCCTCCCGGGCGTCGGGCCCGAGGCCGTGCTGCTCCTCCTCGTCGGCGCGGTGGGCATCGCGCTGGTGGCGTTCGCCGAGGCAGTCGGCCCAGCCAACGAGTTCGCTCGTGTGCACGGGGGGCGCATCGATCCCAACCGGGAGCTGGTGGCCATCGGCGCCGCCAACACCAGCGCCGGCCTCTTCTCGGGCTTCCCCATCGGCTCCTCTCTCTCCAAGTCGGCGGCCAACGACAGGGCGGGCGCGCGGACCCCCATGTCCCTGGTCACCGCGGCCGGCGCCACGGCCATCGTGGCGCTGTTCCTGACGCCGCTCTTCGAGCCGTTGCCCGAGGCGACCCTGGGGGCCATCGTCATCGTGGCCGTGATGGGCATGATGCGCGTGGGCAAGATGCGCCGGCTCTGGGACCTGCGGCGGGTGGATTTCTGGTTGGCCATGATCGCCCTGGTGGGTGTGCTGGTGGTGCCCACCCTGCAAGCCCTTGGCATCGCGGTGGTCGCCTCGCTGGGCGTCCTGGTCTGGCGAGCCAGCGAGCCGCGCCTGACCTTCCTGGGCCGCGCGAGCGGCGGGCTGGAGCCGACGGACCTGCGCCTGGCACCGCAGTCGGCCGTGCCGGGGCTGCTCATCGTGCGCCCGGACGAGATGCTCTTCTTCGCCAACGCCGCGTCTGTCCGTGACGGCATCATGCAGGCGGTCTCAGGGGTCGAGCCGCGCTGCTCCGTGGTGCTGCTCGACCTGTCGCTCACCCCGGAGGTCGACGTGCCCGTCGTGGAGGTGCTCGAGGGCTTGCACGGGCGACTTGCCGACCAGGGTGTCGAGCTCTGGTTGAGCCACCTTCGACCGGCCGCGAGGGACACGCTCGAGCGGGCCGGCACCCTCGGCGCCATCGGCGCCGAGCACCTCTACCCTCGAACCTCGGATGGCATCCTGGCCTTTGCGCTCCGCTCGCCGGGCGCCGCCGAGCGAGTCGCGGTCATCCGGGATGTGCTGCTCTTCGTGCGCGAGCGCCGCGCTCAGCCAGGGACGACGGCGGAGGCTGCCGAACTCCTGGATGCCCTGGAGCGACGTCTCACGCTGGAGCTCGAGGCCGCTGCCGGTCACGGCGTCGAGCCCGCGTAGCCCGGCGCCTCCTGGTGGCTATGCCCCAGGTGACTCAGTCAGCAGCTGTCTTGATCAGCTATGCCCGCCGCGACTGGATCGACAGGGCCGATAGTCGCGGCAGGCCACCCGGGCCTGAGTTGGCCGCCAGCCGAGGCAACCTATGCCGCTGGTGCCTCAGCTGTCCATCGCCCCGGTCGGGTCAGTCACCCGTGGCATAGACCGGGGCGGAGTCATCGACTGCCGGTCAGGGCGTGGGGCCCGCGTAGGGGCGTTAGGCTCGGTCGGTCCAGCCGGATCGGGTTGCCGCTCGCGCTCGCCGATGGGCGATACTCATCCGTATGGGGGGATGCCGAGACATCACCTGCAGCGCAGGATGAGCTTCGGCCAACAGACCCGCACGGAGGAAACATGACTGAACGCTCGATCGACGAGCTGGGGCCCGTCGACTACCTGATCGTCGAGTTCCCGGCAGGACACCAGAACTTCACCGGCGAGGGCGCGGAGGAGCTCCTCCGCCTCCATGACGCCGGCATCATCCGCGTCATGGACATCCTCATCCTCCAGAAGGCCGAGGACGGCACGGTCATGGCCCAGGAGCTGGGCGACCTCGACCAGCTCGGTGAGCTGGCCCGCCTCGAGGCGGAGCTGGTGCAGACGCTGGCCGATGAGGACGTGGAGCACCTCGCTGCCGCCATGGACCCGGGCAGCGTCGCCGGCGTGCTCGTGTACGAGAACCTCTGGGCCGCGCCCTTCGGTTCTGCCATGCGCCGCGCCGGCGGCCAGCTCATCGCCAACGGCCGCATCCCCATCCAGGCCATCATCGCCGCTGTCGAGGCCGACTTGGCGCTCGAAGCAGAAGGAGTCTGATATGCCAGGTCGTCCAGGACGCGGCGTCATCGGCGGCCCCGTCGCCAAGGCCGCCGTGGTAGGCGCAGCCGTCGGCCCCGGCCCCTCGCCGGTCGCCAAGGCCGCCGTGGTAGGCGCAGCCGTCGGCCCCGGCCCCTCGCCGGTCGCCAAGGCCGCCGTGGTAGGCGCAGCCGTCGGCCCCGGCCCCTCGCCGGTCGCCAAGGCCGCCGTCGTCGGCGCCGCGGTCACCCCCGGTCGCCGCCGCTTCTAGCCAGCCATCGACCAGTCGCATCACAGGGCCCCCAGCCTCGGCTGGGGGCTCTTGGCATCGGTGAGGTGATGAGCCAAGGCACCGGACACGACCGCGGCGACGCGGCGCCCCAGATCGTCGACGAGGCCGGCCGGCAGCTCCGCGCCCCGTGGGCGGCGAGCGTCGCCGGACTGCTGTTCGCTGGCCTCTTCACGGCCGCCTTGGTGCTGCTTCGGAACCAGTCACTGATCGATGCCACGGACAGTGAGCTGGTGGAGATCTTCGCCACGGGACAGGACCTGCCCGGTGTCATCGGCGGGCTCTACCTCGCCCCCTTCGCGGGCATCATGTTCCTGTGGTTCGTGGCCGTCGTCCGTGACCAGGTCGGCGAGCGCGAGGACCGCTTCTTCGCCACCGTCTTCCTGGGCAGTGGCTTGATCTTCGTGGCGCTGCTGTTCGCCGCCAGCGCCGTGGCGAGCGCACCCCTCGTGGGTGCCCGCTACCTCGGCCAGGAGGCGCCCACGGCCGTCGAGATCGAGGCCGCGCGCGCCCTGTCATACACCCTGCTGTTCGCCTTTGCGACGCGGGCGGCGGCAGTCTTCCTGCTGGCCATGGCGACCGTCGGGATCCGGAGCAGCACCTTCCCTCGCTGGTTCGCCTGGACTGGCTACCTGCTGGGCATCGCCTTGCTGCTGGTCGTGGCGTTCTGGGACTGGGCCGTCCTCGTGCTCCC
The DNA here is from genome assembly GCA_963804575.1 of uncultured Chloroflexia bacterium. Classification (GTDB taxonomy): domain Bacteria; phylum Chloroflexota; class Limnocylindria; order Limnocylindrales; family CSP1-4; genus JAFMJV01. The sequence continues at coordinate 46,874 of CAWDQY010000014.1, forward strand.
CGCCTGGGTCGCCGTCGTCAGCCTCTTCATCCTGCGCCGCGAACGAAGCCGGCGGTCAGCCTGAGGGAGCCACGATTCCGCTAGCCGGGAGTCCTCGTGTGGCTAGAAGTCCTTGAAGACTGGGACTTGCCTGCGCTTTGCGGCCACGTCGCCCCAATGCGCGAGATCCAGGAAGACACCGAGCACGATCCACATCCAGTCCCAGCCCTCGACCCCCCCGGCCGACCATGTGATCACGTACATCACCGTGGTGTAGGGCAGGAAGAGGATCCCGAGCAGCGGCAGCAGCACTTCGCCTCCCCAGACGACAGGCCAACGCTCGCTGAAGAGCCACGCCAGGACCAGGACGACGCGAGGTGCCACGGCAAGCCCGAAGGCCAGAAGACATCCAAAGAGGATCATCGCTTCACTTCCTTCTTCGGCCCCAGTGGTCGCGGCGTCGAGGCGGTAGGGTCGACGCATCCCGCCACACGGGTCTGGTGGCACGAGTGCAGCACAGCACCCGATCGGCTGCCTCCTCCGATACGGAGGACGTTCGACGCATACGCCCGACGAGTGCTGGAACAGTGAGTCCCCGCCAGGCCCATGGCCAGGTCGGCATCAGGATCCGGCAGATCCTGGGCCGACGGTGGAGATGCGGCCGGCCTTGATGGCGGCCCGGTAGGCACGGTAGTCCCGCTCGTTCTGGTCGGCGTAGGCCTCGGCGAAGTCTGCGATGGCGCCGTCGAACGCGTCGGACGTGCCGAGGTACGAGGAGATGGCCACCGAGTCACCGCTGCGGGCGTGGGCACGCGCCAGCGCCCAGGCACAGATGCCGCCGTAGAAGCCGAGGCCAACAGGCTGCAGGGCACCGGTGTCGACGGAGCCCTTCATGTCCCAGAGCTGCCGGATGTAGAAGTCGCGGCCAGCCTGGCTGCGCGTCCAGCCCAGGAAGATGTCAGGCGTCGCCTGCATCAGGCGCTGGCCGATGACGACGCGCTCCCCATGATTCTCGTAGGAGCTCGCCGTGAAGTGCTCCTCGAGCACCGAAGTGGTGGCCTCCTTCGCCTGCAGGATGAGCGGGTCGCTCTCGTCGCGGCCTTCGAGGATCATCACGAAGCAGCGTGTGCCGACACTGCCGACGCCGACCACCTTGAGCGCGAAGTCGGCGAAGCGATAGCGCTCCAGGAACTCGCGGCGGCTCTCTGCCATCGTGGCGCGGTAGCTCTCGAAGACCTCCCGCAGTGCTTCGGCGCCACCCGGGATCTCGACGCGCTGGATGACCGGCGGATCCTCCACGATGACGCGTTTGCCGTCGCGGATCTGCGTGAGCCTGGAAGCGGCACGTAGCTGGTCCCGTCCGCGGGCCTTGCTGAAGATGCTCTCCAACCGCGCGCGCCGTGCTGCGGCATCTTTCAGGCGAGCCAGTTGCGGCTCGGCAGCGGCACGGATGTCCGGCTCGGTGATGTGCGAGTACCACACGTCGATGAGCCGCATCGCTGCATAGCGCGCCATCCACTCGCGGTAGGCACGAGCCGCCATCATGGTCGTTTCGCGGCTAGCCGCGGCACTGAAGCCGTTGGCACGGCCGGCGATGACGACGCTGGCGGCGAGCCGCTTGATGTCCCACTCCCAGGGTGCAGGCAGCGTCTCGTCGAAGTCGTTGGCATCGAAGACCAGGCGTCGCTCGGGCGAGGCAAAGAGGCCGAAGTTGGAGATGTGGGCATCGCCGCACGCCTGCACGATGATGTCCGTCCGGGGCGTATCGGCGAGGTCGCTGGCCATCACGGCGGGGGTACCACGGTAGTAGGCGAAGGGCGACTCCGCCATCCGCGCGTGGCGCAGCGGGAGCAGCTCCGGGAGCCGATCGGTCTCCTGGCGTCCGAGCGCGGCGATGGGGTCACGGTCGGATGGGAGCTCGAACGCAGCGTGGCTCCCTCGCGGCACCCGCTTGCGCAGCAGGCGACCCTGTGCCACGCGTACCGATGGGTGGACCCAGGGCCTGGCAGTCCAGGTATCCCCGGCGGGCGGCGTCGGCGCCCAGGCCTCCTCATACGTGGCCGGCTTGTCAGCCTTGGCAGCCATGGTCTCCACCTTTCTCGACGGGCCGAAGCTTCTCTGCCAGGGGTTGGCCGGTAGGTCGCCCGTGTCGTTGATGCTGGGGGACGAGCGACCGGCGCCGCATCATCCCTTGCGGACGACTCGTGGCCGACCGGCGCATCGGCCGGACGACCAGGTCTCCGCTACGCTCTCGTCATGTGGCAGCCCCCGCCAGGGATGGACCTGATCGAAGCCAAGCTGCTGATGCCGCGGGAGCGGCCAGGCCGGGTGATTCGGACCAAGCTGCTGCGCCAACTCCGGGCCGCTCGCGGGCGCCCCCTTGTGACCATCATCGCTCCGGCTGGCTACGGCAAGACCAGCGTCCTCGCCCAGCTGTCTGCCGCTGATACCCGCCCGACGGCCTGGCTGACGGTCGATGACCTCGATAACGACTCGGCCACGTTCCTGGCCTACCTCGCCGCCGCGATCGACCGCGTCCAGCCGATCGAGCCGTCCGTCTTCAGCGCCATCACGTCGCGCGCGGTGCCCCATCGGGCCATCGTCGGGCGCCTGCTGGCGGCGCTGGCAGATCGACCAGGGTCGCTCCTGCTGGTCCTCGACGACGCACACCATCTGAGGGACCAAGGCTGCCTGGACATCCTCTCCGAGTTCATCGGCTACATGCCACGGGGCGCCCAGGTGGCCATGGCTGCCCGCGAGGCGCCGTCGCTGCCGCTCGACCGCTGGCGGCTCGCCGACCTCGTGCTTGACATCGGACCCGGCGACCTGGCGATGGATCAGCAGGAGACAGCTGGGCTGGTGCGCCAGCTCGGGATCAGCCTCCCGACCGATGCCATCGAGCACCTGGCAGCGCACACACAGGGGTGGCCTGCGTTGCTGGCACTCGCCGCGCTGGCAGCCGGCCACTCTGAGCAAGGGGCGATGCTCGCCTCCCCGCATGCCAGTCCTTCCGCCTCCGAGTATCTGCGGTCCGAGCTGCTTGGTGCCCGGCACGAGGCCGAGGTCGCCTTCATGACCCGCACCTCGATCCTTGGCCGGCTGAGCGGACCGGTCTGCGATGCCGTGCTCGAGCAGGGCGGCTCGGCTGCGACCCTGGCCAGCCTCGCCCGCTCCACCCTGCTCGTGGACGAGTACGGTGGCTGGTTCGGATATCACCCCATGCTGCGGGAGTTCCTGCGTCACGAGCTTGAAGCGCGAGAGCCTCTGAAGGTACCCGAGCTGCACCGTCGGGCGGCGTCCTGGTACGAGGCCGCCGGCGACCTCGACCTCGCGGTGGGCCACGCCTTCGATGTCGGTGACGTCGACTTCGCGGCAGCCATCGTCGGCAAGGCCTTGCTCCGCTACCACTGGTCCGGCCGCCGGACGACCTTGCAGACCTGGCTGCGGCGATTCGACGAGGCGGCGCTCGAGCGGCGTCCCTGGCTCGCCATCCTGGCGGCGTGGGAAGAGCTGGCCGAGGGGGATGTCCGCTCGACGGAGCACCTGGCCGGCATCGCCGATCGCGGGGTGTTCGAGGGCCTGCCACCAGATGGCACGGCGTCGCTGGAATCGGGCCGCGCGATGCTCCGCGCCACCATGAGTCGCAAGGACGCCGACGACATGCTCGCCAATGCCCGGCTCGCGGTGGACCTGGAGCCCGAGGGCAGCCACTGGCGGGACTTCGCGCTCTGGATCCTGGCCCTCTCGTACCTCGTGCAGGGTGACACCCACTCCGCCGACGCGACACTCGCCGATGCCATCGCCGCCGCGCACGCGGCCGGCAACGACGGCTTGGCGTCTTGCATCCTGGGTCACCGAGCGCTGCTTGCGATGGACCGGCAGGACTGGGGTGCTGGGATGCAGCTGTTGAAGGAAGCCCGCGCCAGCGGCACAGACGGCCGCTTCGACGGCTACCTTTCGGGTGCCTTGACGCGCATCGCGGCCGTCAAGTTGGCGGTGCATCGCGGTGGCTCACGTGACGCGCGGCGAGAGCTCGGTCGACTGGCCAGCCTCCGCCCGCTGTTGACGGCTGCCGCGCCCTCCATCGCCATCCTGGCCCTCCTGGGGCTCGCCCGGACACATCTCGCGGTCGGCGATCCAGGTGGCGCACGGTCCCTGCTGGCGCAGGCCAGCGAGATCATCCGTCAGCGACCGGACCTGGGCGTCCTGCCCGCGGAGGTGGCTGCCCTTCGAGCCACCATCGAGGCGCTCCCGATCGGCGTGGGCGGCGCCTCCACCCTGACCGTGGCCGAGCTGCGCGTGCTGGGGATGCTGCCGTACTACCTGTCATTCCAGGAGATCGGCCAGCGTCTCGGCGTCAAGGCCACCACCATCAAGACCCACGCCCTGTCCATCTACGGCAAGCTGGGGGCGTCGTCACGCAGTGAGGCCGTGGCACTGGCCGTGGAGGCGGGTCTCCTCGAGCCGTTCCCCGCCATCGCCGCCGTCTCCGCCATCGCGGAGGATGCGGCCACCGGCGCATCGTGATGGACTGCATCTCACGAGCCTCATCCCGCCAGGGAGAACGAGAGTACGATGCCCGACAGCGAGGAAATCCTCCGTAGATTGACCATCGGGGAGGCCGCCTATTGTCGGACGTTGGTCACGGCCGATCCGCGGGACTCGTCTCGTGGCCTCGATCGGCGCAGCCTGGCGCTCCTGCGCCTGGGCGCAACGATGATGGCCGGCGCGTCCGCACCGATGTGGCAGCAGCGCGTCGGTGACGCGCTCGAGAGCGGCCTGGACTTCGACGACATCGTGGAGGCCCTGACCGCGCTTGCGCCAACACTCGGCATCGACCGTGTGGTCGCCATCGCCCCGGACCTTGCCCGGGCCCTGGGCTACGATGTCGACGCCGCACTCGAACGCCTGGAGACGTAGTCAGCCTCATCCATCGCGGATGATGACCCTGGAACCGCTCCTTCCCAGTATTCGACCCCAGGAGCCAGAAGATCACGCAGGAGCGCCCGCAAGCCGGTCTGACGCGCGGCCACGTCCCGGCGGGCACCGACCACACCCAAAGGAGGTATCGCTCATGTCCACGCCACCCATCTCAGTGGGACCGGTCGATTTCTTCGTTCTCAGCTTTCCCGGGAATCACTTCAAGGGCGAGATCATCCCGGCCATCCAGGAGCTCGTCGACGCCGGCACCATCCGTGTCATCGACATCCTTTTCGCCGTGAAGGAAGGCGATGCGGATGTGCGCGTCATCGAACTCCACGAGCTGCCCAGCGAGGTCTTCGCGCGCTTCGACCCGGTCGTGGCTGACGTCACGGGTCTGCTGACGCCGGACGATGTCGGCCACCTCTCGGCAGGCATGGCGCCCGATTCCACGATGGCGTTGCTGCTGTTCGAGAACACCTGGGCACGCAAGGTCGGCGACGCCATCCAGGCCGCCGATGGCCGCGTGGTCATGTTCGAGCGCATCCCGCGCCCGATCGTCCAGGAGCTCATCGTCGAGCGTGAACAGCTCCTGGCTGAGAGCGCGTCCGCCTGATCTTTCAACCAGCACCTAGACCAAGGAGGTATTCGAGATGATGCGACGAGCGATGCGACCGGGGCGAGGTGTCGTGGGCGCGGTGGCCGCGACGGCCGTCGTGGCCGGCACGGCCGGAGCGGTGCACCACCACCAGGAGCAGAAGTGGGCCAACCAGGCCGCCGAGCAGCAGGCCGCCGAGCAGGCCCAGACGCAGGCCGAATGGGAGGCCCAGCAGGCTCAGCAGGCCGCCGCCGCCGCTGCGGCACCCGCGGCTGCTGCGGCGGCACCGGCCGGAGGTGGCGACGACCTGATGGGACAGCTCAATCAGCTGGCACAGATGCACCAGGCTGGTGTTCTGACCGATGACGAGTTCGCATCCGCAAAGGCCAAGCTGCTGGGCTGAGTATCGGGACTACCGCTGTCCTGAACGCGCGGCCGACGGGCGTGATCGCCTGGCGGCCGCGCGCTAGTCTTTGGCGCGGGGCTGTGCTGGCCCGGCGGATCGACAGGGAGAGGACGTGCACAACGTGCAACGCATCGCGCGGCTGTATCGGACGCAGTTCGAGCTGCTGTGGCACTGGCGGCTCGGCCGCAGTGCGCTCATCAAGCGGACGCTGGTGGCGTTGGTCGCCAGCGTCATCGCCTTCAATGTCACCGCCTGGCTGCTGCCACAGCTCGACATCAACGAGTTCGGTGGCGGCCTGGTCGCGGTCATCGTCATCGCAGCCCTCAACCTGCTGGTGCGACCGGTGCTGCTGGGGCTGGTGGCCAGCCGCTCCATCGTCGCCCTGCTGCTCCTGACCCTGCTCCTGCAGGCGCTCGTGATCATGCTGCTGGACCCGCTCGTGCCGGCCGTCACCGTCGGCGGTGGCATCCTGGGTGCGCTCATCATCTCGTTCGTCTTCGGTGGCCTCACCGGCGCCATCGGCCTGCTCTTCGGGCTTGACGAGGATGAGTCCTACTACGGCACGCTGGTGCGCACCCTCGCCAGCCGCAGGCCCGATACCATCCACACCGACGAGCCCGGCCTCGTCGTCCTGCAGCTCGATGGGCTCTCGCACGACGTGCTCTCGCACTCGCTGCGTGCCGGTCGTGTCCCCGAGATCTCACGCTGGATCCGCAGCGGCACCCATCGCCTGGGCCACTGGGAGGCGCTGCTGCCATCGACGACACCGGCGAGCCAGGCCGGCATCCTCCACGGCAACAACGACGGCATCCCCAACTTCCGCTGGCTCGAGAAGAAGACCGGTCGGATCCTGGTGGCCAACCACCCCGAAGACGCCACCGAGATCGAGCGCCGCATCTCCAACGGCGAGGGCCTGCTGTCGCCCGGCGGCGCCAGCATCAGCAACATCTTCACCGGGGACGGGGACCGCGCCTTCCTGGTGATGTCCACCATCAAGGTCAAGGAGCGCGGCCTGGGAGAAAGCGATGCCTTCAGCTGGTTCTTCGTCTCTCCCTACAACTACGTGAACATGATCGTTCGCTACCTCGCCGAGGTGGTCAAGGAGCGCGTCCAGTCCTCGCGCCAGCAGCGCGCGGGCATCGTGCCCCACATGGGCCACCACCGCGGCTTTCCGTACCCGTTCGTGCGGGCGGCCACCAACGTGGCGCTGCGCTCGCTGGGCACCTCGCTGATCATCCAGGAGATGCTGCGGGGCACGCCGGTCATCTACATGGATTACACCGACTACGACGAGATCGCCCACCACAGCGGCCCGGAGCGGCCCGAATCGCTCGATGCCCTCGATGGTGTCGACCGGGAGCTGCGTACGCTCAAGAAGGCAGCCGCGGACGCGCCGCGACCCTACCGCTTCGTGCTGCTGGCAGACCATGGCCAGAGCCTCGGCTCGACGTTCCTGCAGCGCTACGGGGTGACCCTCCAGGACGTCGTCCGTTCGCTCATGGGCGGCAAGGCGTCGGTCGCAGCCGCGACGGCGCAGATCGAGGACTGGGGCCAGCTCAACACCTTCCTCGGCGAGGTATCCGAGACCAAGGGCGTGACCGGCTCGCTGGCCCGCACCGTCACTCGCGGCAAGCGCGAAGATGGCCACGTCGACATGGGCCCGCGGGAGACGGAGTACACGTCCGGCGACGCTGCGGCGACTGACCAGGCACCTGAGCTCGCCGACCTCGTGGTCGTCGCCGGTGGCAACCTCGCGCTGATCTACTTCAACACGTCTACCGAACGCATGACGCTGGAGGAGATCGGCCAGGCCTATCCCGACCTCGTGCAGGCGCTCGCCAACCACCCCGGCATCGGCGTGCTCATCGTGCGCTCGGCGAGTCGCGGCCTCATCTGCGTAGGCAAGAACGGCATCCACTACCTCGACGAGGGAGCCATCGAGGGCGAAGATCCGCTGGCCGTGTACGGCGAGCACGCCGTCGCCGCCGTCCGGCGCCTGGATGAGATCGAGCACGTCGGCGACATCGCGGTCATCAGCCTGTACGACCCCGAGACGGCCGAGATCGCGGCCTTCGAGGAGCTCATCGGCGCCCACGGTGGGCTCGGCGGCGCCCAGACGCGCCCCTTCCTGCTCTATCCCAGTGACTGGGAGCTGGACCTGGCACCGCTCATCGGAGCCCCCATGGTCTACCAGCAGCTACGCCGCTGGATGGAGCGTGAGCTGGGCATGCAGTTCGGTCCGCAGGATGCCTCGGGCGATGCTGGCGGCGAGCCTCGCAGCGAGCGCGCATGATCCCCATGGAGCTCGACGGCCAAGGCAGCGCGGGTGGCGATCTCCGGGGGCTTCGACGGGATGACCCGACGGACGCTGTCCTGGACCTCGGCGACATCGTCCTTCGGCCGTGGCGCGAGTCCGACGTCTCAGCCCTGGTAGCTGCCTGCCAGGACCCGGAGATCGCGCGATGGGTGTCCATCCCGGAGCCGTATGCGTCGTCCGACGCACGCGCCTTCATCGACGAATCGGCTTCCATGCGCCGGGACGGTAGCGGCGCTGCGTTCGCCATCGTCGACCCCGCAGACGATCGGCTCCTGGGAGCGGTTTCGCGCTTCGGGCCCGACGGGCACCAGGCCACGCTCGGCTGTTGGGTCGCCAGGGACGCCCGGGGGCGCGGTGTCGGCACTCGCGCATTACGAGCCGTCGCGGACTGGACGTTCGCCACCACGCCGGTCGTCCGCCTCGATGCCTACATCATGGTCGGCAATTCGACCTCCGAGCGGATGACCGAGCGCGCTGGGTTCCAGCGGGAGGGTGTCCTCCGCGCCTGGGACATGCTCCGAGGGCAACCCGTCGATTGCGTCGCCTACTCCCGCATCCGGGTGGACGGCGACGATAAGGGACCAGACCAACGCCACGGTTAGCGGCTCCCGCCGGCCAACCCCTGACTCGATACCCTGTGCATGGATGGCACGGTGACGACTAGACCGCTTCCGGAACGGATCACCTGGGGCGAGCAGTCCCCGGACGGTCAGGTGCTGCTCTCCATGCCGTGGGAGATCTTCGTCCTGGGCGTCTCGCTGCTGTCGATCGTCAACCTGTTCCTGCTGTTGTTCATGCGCAACCCGGACGTCGAGCAGGTCGTGATCCTGATGGACGCGGTCCTCGTGTCGGTCTTCCTCATCGACTTCGTGCGACGCCTGCGGGTGGCCCAGGATGACCGCGCCTACCTCCTTCGCGGCAAGGGCTGGCTCGACCTCATCAGCATCCTGCCGATGCTGCGGATCGCGCGGATCCTGCGCATGGTGCGCGTCTCCCGGGTCGTGCAGCGCATGGGCGGACCCGAGGTCGCCGTGAAGGCGTTCTTCGTCAACCGGGCCAGTGGCAGCCTGTATGTCGTCATCATCATCGCGTTGCTGGTCCTGGAGTTCGGCAGCCTGCTGGTCCTGAAGGCGGAGGAGGGCGCCGAGGGCGCCAACATCCTGACCGCCGGCGACGCCCTCTGGTACTCATTGGTGACGATGTCGACGGTGGGCTATGGCGACCGCTTTCCGGTCACCGACCTCGGGCGCATCTTCGGGGCCCTCACCATCGTCGTCGGGGTCGGAGTCTTCGGCACGCTCACCGGTTTCCTTGCCAACGCCTTCCTCGCACCCCGCAGCGACGCGACCGCCGAACCGCTCGATTCGCAGCCCGAGGCGAATCACGACCTGTCGCCTGGATCGGACGCCGCCGAGTCCGAGGCCTGATCCCATCGAGCTCTGCGCGCGTCCTCCATGGTGGCCGACGTACTAGTGCCCCGCGGAGATGAACAGCCCATCGACCCTCATCGCGCCAAACGAGCTCCCTGGACTGCCCCTGCAGATGTCCTGGGCACGCTTGCGACGTCTGTCAACCTGGGGCGATCGGCGCGCTGACGTGCGCACGCTGGGCAGAGTTCGCGATCGAGCAGCGCTGCCATGTGCTCGGCCATGCGGCCACGTATGAACTCGCGGTGCGCGGCCATGCGCAGTGGATCGCGCTGGTGGGGCAGACCTCGGTACAGGCGCCGCAGCCGATGCAGTACTGCGCCGGCCGCGTGAAATCGAAGTAGGCCAGCCGGCCGGCCGAGGTGTCACCCAGGCGTAGGGCCTCGATGCCCATCTCGCTGCACGCGACCATGCACAGGCCGCAGCCGATGCAGACATCGCAGCGCAGGCAGCGCTGCGCCTCGGTGTGGGCCATGAGGCCGGTCGTTTCGATCCGGTGTTCGATCCGCATCGGCCCCCAGCCGGCATGCAGCTGCACGCCTTCCGCCACGGCCAACTCGATCTCGTCGGGGCTGGCCGACATGTCACGCCGCTTGTCCAGGGACGTCGGCGCCACGTACTGCGCGCCCTGGCGTGGCACGGTCAGGGCGACGTCGCTGGAGACGTTGCCACCGCCGATGACCGCCACCCGCGGCCCCACCCGCACCGGTTCGCCGCTACGTCCGACTTAAAGGAAGTCGATGCCGCCGAGAACCAGCGGCCGATGGACGCCTTCGATGCCAGGCAATGCTCGGCGGCCACGGCCTTCAGGGGTCGGATGAAGACGGCGCCGTTGCCGCGGCCGCGCACGCAGGCAGACTCGCACGGTGGGCAGACCAACCCGCAGGTGAGCGGCAGCGGATTGTCTCGCCGAATCACTTCCGATGGTGGCGCGATAGTCGCCCCGACCGAGGTGGGCGATAGGCCCTGTGCCCAGCTGGAGCGCCGCATCATCGATGGCGGCCAGGTGGCCCGCGTCGCCGCGGCCCAGGGTGATCTCGTCGTCAGCCGGGCCGCACGTGCCAGCAGGTGCGCGCCGGCTGAGCCTCGCGTGCGGCCAGCTTCCAATGGCGGTAGAGCGCGCGCCGGGTCTGCTTGACAGCGAAGCGGTGTCCGTCTCAAGCCAGGCGGGAAGGACCTGGGCTCGCTCATGGCGCTACGTCGTCGCCGTCCAGCGGCTCAGCCATGTGCAGGCGTGCGAAGCGCTCCCGGCGCGGGTCGGGTGCCTCGGACTTGGTGACGCAGGCCGGCTTCAGGCCCTCGTCGACGCGGTCCATGCAGGTGTCGCATTTGACTACCTTGCGCGTGCCGATCCGGCATCCTGGCTGACAGCCTGCCACCAGCCGGGTTCGGGACGGAACATCGCTGCTGGTCGTCCGGTCGTATCCGTGTCCAATCGATGGACGAGGCCAGCCTCCGGCCCGTTGCGGCGCTGGCTGTCGCTCCAGTTCTCGGTGGCGGTGGTCACGTAGAGCCTGCGCATCCCCGGCCCCCCGAACGCGCAGCAGGTGGACTGCTCGGCAGGCACAGGCACCACTTCGAGTAGGACTCCCCCAGGGGAGTAGCGGTTGACGCGGCCGCCCCCGTAGATGGCCACCCATAGGTCGCCCGCAGCATCGACGGTCATGCCGTCTGGCGCTCCCACTTCCTCGGGGACGGTAGCGAGCACGCGACCGTTGGAGATGGTGCCCCGCTCAGCATCGAACGCGAAGGCGTGGATCACACGCGGTCCGCTGTCGACCAGGTACATGGTGTTGCCGTCGGGACTCCAGCCCAGGCCGTTCGAGATGGTCAGGCCGTCGAGCATCAGCTCCGTTCGTCCATCCCGGTCGAGCCGGTACAGCGCCGCGCCGCCTGGGCGATGGTCGTCAGCCAGCGTGCCCGCCCAGAAGCGGCCGGACGGGTCGCAGGCAGCATCGTTCATGCGGCTGCCGGCAGGCGCCACGTCGGCGGCGCGACGGAAGAGATCCATCTGGGCGCAGGTAGACGAACCCGCGCCCCGCAGCGAGGATCCGAACCGTCGTCGTCCTTGATGGGTGCGATGGCGCCGACGGTCCCCGGCACGTCATAGACCGCCACCCGGACGAGGTCACCGTCGCTGGCCACGTGGTTCCGGAAGACCCGACCGGCGAGGATGTCCAGGTGCAACAACTCGTCGCGACGAGCATCCCAGCGCACCCCTTCACCCAGCTGCGTCTGCTCGGTGTCACAGGCGACGGCCCGGCGCCCACCTGCTCCCACGTCGGCCTTTTTCATGGCGGACCTCCCTGGCGGTCTCCTGGTCGTCAGATGGTGAAGTCGAGGACGACCTTGATGTCGTCACGCCCGCGCTGCAGCGCCTCGTCGATGCGGTCGGGTGCGACCCGCCGCGTGACAAGGCGTTCGAGCCACCCGCGGTCGGCGGCAGCGAGCACCCGGGACGCGCGGTAGAAGTGGCGCCGGTTAGCGTTCACCGAGCCGACCAGGACGTTGTTCTGCAGGACGATCTCCCGGGCCATGTTCGCGGGGGTCTCGCCGCTGGTGGGTCCGCCGCTGCCGACGCCGGTGAGGCAGACGACACCGCCGGAGCCGACCTGGTGGACCGCGTCGATGATGACCGGTCCGACACCCGTGCACTCGATGACGACATCGGGCTCCACGCCGATGTCACTGATGGCGCCGGCGTGGTAGCTGGCACCGAGCTCCCGCACGAGCTGCGGCTTCAGGCCTTCGCTCACGCGGTCGAGCACATGGACCTCCATCCCCAGCTGGGTGCCGATGAGCGTGGCCAGCAGCCCGATGGGCCCGGCTCCGGTCACCAGGGCCACCTTGGGCACCCAGAACGCGCGCGCTTGCATGGCCTGCACCAGCTCCCAGGCCTTGGTCACCACTGTCGTCGGCTCGAGGAGCACGCCCAGCAGCCCGAGCGAGGGGTCCACCTTGGTGAAGTAGCCCGGCTCTATGCGCCAGCGCTCCGACATGAAGCCGTCGATCTGCTTGATGCCGCGTTCGGTGTACTGCCCGTTGCGACACATGTCCCACTCGCCGACTGCGCAGTTGGGACACGGCACCGGGTCGGGACGGCGGACGATGCCCACGATCAGGTCGCCTTGCTTCACGCTGCGATCGGAGCCGGGGTCCACCACCCGGCCCAGCGACTCGTGGCCCAGGATGAGGCGCTCGCGCCCGGGGGGCGCCCAGCCGTACTGGCCCGAGGCGATCTCGACATCGGTCCCGCAGATACCGACGGCCACCGCCTCGACGAGGATGGAACCCGTGCTTTGGTCCGGTTCGGGGACGTCCTCGAAGCGGACCGAGCCCTCAACCAGTGGCTGCACCGTGATTGCCTTCATGACGTCCTCCTCGTAGACCCGGCTGGACTGGCTCCTGCGTCGCTGCGTCGCTCCTCGCTCCGGCCCCGTCGGACGCGCAGGACCTCGGCCACCGACCAGGCTTGGAACGGGCAGCCCGTGGCGGCATGCGGTGCGTCGCCGTCGGCGGTCTCGGAGATGGACCCAAGTCCCCATTCGGAAAGATGGGCTTCGATGCCATCGAGCACCCCATCGAGCGAGGCACCCACGCTCGCAGCAGCGTCCACGTACGGCCCCAGGAGCCAGGGCCACACCGTGCCCTGGTGGTAGGCGGCGTCCCGCTCCGCCGGCCCGCCGTGGTGCGTTCCCCGGAATGGGGAGTGGCCGGGCGCCAGCGAGCGTGGCCCGAGCGGCGTAAGCAGTGCGCGCTCGCAGGCGGCGATGACCTCGCGGGCGACAGCAGCCGAGGCGTGGTTCGCGAGGGGGCCATCCGGGAGGGAGACTGCGAGCAACTGGTTGGGTCGGAGGGAACGGTCGTCACCACCCGGTCCGTCGATGACGTCGAGGAGGCCGAGGCCGTCGCCGCGCACGAAGCGGTGGACGAACGCCGAAGCGGCGCGGCTGCGCAGGCGCGCCCAGTCCCCGGCCGACGGGGTCCCGGCAAGGAGTCGCTCGGCGACGGCCAGTGCTCGGATCCACAGGGCGTTGACCTCGACGGCCTTGCCTGCGCGAGGCGTGACCGCGCGTCCGTCGATACGCGCGTCCATCCAGGTCAGCGCCCAACCATCGGCGCCCTGCCGCAGCAAGCCGTCGGAGGCATCGGCGCCGATGCCGAAGCGCGTGCCCGCGACATGGCGCTCGATGATGGACCGGACCGTCGGCGCGAGCTCGGCCGCGAGGTCCATGTCGCCGCTGACCTCCATGTGGCGTCCGATGGCGTGGACGAACCAGAGTGTGCCGTCCGCCGTGTTGTACTCGAGCGTCCCGCTGTCGGCCGTGTTCGCGAGCATCCCGTCGGACACGGTGGCGCGGCACGGCGCAGGCAGGCGCGCCCTTCGTCCCACCGCCCGGTGGCGAGGAAGAGTCCTTCGTACGAGGTCATCAGGTCGCGCGACCACTCGCCGAACCAGGGATAGCCCGCCACGGCACCAGGTCCGCCGTCGGGGCTGATCACGAACTGGTCCGCGGCCAGGACGAGCTGACGTCCGATGGGGTCGCTATCGGCGACCCGACTGGCCTGCCAGAGGCCCTCTGCCCGCTCCTTCGCCGCATCCACCAGCTCGGTCGCCGACGGGAGCGGGCCGTCATCGAAGGGCGCGGCTGCTGCGGTGACCGGCAAGGCCTGTCCGACCTCGAGGTCGGCGCTGAACGTCCCGGCTGCCCAGACGTCCTCCCGATCGGTCAAGCCGCGAGCGGCTTCCTCCCGCCAGCGGACGCCGCGGTACCAGTCGCCGCCGGGCATCCAGCCTGGCCCGGCCAGGCGATAGGCGCCCTCGAACACGAACCCATCCACCGTCGGCTGCGACCGATGGGTCGCGACAGCGGAGTCGCTCGCCATGGACGCTGCGCCAGGTGCAGAGCGGTGTCAGCTCCAGACGGACCGGTCGGTCGGCGCGTACGAGGCGATGCACAACGCCCACGGCTGACCGTCCGTGCGCCATGGCGAGCTCGCGTTCGAGGACGATTCCGCCGATCTGCCAGCGCCAGCGAGGCACGCCGCGGACGAGCGTGAAGCTCGCGAGCAGCCGCTGTCCCGGCGGATCGACGGTGCCGCCGACCCACTCGTCCGTGGCGAGGCGGATGCGGGTGTCACCGATGACGATGACCGGGTCGAGGGCCACCAGCCCCATCATCCGCGAGGACGGCCCGTCGAGCGCCACGATGAGCAGCCCGTGGTAGCGCCGGGTTCGTAGGCCCGCCACCGTCCCCATGGCGTAGCCACCCAGTCCGTCGGTGACGAGCCACTCCCGCCTCGAGGCCTCCTCGAGGCTGCCGCAGACGCCCGGACCGAAGCTGATGCTCACGTCGGCGGCTCTTCGGTCCTGTCTGCGACCAGGTCGGCCAGGGTCATGATGCGAGCGCCGCCACTGCGCCGGATGAGGTCGGCGACGATGCCCGTCCAGCCGGTCTGGTGGGAGGCGCCCAGGCCCGCTCCGTCGTCGCCGTGGAAGTACTCGTGGAACAGCAGGTTGTCCTTCCAGGCCGGATCGGTCTGGAGCCGGTCGACCCGGCCAAAGCAGGGCCGGCGACCGTCCTGGCCGACGAGGAAGAGGGAGATGAGCCGGCGCCGCAGGTCTTCGCCGATCTCCTGGAACGTGTGCCGCTCGCTGGACCCTGCCGGGTACTCGATGGAGACGCTGTCGCCGAAGTAGCGCGAGAAGCGGAGCAGGCGTTGACGATGAGGTAGTTCACCGGGAACCAGATCGGCCCTCGCCAGTTGGAGTTGCCGCCGAACATGGCGCTCGTGGACTCGGCCGGCTCGTAGTCGATGGACGCGTCCATGCCATCGACCTGCAGGTGGTACGGGTGCTCCCGGTGCCGCCGTGACAGCGAACGCAGTCCGTAGGGCGAGAGGAAGGCCTCCTCGATCGACGAGCTCGGGTGAGGACCCGCAGCAGGCGCGCCTCGTCGACGACGCCGAGCAGCGCGGTCCGGCTTCCCGGCTCGCCCTTGAGCAGCTCGGAACCTGCCAGCTCGTCGAGCGTGAGGTGTCGGCGTGCGAGCAGATGCGCGGTCTGCTTGCCGAGCGTCTGTGCCCGCGTGATCAGCTCCTCGTTGATGACCGCGAAGGCCATCAAGGGCAGCACGCCGACCATGGACGCGACCTTCACCGGGATGGTCGACCCGTCAGGGCTGCGCAACCGGTCGTAGTAGAAGCCGTCGTCTTCGTCCCACAGGCCCTGGGCCTCCATGGCGTCCGAGATGAGCGAGAAGTGCTCGAGGAACTTCACGATCAGGTCCGAGCGTGTCACGCCCGTGCCGGTTCAGGATGGCAGCGATGGCCGCCATGCTCAGGGCGTAGAAGGCCATCCAGGCCGTTGCGTCCGACTGCTGCAGAGTGTGTCCCGGCAGCAGGTGGGACCGGTCGATAGGCCCGATGTTGTCGAGCCCGAGGAACCCGCCCTCGAAGACGTTCGACCCTGAGGCGTCCTTGCGGTTGACCCACCAGGTGAAGTTCACGAGCAGCTTGTCGAAGACGCGGCCGAGGAAGGCGATGTCGCGCCCGCCGTCGATGGCGAAGACCTCCAGCGCCGCCCACGCCTGGACGGGCGGATTGACGTCGTCGAAGGCCCACTCGTAGGCGGGCATGGCCCCGTTCGGGTGCATGAACCACTCGCGACCCAGGAGGGTGAGCTGGTACTTGGCGAAGGCCGGGTCGACGTGCGCGAGGGCGACGCAGTGGAAGGCGAGGTCCCAGGCAGCGAACCAGGGGTACTCCCACTTGTCGGGCATCGACATGATGTCGAAGGCCTCGAAGTGGCGCCAGCCCGCGTTGCGTCCGCCACGGCGGGAGGCCGGTGGCGGGGGTTGGGTCGGATCTCCCTCGAGCCAGCGCGAGACGTCGTAGGCGTAGAGCTGCTTGCTCCACAGCATGCCGGCGAAGGCCTGTCGCATCACGTTGGCTTCGTCGTCGGAGGTGCCCGGGGGCGTCAGCGCGCCGTAGTACTCGTCGGCCTCGGCGTGCCGCTGCGCGACGACCGCGTCGAAGTCCGCCCAAGGCGACGTCGGCCTGCCGGCCGGGCGCAGGCGCAGCCGTAGCTCGACGGTCGCGCCGGGGGCCACGGGGACGTGGTACCAGAACGCTGCCTTCGTGCCGCGTCCGTCAGGGTTCACCCTGTCGGCGCCCCCGATGACGTGGTCGTTGATGCCGTCCTTGGGGTAGGCGGGCGAGACCTCTGCCCCGTAGAGGCGCTGCCGCGTTGGTCTCGTTCTCGCAGAAGAGCAGGCTCGGGGTGGTCCCGTCGGGAGCGGCTGCCGCCGCCAGCTCCAGCTGGCCGAGGAAGGGGTGCTCCGTTCGGATGACACCGCCCTCGCCGCGCAGCTCCGGCTTGGGGGCGTCGACGTCCCAGCTCCAGGTGTTGCGGTACCAGGCGGACGGCAGGACGTGCAGGACATCCGCATCCGGCCCGGCGTTGGTGACGCGGACGACCATCAGCAGGTCCGTGGGGTCGGCCTTGGCGTAGTCCACCTCGACGATCCAGTAGCGGTCATCGTCGAAGACGCCTGTGTCGAGCAGCTCGTACTCTGGGTCCTGCTTGCCCCTTCGAGCGTTCTCCTGCACGAGCGCGGCGTAGGGGAACTCCGCCTGTGGGTAGTGGTAGCGCCAGCGGTTCCAGGCGTGACTGGGCGTGGCGTCGAGGTACCACCAGTACTCCTTGGCGTCCTCGCCGTGGTTGCCCTCGTTTCCGGTCAGGCCGAAGATGCGCTCCTTGAGGATCGGGTCACGGCCGTTCCAGAGGGCCAGGCCGAGGCTCAGCCGTCCCTCCACGTCGGAGAAGCCGGCCAGCCCGTCCTCGCCCCAGCGGTAGGCCCGTGATCTGGCGTGGTCGTGCGGGAGGTACTCCCAGGCGGTGCCGTCCGGGCTGTAGTCCTCGCGGACGGTGCCCCACTGGCGCTCGCTGAGGTACGGCCCCCACAGGTACCAGTCACCGGCCTGTCGAAGCCCGTTCTCCAGCCGTCCGAGTGCCTCGACACGCTGACGCTCCGCGTTCTTCACGGCCGTGGAACTCAGGCCGTCGGGCGGATGGCGTGCGAGAGCATGCCTCCGGAGACGTTCCGGGCGTCGAAGCCGTTCTGGAGCAGGATCCGTGTCGCGAGATAGGCACGCTGCCCGGAGCGGCAGATGACGTGGATCTCCCTGTCGCGAGGCAACTCGTGAAGTCGAGCTCGGAGTTGGCCCAAGGGGATGCTGATGGCATCCGGAACGTGCTCCACGACGAGCTCCGCCGGCTCTCGCACGTCGAGGATGAAGGCACCGTCCAAGGCGTCCCAATGGCTGAGGGGCATGTCACCGCGCAGCACGTCAGCCGCGACCATCCCGGCGAAGTTGACGGGATCCTTGGCACTGCCGAAGGGCGGCGCGTAGCACAGCTCGGCCTCTTCGAGGTCATAGACCGTTGCGCCCATCTGGACGGCCAGGGCGAGGTGGCTGATGCGCTTGTCCACACCGTCCTCTCCCACGGCCTGGGCGCCGAGGACGCGCCCGTCGGACCTGCGGAAGATGACCTTCATGGCGATGGGCTTGGCGCCCGGGTAATAGCCGGCGTGCGAGTTGGGGAAGATATGGATCTTCTCGTAGTCGGAGATGCCCGCGTCGAGCGAGCGCCTGCTCGTTGGCTCCGGTCCAAGCCACCGTGGCACCGAAGAGGCCCACGATCGACGTACCCTGTGTGCCCCGGAACCGCGAGTCGCGTCCGGCGATCACATCGGCTGCGATGCGGCCCTGGCGGTTGGCCGGCCCTGCGAGGGCTACGAGCTCCCACTCGCCGGTGACGAAGTCGCGGACCTCGACGGCGTCGCCCACGGCGAAGATGTCGGGGTCGCTCGTGCGCATGTGCTCGTCCACGCGGATGCCGCCGCGGTCGCCGACCTCGAGACCCGCAGCCTTCGCCAGGGTGGTGTCCGGGCGGACGCCGAGCGCGAGGATGACGATGTGGGCTGTGTGGGCGGCCCCTGACTCCGCTGTCACGATGAGCGGTCTCATCCGGACCCGGTGCAAACGAAGCCACACCGTCATTGGTCACGACGCCAACACCGTGCCGGCGCAGGTGGTCACCGACGAGGCGCCCGAATTCGACATCAAGCGGCGCCAGGACGTGACTGCCTCGCTCGAGGACGGTGACGTCGAAGCCCCGATGGACGAGGTTCTCGGCCATCTCCAGGCCGATGAACCCGCCGCCGACGACCACAGCGCGCTTGGCTGGTCGGACGGTCTGGAAACCCGAGTAGCGCTCCATCCCAGCCAGGAAGCTGGTGCCCTTCTCGATCCACTCCCGGATGGCTCTGGCGTCCGGCACCGTGCGAACCTCGAAGATGCCCGGCAGATCGATCCCGGGCAGCGGTGGGCGGATGGAAGGCGCCCCCGGCGAGAGCACCAGCTTGTCGTAGGTCTCCGTCGTCGTCTGGCCGGTGGCGTGATCGAGCAGCGTCACGGTGTGGTCTTGTGGCGAGATGGCCGTGACCTCGCAGCGTGTCCGGCAGTCGATGGCGAACTGCTCGCGGAAGACGCGCTCGTTCGCCACCAGCAGATGGGACTCCTGCTCGATGACCCCGCCGACGTGGTACGGCAGTCCGCAGTTGGCGAACGAGACGTACGGTCCGCGCTCGACCATAGAGGATGTCTGCCGTCTCGTCCAACCGGCGAAGTCGCGCGGCACAGGATGCGCCACCCGCGACGCCGCCGACGATGATGATCTTCATGCTGTGAACCTCCTCAGTGTGATGGCGGTGCGATGTGTTGGAGTGGGAGCGTCGGACCCGCAGGAACTCCGCACGGACAAGGTCGGAGTGAGTGACCGATGGCGCCGCGCGAAGCGCCGCCATCGGCGATGCCGGAGCCGGAGCCTCGGGACGCGCCACGGTCCACGCGAGGAGACCACGCCTCATCAGGAACCGCATCCTCCTTGCCGGAGGACCATCGGGTGTCCTGATCAGGAACGGCCTCCGCCGGAGCGGAGGATGTCGAGCATTCCCGCGTCTGCTGGGATAGGCTCGTGCCAGCCTGCCACGGCAGCATGGCCGAGCGAGACTGGCGAGAGGGAGTCGAGACGGGATGGCGAGTTCACACGCAGCCGCAGCCGCCGGCAGCACGCTCCAGCGGGTGGAGCACTGGATGCCCGGTGTGCGCGTGCTGCGCACGTACGAGCGCTCGTGGCTCTCTCGCGACCTCATCGCGGGCATCGTGCTGGTCACGTTGCTCGTCCCGCAGGGCATGGCCTACGCAGAGCTGGCCGGGCTGCCCGCCATCACCGGCCTGTACACCACGGTCATGTGCCTGCTGGCCTACGCCATCGTGGGGCCGTCACCCATCCTGGTGCTGGGACCGGATTCGTCGCTCGGGCCGATGATCGCCGCGACCATCCTGCCGCTGGCCGCCGGGAGCCAGGAGCAGGCCATCGCGATCGTGCTGGTCACATTGCTGGTCCCGCAGGGGATGGCCTACGCGGAGCTGGCCGGGCTGCCCGCCATCACCGGCCTGTACACCACGGTCATGTGCCTGCTCGCTTACGCCATCGTGGGGCCGTCACCCATCCTGGTGCTGGGACCGGATTCGTCGCTCGGGCCGATGATCGCCGCGACCATCCTGCCGCTGGCCGCTGGAAGCCAGGAGCAGGCTGTCGCCCTGGCCGGGATGCTGGCGCTCATCGTCGGCGTCATCACCGTGGGAGCCGGCGTGGCCAGGCTCGGCTTCGTGGCCGACCTGCTCTCGAGCCCCGTGCGCACCGGCTACCTGGCCGGCCTCGCGGTGGTCATCCTCATCGGCCAGCTGCCCAAGCTCTTCGGCTTCTCCACCGACGCCGATGGCCTCGTGGCGGAGGCGGTCGCCTTCATCCAGGGACTCGACATGACCAACGCCTGGGCGCTCGGCATCGGCCTCCTGAGCCTGGGCATCATCCTCGGCCTCCGGCACTTCGCGCCGCGAACCCCGGGGATCCTCGTCGCGGTGGTCGCGGCCATCGCCCTGTCGATGCTGTTCGGTCTCGCCGAGCAGGGCGTCTCGGTCATCGGCGTCCTGCCCCAGGGCTTTCCGCTCCCGGACTTCCCAGCGGTCGACCGGCCGACATCCCACTGTTGTTCGCCGCGGCGGTGGGCATCTCGCTGGTGTCCATCGGGGACACCATCTCCACCTCGGGCGGCTTCGCCAGCCGCGCCGGGTACGAGGTCGACGGCAACCAGGAGCTGGCCGGCATCGGCTCGGCCAACCTGGCCGCGGGCTTCTTCAGCGGCTTCCCAGTCAGCACCAGCGGCTCGCGCACGGCGGTGGCCTTCCAGTCTGGCGCCAAGACGCAGATGACCGGCCTGGTGGCCGCGTCGCTGGTGCTGCTCATGTTGCTGTTCGTGCCGGGGCTCGTCCAGGACATGCCGCAGCCGGTGCTGGCCGCTGTCGTCATCAGCGCCTCCATCAGCCTCTTCGACCTCGCGGAACTGCGCCGGCTCTACCGGGTACGCAGGACCGAGTTCGCGCTGGCCGTGGCCTGCGCCCTCGGAGTGGCGCTCGTCGGCGTCCTGCAGGGCATCGTCATCGCGGTCGTGCTTTCGATCGTCTACATCTTCCAGCGGGCCTGGTCGCCGTACTCGGCGACCCTCGGCAAGGCTCCCGGCGTGCCTGGCTTCCACGACCTGCAGCGATACCCGGGCGCCGAGCCCGTGCCGGGCATGATCATCCTGCGCTGGTCAGCCCCGCTGTTCTTCGCCAACGCCAATGTCTTCCGTGACCGCATCCGGGAGCTGGTGGCGTCCGCGGACCCCAAGCCGGCGTGGGTCCTCGTGGCCGCCGAGCCCATCACCGACATCGACACCACGGCCGGCGCCATGCTCGCCGACCTCGACCTGGAGCTCAACGCGGCCGGCATCCACCTGGCCTTCGCGGAGCTGCAGTCGGATGTGCGCGAAGCGATCGTGCGCTACGGCCTGCTCGAGACCATCGACCAGCAGCACCTGTACCCGTCTGTCACCGAGGCGGTCAAGGCATTCCGCCGCGAGGTCGCCGTCGGCGCCATGGGTTCCGCCGATGTGCCGGTCCCCGGCAGCGGAGAGGCCGCGACCCAGACCGACGTGCGCGGCTGAGCGGGGTCGATCCGCCCTATCGACAGCCAGACCTCCCCCACAGCGGAGGATGTGTGACTCCGATGGTCATGCTTGGCTGATAATCACCTGGCATGAACAGGATCGGTCCATCCCGGCACCTGATCCGTTCGCGATCGGAGGAACTGGTATGACTGACGAGACCAAGGACAGTACGGCCGAGCAGCCCATCGACGTGGCAGCCGTGGTGGTCGGCGACGAGTTCGGCATCGAGGCCGAGGCGGCCATCGCCGTGCAGGGCAAGGAGGCCGTGCTGGTGGCTCGCTTCGCCGACGTGGACACGGCCAAGATGGCCTACGACGCGCTGCGTGAAGCTGAGGCTCGCGGCTCGATCGATATCGACGGCGTGCTGGTCGCCAACGCCGACGAGCAAGGCAAGGTCCACATCCAGAAGATGACCGATCACACCACGCGCAAGGGCTTCGCCTGGGGCGCCGTCGGCGGCGCCGTCATCGGGCTCATCTTCCCGCCCACCATCCTCGTCGGGGCAGCGGCGGTCGGCATCGCCGGCGCGGTCGTCGGCAAGGCCGGCAACGTGCTCAAGAAGAGCAAGGTCGCTGACGAACTCGCCACGGTCATCACGCCGGGAACCTCGGGCATCGTGGCGCTGGTGGACATCACCGCGGTCGAGAAGGTCACGCAGACCATCCCAGAGGCCAGCGAGGTCAAGGCCGTGCCAGTCGACGATGAGACGGCGGAGGCGGTCAAGCAGGCTGCCAAGGCCGCTGGAGACCAGTCGGCCAGCTGAACCAGCGGCCCTTGGCCGTTTGTGCGCTGGGCCCGGGCAACGACGCGAGCGTCGGCGATCCATCCGAGAGGCCGGGCCTAGCGTCATACCTCCTCCCTGCCGGATGACGCGCCGGGCCAGTCGTGTGGTCCACTCTCTCCGGCCGGGCTTCGCATCACGATCCGAGGCGCAGGCATGACCGTGACGAGACCGGGAAAGGATGACGAATCATGACGGAACCGACCTCCCCATCGCCTGCAGCCGCCCAGGTGGCGGCTGAGGCGGTGTGGCATGCCCTGGCGCCGGACGAGGTCGCGAGCCGGCTCGAGGTCGATCCTGCCGTCGGCCTGACGTCCGCTGAGGCTGACGCTCGGCGCTCGAAGTACGGCAAGAACACGTTCGCCCAGTCGAAGAAGGCGTCGCGTTGGCAGCAGTTCAGCAGCCAGTACGCGGACCCGATGCAGATCGTGCTCCTGGTCGCCGGCATCGTCTGCCTGTTCCTGCCCGGACAGTTCTACACCGGCGTCTTCCTGATCCTGCTGACGCTGTTCAACGCCTGGATGGCGATGAACCAGGAGGGCAAGGCGGAGGCGAGTGCCGCGGCCCTCGAGGGCCTGATGGTCGTCAAGGCCAAGGTCCGTCGCGACGGCGATCTCGTCGAGATCCCGATGGAGGAGCTCGTTCCCGGGGACATCGTGAACATCGAGGCCGGCGACCTCGTCCCGGCCGACGCGCGCATCCTCTCGGCCGCGACCCTGGAGATCGACGAGTCCGCCCTCACGGGCGAGAGCATCCCCACGCCCAAGCAGGTGGATGCGGTCGCGTCCGATGCGGCCCTGGGGGACCGCGTGGACATGGCCTTCATGAACTGCCAGGTCACCCGGGGGGCCGGCACGCTCCTGGTGACCACCACGGGCATGGCCACCGAGGTCGGCCATATCAGCGGCATGCTCCAGTCCACCACGGTCGAGAAGACGCCGCTCACCAAGCAGCTGGACGCGCTCACCAACCAGATCCTCGTCATCGCCGGTGTCGCACTGGTGGTCTCCACCCTGCTCGGTCTGTACCGCGGCGTGGAGTGGCAGGAGCTCTTCCTGAGCGCGGTCGCCTTCGCGGTGGCAGCCATCCCCACGGCGCTCCCGGCCGTGACCACGGCCATCCTCTCGAAGGGCTCACAGATGCTTGCCGACGCCGGCGCGATCATGAAGCGACTGCGCTCGGTGGAGACGCTGGGTTCGACGTCCGCGCTCAACTCCGACAAGACCGGCACCCTCACGCTCAACCAGATGACGGCCACCCAGATGGCGACGATGGCGGGCCGCTACAGCATCTCCGGCGACGGCTACTCGACCATCGGCCAGATCAGCCACGCCGGTGGCCAGCCGGAGGTGCCCCTGGAGCAGTACCTGCTGCCGATGGCCCTCTGTGCCGACGCCGAGGTGCGCGATGGCGCGCTCGTGGGCGACCCCACCGAGGGCGCGCTCGTCGTCCTCGCCGCGAAGGGCGGCGTGGACGCGGCGCTCACCCGCGAGCGTTACCCGCGCGTGGCGACGCTGCCGTTCGACGCGGCCTACAAGATGATGGCCACCTTCCACCGCATGACCGACGATGCCGGGAAGGACGTGGTGCGCGGCTACATCAAGGGCGCCCCGGACCAGCTCCTCGCCCGGGCGGTCAGCGCGCACGGCCCCGACGGCGCCGAGCGCCCGGTCGCAGAGCTGCGCGACCAGTACCTCGCCGAGAACGAACGCCTGGGCAGCATGGGCCTGCGTGTCATGGCCACCGGCTACAAGGACTTCGACCCGGGCACGTTCGACCCCGATGCGGACCTGCTGCCAGCGCTGGACGGTCTCAAGCTCCTCGCCATCGTCGGCATCGTGGACCCGCCGCGGCCTGCCGCGAAGGCTGCCATCGCGACCGCCCACGCGGCCGGCATCCAGGTCCGCATGATCACGGGCGACCACGCGGTCACGGCCGAGGCCATCGCCCGCCAGCTGGGCATCGAGGGTCGCGCCATGACCGGCGCCGACTTCCGCGCCTTGAGCGACGAGGAAGCGATGCGCCAGATCGACGACATCGGCGTCCTCGCCCGCGTCTCCCCCGAGGACAAGGTCCACCTCGTGGACATCCTGCGAAAGAAGGGCCATGTCGTGGCCATGACCGGCGACGGCGTGAACGACGCGCCGGCGCTGAAGAAGGCCGATATCGGCATCGCCATGGGCATCACCGGGACGGAGGTCTCGAAGCAGGCCGCCGTCATGATCCTCACCGACGACAACTTCGGGACCATCGTCAAGGCGGTCGGTCTCGGTCGCGCCGTGTATGACAACCTGCTGCGCTTCATCCGCTTCCAGATGGCGGGCCTGTTCGGGTTCATCGCCACGTTCCTGGGCTCGGCGCTGCTGAACATCCTGGGCGGCATCCCCTTCCTGCCGCTCCAGACCATGTGGCTCAACTTCACCGTCAACGTCTTCCAGGCCATCGGCCTTGGCTACGGCAAGCCGCGCGAGGGCCTCATGGAGGTCGCACCCCGGCCGAAGGAGCAGCAGATCATCCCGCGACGCCTCATGTCCTGGCTCGTGTTCGTCGGCCTCGTGATGGCCGCGGGCACCCTGGGCGTGCTCTGGTGGGGCAACGACAACTACGGCGACGTGGTCGCCCGCACGATGGGCATCACGACCTTCTCGCTCTTCCGCCTCTTCTCCTCCCTGGAGACGATGGACGAGCGGGAGTCGCTCTTCGGTGGGTCCATCCTCGCCAACCGCGCCCTGCTGGTGGCGACCGGCCTGTCGGTGCTGACCATCATCCTGGCCACCGAGTTCGGCTTCCTGCAGCGGCTTCTCGGCACGGTGAGCCTGACGGTCGACCAGTGGTTCATCTGCATCGGCGTGGCCCTCTCGCTCATCGTGGTCGAGGAGGTACGGAAGCTGCTCAAGGTTCGGACGGCTGAGGACGCCGAGGCATCACCGGCATCGACGGTCGCAGTCGCAGCATGACCCGGTCCGGACGACACCCCAAGCGCACGGAGGTCACGAAGATGGCGAAGAAGAAGGCCAGGAAGGCCGACCAGGATCGGGCGCGTCAGAACGAGGCCAAGGCCGTTTCGGCGGCAAACGCGAGCGAGCCACAGCCGAAGCTGAAGACCAAGGAGTACGAGCGCGAGATGCGCCGGCTCCACGGCGAGCTGGTGGCGATGCAGGAGTGGGTGAAGGCGACCGGAGCCCGCATCTGCATCGTCTTCGAGGGCCGCGACACCGCCGGCAAGGGCGGCACCATCAAGCGCATCACGGAGCGGGTGAGCCCACGCGTCTTCAGGGTCGTGGCGCTCTCCGCTCCGACGGAGCGCGAGCGTTCGCAGATGTACATCCAGCGCTACATCCAGCACTTCCCCGCGGCTGGGGAGGTCGTGATCTTCGATCGCAGCTGGTACAACCGGGCCGGTGTCGAGCGGGTGATGGGCTTCTGCACGCCTGAGCAGACAGAACGCTTCCTGGAGCAGGCGCCGGCCGTGGAGCAGGCCATGGTCGAGTCGGGGATCATCCTCATCAAGTACTGGCTGGAGGTCGGTCCGGATGAGCAGACCCGCCGGCTGGAGGATCGCATCCAGGACTCGCGCAAGGTCTGGAAGCTCACCGACATGGACCTCAAGTCCTACAGCCGCTGGTTCGACTACTCACGGGCCCGGGACGCCATGCTCGCCGCAACCGACACGCCCTGGGCGCCCTGGTACCTGGCCCGTACCGACGACAAGCAGCGGGGGCGACTCAACATCATCAGTCACCTGCTGAGCCAGGTCCCGTACGAGCCACTGAAGTCGCGCGACATCGCGCTACCGAAGCGCCAGCGAGCGGGCAAGTACGTCGAGCCCGAACTCTCGCATCGGTTCATCCCCACGCCGTTCTGACGCGCACACCCCGCCACGCAGGCTGCCCTCTCCAGCAGCCGGGGGTCCGTGCGGCAGAGTGGTATTACGTGGTGCGGCAGAGTGGTATCGGAGCTCTACCACGTGCGCCAGCAGCAGGGTCGGTTCGAGATCGACCTACTCGCCGAGTTGGCGGGCTTCGTGCTCCATACCGGCCCGCGGACCTACCGCCTTGGCGACCGCCTCACGGCGGCTCCGATCTCGACGCTCTGGTCCTGACCGTCGCCCGCCGGAGCGCCGATGCCTCACTGCGCGACCAGCGCTGTCACCTCCTGTCGGGATGAGGCGCGGATCGCCGTGCCATGATGTCATCCGTGAGACGCGCGACATGCACTGGGCCCACGCGGATACCGTACGCACGGCAGCCAGCGGGGTGTTGTGGACCCCGTTCACAAGCAGCGGAGTCCATCGATGTCTGAGCTGAAGCCGGAGCGCATCGCCCAGTTCATCCAGCCCTTCCGCGTCGAGCCTGGTCGGCGCGTGCGGCTACCCCGGGACTTCGACCCTGCCGGCGTGCGTACGCGGAGCAACGACGAGACCAAGGAGCTCCTGGTCGAAGGCGTCGAGCTGCTGGCCGAGTACCAGTCTCGCCTGGCCGCCCAGGACACCTACAGCCTGCTGGTGATCATCCAGGCCATCGACGCGGCCGGCAAGGACGGCACCATCCGCCACGTCATGAGCGGGGTCAACCCGCAGGGCGTCGAGGTCCACGCCTTCAAGGTACCCTCGGTCGAGGAGCTCGACCACGACTACCTGTGGCGCTATGCGCGCCGGCTGCCAGCCCGCGGCCACATCGGCATCTTCAACCGCTCCTACTACGAGGAGGTCCTCGTGGTCCGCGTCCACCCGCAGATCCTGGCCGACCAGCAGCTGCCGCCGAGCGCGCGTGAGGGTGATGTCTGGAACCGGCGCTTCCGCGAGATCAACGACTGGGAGCGCTACCTCAGTGACCAGGGCTACCGCATCGTCAAACTGCTCCTGAACCTGTCCAAGGACGAGCAGCGTCGGCGCTTCCTCGACCGCATCGACGAGCCCGACAAGAACTGGAAGTTCAGCGCTGCCGACGTCCGCGAGCGCGCCTTCTGGGACGACTACCAGCGGGCGTTCAGCGACGTGCTCAGCAAGACCAGCACCGAGTGGGCGCCCTGGTATGTCATCCCGGCCGACGACAAGCCCTTCGCGCGGCTCGCCGTTGCCGGTGTCATCGCCAATGCGCTCATCGACATCGACCCGCGCTATCCCACCGTCAGCGAGGAGGCCAAGGCGGCCCTCCAGGTCGCCAAGTCGGAACTGGAGGCCGAAGAACCACCCGGCGAGACGCCCAGGCCGGACAAGATGCCCAAGCCGGGCAAGACGCCCAAGCCTGGCAAGAACAAGAACAAGCGCAAGAGCTAGCGGTCAGGGCCGCAGCACGAGGAGGACCCCAGATGGCCACGGAGTCGACCGCCGCTTCCAGTGGCGCTGCCAAGGGCACGGCCTGGCATGCGCTGAACGTCGAAGAGGCGTTGTCAGCGCAGTCGGTCGAGGTAGCCACGGGCCTGTCGGCTACCGAGGTCGACTCACGCCGCACGAAGTACGGGTCGAACACGCTCACCGCCGCTGCCAGGGAGCCGCGCTGGCAGGCCTTCCTGCGCCAGTACCGCGACCCCATGCAGATCGTGCTGCTCGGTGCGGGCGTCGTCTCGCTCTTCCTGCCGGGCCAGTTCATGACCGGCGTCCTGCTCATCGGGCTGACGCTGCTCAACGCCTTCATGGGCCTCAACCAGGAGGGCAAGGCCGAGGCCAGCATCGCCGCTCTCCAGGGCATGATGGTGGTCAAGGCGCGAGCGATGCGAGACGGGCACGTCGTCGAGATCCCGATGGAGGAGCTGGTCCCGGGCGACATCGTCCTGATCGAGGCCGGTGACCTGGTGCCCGCGGATGGCCGCCTGGTCCGGGCCGCGACGTTGGAGATCGACGAGTCGGCGCTGACCGGCGAAAGCGCACCCGTCCCCAAGCAGGTGGAGTCCGTCGCTGCCGAGGCCGCGCTGGGCGACCGGGTCGATCTCGCCTTCATGAACACGCAGGTCACTCGCGGAGCCGGGACGATCCTCGTGACGTCGACCGGCATGGGCACGGAGGTGGGCCACATCTCCGACATGCTGCAGGTCCAGACGGCGGAAGCCACCCCGCTGACGAAGCAACTCAACGCGCTCACCAACCAGATCCTCGTCATCGCCGGCGTCGCCCTGCTCATCTCGATGGGACTCGGACTCTGGCGTGGCCAGGAATTCAGCGCGTTGTTCCTCACCGCCGTCGCCTTCTCCGTGTCGGCCATCCCGACGGGCCTTCCGGCCGTCGTCACGACCATCCTCGCCTCCGGGACCACCACGCTGGCGAAGGCAGGCGCCATCGTGAAGCGCCTGCGCTCGGTGGAGACGTTGGGCTCCACCTCGGCGATCAACTCCGACAAGACCGGCACCCTCACCCTCAACCAGATGACCGCCATCCAGATGGCGGTCGTGGGACGCCGCTACGCCATCACCGGCGAGGGCTACTCCACGGTCGGCCAGGTCAACCACGTGGCCGGTGAGGCCGATGTGCCACTCGACCGCTACCTGCTGCCGATGGCGCTGTGTGCAGACGCCGTGGTGCGCGACGGTGACCTTGTCGGCGATCCGACCGAGGGTGCGCTGGTGGTGCTGGCTGCGAAGGGTGGAGTGGATCCCATCCTGACCCGCGAGCGTTACCCACGCCTCGCCGAGGTCCCCTTCGACGCTGCCTACAAGTTCATGGCGACCTTCCACGCCATGAAGGACGACAAGGGCAAGGACGTCATCCGCTGCTACGTCAAGGGTGCCCCCGACCAGCTGCTGGCGCGTGCCACGTCCGCCGACGACGGCACCGGAAAGCACGTGCCCATCGCCGCGGTCCGCGAGCCGTACCTGGCCGAGAACGAACGTCTCGGCCGCGAGGGCCTGCGCGTCATGGCCACCGCCCAGCGTGACTTCGATCCCAAGGCCTTCGATCCCTCCGTCGACCTCCTGCCACTGGTTTCCGACCTCACGCTGCTGGCCATCGTCGGCATCGTCGACCCGCCCCGCGCCGAGGCGAGGGCTGCCATCGCCACCGCGCACGCGGCGGGGATCCAGGTGCGCATGATCACCGGCGACCACGCCGTGACCGCGGAGGCCATCGCTCGCAAGCTCGGCATCACCGGGCGAGCCATCACCGGCGCCGAGTTCGCGGCCATGAACGACGAGGAGGTCGATCGCCAAATCGACGGTATCGGCGTCATCGCCAGGGTCGCGCCGGAGGACAAGGTCCACCTGGTCGACGTGCTCAAGCGCAAGGGTCACGTCGTGGCCATGACCGGCGACGGTGTCAACGATGCCCCTGCGCTGAAGCGTGCCGACATCGGTGTGGCCATGGGCATCACCGGCACGGAGGTCTCCAAGGAGGCGGCGGTGATGATCCTGACCGACGACAACTTCGCGACCATCGTGAAGGCCGTCGAGCTGGGTCGTGAGCTCTATGACAACCTGCTTCGCTACATCAAATACCAGATGGCCGGCCTGTTCGGGTTCATCGCCACCTTCCTCGGGGCCAGCCTGTTCTTCATCGCGGAGGGCATCCCCTTCACGCCCCTGCAGACCCTCTGGGTGAACTTCACCGTGACGGTCTTCCTGGCCATCGGGCTGGGCTACAGCAAGGCACGGAGTGGACTCATGGCCGAGCGGCCGCGATCGCCGGACCAGCGCATCCTGCCGACGTTCCTGTTCAGCTACCTCGTGGTCATCGGCCTGGTCATGGGCGCGACCACGCTCGGGGTCATCTGGTGGGCGACCGACGCCTACGGCGAGGCGGTCGCGCGAACGATGGGCCTGACCGTCTTCTCGCTGGCCAATGTCTGGTTTGCCATCGAGACGTCCGACCCGACTCACTCCATCTTCTCGGGCGGGGTGTTCCAGAACCCGACCCTGCTGAAGGGTGCGGGCCTGGCGCTCCTGGCCACGGTCGCGGCGACTGAGCTGGGCATCCTCAACCGCATCCTCGGCACGGTCGACCTCGACATCGATCAATGGCTCGTCTGCATCGTCGTCTCCCTCGCCGTGGTGGTCGTGGTCGAGGTCGCCAAGCTGCTGCGTATCCGCACCGGCGAGGAGGAGGCTGTCTCACCCGTCGTCGCCGCTGCCTAGCTCCGGCCAGGCACCTGACCGCATCCCTGCCCGGCACCTGACCGGACAGGCTCCGGCCGGAGTCCCGCCCGGCGGGTCAACCCGACCCACCTGCCGTCGAGAGGCCTCGATGAGCTGTCGGATCGGTCGGACATGCCGCGCGGGGTGAGCAGGATTGGCATCTCGACCCGTCTCGCGGGAATCGCCCGACGCCTCGGTCGCTCACTGGTCGTGTTGGCCCGTCCAGTGGGAGCCGGGCAGGTTGGATCGGCGGAGCAGGTTGGATCGGCGGAGCAGGACGGATCGTCGGGCAGGATCAGGCCCAAGGCACCCGTACGCACGACCAGCGACTGGCCAGCCCGATCAGGACCTCAAGTCAGCCTTCCGCTTACCTCGCCTCGACCTCGGTCCAGTCGTCCGGCCCGTCGGGCCAGGCCACGTCGGCCATGCCTTCGTCGGCCGTCAGCTCGTGGAGTAGCCAGGCAGTCAACACGGCGCGCGTGGTAGCGACTTGCTCGCCTCGCTCGATGGCCGCCTCACCGCAGACCAGGCGTAGCAGCAGGGTCTCGGTATCGAGGAAGCCGCAGTGGCCGCCGCCGACGATGGTGCGCAGCTGGGCCCGGCCAGTCCTCGTGGCCTCGAACATGGGTCGCTGGTGCTCGGCGATGGGGGTGACGGCGTCATCGCCCGCGGCCACGAAGAGCGACGGCACCGCCAGCCTGGAGGCCGCCTCGATGGCGCTCGGGTCGGTCTCGGCGGCCGCCAGCGTGGCGACGGCGCGGATGGTGGGGTCATCGGCTGCCGCCAGCACGGCCGCCCCGCCCCCCATCGAGTGTCCCGCCACGGCCCGGGCCGCCGGATCGACCGGACCGGCGGGCCAGTCACTGCCGCCCGAGGCCTCGGATGCGACCCAGTCCAGCGCGAACCGCAGGTCATCGGCGAACGCCTGGTGGCTGGGAAACAGCTCCCCACCGGAGCGCGGTGCGATGACCACCATGCCCCAGGATGCGAGGTGGTCGAGCGTCTCGGCGTAGAGCTCCACGGACGTCTGGTAGCCGTGCCCGAAGGCCACGATGGGCGCCGGCTCGTCGCTGGCATCGGCTGACGACCCCGGCACGGGGTAGTGGAGCCGAGCCTCGAAGCTGCCGCCGCCAGCCGGTCGAGGAACGACCACGTCGGCGACACCAGTGAGGTACGGCCCGCGGGCCGCGAGGGTGTCGCGGTCAGCAGCAGCTGCCGGGACTGCCACCAGCAGCAGTGCTGCGGCCAGGGCCAGGAGGAGCGCGAGCCCACGGCCAGACGAGCCGGGGTAGCCAGCGAAGCATCGGGACCATCACCTGGCACAGTATCGTCCAGCGAGCAGAGGCCGTCGTCCGGCGGGCCTGTAGCACCCGAGCGAAGGCCGTCATCCTGCGGGCCTGTGGTAGCCGAGCGGAGTCCGTCGTCCGGCGAGCCGAGGCCATGGGTCCCGTGGGCCTGTGGTCCCCCGAGCGGCCCGTGTAGCATCGTCCATCTCAAGCGTCATACCGGTCGGCCCACCGTGGCCGGCATCCCGAATACGTTCTGGCTGGAGGAACCCATGAGCCACCGCGTCACCCTCATCCCCGGCGACGGCGTCGGTCCGGAGATCAGCCTGGCCGCCCGCCGCGTCATCGAGGCCGCCGGCGTGGCCATCGAGTGGGAGGAGGCGGAGGCCGGCGCGGAGGTCTTCAAGCGCGGTGACACCTCTGGCGTTCCGAAGGCGACGGCCGATTCCATCGCCCGTACCGGCGTGGCCCTGAAGGGACCGCTCGAGACGCCCGTCGGCTTCGGTGAGAAGTCGGCCAACGTGACCCTGCGCAAGCTCTTCGAGACCTACGCCAACATCCGCCCGGCTCGCCAGATCCCCGGCGTGCCCACCCGCTACGACGGCGAGGGCATCGACTTCATCGTCGTGCGCGAGAACATCGAGGACCTCTACGCCGGCGTGGAGTACCTCGACACGCGCGACGTGGCGGTGGCGCTCAAGATCATCACCCGGCGCGGCTCGGAGAAGATCATCCGCTACGCCTTCGAGCTGGCCCGCCAGGAGGGCCGCCGCAAGGTCACCTGTGCCACCAAGGCCAACATCCTCAAGCTGACCGAAGGCATGTTCAAGCGCGTCTTCGAGGAGATGGCGCCCGAGTACCCCGAGATCGAGCCGCAGCACCTCATCATCGACAACGTGGCCCACCAGATGGTCAAGGACCCGGCGCAGTTCGACGTCATCGTCACCACCAACCTCGCGGGCGACATCATCAGCGACCTCGCCTCCGGGCTGGTCGGGGGCCTCGGCTTCGCTGCCTCGGGCAACTACGGCGACGAGGCCGCCATCTTCGAGGCTGTCCACGGCTCGGCGCCCAAGTACGCCGGCAAGAACGTCATCAACCCGACCGCGCTCATCCTGAGCTCGGTGATGATGCTGCGCCATCTCGGCGAGCACGCGGCCGCCCAACGCATCCAGGACGCCGTCTTCGTCACGCTCGAGGAGGGCCAGGCCGTCACGCTGGACGTGGCTCGCCAGGCCGGCGACGTGGAGCACGCGACCTCGACCTCGGGCTTCGCCGACGCCATCATCGAGAACCTCGGGACGCGCCCCGCAGACGCGCTATGCCACCAAGTCGGCTGGCGCACCAACCGAGCCGCCAGCGCCACGCCCGCGCTGGACGGTGGGCGCCGATCGCGCCGCCATCGACACGCGGCTCATCGGCGCGGACGTCTACACCGAGGCCTACGACGACCCTGCCGTGGTGGGGCGAACCCTCGACGAGGTCGCCGGCCCCGACTTCCGGCTGCTGCTGATGTCCGCCCGCGGCACCATGGTCTACCCCACCCCCAGCGCCGGTGTCGACACCGTGGGCTGGTGGCGCTGCCGCTTCGTGGCCGCCGAGGAGGGTGGCACGGTCGATGACGCTGCGCTGCTGCGACTGCTGGAGCGCATCGGTGCTCGCATGCCCTGGATGCATGTGCAGAAGCTGCGCCTGTACGGGGACGAAGAGGGTTTCACCCGGGCCCAGGGCCAGTAGCGGTCGCCCGGATCCGGGAGGGATAGACTCGCCGAGATGGACGAGCAGGAGGCGTTGGAGGGCGTGCCACGACTCGACCGCCAGGAGCGAGCGGTGCCGCTGGACGTGCATGGCCGTCCGTTGGTGCCGCAGCGAGTGCCGGAGCTGGCGCCCACGCCACTCCAGGGCAGCTTCATCTACCTGTCCATCATCGTGCTGGTGTGCGGCGTCATCGCCATCGGGGCCCTCGAGCTGGGCACACCGATGTCGTCGCCCTGGGTCAAGCTGCCCGTCCTGCTCGGCGGGACCGTGCTGCTGGCGGTGACGGCCGACGCCCTCGTGCGCGTGTGGCGCTCCGTCGGCGCGTGGTGGACGGTGGACCGGGGTCGCGCCTACTTCCGGCTGGTCTGGGTCGCCGTGCTGGCGGGATCGCTGCTCGTCACCCTCATCGGCATGGTCATCGTGTTGCTAGCCTAGGACGATGACGCGACTCGATGACCCGGGCGCTCGCCTTCCCGTTCGCGGCTTCGCCCAGGGCGCGCCCGAATGGCTGGCGCCGGTCCTGCGCAACTGCTCCCGCTGTGGCGGCACCCTGGTCTACGGCCCGGTCGAGGGCGAGGATCGCAGGCGCCACCGTTGCGCCGACTGTGGCTGCGTCACCTACGTCAACCCGCGCCTGGTGGTGACCACCCTGCCGGTCACCGCCGACGGCCGGCTGGTCCTCATCCGCCGTGCCATCCCGCCCGGCATCGGGACCTGGGCGCAACCGGGCGGCTTCCTGGAGGCGGATGAGACGGTCGTCCAGGGTGCCGTGCGCGAGACGCTCGAGGAGACCTGCCTGGTGGTGGAGCCCACGCAGATCGTGGGCATCTACTCACGCCCGCAGGCCGCGGTCGTGGTCATCGCCTACGAGGCCGCCATCGTGGGTGGTGAGATGCGACCCACGCCCGAGTCGCTGGAGGTGCGCGACTTCTCCGTGGAAGAGATCCCCTGGGACGGCCTCGGCTTCAACACCACGCTGTGGGCGGTGCGTGACTGGGTGCGCTCGGTGCGTCCGGATCTCGCCGTCGATACCTTGGGCGAGGAGCAGGTCGACCACTAGGCGTGGTCGAGCCGCGCCCGTGACTCGACCCCGCGGCAGTCAGATCGAGATGATGTTGGAGAACGCGCCCAAGCCGCCGATGAGGACGCCGAAGGCCAGCACCGCGCCGGCGACGCGTGGTCGAGTGCGTCCTACCACGAGGAAGACGGCCGCCACCAGCAGCACCGTGGCGAACTTGGCCACCGTCAGCAAGGCCAGACCGTAGTCCTGTGCGAGGGTGACCACCAGTGGGTTCAGCTCGCTGCCAAGCCCATTTCTGGCCACCATCACGACGAAGGTGGTGTAGTCCGCGACATGAGCGATGATCAGGAGCCCGATACCCACAGCCGACATGTGTCCCTCCGCCGCCACCAGGGGCGTCGTGTCACGCACACGGGACCGGGCTCGCCTCTGCTCGACGTGATCCGGTGCGGCGACCGGGGCGGATCACGCGTCTTCGCTTCCCGTACTAGCTTGGCTCGGAGGCCTCGGATTCTAGCCGAACCTGCGTCTCGCCTCGATGACACCGCCGGTCGGGCGAAGGACTGGCCAGCGTGAATCGACGGCAGTGGTGACCGCGCGCACCGGATCGGTCGGCCAGATGACGCGCTGCCCACCCAGGCCGAGCCAGTCATCGAGGTGCCAGCACAGCACCGGTGCCACGGCAGCCAGGTAGGCGAAGGTGCCCCACCAGCCCAGGAACAGCACGGCGGCGAAGATGAGCGTGCCGGTGATGATGAGCGACGCCGCCGACCGCGCCCACAGCAGGCTGACGCCGGTGAGCAGCAGACCGACCGCGATGCGGAACACGCTCCAGGCGTCCTTGGGGACCGCGGCCGGAGCGTCGATGCCGTAGGCCAGTGAGTAGTACGGCTGAGCGTGCAACCCTTCGGCCTCACGGAATGACCACAACAGCGACCCGGGTCCCCAGGCGAGCACGGCCGGCAGCCACAGCACGGCCGAAGCCGCGATGAAGGCCAGCAGCGGCCCGATCGCCCCGGCATAGGCGATGAGGCCCGGCAGCCAGGCGAGGGCATAGGGCTTGAAGGCTACTGCCACGGCCAGCAGCACGGCTCCTGGGACGGGGGCACGCACGCCCACGAGCAACGCCGCCAGGATGAGCAGGCCGGCCGTGGTGTCATTGGAGCCGTCGGCCGCGGAGACCACGAAGGCCGGCGTGACGGCATATACCGCCAGTCCCAGGGGTCGTCCGCGGATGGCCAGCAGGAACAGCACCGCCAGTGCCGCCAGCCGCTCCAGCCGCCCCGGCTCATCGAGGCTGGGCAGGTACCACAGCAGCGCCAGCGGCCCGTAGGCGAAGGGCGCGCCCGGGGGCAGCGACTCCGCGTAGCCGTGGCCGTAAGGGTTGCCGCCAGCGAGCATCTCGCGGATGGCGGCCTCGGTCACCACCAGGACA
Organism: uncultured Chloroflexia bacterium; assembly: GCA_963804575.1. Taxonomy (GTDB): domain Bacteria; phylum Chloroflexota; class Limnocylindria; order Limnocylindrales; family CSP1-4; genus JAFMJV01. The sequence continues at coordinate 82,982 of CAWDQY010000014.1, forward strand.
TCGCTGAAGCCGCTCGCCGGCGCCATCCGCAGCGCGATGCCCACCAGCAGGAGCACCACGACGGCTGAGCCGGCTACCCGCCAGCGCAGCGAGATCGCCAGCGTGATGGCGATGACGATGAGTGACAACACGGCCACGCGCGGCGGGGTGCCCGACTGGAGCAAGCCCACCAGCGCCACCACCAGCGCCAGCCAGACCACCAGCTCGGTCCTCGGCGTCCTCGGCGTCTCGACGGTGCCGATGGGGTCGGTGGCGGGGCCGCCGGCAGGGGTGCCAGCGGGATCGAGCGTCACTCGGTCGGCTCGGTCGGCTCCCAGGCGGACGAGCGCAGCAGGCGGCCCAGCAGGTCAGCGGCGTCCTCCAGCTGCAGCCGCTCGGCCGAGCCGAGTTCGGAGATGGACCCGGCCAGCGGCGCGATCTGGCGCCCGCGGCCCTGCTCGAGCTGCGCCTCGCCGTAGGGCGTGGCCCGGATGACGACCGAGCGGCCGTCGGCGGGGTTGGGCTCGCGCGCCACCAGCCCGTCGGCCTCCATGGCGTGTACCAGCCGAGTCATGGTGGGCGGCCGCACATGCTCGGCTGCCGCCAGCTCGCCCAACGTGCGTGCTCCACCCATCACCAGCAGGCCCAGGGCGGAGAGTCGGGCGCGGGTCAGGCCAGCGCCGGCATCGACCCGGGAGAGGTGCCGCTGCAAGACCGTCGAGAGCCCCGCCAGGCGCGCCGCCAGCTCGCTGGCGCCGACCGTCGGACGGGGCCGCTCGGCCGCGCTCTCGGAGGGGGAGGGAGGCATCCGATCGCCCTGTCCCCATGCCACGGGCAGCTCGGCGATGGCGGGGCTGGCAGCCTTCCGCAGGTCCTGCTTCTTGCCCTTGTCCTTGCCCTTGGACTTCTTGCCCATCGGTGCCCCGGTGTGGCCCGCGCTCGCTCAGAGGCAGTGGCGGATCGGACTGCTGAAGAGCATCCTAGCGGCGTCGAGTGTCAGTCGGTGGCCGGTTCCGCCGTCGCCTCGGGATGGCGGAAGCAGTCGAGGAGGTGGTCGTTCACCAGGCCCACCGACTGCATCAGGGCGTAGATGATGACCGGCCCCACGAAGCGGAAGCCGCGCCCCTTGAGGTCGTGCGACAGCTTCACGGCCAGTGGCGTCTGGGCCGGCACCTCTGCCAGCGAGGCGAAGTGGTTGACGATGGGCGCGCCGCCCACGAAACCCCACAGGTACGCGTCCAGACCGCCGGCGTCCCGGCGCAGCTGCAGCGTCGCGATGGCGTTGTCGCGGAAGGCACGCACCTTGGCGCGATTGCGGATGATGCGCTCGTCGCTGAGCAGCTGAGCCTGGCGCACATCGTCGTAGGCGGCGATGCGCCCGGCATCGAAGCCGTCGTACGCTTCGCGATAGCCCTCGCGCCGACGCAGGATGGTCGACCACGCCAGGCCGGCCTGGGCGCCCTCGAGGCAGAGCATCTCGAAGAGTGCGCGCTCGTCGTGGAGCGGCTGCCCCCATTCGTGGTCGTGATAGCCGACCATCAACGGGTCGTCGCCGGCCCAACCGCAGCGACTCAGC